>NZ_NRSJ01000030.1 GCF_016584085.1 Halochromatium glycolicum | reverse complement strand
GCATGACGGAGGGGTGGGCCGGCATGACGGAGGGGAAGTGGCCGGGATGCCCTCAGTGGTGGTGCGGCGGCTCAGCGGAGGCTGAGCATGAACGGGCATCCTTAATACTTCGGGTCAAGTCCAGCCTGCTTGCACAACTCATTCGCCGTGATGCGATCAAGCTGTCGATGCCGCTTAATCGGGATGACCTTGGTTCCGTTGGTATAGATTGCATGATTGGCACCTTCACGCAGCAGATAGAACCCATGCGCCTCGAAGTATCGCACAAGGTCACGCCGCTTCACCGACATGCTCGAGCTCCACGGCAACTTGTTCAAGTAAGGCGTTGCCGCGTGGTATCTCTTTGTCGAGTTTTCGGTAAGCGAGAACCATCTCGTTCAGGGCGTCCCGAAGCAGGTCGCGGCATTCCTCCAAGGTCCTCCCTTCGGTCATGACCTCGGGCCAGTCAATCAACTGACCGAGGTATCCGGAGGGGATGCTTGTGTATCTTGCGGTGTAGCTTTGAATCATTGTGAGAATCTCAACGGTTGCTTCGCCTCGCCGGCGGCGACACCCTCGGTCCATGGTCAGCATAGGCGAGTTTCACTCTCGGACTCCAGATGCGAGTTGTGCCAGAGCAGCGTGAAGTCGCCGCTGAAGCGGCGGCAGGTGTCACGATAGCGCTGCATCAGCGCTAGGGCCTCGTCACTGTAGCCCAGCCCCAGGGAACGCTCGGCGATGACGGAGCATTCCATGACGATCAGCGGGCGCTCGCGCAGTCGCAGCGGGCGGCGCTGCTGGAGGTCGTCGAGCGGAGCCTTGTTCCCAATTCGGGCGGCAGGCGCCGCAGATGTCAGTGATGATCCCAAGCAAGCGGGCGTCGATCGCCGATCAGCGTTGTCGATGTCTCAGCCAGCTCAGCATCAGCACGATCAAGCCGCTGAGCGAGAAGCTCAACGCGATCAGGGCTTTGCCCCAATGGCGATGGAGGTAGGGCCTGGCCTCGAACTGCTCAGTCAGCGAGCAGGTCCAGGCCTCATAGTTGAACGATCCCCCATCAGCGATGCAGGCCTCGGCAAGATAGGCCTCGTAGCCGTAATGGAGCCCAAGCAGAACGAGTGGGGCCAGCAACAAGATGAATCCGCCCGGTGGGGGTCGAAAGGCAGCGGTGGTCATAGGCGTCGGTCTGGGGCAGCTGACGAGTCACGCAGATCTTACCGCGCGCTTCAAAGACGATGCTCGGCGCCGCGATGGTAAGTGGCTGTCCATTTTCTACTTCCCGATGATCGCCCAACGCTGGCCCGCAAATCGGGAAGAAGTTGATGGGCAGTTTCTAAAGGCTGAACATGAGCATCCGAAGTAGTGCAGCGACCTGCGCAAGATGCCCAACTCTGCCTTGTCTCGTACCCTTTGGATTAGTTCCATGTAGCTGCCGGTTTAGGAATTTGCCCTGGACGGGCTTTGGTTTGCTGGACGTGACCCGTTCCTGGCCTGGGTCCCGGCTTCTGGGAGTTTGGCCTGGGTGGGCTTTGGTTGCTGGACGTGACCTGTCCCTGGCCTGGGTCCCGGCTTCTGGGAGTTTGGCCTGGGCGGGCTTTGGTTTGCTGGTCGTGACCTGTCCCCGGCCTGGGTCCCGGCTTCTGGGAGTTTGGCCTGGACGGGCTTTGGTTGCTGGACGTGACCTGTCCCTGGCCTGGGTCCCGGCTTCCCGGCCGGGACGACGTGTCATGAACGTTGGGCCATAGCTGCCGCACTGCCCCAACCGTTCTTTTTGGGACATTTGCTGGTGCCTGGGTGCCTGAGTGCCTGGGCGCCTGGGCGCCTGGGCGCCTGGGCACCTGGGCTCCTGGGCTCCTGGGCTCCTGGGCTCGTTTGTCTTGCTCGTGTGCGTTCATAGGTGAACGCAGAGCACTATTCGATCATCTCCGGGCGCTGCTGGCAAGGGCATGACCCCAAAAGCATGCTCAGCCGGCCGCGGCCTCCAGTGCGCGCTCGAAGCGTGCGAGGGCCTGCGGGTGCGGTTGCAGCAGGCGGCGGATCATGCGCTGCACGCGCGGGCGTTCGGCCGCCCAGGCGCTGATGGCGCGGTCGTCTGCATAGGGGACCAGCAGGTTGGCGCGCAGCGCGGTGAGCAGCTCCGGGGTCCATTGCATGGGGCAGCGCGCGGCCAGCGCCAGCCGGTAGGCGGCCAGGGTCGGCTCGACCGGCGCGACGCGGAAGGATTGCGTGAGGGCGGCCATGGCGGCGGCGCAGTCGGCCGGCGGGGTCTGCTGCAGATCAGCCAGATAGGCCCAGCTCTGTGCCTGTACCGGCTCCTGGATCAGGCTGGCGGTGATGGCCTGGCGGATGGCGCGGTCGCGCTGCGCGCGCTGCTCCAAGTCGTCCGGCGGCACCCGGCGCAGCAGCCAGGCGGCGGCCAGGCGGCGCCATTCCTGGGCACCGCGGCGCTCGGGCGGAATGCGCTGCAGGCGCGAGAGGGCCTCGCGCAGGTAGCCCTGGCCGTGCTCGGGTGAGCGGAACTGCGATTGGCGCAGCTCGTAGTAGCTGTTGGCGGGGATGCGGGTCAGTTGGGTGAGCAGTTGGTTGCCGGCCAGCAGCAGCAGCGCGACGGCGGTGATGAGCGCGAGCGCGGCGATCAGGCCGTCGCGCCCGCTCCAGCTGTCAGTGCCGGCGGCGTGGCCGGGTGCGGGGGCCTCGATGCGTTCAGGGTCAATTGCTGTAGTAGGTGCCATAGCGGCCGTAGTAGGAGGCGTAGTCGCCATAGCCGTAGTAGGCGTGCTTCTTGACGTCCACCTGGGTCAGCAGTACCCCGCCCTCCGGTGCGTGCGCCTTGCGCAGCATCGCCAGGGTGCTCTTGACGGCGTCGCGCGGCGTCGATTCCCATTGCACGAGGAGCACGGTGGCATCGACATGGTCGGTGAGCACCAGCGCATCGGCTACCGCGAGCAGCGGTGGGGTGTCGATGAGGACGAGGTCGTAGCTGTCGGCGGCCTCGTCGAGCAGGCGTTGCATGGCCGCCGATTGCAGCAGGGTCTGCGGGTGCTGGACCTTGGCGCCGGCGGCGATCAGGTCCAGACCGCTGTCGGGCTCGGTGTGCACGCAGTGGCGCCAGTCGGCGACCTCGCCTGTGAGGTAGTCCGAGACGGGCGGGGCCTCGGCCGCGGCGCCGGTGTTGGCGAGCGCCTTGCCCACGCGCCCGCGGCGCAGGTCGGCCTCCAGCAACAGGATGCGGTTGTTGCCGGCCAGGGCCAGCAGGCGCGCCATGCTGAGGCAGAAGGTGGTCTTGCCCTCACCGGCGAGCGAGGAGGTCACCAGCAGCCGCTTGGGCCTGGCGCCGCCGGCGCGGGCGTGGGTGATGGCGGTGTAGACGGTGCGCAGGGCCTCGCCGTAGGAGGAGGCGGGCTTCTGCAGCACGTATTGTGCGGGCGTGCGCCCGCGCAGCTTCAGCGCGCTGAGCTTGGGCACCATGCCGAGGCCGCGCATGCGCAGGGCCTGCTCCAGCTGCTCCGGGGTGCGGTAGCCGTTGTCGAGCTTCTCCAGCAGGAAGGCAAGGCCAACGCCGGCGCCCAGCGCGAGGATCAAGGCGATGATCAGTGACCGCTGCCGGTTGGGGAAGGTCTGGGTGCCGGGCTGCGCCGCGGAGAGGATGCGCGCATCGGGCTTCTGCAGGCCCTCCTGGGTGCTGACCTCCTTGAAGCGGTTCATGAAGGTCTCGAGCAGGAGGCGGCTGGATTCGGCCTCGCGCTCGAGTTCGCGCAGCTCGATGCGCGAGCCTTCCAGCTGCGCCTTCTTGGCCTGCAGGTCTTCCAGGGTGGCGCTCAGGTCGTCGACCCGGGCCTGGGCCAGCTCGACCTCGTTCTCGACGCTCTTGGCGATCTTGGCGATCTCGGCGCTGATGCTGCGGCGGATGTCGCGCAGCTCGGAGCGGACATTGATCACCTCCGGGTGCTTGCGGCCGTAGCGCTCGGAGAGCTCGGCGGCCTCGCGCTGGATGTCGGCCTCCTGTTGGCTCAGACGCTGGATCATGGGCGATTTCATGACCTCGCCCAGGGCTGCGGCGTTGGCCGGGCCGCTGTCCTGGATCTGGCGGTAGCGGGCCTTGGCCTCGGCGAGCTGGGTCTTGGCGGCGACCAGGTCGGCGTTGAGCTGCGCGAGCTGCTGCTCGCTGATCGTGCCTTGGTTGCCGGACTCGATCAGCGAATGCTCTTCGCGGTAGGCCTGGACCGCGCGCTCGGCGGCGACGACGCGCTGGCGCAGCTCGGCGATGCGGGTGCTGAGCCAGTCGGTGGCGCGCTGGGTGGCCTCGAACTTGGCCTCGAGCTGGTCGTCCAGATAGACCTGCGCCAGGGTGTTGGCGAGCCGGGCGGCGGTGTGCGGGTTCTCGGACTCGAACGCGATCTTGATGGTGTACGCCATGCGCGGGCTGCTGACGCTGAGCGCACTGCTGACGCGGCCGATGACGGCAGCGCGTTGGCGCTGTTCGCGCTCGGCCTCGCTCAGCGGCTCGGGCGGTTCCTCCAGACCCAGCGCAATCAACCAGTCCGAGGAGAGGTAGGTGCGCGGGTCGAGCAGCTGCAGCAGCGAGCTGTCATCGCGCAGGGCCGGGTTGAACTCGGGGTCGCGCGTCAGATTCAGCCGGTCGACGAGCTGGCTGATCAAGCGCCGCGACGAGATGACCTCCATCTCGGTCTGGATGACGCTCTCGTTGGCCGAGAGGCCGGAGATGACCGCCTGGATGTCGACGACGGCCTCGCTGCGGAACTGGAGCGTCAGCAGGGTCGAGGCGGTGTACCGGGGCGTGAGCTGGATCTGATAGATGAACGCCAGCAGGTAGATGAACAGGGCCGTGCCGAGGATGACGTAGCGGCGGCGCCAGAGGACACTCAGCAGTGCGCGTAGGTCGGGCCCGTCGCGCTCTTCGGTCGGGCCCATGGAGGTCGGGCCCAGGTGGGCGTGCGGGTCCGCCGGGATCTGGTAGGCGGGATAGGGCTGACTCCCTGGAGGCAGCGCGTTGCGTCCGTTGTCCATACGTGATCTAGAAGAAGCGCTGCTTGACGGTGATGATGTCGTCCGGCAGGACCGGGGTGGTGTTCGCAACCGAGCGCAGCACGTCGCCGTCGCGCTGGATCTCGATCTTTTGCTTCGCTGCGCGCGCGGTGAAGCCGCCGGCGATGGCCACTGCATGCAACACCGACATATCGGCGACGTAGGGATAACTGCCCGGGTTCTTGACCTCGCCGATGATGAAGAAGGGGCGGTAGTCGAGGACCTCGATGGCGACGTCGGGATCGCCGATGAAGCCGGCGCGCAGGCCCTGCTCCACCAAGTCCTCGGCCTCTTGAACCGTGCGGCCGCCGACCTCCACTGGTTCGATGAGCGGCATCGAGACCGAGCCGTTGGCGCTGACGATGTATTCGCCGGAGAGATAGGGCTCAGCGAAGACGGTGATGCGCAGCTTGTCGCCGGGGCCGAGCTGGTAGTCGGCGCCTTGGGCCGGCAGCAGCTGGGGCATTGTGAGCAGCAGCAACCCGATCCACAGCAACAGGCTGGGCCGCGGCATCCGGTGCGTGGGGCATGCTGGGAGGGTCATATATTCGGTCTCTCCATGATGTGCGGTGATCAGAAGCTCAGCCGTAGGCCGAGGTAGGCGGTGTTCTTGTCGTAGTCGGCGCTGTCATCGGTGCTGTCACGCTCGCGGTAGCTGTATTCGGCCTCGATGGCCAAGAACCGCATCAGCGTGTATTCGAGCCCGAGGCTGAGGCCGTAATCGCGGTCCTCCCGGGTGGCGCCTTCGTAGTCGCTCAGGTTGTAATCGAGCCCGGCGCTGACCTCGAGGTGGCGCAGCAGTTGGTGCTCGACGCCGAGCGTGGCGAAGGTGCCAACGATGGCCGAGGCGCCGGCCTGAGTGGTCTCGTAGGAGCGCCGCGCGAGAGTGCCTGTGAGCGAGGTCAGGCGCGTCGGTGCCCATTGGACGTCGGCGCCCAGCACGATGGCCTTGCTGCCGCTGAGGTCGTCCAGGCTGGGGTCGGCAAAGTCGCGCGGGCGGTAGCCCAGGTTGAGATCGATGCTCCAGAGCTCGCTGATGGTCTTGCTGGCGTTGAGGTCGATGGCCAAACCGTTGTTGTCGCGGTCCGGCCCGCCGAATTGGGCGGAGTCGTCGTAGTCGACGTTCTCATAGCCGACGCTGAGCGAGGCGCTGGTCTGCGGGAACGGCTCGTAGCCGAGGGTGATCGCATAGCCGCTGTCGGTGCGGTCGCGATCGGAATTGTTGATGGTGCCGCCGCCGACAGCCTCGCTATTCGAGTAGGTCAGACGCTTCACCGTGCCGCTGAGGCTGAGGGTGAAGATACTGAGGTCGCGCGAGAACTCGAGGCTGGCGCGGCGTTCGTCGAACCTCAGTGGCTCGGCGGAGGCGCCAATGTTGTCAGGCGAGGTCCGCGGGGTCTGCGCATGGCGGTACAGCAGATCGCTGGTGAGCTGGGTCCCGGCCCAGACGTCGAGCACGGTGGTGTTGGCGATGGAGTAGTCGCGGCGGTTCTCGTCCGGGTTCGCTTGGTAGAAACCGAAGCTGCCGCTGAGCTCGAAGGCGGTCTGGTGGCGGTTCCAGTCCGAGGCCAGGGTGATGACCGGGTCGATATCGGTGATGAAGTCGTCGACCTCGTCATCGGGCCGGGCGAAGATGTTGTCGTCGTAGGTCTGGCCGATGTTGACGACCGGCGTCAGCAACCAGGCGCCCAGGCGCAGGGAGCCGATGCCCCGGGCCTGCAGCGGGCGCAGCGCGTCGCTGACGTCATAGGCGATGTCGCCGGCTGTGTCCTGTGCCCGCGCGGCAGCGATGCCTAGGCCTTGAGCCGCAACAGTGATGATGATCCAGGTCGAGACGAGGACTCGCACGGGTCACCTCCTTATCATTGATCAGACAGGCTGAAGCAGGCACGCCGACGCTGTGCCGGCATCGCGCTCAATGAGCGGCCTGCGCGATGGCGTCAGGGTGCGGCCGGGCTGATGATCGAGCCGCCGCCGCCACCGCCCTCGTCGACGGCGGTCGTCAGCGTGCTGACCAGCTCAGCGGCCTCTCCGAGGCCCGGGTCGTCGCCGACCTCATCGGCGGCCTGCTCGCCCTCGGCGGCCTGCTCGCCCTCGGCGGCAGGGGCGACACCGGCCAGATCGGCTTGGACATCGGCCAACTCCTCGGCCTCGGCGACGCGCTGGTCGAAGTCCGGCACCGCGGCGCTGACGGCATCGTTGGTCTGGGCGAAGTCGACCACCTGCTGGGCGACCTCAGTCCCCGTCAGGGTCAGGCCTTGGCTCTCGCCTGAGCGTTCCGCCAGCGTGACCACGCCAACCACCTCCGCCAGGCTCTGGCCGACGACATCAGGTACGGCGTCGGCAACCGCAGGATAGGTCAGTGCACGGACCGCTGACCGGGCGACGTCGACCGCGCCCTGCGGGTTGTCGACAGCCAGCAGCCGCGCATGGGCGACCACGGCTTGCGCGGCAACGGCGGCATCGGCTGGCGCGTTCACCGCCAGGTTATCGAGCGCTTGCTGCAGGGCGGCGATCTGCTCCGGCCCAGGGCTCTCACCCAAGGCCTCGGTGATGACGTCGTCCAAGGTGCCGTCCGCGATGGCCTGGCGCAGGGTCTCGGGTGTGACGGGGGTGATCGGGGTTTGCTCTGTTCCGGCAACCTCGGCCTGGGCACCGACCGGCGCAGCGGCGGGCGCTTCTGTTGCGAGCGTGGGTTGGGCTTGGCCGCTGGTGTGCACGCCAAGCGCGATCAGCAAGCTCAGGACCGTTACAGCGATGCGTGGGTTCTTCATTGAGGCACCTTGGCTCCGGCAGTGACCGAGATTGTCAAAGTGCCTAAATTATCGACAGGCAGGGTGTTTAAGAAAAATGAAGAAGTATGTAGATATCTCCGATCAGGAGGGGTTCGGTATTTTCGTCGTGCGCGGAATGCGGCATCCTAGCGGTAGAGCCACCAGGCCTGTTCATTGGCCGCATAGATGGGTTTATAGTGGTGTACCGATTCAGCTGGAATCACCTGATCGATTTGGTTGTCCAATTGCAGTACACGGCCATGAAGCTCGACCAGGACCACGGTGTGCTGGCTGTTATGTTTAAGGTCTTCCACCACGACCAAGCGGAGCTCATCATTGCTGAAGCCGAGGGCGCGCAGGCTCATGAACTTGACGAATGCATAGTCTTCACAGTCACCGGCTTTGCGGAAGAACTCACCAGGTATTGCCCAATAATCCTCTTGGCCCCAATTCGCGGCGTCTGCAACGTATCGCCATTGATTGGCAAATTCATTCACACCGCTGACCTGGGCGGCCTTGCTCTTGAACCTGAGCGTATCGATGGTGCGCTTCCAGCGATCGTAGGGGCAGCGGCCGGCGCCGTGGCGACGGCAGTCTTGGTCGCGACGCTCCTCCGCCTCGAAACGCTCCAGGAGATTGGACCATTTCGGAATGGGCCGAAAATCCACGTACTTTTTGCCGGTCTGCGTGAAGATGCCATCGCGCTCAAAGCTATTGGCAATGGCCGGACTCGTGATCAACATTTGGCCGATGCAGATCAACGCAAAGAATCGCCATTGAGATGGCCGCTGCTTCCGCCTGGAATCAGCAGTACTGAACGCGCGACTGAACGCGCGCATACGCCTGATTGGCGCAAAATGAATCACGGGCAGGTTCTCGGTCTTCGGCTCTAATCAAACGATTCGGCCGAAGCGAGTTCCGCTTGAGTGATCAGGCGAATGAGTGTGCGTAGATTGTGACGGAGTGCACAGTTTGGGCAGCTTGTTGGGCGGCTTGTTGGGCAGCTTGGCGCTTGGTTCAGCAGTTCGATGGAGCGTGGCGATGTGGGGATGGATGACGGATGGTCGGCGTACCGCGCGCCCGGAGCCGGCGCGCGCGCCCGAGGAGATGCGCCTGTATGTGGTCGGCGATATCCATGGGCGTGCGGATCTGTTGGAGCCGTTACAGGCGCGGATCGAAGCCGATGCGGCTCGGTATCCGGATCGGGATCGGTGGCTGATCTACTTGGGCGACTATGTGGACCGCGGCCCGCAGAGCCGGGAGGTCTTGGAGTGCTTGAGCCGGCCACCGGCGGCAGCACTGAACCGCTGCTGCCTGATGGGGAATCACGAGCAGGCGATGCTGGGCTTCTTGGCTGATCCGCTGGCCGGAGCGCACTGGCTGGAGTTCGGCGGGTTGGCGACGCTCAGCTCGTACCAGGTGGCGCCGCCGACCCCGGATGCCGACGGGCTGCTGGAGGCCGCGGCGGCATTGCGGGCGGCGCTGCCGGCGCATCATCTCGCGTTTCTGGAGCAGCTCGAGCTCTCACGCCGGTTTGGTGATTATCTCTTCGTGCATGCGGGGATTCGCCCGGGCGTGCCGTTGGAGGCGCAGGCGCCGCAGGACCTGCTCTGGATTCGCGAGCCCTTTCTGAGCGCTCGCAAGCCGCATCCACTGATGGTGGTGCATGGCCATCACGTGAGCGTTGCTGTTGATGTCCGCGCGAATCGGATCGGCGTGGACACCGGTGCCTATGCCACCGGTCGGCTCAGCTGCCTGGTGCTCGAGGGAACCGGGCGTTGGCTTTTGGATACGCGCGAAGGCGGGCCGCGGCCGTTGCCCGATTAGAGGTTCATTCAAGGAGTCGCTTAATGCTCAGTTCCGCTGTCTTGTCCCACTCCGCCTTACGCCGTCGGCAGGCGCCGACGCGCGGTTTGTCGTTCTGGCTATTCGCGGCGTTGCTGGTGCTCAGCCCCCTGCCCTTTGGCAGCGTCTATGCGGTGTGGCCGGCGCTCTATGGGGTGGTGGTGGCGCTGGCGGTGGTGTCGTTCGTGCTGCAGCGCCGGCACCGCGGGCGCGGTATCACCCTGCCGCAGCCGCCGGTGGTGGCGGCCAGCGCGCTGGCGCTGGGGGTGATCCTGTGGGGCTACACGCAGGGTCTGCCGGGGCTGTTCCCAGGGCTCGAGCATCCGGCCTGGGCGCAGACGCGCAGTCTGCTGGAGCGCCCGGAGCTGGCCGGGGCGTTGTCGCTGGTGCCGGAGCGCTCGCTGCAGGTGGCGACCCACTTCCTCACCTTCCTGGTGTTCGCCTGGCTGGCGTTCTGGCTGTGCCGGCGCGGCCGCAACCGGGAATTGCTGCTGCGTCTGTTCATTGCGGCGCAGACCAGCTATGCGGTCTACGGGCTGGTGGTCTATTTCGCCGGGTTCGAGTCGTTTCTGTGGTTCGATGATATCGTCGGCGCCGATCTGGTGCGTTCAACCTTCATCAATCGGAATAACTATGCGACCTATGTCGGCCTTGGGACCTTGACGGCGCTGGCGCTGATCCTGCGCTATCTGCGGCAATTGGCCAGCCGCGAGACCGATCGGCGCGCGCGGTTGCGCAGTTTCATCGAGGATGTGAGCACCACCGGTTGGCCGCTGGTGATCGCGGCCGTGGTGTGCTTCCTGGCGCTGCTGCTGAGCGAGTCGCGCATGGGGCTGGTGGCCTTCCTGGCCGGCCTGACGTTGCTGTTGTCGGGGTGGAGCTTGCGCTTGCCGACCGGACGCACACGGACGCTCGGGCTGGCACTGGTGAGCCTGCCGCTGGTGTTGCTGGCGCTGAACCTGTTCCTGAGCGGGGATCAGACCGCGGCGCGCTTTGCGCACCTGTTCGAGAACGGCGACCTGCGCTTCGAGGGGTATGCGCTGATGCAGGAGGCGATCGATGAGCGGCCTTTGCTCGGCTATGGGTTGGGGAGTTTCGAGTCGGCGTTCCGGCTGGTGCGCGATGAGACCATTCCGGCGATCCTTCGGCGCGGCCATAACGACTACCTGGAGCTGGTGATGGAGCTCGGCTGGCCGGCGACCATTGCGCTGATGGGCGCGTTTGCGCTGCTGTTGGGCACGGCGTTGGTGATGAGTGCGCAACGCCAGGAGCTGGAGCTGGCGCTGCTCTTCGTGGCCGCGACGGTGCAGGTGGGCCTGCACGCGCTGGTGGATTTCAGTATGCAGATGCCGGCGGTGGTGCTGGCCTATCTGTTCCTGGCCGGCGCGGCCTTCGGGAGCGCGCCGCAGCGCTCAGGCCATGCCCGTTAGGGCAAGACAGCGGAGATCCCAAGACCGATTATCGCTGCCTGCCGTGGCCATGAGGCTGGCGTCCGCCATGGCCGTGAGGTAGGAGCCCGCTTGCGGGCGATCTTCACCGACGCGAATGCGGTCTGGTCGCCCGCAAGCGGGCTCCTACGGGGCTGAGCGTCTGGCTGCCCGCAAGCGGGCCTACAGCCTGAAAGACCTGGTCGCCGGCAAGCGGGCTCCTACAGGGCTGAGAGTGGACGATTCCTACAGCGCTGAAAGCCAGGTGGCAGGAAAAGGGGCTCGCTACCTCCGACGCGATGCACGAGCGAGGCGCTGATCGATCGGCGCTTGCCGCGTGGACCATGATGGTCAATCAGGGCTCACTAGGCGCAGCAGGCGCTGATCTGGCGCTGCGGGATGCTGACGGTGACCTTGCGATGCAGCAGCTCAATGAGCAGGTGGGCGCGCTGCTCCCCGTGCGGTGCCTGGAAGATGGCGTTGAGGCCGGCGAAAGGGCCGTCGAGGATGCGGACCTCTTGGCCAGCGTGCAGTTCGCGGGGATCGGCAGTCTCGGCGCAGCGCTGCGCGATGGCGTCGATCAGGTGGTCGGCGATCGGGACCGGTTCACTCCCAAAAGCCACCAGCCGCGCGACGCCGCGGGTGGAGCGCACCGGAGACCAGTTGTCCACCCAGCGCTGGAGGCGGATGAAGAGGTAGTTCGGGAACAATGGCTCCTCGACGAAGCAGCGCTGCTTACGCTGGACGCGCTCGACGGTGATGCGCGGCAGGAAGACCTGGTAGCCCTGTTGCTCGAGGCAGTTCTGGGCACGCTCGGCCTGGCGGGGCTTGCTCTGGACGACGTACCAGCGCGGTTGATGATGGGGAAAGGTTTTCATGGGTTGGGGGGCTCGTCTTGACTTTGCCGATCACAGCACTGTTTGCAGGGCAAGGCGCCGCTGCAGACGGCGGCGATAGCGCCCGCTGTAGACGCGCGGGACATGGCTCTGCATGAGCACATAGCCGGCAAAGACGAGCAGCGCGGCATAGAACAGCACCGGCTCTGGTGCGCCGAGCTGCCAGGCCATGAGGGCGCCGGCAGCAAATAGGCTGGCCAGCGTCAGGATGACGACCAGGGCGATACGGGGGTGACCAAGGACGCGGGTGAGCATGTGATGCAGATGACTGCGATCCGCCTTGAACGGGGAGCGCTTGCGCAGCATGCGCCAGCTCATGACGTTGAAGACATCGAGCAGCGGGATGGCGACCAGCCAGAGGACGATGACCGGTGCCAGATTGGATGCGGCAGCGGTCTGCCCTGCTGCGGCCGCGGCCGGCTGAGTAGCGCTGATCAACGCCCAACCAACGAGATAGCCGAGGAGCATGCTGCCCGCGTCGCCCAGGAAGATCTTCTTCTGGCGTAGCCTCCCGATGCCGAGATTGCATGCCAGGTATGGCAGCAATGCTGCGCAGACGATGGGCAGCGGGAAGACACTGCCCGTTGCACCAGCGGCGCCGACGATGCAGAGGCTGATGAGCGCGATCAAGGCGAGTCCGCCGGAGAGGCCATCGATGCCGTCGATCATGTTGAAGGCGTTGATGAGGCCGACGACGGCGATGACCGAGAACGGCACCGAGAATGCGCCGAGGTCGATGGTACCGAAGCCGAGCAGGTTGCCGAGGCCGGTGACCTCGATGCCGGCGCCCAGGACCAGGATCAGGGCAGCGCCGGTCTGGGCAAGGAATCTGAGCTGGTAATCGAGGTTGAAGCGGTCGTCGAGGCCGCCGACGACGACCAACAGCGCGGCACCCAAGAGTGCGATGCCGGTCTGCTCCGATGAGGGTAAGGTGGCCAGGTAGGCGGCGAGCAGACCGGCGGCGATACTCAGACCGCCGATGGGGGGAATAGCGCGCTGGTGGAGCTTGCGCCGGTCGTCAGGGTGATCGATCAGTCCGAGGCGCGGGGCCAACGGGTGCAACGCAAAGATCGCGATTAGACTCGTGCCGGCGGCAACGCATGCCCCCAGCGCAACGCTTAGACTCTGCATCGTTGTCACATCCTTACAAAACGGTGACTGTTGCGGGCGGTACTACTGCCTTCCAATGGACGTTGCAGAATGGAGAATCTGCTGCACAAACCAGAATTTTGGAGTAGGACCCTGAGTGCATTATGCACCGGATCGACAGGCTTTAGGTGCAGCAGATCGTGTGAAAATCTTAAAGAATTATGTAGAGAAGACCCTCCTCTTTCATAGAACTTCATATTCGCCGGTGAGCATTTCTCAACCGACCCAGTGCCTTCACACTAATTCATCTTGATGTTCCCGCAGGCGGAATGGCGCGATGCTCGGACCCGGCTAGCCTGCGAGTTTGACGAGGTGTTCCTCTTTGAACTGGGCCCGCTGCTCAGCCGAGCCCGGGTCATAGCCGTTGGCGCTCATCTTCTTGACTAGCCAATTCGGTAGCCGCCCGCGGAGATAGGTGTTGTTAGGATTGTCCGGGTCCGCATAGCGGGCATAGCTGGCGTTGGAAGCGCCTGACTTGTCGCTGCGGGATTTACGGCCGAACACGAGACTGACGATCTCCTCGATGTCGTGGCCGCGCTCCTTGATCATTGCCTTGATCTCGTTGCCCAGCTCGCGCTTTTCTTCTTCGCGGCGCGCCTCGAGTGCGCGAGCGAGTGTCTGCTCTTTTGCGGCCAGTTCCTCAAGCTCAGCCTCCAGCTCTTCGGCGCTCAATTCTTCATAGTTCTTCATCAATTCGCTCCTCATACACGTGATGGGCGTTTGCTGGTATAAGATGTTTCGTGCGAATCATTCCTGCCTTGAAAAAATATTTCAAGTACCCGGCCGAATGCTGATGCTGACTACCCATTGATAGCATTGCCCAATCTGACAAACCGATCCACGAGCAAGTCTTAGGACACCTTGGTCATGTCAGTCTCCGACCGGCAGCGAGGACCTGATGGCTTTCCACAGTGCCAGCAGGTCTTGGATGGCCTACCCGTTGGGATCGTCTTTCAGAACGCCCAGGGTGAGATCAGAACCGCCAACACCGCAGCCGAGCGGATGCTCGGGGTCTCACTGGAGCAGCTGCGCGGCAAGACGCTGATCAGCGCAGACTGGCGTACCCGCCAAGAGGACGGAACGCCACTCTGCGGCGATCGGCACCCCATTATGGTGGCGCTGCGCACTGGCGAGACGGTCGCCAACATCGTTCTCGGCGTGCTCAATCCCGAACGCCGGGCGCATGTCTGGCTCAACGTTGGTGCGATCCCGATTCGCAACCCGAGCAATGGTGCGCTCGAGGGCGTCTACACCTGGCTGGAGGATCGCTCCCTCTCAACCGAGCCGCTCTCGGAAGACCCACGCGGCGCACTGGCGGCTCAGGACGAGGGCGCATCAGCAGCGCCGAGCCCGTCCGCGGCGTCGGAGGTCGATGGATTGCATCGCTCGGCAGATGCTCAAGAGGGTGCGCGCGGGCGCTCGATCGCCACTGACGACACCGCGGTGGAGGTCGGCTCACGCACGAGCGATGAGGCCTTGCTGCAGAGGCAGTTCGCGCTGTTGGCCCACACCGAGCGGATCGCTGCTGTTGGAAGCTGGGAATGGGAGGTCGCGACCGACACCATGACCTGGTCTCAAGGGATGTTCCGTCTCTTTCAGCTCGACCCAGCTGCCGGCACACCCTCCGCCGCTGATCAGGCGCGCCTCTTCGCAGCGGGGGACTGGCACCGGCTGCGCTCGGCTGCGGAAGAGACCCTCCGGTCCGGAACCGCCTATGCATTGGAGCTAAGGGTCATCCGCCGGGATGGTGAGAGGCGGGTGTGCCTAGCGCGAGGCGCGCTCGCTCGCGCCCACGACGGAGGCAGCACACATCTGATCGGGTCGCTCCAAGACATCACTGAGCGCAAACAGCGCGAGCAGAACAACCGCCTGAATGATCTCAGGCTGAGACTGGCCCTGAGCTCCGCGCGGATGGGGGTGTGGGAATTCGATATTCGCACCAAGCTCCTGTACTGGTCCCCCGAGATCAACCGCTATTTCAATGTCGGCGCACAGGAACCGACTGAAGCGGTTTTCCTGACTCAGATCGTGCATCCAGAGGATGCGCCGGCCGTCAAGGCACGCATGGACGCGGCGATCGCAGCACGTTCACGCTACGTGATGGAATATCGGATCGGGACGACGGCGGGCCGTTGGATCTTGGATCAAGGGGAGGTTATCTGCGACGAACATGGCGAGCCGGTACGCGTCATCGGCACCTCGATGGACATCACCACCCGCAAGCAGGCCGAGGAAGCGCTGCGCGCAAGTGAGCGCCGGCTCGTGCAGATGGCCTACACCGATGCGTTGACGGGCCTGCCCAACCGCTTGCTGTTCGAAGACCGCCTGCGCCAGGCGATGGCGCAGGCTCAGCGCGCGGAGCGCACCATTGCGGTCGGGTATCTCGACCTCGATGGCTTCAAGCCCATTAACGATACGTACGGCCACGCCGCGGGGGATCAGTGCCTGATCGTCATGGCACAACGCCTGAAGCAGATATTGCGCGAGGGCGACACCTTGGCCCGGCTCGGCGGCGATGAATTCGCCGTCGTGCTCGTGGATCTCCGCGACAACGAGGCGAGCGCGCCCTTCCTGGACCGCTTGCTCGCAGCAGCGGCCGAGCCCGTGCGGATTGCCGAGACCAATCTGCGCGTCACCCTGAGCCTCGGCGTCACCTTCTTCCCGCAACCGGACGCGGTCGACGGCGTCGAACTGCTGCGGCAGGCCGATCAAGCGATGTACCAGGCCAAACTAGCCGGTAAGAATTGCTGTCGCCGCTTCGCAAGGAAATCACGCTGACCAAGGCGCCCGGCTAATGACTCGTCCGCGTCGTGACAGCCATTCGCCTGATCGCCGGACAGAAAGCGCCGGAACAGTCAGCACCGATGGGTTCAGCCTGTCCGGAAACCAGGGCGAGTGACTTCGTCAATTTTCGGCACGGCAGAGCGGAGGGTCGGGTGACGGAGCCCAATGCTTGGCTTGCAGCCTATCCCGGAGAGCTTGCTCCCGCGCTCCCAGCACGCCGCAAAGGCAACAGTAGCAGCAGGCCCAGGAGCATGGCCGCGGCAGCCAGATAGAGGACGGCATCGAAGCCAAAACGACTCGCCAGCACACCGGCGCCGAAGGCGGCGGCGACGCTGGCGAGCGCCGTGGTGGAATTCAGGATGCCCACCGCCTCGCCCTCGTTCATCGTGGAGAGCTGCGCCGCCCAGGCCGTGCCGGCGACGATCAGCGGCGACCAGGCCACCGGCAGCAGCAAGAAGGCGAGCGGGCCCAGCAACGCTAGCCCCACCGGCTGCCAGAACGCCAGCGCCGCCATGGCGCCGACCGAAAGCAGGCTCATGAGACTGCCGATGAGCACCACCGCACCGTCGCCGATGCGCTGGCCGAGGATGCCGGAGGGGGCGTAGGCGAAGACGCCGATGCCGGCGCCAACGGCGTAGTAGACGGACGAGACCCCGGCGCCGACGCCATAGACCTCTTGCATCAGCAGCGGATAGAGATTGTAGATCAGCCAGGTGCCGAGCATCACGAGCAGCCAGCACAGCATGAACAGCGCATAGGGGCTGCGCAGATCCGCAAGGAAGCGTCCCAGCAGCGCGCCGGTGGCAGGCCCGATGTGACCATGCGGCAGGATCTGCCGCGGCGGGGCATGGCGGCGGGAGGTGGCATCGTCGCTGATCGACGCCCCGCGCTTCAGGGTCTGCGCTGCCGCAGCGGCCGCGCCAAGGCCAGCACGCCGTCCACGGGGTGTCCCGAGCAGACCGATCAGCAGCCCCGGCAGCATCAGCGCCGCCGACGCCAACATCCCCCAAGCCGGCGCCTGCTGAAGCAATGCGGCAAGTCCCAGCCCGGCCGCCTGACCGATGCCATAACAGGTTTGCATCCAGCCGATACGCCGGTCCCATTCGGCCTTGGGGCGGAATTCCACGATGAACATGGATGCCACCGTGTTGGTGGCAGCCACACCGAGGCCCTGCATCAGCGCCAGGATGAACCACTCCAGCACCGTCTGCGCGAGCGGGAAGAGCCCGAGGCCCACGGCCAGTAGCAAGTAGCCGGCGGCGTAGATGAGCCGATGTCGCCCACTGCCGTCTGCGAGCGCACCGAACATGGGCGCTGTCAACTGGCCGATGTAGAGCGCCGCGACGACAAGCCCCGCCTGAGCCGGGCCAGTTGCGTCGCCGACGATGAGCGGCAACAGGATGGGTGCGGTGCCGAGCACCACCACTCCCTGGAAGGCGTAGCCGCCGTACCAGGGGGACATGGATGCAAAGGGTTCCCGGGCCATCAACAACTCCAAACTACCTGGCAGATCATCAGGGCGTGACCCTGCCACAGGCGTCAGCCGTTGTCGACGGACCCGCAGCGCAGGTACGACAAACCAACACCGATCTTCTCTGCGAGCGCAGCACACACCCACAGTTGCCGCCACGTCTCCTCAGGTTGGAGACTCAAGCGATCAACAAACAGCGGCTGAAGGATAACGCGGCCTGGCGCAGAAGCCGCGTCGCAAGAGGCTACGGGAGCAATGCGTCCTTGGGATAGACGCTCAGCAACGCCGTTGCCGCGATCCATCCACCACGAACTCGAACGTCGCACTGATATCCGCTACGTCGGCGTGCTCAGGCCGGTCGGGTTCAACGAAACGTCGCAACGACTCAACCAGCGAGTGCCGCAAATCGTCCCGCAACGAGGCCAGGTAGGCCTGCAACGTCTCGCCTGAATCAAGGGGGCTTGTCTGGCTGTCCATCGAAGGCCTCATCAGAACGCTGTGAACGAGTTCACAAAAGTCTAGACCATGCAACGAGCCGACTCTATTGATCTAGGTCGGCATTGAGGGGTGTTCTGCAGCGCCTGCCCGGTTTGAACAGGCGCTCGACCGACTCCGGCTCAGTCGAAGCGAGCCAGCCCCCTCAGCACAAGGTCCGGATGCTGCTCGAGTGGGGTGTCGAAGAGCGTGGCGATCCGCTCGGCATCGCCACCGGTCAGGATGAGACGCGGGGGCACGCCGGTCTGCTGCTCGAGCCGGTGTACTAGGCGTTCCGCGACGGCGACCGGCGCTTGCAGGCTAGCGCCGGCGATGGCCGGGCCGGTGTCTTGGCCCCAGATGCCGGGGTGATCCTGGGTCTGGTGCGACGGCAGCTGGGTACGTTGCAGCAGGCTGGAGCGGAGCGTCGCAATGCCGGGCAGGATCTGACCGCCCAAGTGGGTGCCATCGGCCAGCAGCCCGTCGAAGGTGATCGCGGTGCCGACGTCGACAATGAGGATGGCAGCGGCCGTGTCCGCACGATGACCTGATCCATTCGCGGCGGCCGCTGGCGTTGGCAATGAGTGCGCTGCAACCAAGGCCAAGAATCGATCGACACCGAGACGGGATGGCTCGGCATAGGCGATGCGGACCCCATGCGCCTGGACGCCGGTCTCGATTCGGACGACTGGACAATTCCAGCAGGCGCGCGCGGCGGCGATGACCGCTTCGAAGACGCCTTGGGGCCCGACGCTGGCGACGAGCACCTTGCTGACCCTGGCGATCTGCTCCCAGCTCGCAATGACATCGATTGGCAGCGCCTCGAAATGGCGTGCCGAACGCATCGGACCGATCTCGCCATCCTGATAGAGCGCCCACTTGAGGCTGGTATTGCCGATATCGATCAGCAGTTTCATGGGTCAGGCCCTGCCATGATCAGCCCCCGCGCGCGCTCAAGCTCATCGGCTTCAGCTCGTCGGTCTCCTGGAGCCAGCGCCGAAATCGGTTGGCGTCGCCGATCGGCGTCAGCTGCCCCTGGGCATTGAGAAAGATGGCGTAGATACGCCGGTTCTCGACCACGGCTTGCATGACGAGGCAACGCCCCGCCTCATTCAGGTAGCCGGTCTTGGAGAGCTCCACCTTCCACCGCTCATCGCGGGTCAGCGGATTGGTGTTGCGATAGGGCAAAGGCCCCCGATGGGCATGCGGCTCGACCTCGGTCTCCCCTGTCGAGGTGATCTCGCGGATCAACGGGTATTGGGCAGCCGCGTTCACGAGGCGCACCAGGTCCTCAGCGGTCGACTGGTTCGCGGCATTCAACCCGCTCGCGTCGGCGAAATTGGTGTCGTGCATACCGAGCGCCCTCGCCTTCTCATTCATCGCCTCGACGAACGCCTCGGTACCGCCCGCGAAGGTCGTCCGACCCAAGGCCGCCGCCGCGCGATTATCGGAGGAGATCAACGCCGTTCGCAGTAGATCCAGCCTGGAAAGGCGCGCTTCACCAATGCGCAGCCGAGAACGGCTCCAGCGCAGCCGATCGCGATCGGCCTCGGTGATGGTGATACGGTCATCCAATGGCACATCGGCATCGATCACCACCATCGCCATCATCAGCTTCGTGATCGATGCGATCGGCCGGACCTGTTTGGGGTTGCGCTCGAACAGCCGATTGCCCTCATGATCGATGATCAACGCAACACCGGAGCGGATCTCGAGACTCGCGGCCGACGCTGGCGGCACGCCGAGGCTAGCCAACGCGATCAGCGCAATGGTGAACAAGAGGCAATAACGCGAAGACATCCGAGATGGTTGGTTGGCAGATCAGATTCGATCAAGACGGAAACGTTGATATGGCCATTCCGCCTGATCGCCGGACAGAAGGCCCCGGAACAGTCAGCACCGATGGGCTCAGCCTGTCCGGAAACCAGGGCGGGTGACGATACGGTACCGCAAAATCGCTCGAGCACACATGGGCTTCGTCAGCAATCGCGCGCGCTGGCATGAGACAGGCCCATCAACATGAGACAGGCCCATAAAAAAGCCCCGCAATTGCGGGGCTGTCAATGCGCGGCAGCGCCGACTGCAGCCAGGGACTGCGTCGGCGCTGTGGGCAGGGCGAGGGCTTACATCATGCCCATGCCGCCCATGTCGCCCATGCCGCCACCGCCGGCCGGCATCGCCGGCTCGTCCTTCGGCTCCTCGGCCACCATGGCCTCGGTGGTGATCATCAGCGCCGCGATCGAGGCGGCGTTCTGCAGCGCGGTGCGGGTGACCTTGGTCGGATCGAGGATACCCATGTCGACCAGGTCGCCGTACTCGCCGGTGGCGGCGTTGTAGCCGTAGTTGCCCTCGCCATCGGCGACCTTGTGCAGCACGACCGATGCCTCGTCGCCAGCGTTCATCACGATCTGACGCAGCGGTTCCTCCATCGCGCGCAGCGCGATCTTGATGCCGACGTCCTGATCGTGGTTGGCAGCGGTCAGAGCGGACATCCGGTTCAGGGCGCGCACCAGCGCGACACCCCCACCGGCGACGATGCCTTCCTCGACCGCGGCACGGGTCGCGTGCAAGGCGTCTTCGACGCGCGCCTTCTTCTCCTTCATCTCGACCTCGGTCGCGGCGCCGACCTTGATCACGGCGACACCGCCGGCGAGCTTAGCGAGGCGCTCCTGCAGCTTCTCACGGTCGTAGTCCGAGGTGGTCTCCTCGATCTGGGCGCGGATCTGGTCGCAACGGCCCTTGATCTCGGCATCGGAGCCGGCGCCGTCGATGACGGTGGTCTCATCCTTGCTGATCTGCACGCGCTTGGCCGAGCCGAGCTCGTTGAGGGTCGCCTTCTCGAGCGACAGGCCGACCTCTTCGGAGATCACGGTGCCGCCGGTGAGGATGGCCAGGTCTTGCAGCATGGCCTTGCGGCGATCGCCGAAGCCGGGCGCCTTGACCGCGCAGACCTTGATGATGCCGCGGATGCTGTTGACCACCAGGGTCGCCAGGGCCTCACCCTCGATGTCCTCGGCGACGATCATCAGCGGACGACCGGCCTTGGCGACGGCCTCGAGCACCGGAAGCAGATCGCGGATGTTGGAGATCTTCTTGTCGTGCAGCAGGATGAAGGGCTCTTCCAGCTCGGCGGTCTGGCTCTGCTGGTTGTTGACGAAGTACGGCGACAGGTAGCCGCGGTCGAACTGCATGCCCTCGACGACATCGAGCTCGTTGTGCAGCGACTTGCCTTCTTCGACGGTGATGACGCCTTCCTTGCCGACCTTCTCCATCGCCTCGGCGATGATCTCGCCGATCGATTCATCGGCGTTGGCCGAGATGGTGCCGACCTGGGCGATCTCCTTGTTGTTCGAGCACGGCTTCGAGATGTCTTTCAGCTCGGCGACAGCCGCCTCGACGGCCTTATCAATACCGCGCTTGAGGTCCATCGGGTTCATGCCGGCAGCGACCGCCTTCATGCCCTCGCGCACCATGGCCTGGGCGAGCACGGTCGCGGTGGTGGTGCCGTCACCGGCGATATCGCTGGTCTGGGAGGCAACCTCCTTGACCATCTGCGCACCCATGTTCTCGAACTTGTCGGCAAGCTCGATCTCCTTGGCGACGCTGACGCCGTCCTTGGTGACGGTCGGGGCGCCGAACGACTTCTCGAGCACCACGTTGCGGCCCTTCGGCCCCAGGGTGACCTTGACGGCGTTGGCCAGGATGTTGACGCCCTCGACCATCCGGTTGCGGGCATCAAGGCCGAACTTGACTTCTTTTGCGCTCATCGCGTTGTTACCTCGGTCAAATCTGTTTGATGTCTAGGAATACTGGAACAGGGCTCGAGCAAGGCTCAGCCCTCGATGACGCCCATGATGTCGTCCTCGCGCATCACGAGGAATTCTTCGCCGTCGAGCTTGACCTCGGTGCCGGAGTACTTGCCGAACAGCACCTTGTCGCCGACCTTGACGTCGAGGTTGCGGGTGTCACCGCTGTCCATGATCTTGCCGTTGCCGACCGCGAGAACCTCGCCCTGGATCGGCTTCTCAGCGGCGGAATCCGGGATCACGATGCCTCCGGCGGAGGTGCGCTCCTCTTCCATGCGGCGGACCACGATGCGGTCATGCAAAGGACGAATCTTCATTTGCGGTAGCCCTCAGGGTTAGTTGAGTTCAGTGTTGTGAAGCGTGGGCCGGGCCGGATTGTGTCCGGCACCGGTATCGAACTGCTGGTACCGTTCGCAACCGACTGTTGCGGTCGGGTGTTAGCACTCATGCCGAGCGAGTGCTAATAATAGGCAGCGTCTGCGCGCTGTCAAGGGGCCATTGCGCTCTTTCGTTCGGAATCCCGCTATCGGCGCGGACGAGCGAGGCCAGCGCGCTCAGTCGTCACGCCGCCAGTCGCCCTCGATGGTCCGGCGTGACGAGGTCTCTCGTCGTACGATCACCTCCCCCTGAGCCGGCATGACCTGGACGTAGCGCCGCACCAGCGCCCGGCGCAACGGTGGCACCAGCAGCGCAAAGCCGATCGCATCAGTGATGAAGCCTGGCAGCAGCAGGGCAAAGCCGCATAGCAGGAGCACTGCCCCGTCGAGGAGCTCCAGTGCTGGCGTTTCGCCGCGCTCGAGCATCGAACGCACCCGCATCAGCACCGCCAACCCCTGCATCCGAACGAGATAACCACCGATCACCGCGGTCAGAATCGACAGAAGGATCGTCGGCAGGGCCCCGATCACCGATCCGACCTGAATCAGGAAGTAGAGCTCGATCAGTGGTGCAAAGACGAAGATGAGAAGGAAGATCCACATGACGCTGGTCTCACTGGTGGCGCCGGCCCATGTGCCGGCCCCTGTTGGGGGATGGCTGAATTTCCCGCACATCTGTCCGGATTTGCATGATTCAAACCGGTGCAGCCCGCACCCTTGGATTTCGTTACGCTATGCGCGCCGCTGGCTCAGCGGCCCCAGTGTCCACCCCAGTGTCCGCCCCAGTGTCCGCCTCAATGTCCACCCCAGTCTCCAGCTCGACCCCTAGCCAAACAGAACGCCATGAGCAACCAATCTGACTCCCAACAGGTCTATGTGGCCTATTGCACCTGCCCAAACGCCGAGACAGCGCAATCGCTCGCCGAGGCCCTTGTCAGCGAACGGCTCGCCGCCTGCGTCAACGCGTTACCTGGCGTCACCTCGGTCTACCGTTGGGAGTCGCAAGTGGAGACCGACACTGAGGTCTTGCTGATCATCAAGACCACCGAGCCCTGCATCACGCCGATGACGGCGCGCATCGCCTCGCTCCACCCTTACGATGTTCCCGAGGTGATCAGCCATCCGATCACCACCGGCCACGAGAACTACCTAGATTGGGTCCGTCAATGTACTGCGACAAACCACTGATAAACATCGGATCAGGCTTACTCCGCGCCGCCATTGCGGACGCAGCCGCGGTGTGCCGCCGCATCAGGCCGCAGCGCCGTCTGCACCATTGGAGCGTTGGCCTCCTGCTGCTCATCGTCGGGATGGGCCTGGCGACCGGCGCTGTCGCCGAGGACGAGTTCCTACCGCCGGATCAGGCATTTCGCATCGGCGGCGCGGCCACGAGCCCGGATCAGGTCGTGGTCAGCTGGGAGATCGAGCCTGGTTACTATCTCTACGGCTCGAAGTTCCGCTTCGAAAGCCAAACACCGGGGTTCGAGCTCGGTAGCCCGGAGCTGCCGCCCACCGAAACCAAGAACGACCCCTTCTTCGGCGAGGTCGAGGTCTATCGCGATCGTGTCGAGGCCCAGCTTCCAGTCGAGCGGCGCGGCGACGAGGGTCGAGTGGTGCGGGTCCAGGCGCAATCACAAGGCTGCGCCGACGCCGGACTCTGTTATCCGCCGCAGCGCCAGAGCATCTTACTCGAGCTGCCTCAGCTCGCCGCCGTCGAGACGGCCGCGAGTGAACCGGCATCGAGCGCGGACGCGGCGGACGCCGACGGGCTGATGACCGGCGACGCCGCATTGCCGACCCAATCGCTGACGGCCCTCGCGGACGAGCCCGCTGAGCAATCCTCGAGTCGCCCACCCAAGGCGCAGTCGCTCGGCCTCGGCCTTGAGGACGACATCCTCCCGGCAGAAGAGGCGTTCCAGCTCGACACCCGCGTCGAGGGTCCCCAGACGCTCGCCCTGCGCTGGCAGATCGCGCCCGAGACCTACCTTTACCAGGAGAAGATCGCTCTCTCGATCGAGGACGCCGACGGTGTTCGAATCGGCGAGTACGAACTGCCGCCGGCGGAGATCAAGCCGGACACGGTGCGCCCGGATGGCACCATCGGAGACGTCGCGATCTACCACGGCGATGTCGCGCTGACGGTGCCCTTACTGCGTGCTCGCGACGCCGCCACGACCGCCACGCTGGTCGCGCGTTATCAAGGCTGTGCGGAGCGCGGCATCTGTTATCCGCCGGTCACCGACCGCATCCCGCTCGAGCTGCCGCCGGCGACGACGACCGTTTCCTTCTCGGAGATCACCACGGAAACCGCGGACTCGGGCGGAACGGAGCAAGCCGCAGCGGCCCAAGGCGCCGACGCGGCCAGCGAACCGCCTGAGCGTGTCTCAGAGCAAGACCAGATCGCGGCTCGCCTGGCGCAGACCGGCATCTTCGGCGCGGTCGCGATCTTCTTCGTGCTCGGTCTGCTGCTGGCCTTCACGCCCTGCGTCTTCCCGATGATTCCGATCCTCTCGGGCATCATCGCCGGTCAGGGCGACACGATCACGACCCGCAAGGCCTTCTTCCTATCGCTCGCCTATGTCCTCGCGATGGCGCTGACCTATGCCGTGATCGGCGTGATTGCCGGGCTGTTCGGCGCCAACCTGCAGGCAACCTTCCAGAACGCCTGGGTGCTGGGCACCTTTGCCGCGGTGTTCGTTGCGCTGGCCCTGTCGATGTTCGGCTTCTACGATCTACAGCTGCCCAGCAGCTGGCAGACCAAGCTCACCCAGCTCAGCAACAAGCAGCAGGGCGGCACCCTCACCGGCGCCGCGATCATGGGCGCGCTCTCGGCCGTGATCGTCGGCCCCTGTGTTGCGCCGCCGCTGATGGGCGCCTTGATCTTCATCGGCAAGACCGGCGACGCGCTGCTCGGCTTCTTCGCGCTGCTCGGCCTCGGCCTCGGCATGGGGGCGCCACTGCTCGCGATCGGCACCTCGGCCGGTAAGCTGCTGCCCCGCGCCGGCGCCTGGATGGATGCGGTCAAGGCCGTGTTCGGCGTACTGCTGCTGGCCGTCGCCGTCCTGCTCGTCGAGCGTGTACTGCCGGCCGCGGTCGCGATGCTGCTCTGGGGCCTGCTGCTGATCAGCTCGGGCGTCTACCTCGGCGCCCTGACCCAGCACGGTGCCGAGGCCAGCGGCTGGTCCAAGCTCTGGAAATCACTCGGCGTCGCGCTGCTGGTCTATGGGGTGCTGATGCTGGTCGGGGCCGCTGCGGGCGGTAAGGACACCATCCAACCGCTGCGCGGGCTCGCGCCCGCCGGCGGTGGTCACGGCACGGCCGCAGCACATCCAGAGTTCGAGCGTATCAAGACCGTCGAGGATCTCGATCAGGCCGTCGCCAAGGCCGCGGCCCAGGACAAGCCGGTGATGCTCGACTTCTACGCCGACTGGTGTGTGTCCTGCAAAGAGATGGAGCGCTATACCTTCCCCGATCCGGCGGTTCAGCAGGCGATGCAGCGCTTCGTACTGCTGCAGGCCGACGTCACGGCGAACGATGCCGAGGACAAGGCGTTGATGCAGGAGCGCTTCGGTATCCCCGGCCCGCCGGCGATGCTGTTCTTCGATCAGGACGGTGAAGAGCGGCGCGGCTGGCGGCTGGTGGGATTCGTTCCAGCTGAGGAGTTCGCCGAGCACCTGAACGAGTTCGGGCGGTGAATGTCGCCAAGGTCTTCGCGGTAACGGTGCTGGCCGGCTCGGTCAGCATCGGCTTGGCGCTGTTCGGTGAACGCTGGCTGGACCCTGACGACAGCGCCGAGGCCCGGCGGCTCGCAGTCGGGTCGCCGGACGGGCTCATCGAGACCCTGCCCGATCTGCGCCTGCCGCGCCTCGACGGGCGCGAGGTGAGAAGCAGCAGCTGGGCCGGCAAGCTGCTCGTGCTCCATCTCTGGGCCAGCTGGTGTCTGCCCTGCCAGCGCGAGATGGCGATACTCGACAGTTGGCAGCAGCGTTATGCAAACCAAGGGCTCCAGGTCGTCGGTATCAGCATCGACCGCGCCGATGCGGTTGCCCGTTTTCTCGAAGCCCATCCGGTCGACTATCCGATCCTGCTCGGTAACATCGAGACCGTCAGGCTCTCGAAACAGCTCGGTAATCGTACTGGCGGATTGCCGTTCACGGTGATATTCGACGCGCTCGGCCGACGCGTCTTCAGCCGGACCGGTGAGCTCGACAGGGCCGTATTCGACGCCGAGATCGCACCGCGCTTGGCACAGCGGAGATGACGCCCGGAATCGCCCGATGGCCTTGAGCGCTCATCCCAGACGCTCAGGCCAAACGCTCAGGCCAAACGCTCGGGAATACGCGCCCAACAGCCGGCAATTGGCCGCATACCGCACTGCTTCTTGCATTCTCGTCTTTGTAAAACAGCGCCTGATGCCGTAACCTGTATGCCCAGGGCTGATCCAGGCGGGAGGCGCCCGATTGAAGAGCGTTCGCAGACATTGGCTGCGAATTCGATCAGTATTCTGAAGTTCGAGCAGTCGGAGCTCCATACAGCCGCAGTGGTGGCCGCATCAGCATGGCAACGATCCTCTGTCTCAACGGCCCCAATCTGAACCGGCTCGGTACCCGCGAGCCCCAGACCTATGGCGTCGAAACGCTCGCAACGATCGAAGCGCAGCTCTCAGAGGCCACGGTTGCCGCCGGTCATCGGCTGCAGATGCTGCAGAGCAACGCCGAGCACGAGCTGATCGAGGCCATCCATCGCGCCGGTGATGACGGCGTGGCCTTCATCCTGTTCAATCCTGCCGCCTTCACCCACACCAGCATTGCACTGCGCGACGCCTTGCTCGCGGTCGAGATCCCGTTCATCGAGATTCACCTCTCGAACGTCCACGCGCGCGAGCCGTTCCGGGCGCATTCGTACTTTTCCGATATCGCAGTTGGCGTGATCAGCGGCCTCGGTGCACAGGGCTACGCGCTGGCACTGGCCGCTGCGCTCGAGCGTCTGCCGGGACCGCGCTGAGGGCCAAACGCCTCCGGCGCTCGCGCACGGCCTCGCACCAACGCACATAAGCATTCAGATACGGCGAGAAGATCAACAGTCATGGACATCCGCAAGGTCAAAAAGCTGATCGAATTGCTCGATGAGTCGAACGTCGCCGAGATCGAGATCCACGAAGGTGAGGAATCGGTCCGGATCAGCCGTCACGGAAGCGGTGCACCCCAGTTCATGATGCCGGCTTCAGCGCCGGCTGCAGCCCCGTCGGCCCCAGCCGCAGCGCCGGCCGGTAGCGCTAGCAGCGCAGGCGCAACCGAGGTCGATGATGCCTCCGTCGCCCGCTCACCGATGGTCGGCACCTTCTACCGCTCACCTTCCCCGGGTGCCAAGTCCTTCGTCGAGGAGGGTCAGGAGGTCAAGGTGGGCGATATCCTCTGCATCATCGAGGCGATGAAGATCCTCAATCAGATCGAGTCGGAACGCGCCGGCGTCGTCAAGAAGATCCTGGTCGAGAACGGCCAGCCCGTGGAATACAACCAACCGTTGTTCGTGATCGAATGATCGAGAAGATCCTCATCGCCAACCGCGGCGAGATCGCGTTGCGCATCCAGCGCGCGTGCCGCGAGCTCGGCATCAAGACGGTTGCCGTCCATTCGGACGCCGACCGTGATCTCAAGCATGTGCTGCTCGCCGATGAATCGGTCTGCATCGGCCCGGCCCCGTCGCGCGACAGCTATCTGCACATCCCGGCGATCATCAGCGCCGCCGAGGTCACCGACACGGTCGCGATCCACCCGGGCTACGGCTTCCTGTCCGAGAACGCCGATTTCGCCGAGCGGGTCGAGCGCTCGGGCTTCGTCTTCATCGGCCCCAAGCCGGAGACCATCCGGCTGATGGGCGACAAGGTCTCGGCCATCCGCGCGATGAAGCAGGCCGGGGTCCCCTGCGTGCCCGGGTCCGACGGTCCGCTCGACGAGGACGCCAAGCACACCCTGGAGCTCGCGCGCGAGATCGGCTATCCGGTCATCATCAAGGCCGCCGGCGGCGGCGGCGGACGCGGCATGCGGGTCGTGCATTCGGACGCGACGCTGCTGAACGCGATCTCGCTGACCAAGGCTGAGGCCGGCGCCGCGTTCGGCAACGACGTCGTCTACATGGAGAAATACCTGGAGAACCCGCGCCACGTCGAGTTCCAGGTGCTGGCCGACAACTACGGCAACGCGATTCACCTGTGCGAGCGCGACTGCTCGATGCAGCGCCGCCACCAAAAGGTGATCGAGGAGGCGCCGGCACCCGGCATCACGGAGGAGCAGCGCCAGCGTATCGGCGAGCGCTGCGCCCAGGCCTGCAGCACGCTTGGCTATCGCGGGCTCGGCACCTTCGAATTCCTGTACCAGGATGGCGAGTTCTATTTCATCGAGATGAACACCCGGGTGCAGGTCGAGCATCCGGTCACCGAGATGATCACCGGCATCGATGTGATCAAGGAGCAGATCCTGGTCGCGGGCGGCGAGCGGCTGCGCTTCAGTCAGGACCAGATCGTTCCGCGCGGCCATGCGATCGAATGCCGCCTCAATGCCGAGCACCCGGAGACCTTCATGCCCAGCCCTGGGCGCATCGAGGAGTTTCATGCGCCGGGCGGACCGGGGGTGCGGCTCGATACCCATATCTATGCCGGCTACGTGGTGCCGCCCTATTACGACTCGATGATCGGCAAGCTGGTCGCCCATGGCGAGGATCGCTCAGCTGCCCTGGCGCGGATGAACAACGCACTGCGCGAGACGATCATCGAGGGCATCAACACCAATATCCCGCTCCATCGGACGCTGCTGAACGATACGGCCTTCCAACAGGGCGGAATCAATATCCACTACCTGGAGAAGAAGCTGGGTCTCTGACCCGCATCGAACGGACGCCCATGGCCTGGATCGAGCTCGAGCTACTGACCGACCGTGACGCTGCGCCTCTGCTCGAGGCAGCGCTCGAGAATGCCGGCGCGCTGGCCGTGACGATGGATGACGGCGGGGACAGCCTCGCAGGTGAGATCGACAGCAGGGCCGGCCTCGAGGCGGTGCTCGAGCCAGCGCCCGGGGCAACCCCGCTGTGGCGGCAGCTGCGCATCAAGGCCCTGTTTGAAGACGACCCCGCGGGCACGATGCAGGCGGAGCACGCGGCCGAGACCCTGGCGCCCCAATGCCTTGCAACGCCAAGTCTGCACCGACTCGACGACCGCCCCTGGGAACGGGTCTGGCTCGAGGACCTGCATCCCCAACGGTTTGGACAGCGGCTCTGGATCTGCCCACGCGGGCAGGCCGTCCCGGAGCCGGATGCGGTGGTCATCGACCTGGACCCTGGGCTGGCCTTCGGCACCGGCCACCATGCCACGACAGCGCTCTGCCTCGAGTGGCTCGATCGGACCCCGCTGCGCGGCAAGACGCTGCTCGATTTCGGCTGCGGCTCGGGTATCCTCGCGATCACGGCCCTGAAGCTCGGCGCCGCGCGCGCGATCGCGATCGACCATGACCCGCAGGCGCTGGAGGCGACGCGCGAGAACGCCGAGGTCAACGCCGTCGGCGAGCGGCTCTGTGTTGGTCGGCCTGAGGAGCTGCCCCGCGAGGCGAGCGATCTGGTGCTCGCCAATATCCTGGCCGAGCCGCTGATGACGCTGGCGCCGACGCTCGCACGGCTGTGCAAGCCGGACGGCCTACTCGCGCTCTCGGGCATCCTGACCCGCCAGAGCGAGGCGGTCAGCGCCGCCTACTGGCCGGATTTCATGATGGACCCGCCGGTCGAGCGCGAAGACTGGGTGCTGCTGACCGGGCGGCGCCGCCCAAGCGACTAGTGCATCGCGTCAGGAATACCGAGACCCTTTTCCTGCCACCAGGCTCTTAGGCGATTTCTGTCAAAGCTCATACCGCCTTGCTGGTCTTTTCGCTCGCCTTCTTCGTCGCGCCGCCGGTCACATAGCCCGGCTATGCTCCCGGCGACGCTCCTCGAAGGCAAACGAAAATCCTGCGCAATTCGGTACGAGCTTTTCCGGCAATCGCCTTAGCGCTGTAGGAGCCCGCTTGCGGGCGACCAGGCCGCGCTCGCGGCGACGAAGATCGCCCGCAAGCGGGCTCCTACCTCACGACCATTGCGGCCAGCGACAATCGGCCTCGGGATTTCCGCTGCAGTGCGCGAGCCCCAGCAGCCCAAGCGACGCCCCCCTTCAGCCCCGCCGGCGGGCACGGCAGCGGAGCCGGACCAAGCAAGCGAACCGAAGAGCGGAAGGGCAACCGCCGAGCCCCGATCCGCGTACACTCTGGGCCATTCATAATTCTCCGATCGAACGCCTAGCCCAGATCACTCCATGATGTCCGTTCAGGATACCGCTGACCACCCAGCTTCCCATCTGCTCGAGCCCCTTCAGCTCGGCCCGGTGACCCTTCCTAACCGCCTGATCCTGGCGCCGATGGCAGGCGCCACCGATCGTCCATTCCGGACGCTATGCCGTGAGCTCGGCGCCGGTCTGACCGTCTCCGAGATGGTCTCGGCCAATCCGGCGCTGCGCGAGACGCGCAAGAGTCGCGAGCGTCGTGACCATGCCGGCGAGCCGGGGCCGATCGCGGTCCAGATCGCAGGCGCCGATCCAGCCCAGATGGCCGACGCAGCCCAATATAACGTCGACTGCGGGGCTGAACTCATCGACATCAATCTCGGCTGCCCGGCCAAGAAGGTCTGCCAGGTCACAGCGGGCTCAGCGTTGCTGCGCGACGAGGCCCTGGTCGGCCGTATCCTCGAGGCGGTGGTCCAAGCCGTCCCGGTGCCGGTCACGCTCAAGACCCGCACCGGCTGGTCACCCGAGACCCGAAATCTCGCACGGATCGCCCGCATCGCGCAGGAGAGCGGCGTCGCGCTGCTGACGGTCCATGGGCGCACGCGTGCCTGCGGCTACCGCGGCGAGGCCGAGCATCAGAGCCTCACGGCCATCCGGGCGCAAATGCGCATCCCCCTGGTCGCCAACGGCGACATCGATGGACCGGCCGCAGCCTTTCGCGTGCTGAAGCACACCGGAGCCGATGCTATTATGGTTGGACGTGCCGCCTTGGGGCGACCCTGGATCTTCAATGCCATCGCCACCGCCGTACGTGCAGAGGCTCACCTGACGGGCGAGCAGGCCGAAGGCGCCTCGCACAGAGCAAAGGCCTCCGCACGGACGCCCGCGCCGGAGACAGTTGGCGCGATCATCGAGGACCATCTCGACCGGCTCTACGCCTTCTACGGCGAGCCGCGCGGAGTGCGCATCGCGCGGAAGCACATCGGGTGGTACCTCCAGGGCCTCGGCGGAAAGGTGGGGGCCGCACCCCAGCGTCAACGCCTGATGGCGGCCACAACCGCCGATGAGCAACTGGCGCTGCTGCGCGAGCACCTCCAACGACTGGCCGAAGCGGCATCAGACCGCATGCTCGCAGCCTAAACAAGAACGCGCGAGGACACAGGTAATGGATGATGGGAAAGGCTTTGCGGTGCCGGAGTCACACCGCACCGAGCCACTGCGCGAATGCGTGCGCAATGCGCTTCGCTTCTATCTGAGCAGCATGGGCGACCACGAGATCACCGGCCTCTACCGACTGGTCATGAGCGAGGTCGAGCGGCCGATGATCGAGGCCGTGCTCGAGCACACCAATGGCAATCAGTCGGCCGCGGCCGCGATCTTGGGGATCAGCCGCGGCACCCTGCGCAAGAAACTCAAAGCCGACTCATAGTATTCGCGGCGCCCTGTCCCCGCCGCGACAAGCAGCGGGCCGGTAGTGAAGCGCGCGAGGAGAACAGAGATGAAACCAATCCGACGGGCGCTGATCAGCGTCTCCGACAAGACCGGCCTCGCTGGCTTCGCCCAGGCCCTGAGCAAGCGCGGCATCGAGATCCTCTCCACCGGCGGCACCGCGCGCCTGCTCGTCGAGCAGGATATCCCGGTGACCGAGGTCGCCGAGTACACCGGCTTCCCGGAGATGATGGACGGGCGCGTCAAGACGCTGCATCCGCGCATCCACGGCGGCATCCTCGGCCGCCGCGGCGAGGACGATCAGGTGATGCGCGAGAACGAGATCCATCCGATCGATCTCGTCGTCGTCAATCTCTATCCGTTCGAGGAGACCGTCGCCCAGCCCGACTGCGACCTGCCGACCGCGATCGAGCACATCGACATCGGCGGCCCGACCCTGCTGCGCGCCGCGGCCAAGAACCATCGCGACGTCACCGTGGTCTGCGATCCGGCCGATTACGCGCGCGTGCGCGAGGCCATAGGGGCAAACGACGGCGCCGTCGATGACCGCACGCGCTTCGATCTCGCGGTACGCGCCTTCGAGCACACGGCCCGCTATGACGGCGCCATCGCCAACCATCTCGGTGCCATCGTCGAGCACCCCGAGGGCAAGGCCGAGGGCCTGCCGCGCACGTACAACATGCAGTTCAGCAAGCGCCAGGCGATGCGTTACGGCGAGAACCCGCACCAGGAGGCCGCCTTCTATGTCGGCCGCGGACGCTGCGAGGCCAGCGTCGCCCGCGCCGAGCAGCTGCAGGGCAAGGCGCTCAGCTACAACAACATCGCCGACACCGACGCCGCGCTCGAGTGCGTCAAGCAGTTCGCCGATGCGCCGGCCTGCGTGATCGTCAAGCACGCCAACCCCTGCGGCGTCGCTGTCGGCGAGAGCCTGCTCGCGGCCTACGAGCGCGCCTTCGCAACCGATCCGGAATCCGCGTTCGGCGGCATCATCGCCTTCAACCGGCCCTTGGACGGCGCCACCGCGGCGGCCATCGTCGCGCGTCAATTCGTCGAGGTCATCATCGCCCCCGAGGTCAGCGCCGAGGCGCGCGAGGCCGTCGCGGCCAAGAAGAACGTCCGCCTGCTACAGAGCGGCAGCTGGAGCGACGAGCGCCATGGCTACCTCGACTTCAAGCGGGTACGCGGTGGCCTGCTGGTCCAGCAGGCCGATGGCGACCTCTTCGCCGAGCTGAAGACCGTCTCCAAGCGTAGCCCGAGCGATGCCGAGCTCGAGGACCTGCTGTTCGGCTGGCGCGTGGCCAAGTTCGTCAAGTCCAACGCGATCGTCTATGCCCGCGAGCGGATGACCATCGGCGTCGGGGCCGGTCAGATGAGCCGGGTCAACTCAGCTCGGATCGCCGGCATCAAGGCCGAGCAGGCCGGACTCGAGGTCGCCGGCGCGGTGCTCGCCTCGGATGCCTTCTTCCCGTTCCGAGACGGGCTCGATCAGGCCGCCGCGGCCGGCATTCGGGCCGTGATCCAGCCCGGCGGCTCGATGCGCGACGACGAGGTCATCGCCGCCGCCGACGAGCACGACATCGCGATGGTCTTCACCGGGATGCGCCATTTCCGCCACTGATTGCGACGGCATCGGGAGCGGGTCTCACAGGATTTCGGCTGAAGCGATGTCCGTTCATCCAAGCGCGATCATCGAGGACGGCGCCCAGGTCGACCCCAGCGCCAGTGTCGGTCCCTGGACGCTGATCGAGGCCGGCGCGATCGTCGGTCCCGACTGCGTGATCGAGAGCGGCGTGCGCCTCTACAGCGGCACCCGGCTCGGGCCGCGCAACCGGGTCTGCCATGGAGCGACCCTCGGCAGCGCGCCCCAGGACCTCGGTTTCACGCCCGAGCGCGCCAAGCCATTGACCATCGGCAGCGACAACTGCTTCCGCGAGTATGTCAACATCAGCCGCGGCATCAAGAGCGAGGCCGGCACGCGCATCGGCAGCCGCAACTACTTCATGGCCTACAGTCACGCCGGTCATGACAGCGTTGTCGGCGACGACAACATCCTCGCCAACACCGCCACCCTCGCCGGCCATGTCGAGGTCGCCCATCGCTGCTTCATCTCCGGCCAGGTTGCCGTGCATCAGTTCGCCCGCATCGGGGCCTACACGATGATCGGCGGCCTGACCGGCGTCTCCAAGGATGTGCCGCCCTATGTGATCGCCAACGGCCAGCGGGCGGTCATCATCGGCCTGAATCTCGTCGGGCTCAAGCGCAATGGCTTTTCGGCCGAGCAGCGAGCTCGGATCAAGGCCGTCTATCGGCTGATCTTCCGCTCGGGCCGCCGCCTTGCAGAGGGTCTCGCCGCGGCGAGCCATCAATATCCGGGAGAGGAAACCGACCAGATCACCGCCTTCATTCGCGCCTCCGAGCGCGGCGTCACCGGTTTTGCCTAGCTGCCCCACGACGATGCAGGCCTGGTCGACAAGTGCGCTCGTCGCTGCAAGCACTCGCCGGCAACCGCATCACCCTTTTCCTTCGGCTCAACGACCTTCAAGATCGAGAACCATGGAACACGCCGAGAACGACCCTCGCTACCAGATCCACGTCAGCGCCCAAACCCGCTATCTGCCGGAGCAATCCGACCCGGATGCCAAGCGCTTCACCTTTGCCTACACCATCACCATCCGCAACGCCGGCAGCGAATCGGCGAAGCTCCTCAACCGGCATTGGATCGTGACCGACGCGAACGGCAAGACCCAGGAGGTGCGCGGCGCCGGCGTCGTCGGCGAGCAGCCGCACCTGCAACCGGGCGAGAGTTTCGAGTACACCAGCGGCACCCAGATCGAGACACCGCTCGGGAGCATGCATGGAAGCTACGACATGATCGCCGACGACGGCACCCGCTTCGATGCGGTGATCCAGCCGTTCTCGCTCGGCGACCGCAGCGGTCTGCACTGACCCCTGGTCACCACTGATCGAGCTTGCGACCATGGCGACCTACGCTGTTGGCGATATCCAGGGCTGCTACGACGAGCTGCGGCGACTGCTCGACAAGGCCGGCTTCGACCCCGTCAGCGACCGCCTCTGGTGCGTCGGCGACCTCGTCAACCGCGGCCCCGACTCGCTCGCCGCGCTGCGCTGGGTCAAGGCCCTGGACGACCGTGCGGTCGTCGTGCTCGGCAACCACGACCTGCATCTGATGGCGTCCGCGCTGATCGGCGAGCGGCGCGGCAAGAAGGACACGCTCGACCCGATCCTGGAGGCCCCGGATCGCGATGAGCTGATCGATTGGCTCCGCCACCGCCCGCTGTTGCACCACAGCGAGAAGAAAGGCTTCACGCTGATCCACGCCGGGCTGCCGCCGCAATGGGATCTGGATCAGGCCCGCGCCTGCGCCCGCGAGGTCGAGGCCGTCTTGCAAGGCCCGGACGCCGCCGGTTTCCTCAGTGAGATGTACGGCGATGAGCCGGATCAATGGCGCGACGACCTCTCTGGCATCGACCGGCTGCGCTTCATCACCAACTGCTTCACCCGGCTGCGCTGGTGTGATGCCGAGGGTCGTCTGCTATTGCACGAGAAGGGCGGGCTCGATCAGCCCTCACCCGGCGCCCTGCCCTGGTTCGAGGTGCCGGGTCGGCGCACCGCGAACGCGCGCATCCTGTTCGGCCACTGGTCCACGATCGGCTTCCTCAATCGCGAGAACACCTGGGCGTTGGACAGCGGCTGCGTCTGGGGTGGCCGGCTCACGGCGCTGCGGGTGCGCCGGAAGAAGTCGATGGAGCTGATCGAGCTCGATTGCGCCGGTTATCAGTTACCCGGCTGAGGCGAATCTCAGAACTCGTAACCTCGACTCGTCCAATAGAGCCAGTCCTCGACCGCCTCGATGGTGTCTTCACTGCCGTCATCCACCTTATCGCCCGCACGGCGTTCCAGGGTCACGAACTCGAGGTCGTAAGGATTCGCGGCATCCCGCGGACGGCGCTCCCGCGCGATCTCCCGCCACTGCGAGGGCGCCCAGGCCGGGAAGCAAGCATCACCATCGATCTCTGCGTCGATCAGGGTCAAGAGCATGCGATCGGCCCGCGGCAGCAGGGCCTGATAGATGCTGGCGCCCCCTACGATCATGATCTCCGCGGCCGGCGCGGCGAGGTCCACGGCGGCCTGCGGCGAGCGTGCGACCTCGGCCTGCGGCGGCGCGAAGCCGGGATCGGTGGAGACCACGATATGGCGCCGGCGCGGCAGCAGGCCGGGCAGCGATTCCCAGGTGCGCCGCCCCATGATGATGGGCTTGTCCAGGGTATGGCGTTTGAAATGCGCCAGATCGGCGGGCAGACGCCACGGCAGGGTATTCGCCCGGCCGATCACTCGGTCATGCGCCATCGCCGCGATCAAAACGATCTGCGCGCCTGTCCCCATGCCGTGCTCGGAATTTGGCTCGATACCCGCGGATTGCAGCCGCGACTGAGCGGATCAGGCCGGCGCGCCGGCCGCCGAGCGTGCCACCAGCGACGGCGCGTTCCAGAGGCGCTCGAGACTATAGAAGTCGCGAACCTTCGGCAGCATCAGATGCACGACCACCCCGTTGAGATCGACCAATGCCCACTCGCCGACCTCGACGCCTTCCACGCCCAACGGCGGTTCGCCGGCTTCCTTGGCCTTGTAGGCGACGGTCTCAGCGATCGCCTTGACGTGACGGTCCGAGGTCCCTGAGGCGACGATCATGTAGTCGGTCACCGAGGTCTTGCCGCGCACATCCATAACAGTAATCTCGCGCGCCTTCATATCCTCTAGGACCTCGACCACGAGGTCTTTCAATTGCTCGAGCTGCATCAGCACTCCTGTTCGGGCGGGAAGCGGGCACCGCGCGCCGGCAACGTCTGCCAACGACAAGAGGGCCAGTGACGGCGTTCCCGCGGTCAAGCGCCGTCCGCGTTGCTTTGAGTGTAGCAGCCGCCCTGTAACGCAAGCTGCAACACCGAGTCCGGCAGCAGATAGCGGGGACTCTCGCCGTTGATAATCAACCGGCGAATCCGCGTCGCCGAGATATCGAGCTGCGTGACCGTTGCGAAATAGATCCGGCCAGAGGGCTCGGAACGCAAGCCGTCGGGCTCGCGGACGCGGCGCTGGCTCACCTGGTCTCGAGTCCAGGGGTCGCGAGCGGTCACCGCACCCGGGCGCTGCATCACGACCAGGTGTGCCAGAGCGAGGATATCGAGCGGGCGATGCCAATCACCGAAGGCGGCAAACGCATCGGCGCCGACGAGCAGACAGATGGGCGGCTCCGCGCCCAGCTCGTCGCGGAACGACTCCAGGGTATCGACCGTATACGAGGGGCCGCCGCGCTTGAGCTCACGATCATCGGCGATCAGGCAGGGCTCGTCGCGAATCGCCGCCTCCAGCATCGCCATGCGCTGGCTCGCTGAGGCGATTGGCTGACGCCGATGCACCGCCGCGGCCAGGGGCAGCAGACGCAACTCGGTCAGGCGCAGCTGCTGCACGACATCGAGCGCAGCCCGCAGATGTCCCGAGTGGACCGGATCGAAGGTACCGCCGAATAGGCCGATCATGGCTTCCTCCCGAGATGGCCCCCGTCTAGGTCTGTTTCCGCGAGCGCCCTATTCCCGAATCTGACCCTCACCGAGCACGATGAACTTCTGCGATGTCAAGCCCTCGAGTCCAACCGGACCCCGCGCATGAAACTTGTCGGTGCTGATCCCGATCTCGGCACCGAGGCCGTACTCGAAGCCATCGGCGAACCGAGTCGACGCATTGACCATCACTGAGCTCGAATCGACCTCGCGCAGGAACCGCCGCGCGCGGCTGTAATCCTCGGTGACGATGCTGTCGGTATGGCGCGAGCCGTGCGCCTCGATATGATCGATCGCAGTATCCATCCCGGAGACGACCCGAACCGACAGGATCGGAGCCAGGTATTCGGTCCCCCAATCGGCATCAGTTGCCGGACGCGCATCGGCCAGGATCTCGCGCGTGCGCTCGCAGCCGCGGATCTCGACGCCCTTAGCGCCCAAGGCGGCACCGATCCGTGACAACAGCGGCCGGGCAACGGACTCCGCCACCAATAGGGTCTCCATCGTGTTGCAGGTCCCGTAGCGCTGCGTCTTGGCATTGACCGCAATCGCTACCGCCTTGTCTGGATCGGCCTTATCGTCGATATAGACGTGGCAGACACCGTCCAGATGCTTGATCACCGGCACCCGGGCGTCGCGGCTGATGCGCTCGATCAACCCCTTACCGCCCCGGGGGATGATCACGTCGAGATGTTCAGGATGGCTGATCATTGCGCCGACCGCAGCCCGGTCCGTGGTCGCCAACACCTGGACGCCATCGGCCGGAAGGCCCGCCGCCTGCAGCCCGCGATGGATGCTCGCCGCGATCGTCTGATTGGACTGGAACGCCTCGGAGCCGCCGCGGAGCACGGTCGCGTTACCGGCCTTGAGGCAGAGGGCCGCCGCGTCGGCGGTCACGTTCGGGCGCGACTCGTAGATGATGCCGACCACCCCGAGCGGCACCCGCATGCGCCCAACCTGAATCCCGGACGGGCGATAATCGAGCTGGCTGGTCGCACCGACTGGGTCCGATAGGGCGGCAATCTGTTCCAACCCGGCGATCATCGCGTCGATACGCGCCGGTGTCAGCTCGAGCCGATCGAGCAGCGCGGCATCGAGCCCCTTCGCCGCCCCGGCCTCGAGGTCGGCGGCGTTCGCCGCCGCCAGCGTTTCGCGTTGAGCGTCGAGATCGGCCGCGATCTCGGCCAAAGCACGATTCTTCGCACGCGTCTCAGCCCGCGCCATGGCTCGGGAGGCAAAACGCGCCCGGCGCCCAACCTCTGCGACGTACGCGGCCACGTTTGTGATCTTGGTCTCGGTTTTCATGGTTCTTCAAGAGACGAATGAGGTGCGCAGCGACGCGCAAAACCCAGTAGTCTAGCAATCTTCATTGCGCTGATCAGCGCCAATTCTGTGCCCATTTCAGGCGATCCGATCGATGCGCGGGCGCGCCGACCCGGGCGCGGCCAGCCCCTCGGCAATCCCCTCGAGCAACTGCCATGGGTTGGCGTCGACGCGCCCTTTGATCGCCTCATCGGCGTCAGCGCAGCGCATCACCAGATCCCAAAGGGCTGCAAGACCAATCCGATCGGCTGCGGCGAGCGTCGTTTGTCGTCGCGACTCCCAGACCTGGTGTGCCTTCAGTATTGGCCCCAGGGGTTGCTGCCTGGCGCGGGCAAAGGCGACCGCGGCGAGCTTGCGGACCTCCCGCGCCAAGGCCCACAACACCAGCGGCTCAGCCGTGCCCTCTGCCCGCAGCCCGGCGAGCACCCGGGCCACGCGCGCCCGGTCGCCGGCAACAGCTGCGTCAGCGAGGTCGAACACCCCATAGCGCGCACTGTCGGAGACGGCCGCCATCAGGCCATCCGCATCCAGCGGTCCAGGCTCGAGGGCCAGCCGGAGCTTGCTGATCTCTTGGTCAGCGGCCAGGAGATTGCCTTCGACCCGCTCGCTCAAGAGCGCAACGGCCTCGGCCGTCGGTGTAAAACCTGCCCGCCGCAAACGTTCGGCAAGCCATTGGCTCAGCTGGCGCCCCTGCAGCTCACGCACCTGCACGACCACGCCAATCTGCTCGATCCGTTGCACCCACTTCGCCTTCAGGCCCTTCCAATCGAGATTGGGCCCAAGGATGAGCAACAGCACGTCATCGCTCGGCTGCTCGCAACACCGGCGGATCGCATCCGCGCCTTCGCGACCAACGCCGTCCCCTTTGGTACCGGATTTCGGAGTCCCGACACGCAGCTCGATCAGCCGACGCTCGGCGAACAACGACAGTGACCCCATCGCACCAGCGAGCGAGCCCCAATCGAAGTCGGGGCCCGTCTCGAGCACCTCGCGCTCATTGAACCCCCGCTTCCGAGCGGCCGAACGCACGGCATCGGCGGCCTCATTGAGCTGAAGCGGCTCGCTGCCGGCGATCAAATAGACCGGAGCCAGCTCGCGCGTCAGTCGCTGCGGAAGCTGCTGCGGCGGGAGCGGCACTGCTAGGAACCCAATGCGGCAAGGCCGGCGCGGAGACTCAGCAGCACCTGATCAGCGGCATCGGCCGCCAGGTCTCGATAGATGATCTCGGACTCCAGCTGCTTACCGAGCACGGCCACGTTAGGATTGTCGTCGAAGGTTCGCTCGAGCTTCAGCGCGCGCGGGGCAATCAGGCGCTCGCCGGTCGCGTCGACCGCATCGAAGCGGATTCGGTATTCCAGCGCGAAAGCGAGCGCCTTACCGGCACGATCGACCGCGACGACACGCGAGCTGCGCGACTGATCGAGGATGCGCAGGACCAATCCGGCATCCTGTGGGCTGGCCGTGAGCTGCACCCCGCTCGCCTCGAGCCGGTCATCGAGCGCCTGCCTGATCAGGCCACCCGCCTGCAGATGGATCGGTTCCAGTCCCTCTGGGACCGAAACCGCCCCGCGCAACTGGAATCCGCAGCCAGCGAGTGTGCCCAGCAACAGGCCGATCAGTACCCGATGCATCAGCGGCTGCCAGCACTGTCCCGATGAGGTCTCGCCGCAAGCGCTCATTTTGCGACGATGTTCACCAGTTTGTTCGCCACCACGATCACCTTGCGCACGCTCGCCTCGCCGATGAAGCGCTGTGCGTTCTCGTTGGCGAGCGCCGCGGCCTCGACCGCATCACGCTCGGCGTCGGCCGGAACGGCGATCTTGCCGCGCACCTTGCCGTTCACCTGGACGACGTAGGTGATCTGCTCCTGCGTCAGCGCCGACTCATCGACGGCCGGCCAAGGCGCGGCCAGGATATCCTCGCCGAGCCCGAGCGCGCGCCACAGGTGATGGGTCACATGGGGTGCGATCGGCGCCAGCAGCCGCAATGCGATGCTCAGGCCCTCGCGGCGCACCGTCTGCGCCGGCGGCTCATCGCCAAGGCGCGAGACCGTGTTGACGATGGTCATGCAGGCCGAGACCACGGTATTGAACTGCTGCCGCTCATAATCGAACAGCGCCTTCTTCAACGCGGCATGGACCTCGCGCCGAGCCTCGGCCTCGGCCTCGGCTTCGCCCAGACCTTCGCCCAGCCCTTCACTCGGCCCCTCGGCCTGACCCTCGCCGAGCCCCTCACCAGAACCCGCAGACGCCCCGGACGCGCGCAGCGCCTCGGCATGCGTGACGGCCAGGTTCCAGAGCCGTTTGAGGAACCGATAGGCACCCTCGACGCCCTCATCGTTCCACTCGAGCGATTGATCCGGCGGCGCGGTGAACATCATGTAGAGGCGCACGGTGTCGGCCCCGTAGCGCGCGATCATCGCCTCCGGGTCGACGCCGTTGTTCTTCGACTTCGACATCTTCTCGATGCCGCCGAAGCGCACCGGCTCGCCGTCGCCGCGCAGCACCGCGCCGACGACCTTGCCCTTGTCGTCGCGGCTGACCTCGACGTCGGCCGGATTGAACCACTCGCGGCGGCCCTCGGTGTCCTCGCGGTACCAGGTCTCGGCGACCACCATGCCCTGGGTCAGCAGGCTCGCGAACGGCTCATCGCAGTCGACCAACCCTTCGTCGCGCAGCAATTTGTGGAAGAAGCGCGCGTAGAGTAGATGCAGGACCGCGTGCTCGATGCCGCCGACGTACTGATCGACCGGCAGCCAGTACTTGGCGCGCTCATCGAGCATCGCCGTCTCGCAGTCCGGCGAGCAGTAGCGGGCGTAGTACCAGCTCGACTCGACGAAGGTATCGAAGGTGTCGGTCTCGCGGGTCTCGCCGTTCGCCAGCGCGGAGAACTCCGGCATCTGCTTCAATGGCGAGCCGGAGCCGTCGACGACCACCTCCTCGGGCAGGCGCACCGGCAGCTCGGTCTCTGGGCGCACGGTGCCATCGGCCGCGCGCACGACCGGGATCGGGCAGCCCCAGTAGCGCTGGCGCGAGACGCCCCAGTCGCGCAATCGGAAGTTGACCTGGCGCTCGCCAACCCCGCGCTCGGCCAGCCAGTCGGCGATCGCCTCGAACGCCTGCTCCGAGGTCAGCCCATCGAAGGGGCCGGAGTCGCGCAGCACGCCCTTCTCGGTGAACGCCTGCTCGTCGATCCCGCAGGGGCTGTCATCGGCGCTGACGATCACCTGCCGCTTCGGGATGCCGTGGCGCTCGGCGAATTCCCAGTCGCGCTGATCGTGCGCCGGCACCGCCATCACCGCTCCGGTGCCATAGCCCATGAGCACGAAGTTGGCCGCATAGATCGGCACCGGCTCGCCGGTGACCGGGTGCGCGGCATCGATGCCGAGCGCATAGCCCTTCTTCTCCATGGTCTCGAGCTCGGCCTCGGAGGTACCGCCTTGCCGGCAGTCGTCGATGAAGGCGGCGAGCTCGGGATCATCGGCTGCGGCCCGCTGCGCCAGCGGATGCTCGGCGGCGACGGCGACATAGGTCACCCCCATCAGGGTGTCGGGCCGGGTGGTGAAGACCTCGAGCGATTCCTCGGCGCCGACGAGGCCGAAGCGCATCAGCACACCCTCGGAGCGGCCGATCCAGTTGCGCTGCATCGCCCGCACCCGCTCCGGCCAGCCGTCGAGCTGGTCGATCGCATCGAGCAGCTCCTGCGCATAATCGGTGATCCGGATCGACCACTGCTCGATCTCGCGCTTCTCGACCAAGGCCCCGGAGCGCCAGCCGCGGCCGTCGATCACCTGCTCGTTGGCGAGCACGGTCTGATCGACCGGGTCCCAGTTCACCGTCGCGGTGGCCTGATAGGCCAGCCCCTTCTCCATCAGCCGGGTGAACAGCCACTGCTCCCAGCGGTAGTAGTCCGGATCGCAGGTCGCCAGCTCGCGCTCCCAGTCGTAGCCGAAGCCGAGGCGCTTCAGCTGCCCCTTCATCGCCGCGATGTTCTCGCGCGTCCAGCGCGACGGCGGAATCCCATGCTTGATCGCGGCGTTCTCGGCCGGCAGCCCGAACGCATCCCAGCCCATCGGCTGCAGCACGTTCTTGCCGAGCATGCGCTGGTGACGCGCGATCACATCGCCGATCGTGTAGTTGCGCACATGGCCCATGTGCAAGCGCCCGGACGGGTACGGGAACATCGACAGGCAATAGAACTTCTCGCGGGACGGGTCCTCGACGGCCTTGAAGGCCTGGGTCTCGTCCCAGTGGCGCTGCGCCGCGGTCTCGATGGCGTGCGGCTCGTACTCGGTCTGCATGGTGAACGGGCTGCTCAGGTGGGTGAAGCGATAAAGGGGCTGGAGCGACAGGCGCTCAGGATAACGCAAGCCCGTATCTGGCCGCGAACCGCACCGCGGCGCGCGCTTGCGCTTTTGGGCGCATGGGCCAGAATCTAGAGTGGAGACAGGCTCGCGGCCGCCGCCTCAGTGCTGAACCGCCCGATACGGGTCAGCGGGCCAGATCGAGGGGCCTCGGGTTGCTACCGAGACCCAACAGCCAGGAAGACCGAGCATGAAGAGAGAACAGAAACCCGCGTCCGAGGACCGACTGGTCCAAGCCTACGAACAGATGCTCGAGCACGCACGCGATGCGGTGAACGATGCCGAGGAGGCGACCCCCAAACTGCGCGCGATGATCGATAAGGCCCGCGACCACATGGTCGAGCTCGGTGAATTGACCCGCGAGGAAGCCCATAAGATCGCCGACTACGTCGAGCGCGACATCGAAGACGCTGCCCACTATCTCGCCGAGACCGGCGAGGACCTACGCGCCTGGTGGCGATTCGACCTGGAATTGATCGAGCAGCGCATCCTCGATGCCTTCACCAGCGTCGCCGATCAGACCCGCCTGCAGTTGGAGCAGTGGTCGGAGCGAGCCCGCCAGGCGTCACTCTATCAGGCCGGCCAGATCACCGGTCCCGGCACACTCGTCTGCGATCGCTGCGGGGCCGAGACCCGCTTCACCCGCGCCGGGCGGATTCCGGCCTGTGCCGAATGCGGCGGTCTCAGCTTTCGCCGGATACCGGCCAGCAAGACAGCCCAAGAGTAAACTAAGCGTAACCCAAGCGTAGCCCAAGCGTAGCCCAAGGAACGCAAACAAGACGCCGTTTCGGGGCGTTGAGTATAGCCATTCCGCCTGATCGCCGGACAGAAAGCGCCGGAACAGTCAGCACCGATGGGCTCAGTCTGTCCGGGAACCAGGGCGGGTGGCGATATTATGGCCCCGAAGGCAGCGACAGGGCCTTCAACGCCACCTTCATTGCCTGGAAGGTAGATCTCCGCCTTCCACAGATGCGTTGTGCGCAACAGGAGGCTTCCGAGTGGATTTCAGTGCTCGCGAATGGAAGAGACGTTTGACGAAACGACCTTGGAACTGGGCCTTAGTGCAGTTATAGTAATGTCTTCAGGTTAGAGTCCCGTGGGAGAGACTGGTCTTCAGGACCAGCGCCGAAGGCGCAACACCGCCCGGAATCGCTCAGGCAAAAGGACTGCGGGACCGACACCGACTCTGGAGAGCGGCCGCAACAGCGGTCCACCGACGGGGCAGCGCTCGTAAGACCAATCCCCTCCGCGAGCCGCGGAGCAGCTTGGCCCTCGACGCAAACTCTCAGGTTCAGGACAGAGGGGCGGCGCGATCAGCAACGGCTGACGCGCTTGCCTGTTTGTCTTAACGCGCGCCGTCAAAGCATTACAGCGGCCGCCAACCGGAGTGCCGCATGGGTTCCAGAACACCCCTCTTTGCCGAGCATGAGCGTTTAGGCGCTCGGATCGTCCCCTTCGGCGGCTGGGACATGCCGCTGCATTATGGATCGCAGATCGACGAGCACCATGCCGTGCGCGAGCACAGCGGTGTCTTCGATGTCTCCCACATGCGTCCGGTCGATATCGAGGGCGCCGATGCTCTCCCCTTTCTGCGCCGACTGCTCGCCAACGACGTCGCCAAGCTCAAACAACCCGGCAAGGCCCTCTACAGCTGCATGCTGAACCCCGAGGGCGGGGTCATCGACGACCTCATCTGCTACTACCGCGGTCCGGAGCGGTATCGCGCCGTCGTCAATGCCGCCACCGCCGAGAAGGACATCGCCTGGATGCAGGAGCAGGCGCAGGGCTTCGAGGTCTCACTGCCCCCCCGGCAGGACCTGGCGATGCTCGCCGTACAGGGCCCCGATGCGCGGACGAAGGCCGAGCCGTTGCTTCCGCCCGCGCTGCGCGAGCCTGCGATGGCGCTGAAGCCGTTCTTCGCCGCCGAGGACGATCATTGGTTCGTCGGTCGGACCGGCTACACCGGCGAGGACGGCTTCGAGATCATGCTGCCGGCCGGGCAGGCTGCCACCTTCTGGACTGCCCTGCTTGACGCCGGCGTCACCCCCTGCGGGCTTGGCGCGCGCGACACCCTGCGTCTGGAGGCCGGAATGAACCTCTACGGCCAAGACATGACAGAGGAGATCGGGCCACTCGAGTCCGGTCTCGGCTGGACGGTCGCGTTCGATCCGAAGGAGCGCGATTTCATCGGTCGCGCCGCGCTCGAGGCCCAGCGCGAGCGCGGCGACCTGCAGCGTTTCGTCGGCCTGTTGCTGACCGGCCGCGGCGTCCTCAGGAGCCACCAGCCGGTCGTCGTCGAGGGACGAGCCATGGGCGAGGTGACCTCCGGTGGATTCTCGCCGACGCTGCAGCGCAGCATCGCGCTCGCGCGCATCGAGCCCGCGGTCGGCGATGACTGCGCGGTCGAGATCCGCGGCAAGGCGGTGCCGGCGCGCGTGGTCAAGCCACCTTTCGTGCGCAATGGGGCAGCGCAGATCACGCTTTGACGCGCCCACCGCGCCGGCACCCCGCACCGCTCGTCAGCACCCTTTCACGGCATCGCTGTCACAACCCACACCCAACTGGCTCGAGCTGCGATGGCTCCGAGCCGCATCGCAAACGACCAGTGCGTCGACTGAACGCGTCAACTCAGGAGGCCTTCGATGACCATCCCAACCGAGCTCAAATACACCGAATCGCACGAATGGGTGAAGGACAACGGCGACGGAACCGTCACCGTCGGCATCACCGACCATGCCCAGGACGCGCTAGGAGACCTGGTGTTCGTCGAGCTCCCGGAGGTCGGCAAGCAGCTCGCGGCCAAGGATGCCTGCGCGGTGGTGGAATCGGTCAAGGCCGCCTCCGACATCTACAGCCCTGTCGGGGGCGAGGTGACCGCCGCCAACGAGGCGCTCGACGGTGCGCCTGAGACCATCAACGAGGACGCCTACGGCGAGGGTTGGATCTACCAGCTCAAGCTGTCCGACCCCTCCGAGCTCGACAACCTACTCGATGCCGGCGCCTACGAGCAGGTGCTCGCCGACGAAGGCTAAGAAGCTGTCCATCAACTTCTTCCCGATTTACGGGCCAGCGCTGGGCGATCATCGGGAAGTAGAAAATGGACAGCCACTAAGCCGCCGCGCCAATCAATCTCAGCTCAAGCGGCGCCGATCGCGCCGCCCTGAGGCTTTTCTGCCCGTCGCTGCGGGCAACCTGCAACAGCACGGACCCAATACCATGCCCTTCATCCCGCACACCGACGACGACATCGCCGGCATGCTCGACGCCATCGGTGTCGAGCGCATCGATGATCTCTTCGACGAGATCCCAACCGAGCTCCGGGCCAAAGGGCTCGAGGGCATCCCGGACGGACTCAGCGAGATGGAGGTCGCGCAGCTCCTCCAAGCACGCGCCCGGGAGGACGGGCAAGCGCTCTGCTTCATCGGGGCCGGCGCCTATGATCACCATATCCCGGCCGCCGTGTGGCAGATCACCACGCGCGGGGAATTCTATAGCGCCTACACGCCCTACCAGGCCGAGGCCAGTCAGGGCACATTGCAGGTGCTCTATGAGTTTCAGTCGATGATGACCGCGCTGACCGGGCTCGATGTCTCCAACGCATCGCTCTACGACGGCGCCTCGGCGCTGGCCGAGGCGGTGCTGATGGCGGTACGTGCGAACCGCAAGGTCAAGAACGCGCGCGTGCTGATGCCGCGCAGCGTGCACCCGTTCTATCGGCGGACCGTGCGCAGCATCGTCAGGCATCAGGGCATCGAGCTGGTCGAGGTCGACTTCGACCACCGCACCGGCCAGACCCGAGTCGCCGATTGCGAGGCCGCCGGCGATGAGCCGTTCGCGGCCCTAGTGATCCCGCAGCCCAACTTCTTCGGCGTGCTCGAGGACGTCGACGCCTTGACCGACTGGGCGCATGCCCGAGACGCGCTGGTGATCGGCGTGGTCAATCCGGTTGCGCTCGCGTTGCTGTCGCCGCCTGGCGACTGGGGTAGCGAAGGCGCAGACATCGCCTGTGGCGAAGGCCAGCCGCTCGGGATGCCGCTCGCCTCAGGCGGCCCCTATCTCGGCTTCCTGTGCTGTACACAGGCCCAGATCCGTCAGCTGCCGGGACGTATCGCCGGCAAGACCTTGGACGCCGACGGCAAGGTCGGCTACACGCTGACGCTGCAGGCGCGCGAGCAGCATATCCGGCGTTCCAAGGCGACATCGAACATCTGCACCAATCAGGGGCTGTTGGTCACGGCCGCGACCATCCACATGTCGATCCTCGGCGCCGAAGGGCTGGAGCGCGTCGCCGCCGCCTGTCACGCTAATACCAGCCGGTTGGCCGACTCGCTGTGCGAGATCAACGGCGTCGAGCCCCTGTTCGATGCCCCGGCCTTCCATGAGCGGGCGCTGCGACTGCCGGCGCCCGCCGCGAATATCCTCAGCGATCTGGCCGCCAACGACATCCTCGGCGGCTTCGACCTCGGCCGCGAGTATCCCGAGCTCGATCCGGCACTGCTGGTCTGCGCGACCGAGCTGCGCACCGATGCCGATATCGCCGCCTACCGCGAGGCGATGGCGCGCGCACTGGCGATCGCAGACGCCGCCTGAGACAGCCCTCTCTCAGCCACCCTCCCCGCCGCACAGGACCCCGCCATGCTGATCCACGAACAATCTCGTCCCGGCCGCCGCGCGACCGCGCAGGCGCCGCTCACGACCGCCGACAGCAGCGACCTCCCAACAGCACTGCGCCGCAAGCAGCGCGCCGCACTGCCCGAGGTCTCGGAGCTGCAGGCGGTGCGTCACTACACCCGCCTGTCGCAGCAGAACTTCTCGATCGACACCAACTTCTATCCGCTCGGCTCGTGCACGATGAAGTACAACCCGCGCGCCTGTAACAGCCTGGCCTCGCTGCCGGGCTTCCTGGCGCGCCATCCGGCAGCACCGGAGAGCCACAGCCAAGGCATCATGGCCTGCCTGTACGAGCTTCAGGACATGCTGAAGATCGTCACCGGGATGCACGCGGTCTCGCTGGCGCCGGCCGCTGGCGCCCAGGGCGAGCTGGCCGGCGTGATGATGATCCGCGCCTACCACGATGCGCGCGGCGACCACGAGCGCCGCGAGATCCTGGTCCCGGATGCTGCACACGGCACCAACCCGGCGTCGGCGATCATGGCCGGGTTCAAGGTCCGCGAGGCCCCGACCGGCAGCAATGGCGACGTCGATATCGCGGCGCTGCGCGACGCGGTCGGACCGCAGACCGCCGGCATCATGCTCACCAACCCGAGCACGGTGGGCGTCTTCGACCGCAACATCCAGGCGATCGCTGAGACCGTACACGAGGCCGGCGGCCTGCTCTACTACGACGGCGCCAACCTGAACGCGATCCTCGGCAAGGTCCGTCCGGGTGACATGGGCTTCGACGTCATCCACATGAACCTGCACAAGACCTTCTCGACGCCACACGGCGGCGGCGGGCCCGGGGCCGGACCGGTCGGCGTCTCGAAGCGTCTCGAACCCTACCTGCCGATCCCGTTGGTCGAGCAGGACGGCGACAGCTACCGCTGGCTGGACGAGGACGACCGCCCCGAGACCATCGGCCGGATGACCGCGTTCGGCGGCAACATGGGCATCCTGCTGCGCGCCTACATCTATGCCCGGATGCTCGGCGCCGAAGGGATGCGCCGGGTCTCGGAGTTCGCGACCCTGAACGCGAACTACCTGCTCAAGCGGCTGCAGGAGGCCGGCTTCCAAGCCGCCTATCCGGAGCGGCGTGCCAGCCATGAGTTCATCATCACGCTGAAGCAGGAGGCGAAGACCTACGGCGTCAACGCGATGGACTTCGCTAAGCGTCTGCTCGACTTCGGCTACCACGCGCCGACCACCTATTTCCCGCTGCTCGTGCCCGAGTGCCTGCTGATCGAGCCGACCGAGACCGAGCCCAAGGAGGCGCTCGACGGCTTCGTCGAGGCGATGACGCAGATTCGCAAAGAGGCCGAGGAGACGCCGGAGAAGGTCAAAGGGGCGCCCTATACGCTGCCGTTGCGGCGGCTCGATGACGTCCGGGCAGCGCGCCAGCTCGACGTTGCCTGGAAACCAGCAAGCCAACCGGCAAGCCAACCGACAAGCCAGGGGGCCTGAGCGAGTCTGTCGAGCCCCCTCCGCCCCGATTAGTTCGCCCAGATTAGCTCGCCCGGATTCGCTCGCCCGGATTCGCTCGCCCGGATTCGCTCGCCCGGATTCGCTCGCCCGGATTCGCTCGCCCGGATTCGCTCGCCCCGATCATCCGGCCGCCCGGATTCGCGCACAACCGACTCAGCACAGAGGAACAAGGACCGTCATGGCCAACTACAACGTCAAGGGATGGCGCCGCATCATCTATGCGTTCGGCTACTCGATGAAGGGCTTCAAGGCCTGTTATGAGCTCGAGGAGGCGTTTCGCCAGGAGGTTCTCGCGCTCATCCCGCTGATCCCCCTCGGCCTCTGGTTGGGCACCTCCCCGGTCGAGCGGGCGCTGCTGGTCGGCAGCCTGCTGCTGGTCCCGGTCGTTGAGCTGCTCAACTCGGCGATCGAGGCCAATGTCGATCGCGTCGGCCTCGAGCGCAATGAGTTGTCGGCTCGCGCCAAGGATATCGCCTCTGCCGCGGTCTTCATGAGCATCACCTTCGCCGCCGTGATCTGGGGCTTGATCCTGATCCCGCGCTGGGTGTAGATCCACACAACGCTGCTGCGACACCCGATCTTCAGGAATGCCCTTCCGCAACCTCGACTGGACGGGGTCGATACGGATCGGCAATTCCGTGTGCCCAAAATCAGCCTGCCGAAACTGGATCGCCGAACCCTCACCAGACCGCTAAGGCGATTGCCGGAAAAGCTCGTACCGAATTGCGCAGGATTGTCGTTTGCCTTCGAGGAGCGTCGCCGGGAGCATAGCCGGGCTATGTGACCGGCGGCGCGACGAAGAAGGCGAGCGAAAAGACCAGCAAGGCGGTATGAGCCTTGACAGAAATCGCCTAAAGACTGCTCTCGCCCTCTCTTCAAGGGTTGCAGCGAGGTCCAAGACTGACCATATCATTGGGAACCGACGATTGAATCGGATCTGAACCTGATGAGCCGAACCCCTGACGACGCCCCATTCATGCCGCTGCCGATCGCGGTGACCACGGTCTCGGACAGCCGCACCGAGGTCAACGACACCTCAGGCAGCCTGCTGCGCGACAAGCTCGAATCCGCCGGCCATACGCTGGTCGAGCAGGTCATCTGCAAGGATGACGTCTACCAGCTGCGCGCGTTGTTCTCGCGCTGGATCGCCGACCCCGATGTCCGCGTCGTGCTCAGCACCGGCGGCACCGGGATCACCGGCCGCGACAGCACCCCGGAGGCCATCGCGCCGCTGTTCGACAAGACCATCGAGGGCTTCGGCGAGCTGTTCCGGCAGATCTCGTTTCAGGAGATCGGCGCGTCGACGGTGCAGTCGCGCGCGATCGCCGGCATCGCCAACGGCACCCTGCTCTTCTGCCTCCCCGGCTCGACCGGCGCCTGCCGCACGGCCTGGGATCAGATCCTGGGGCCGCAGCTCGACAGCCGCACCCGCCCCTGCAACTTCGCGCAGCTGATCGCGCGCTTCAACGAGCAGTAAGCACCGATGGCAGAGCCGTCGAATTCCTGCGAGCCCGAGCCGGCCGGCGGGAGCACACCCGCTGCTCAGGACAAACCGTTGACCGTCGAGCAGGCGCTTGAGCGCTTGCTCGGATACGCGCGACCCGTCGACGAAACCGAAGCGCTGCCGACCGCCGACTGCCTCGGGCGCGTCCTCGCCGAGCCCGTCGTGAGCGGCGTCGACCTACCGTATTGGGACAATAGCGCGATGGACGGCTATGCGCTGCGCGCCGACGATCTCGCCGCCCACGGCGGCCGCTTGCCGGTCAGCCAGCGCATCCCGGCCGGCCAGTGCGGCACGCCGCTCGCGCCCGGAACCGCCGCGCGCATCTTCACCGGCGCACCGGTGCCGGAGGGCGCCGATACCGTGGTCGTCCAGGAGGTCTGCGAGCCGGAGGATGACGCCGTGCGCGTCAGCGCCGAGATCACACCGGGCGCGAACATCCGCCGGCGCGGCGAGGAGCTCACGGCCGGCACCGAGGTCCTCGCCGCCGGCACCCGGCTCGGGCCGCAGCATCTCGGGATGGCCGCCGGTGTCGGCGCCGCCGAGCTGCGCGTCCACCGGCGCCTCAAGGTCGCGATCCTCGCGACCGGCGACGAGCTGGTGATGCCGGGGACGGCGCTCGGCCCAGGCCAGATCTACAACTCCAACCGCTTCCTGTTCCGCGCACTGCTGCAGGCGCTCGGCTGCGAGGTCATCGACCTCGGCATCGTCGCCGACGACCGCGAGGCCACAGTCGCGGCATTGCGCGACGCCGCCGGACAGTCCGACCTGGTCCTCGCGAGCGGCGGCGTCTCGGTCGGCGAGGAGGATCATATCCGCCCGGCCGTCGAGCGCCTCGGCAGCCTCGACCTCTGGCGCGTCGCGATGCGACCGGGCAAGCCGTTCGCGTTCGGGCGCATCGGCGAGACGCCGTTCATCGGCAGCCCCGGCAACCCAGTCTCGCTGTTCGTGACCTTCGGGCTCTTCGCCCGCCCCTTCATCCAGCGCCTGCAGGGTATGCGCGATGCCGGCCTGCCGCAAGCGCTCCCGGCGCGCGCCGGCTTCAGCCTCAGCAAGCCGGTCAAACGCCGCGACTATCAGCGCGCGCGGCTGAGCATCGATGCCGACGGTCAGACGCTCGTCGAGGTCTTCCGCAGCACCTCATCCGCCGCGCTCAGCTCGCTGACCTGGGCCAACGGCCTCGCGATCATCCCAGAGGGAGAGCCGATCCGGGAAGGCGACCGGGTCGACTTCATCCCGCTCAGCGAGCTGCTCGGTTGAGGCGATGGCAGTTCCGGCGGACAGTCCGTTGAGCTCAGAATCGCGGGCCGCTGCCGCGTTGCGGGTTGCGGCTGCATACCGACGCAACGCCGGACTGCTCGCGAGAATCACATCGGGCAGATCGAGACCATGACGCGGAGACCGCCCCGATGATCAAGCTGCGCTATTTCGCGAGCCTGCGCGAGTCGGTGGGTTCCGACGCGGAGGAGCTCGATCTCCGCGAGCTCCCCGCGAATGCGAACTCCGCAAACCCCGGCACGACCGTCGCCGCGGTGCGCACCCACCTCGCCCAACGTGGCTCCACCTGGGCCGATGCCTTTGCCGAGGACCGGCCCATCCTCGCCGCCGTCAACCAGGACACGGCCCGCCCGGAGACGACAGTCAAAGACGGTGACGAGCTCGCGTTCTTTCCGCCAGTGACCGGGGGCTGATGCCCGTCAGCCAAGCCACGCTCAGCCGCCTGGGCCTTCGCCGGGCCAGTGATCGCCCAGGATTCGCTCAGCGCCCCAGGGACAGGCATCAGGAAAGGCATCATAATCCAGCGGCGTCTCGCCAACCGCCAAGTCCACAGCATCTGGGTAGGCCTCCTCAATCAATGCATCGAGCTGGGCTGAAAGACTCGGGTTTTCTCCGAGGAGCCGGCGGATCGCACGGCGCTGCGTATTGATCGTAGCTCGCCATGATTTGCGATGCGGACAGTCTGCCTGATAGCGCCATTTCAGCAGATGACCGATCAGGACGCCAAGCCGACTCTGCAGTGCGCGCCGTTCTCGCTTCCCCAAATCCTCGACCTCCTCCGCGAGATGGTCGATGTCGAGCTGTCCATATCGCCCACTACGCAATAGCCTCGCCTGCTCATCCGACCAGGCATAGAAGTCGGTCTCGTAATCGATAGTCATTGCACAAACTCACTCCAGCCACCGGGGCACCTTGTCCCAACTCACTCGCACGATAACCTGTGGATCAGCGGAACAGTCAAAGCGCTGCAGCACTTTGGCCGGTCGGCTGCATCCGATTGTTGGCAAATCAATCGGGCCTGGCTCCGTTTCTATGCGCTACGAACCCGGCCAAGGTTTCTCGCTAAGACGTACCGCCGAGTGAGCGCTAGTTCTCATGGGCTTGTATGCACTCCACCAGAATGTCACTCCTCTCAGTCGCCTTCGAACACCAATCGAGCATCCTTACCATGTAGGCGTCGGCGCGGTGCTTCTTGGCGGTCTTCAACAGTTCCTGTGCTTGAGACTCGCTGTCTGCTTCGGCAACGCTACGATAGCTGCCAGCGCGAAGATAGATCCGCACATCCTCGATGCCATGGTTCTTAGAGAAGGTATTGGTCTCATAAAGTGCCAGTTTCTGCGTCGTGTCAGCCCCAAAAACGACACCCCACGGCGGGAGGGATGCCTCGCGTATGGTCGCCAGATCCCTGGTCTTTCGCACCAACGTCAGCGTTTCTGCGGCGGAGTCGTCGTTCCCGAACCGATCGACAGCAATCCGAGAGAACTCGATCGCCTCGTCGAATCGTTGCGTGTAAAAGTAGACGCGTCCCAGGTTGGAGTAAAGGGCCTTCTTCGTGTAGTCGCTGCCTTGTTCGATGTCTTCCAGACCGCGCAAGAAATAGTGCTCGGCCGAACGATGATCGCCAGCACGCATGCTCACCCAACCGGCCGAGTTGAAGACCGAGATATCGGGAATCTTTTCGGCGTCACGTATCGCAATAGCCTTGTCGAAGGCATCCTTCGCTTGGCTATACCGACTTCCACTGTCAGCCGATGCCTGCCAGTAAGCGAGGCCCAGATTGAACCAGGCTCGAAAGTATTCGTCTTTTTCGTTAACTACCTGCTCTAAGGTCGCAATTGACTGATCGATGTTGTAGAGATCATCCAGGTACGGGAGCCGCTGCTTCCTTGCCTGCGTCACGGGCGTGTCCAACTGTTCCGGGATCCGCTGACCGAATTTATCGACGACGTTCGCCGCATGGGCACCGCCAGCGAGAGACGCAACGAGAAAGGCAAGCGTTATGATGATCTTCATCTTCAACCTCCACCCAGGGCCGCTCGGCCTGCTCGGTCGACCTCATCTTCGGTGGAATGCACCGCCTGCAGCTGAGCACGCAGGTCATCCACGCGGAGCGCCGCCGCCTGCACCTGATCACGCAGCGAATCGATGAAATCGTAACCGTCTGGGCAACTACCGGATTGACCCTTCCTGTTTCAGGTCGTCCATTTTGAGGTTGTGCGGCAGCAACGCGGCCACCGCCTCCGGGGTCTTGGCCGCGGGTAGGTGCTCGAAGAGGTGGTTCAAGTAGGCCCAGGGCTCAAGACCGCAAGCCTTGGCCGTCTCCACCAAGCTGAACAGCAGCGCACTGGTCTCGGCGCCCTTCGGGCTGCCGGCGAACAAGAAGTTCTTGCGCGCCAAGCCAAACGGGCGGATCGCGTTCTCGGTGCGGTTATTGTCGAGCTCCAGATGGCCGTCCTCGAGGAAGGTGATCAGGATCGGCCACTGCCCGAGCGCATAGGCGATCGCCTGCCCGAGCAGGCTCTTGGGCGCCGCACGCCCCTCGGCCTGATCGAGCCAGCGGCGGATGCGCATCAGGATGGGACGGCTGTGCGTATGCCGCTCGCGCTGGCGGGTCTCGGCCTCGGCGGTGCGCAGGCGCCGCTCCACGGCATAGAGCTCGCCGATGAGTGCGACCATCTGCTGCGCGGCACTGGCATGGCGCCCATTGGCCGCCTCGACGAACTTCCTGCGCACGTGCGCCCAACAGCCGGTGTGATCGATGATCGCGTCACTGTTGGCCAGCACGTGGTAGGCACCGTCGCCATCGGATTGCAGGTAGAACGGCGCGGGCTCGTCGGCGCCGGGCGGGAACAACACCCGGTGCGGCACCTCGGCGGCGCGGCTCGGGGCGTACTCGAACCAGCGCACCGGTTTGTTGAGCGGCCCGCCGCAGAAGGCCCACATGAACGACTGTTGGGTCTTCGCGCGCCCCGCCTCGCCCATGACCTGCACCGGGGTCTCGTCGATCTGCACCACCGGCCCTTGGGTGAGCAGCGCCTTGAGCGCGGCGGCCACCGGCGCGAGCGGGGCATTCAGCTGGATCAGCAGTCCCGCCATGGTCTGGCGGCTCAGATCGATGCCCTCGCGCGCGAACAGCTGCTCCTGGCGATACAGCGGCAGCGCATCGACGAACTTATTGGTGACGATCAGCGCCAGCAGTGAGCTGTGCGCGAGCGACTTGGGGATGAGCGGCGCGGGGCGCGGGGCGAGCTTCACGCCGATCTCGGCGCCGGGCACCTCATCGTGGACCGGGACGTATTTGGCCCGTTTGGACTCGATGACGTAATACTGGCGTGGGATGACCGCCAACTGCTCGGAGACCTCGTAGCCGATGAAGCGCCAGTCCTCGCCCATGGCCGCCTTAACGGCCTCGGGCAGATCAAGGATGCGCTCCACGCGGGGCAGATGGCTCGGCAGCGGGCGGCGCACCGGTTTGCGCTTGGGCTTGGCCGGCTGATCGTCCGCGCTTGGTACCGGTTTGGTCTCCTGCTCGAGGGCCTCCTCGAGCTCACCGATCAGCGCTTCGAGTTCGGTCTCATCGAAGAGCGCGAGCGGGTTGTCCGGGACGCGATCGGCACTGGGGCCGAAGCGCTTGCGCCGCAGCAGCTCGATGGTTTCGAGCAGCTGCTCGATGCGCTTGGCCTGCTGCTCAAGGCGGGCGGCTTGGTCGCTGCGCTGCTGCTCCGATTCGGCGAGTTGATCGCGCAGTTGCTGAATGATCCCCTGCAGTTGGACGGGGTCATTCGGGAGGCTGTCAGCGGCCGCTTGCATGCGCGCTATTGTACCAGATTCCGCTGATAAAACGGCAACTTATCACGCTCAAATCAGGTCGAAATGGGCCTGCTTGTGGGCCTGCGCGCGCTGCGGATCGAGCCCGTCGAGCAGCCAGTGCAATTCACGCAGCGAGAGCGCGACCGGGCCGGGGGTGCCCGCCGGCGGCCACCCGAAGCGCTGCCGTTCCAGGCGCCGGTACCACAGCCAGAAGCCGTTGGTGTGATCGAACAGGATCTTGAGTTTGTCGCGCCCGCGGTTGCAGAAGCAAAACACCTGGCTGGAGAAGGGGTCCTCGTGCAGGACGTCGACCACCAGCGCGGCGAGTCCGTCGATCTGCTTGCGCAGATCCGTCGCGCCGGCGGCGAGGTAGACCTTGGTGTGGGCGTCGAGGCTGATCATGCCGAGGCGCGCGTCTGCACCAGGTCGATGACGGCGCCCAGGGTGTGTGCCGCGACGTCGGCGCCGATCTCCAGGCGCAGGCCATTGGGGAAGACCAGCGTGAGCGCGGCGGCCGGCTCGCGATGGGGGATCGCAGTGCTCTGCGACAGTTGCACCGGCAGCAGGCGCGGCGGTTGCGAGCCGCCGCCCGCCAACCGCGCCTCAACCGCGTTTGGCTCCTGGCGCAGGCGCTCGCGCCAGCGATGAAAGCTACTGACCGAGATGCCGTGGCGATCACAGTATTCGGCTTGCGTCAGGCCGCTGCCGGGCCAGCCTTGGATCAACTCGCGCCATTGCTCAAGCGTGCGTCTGCTCGTGCGCGCCATGCCATGCCCTCGCTTTGCATTGAACACGGCGATAGGGTGCCGGGAGGCTTCCCGTGCGCATCGATGCACTTCGCTGGACGCTTACGATGAAATCCTTGATCTCCGAAACGTCCATTATGACAGTATCCTTATCCGGATGGCATGCAGCGCGCGGCCTTGCTCGAAGCTCGGGTGGTACTCGGCGCGGTAGGCGTCACCGTACAGGCGCACGATGTCGGCGACCTCGAATTGCGGTTCGGGGTCGTCGGGCGGGAATTCCCGCCGGATCTCGGCGCAGAGCCTGTCGCTGTCCATGCAGACAGTCTAGTCGGTGATGTTGCTTTTGGGTGCTGCGGTGAGCGTGCCGGCTTTCGATGCCCAGCGCGATGGCACTGTTTATTGATTCAGTTCAACGTCACGCATCAGCCGACACAAAAAGCTGAGCGAGGAACGAGCGGCTCTCTTTGAGGTCGGCTGTATGCGCTTGTTAGCCCTTACCGAGTTACAGTTGATTTACGACGTCAGTCAACGAAGCCGAAGCCGCTGTACCCTCTGATTCCTTGGCGCTGCGGAGATCCTGCAAATCCTGATAGTCTTCGAGAGCTTCGGCGATGGCACGAAACTCTTCAATGGGAAGAACGACGTACTCTTCAGAACCTTCCTGCCCTATAAACTGAGGATGCAGATTCATAGATCACCTCTTGGCGTAAACGTGCTTTCTATGCATCACGCGATACACAACAACCGTAGCTCCTTCAACTTCAAAAAGCACCCCGTAGTTACCAACGCGGAGCCGATACTCAGGTGTGAAATCGGTGAGTCGCTTGATATTTGCGCTCAGCCCGTTTTCCAGTTCGCCGAGCTTCTTGGCAATTCTCGCGGCTTCTTGTTTTTGAAGGCCACGTAGATCCTTTATTGCCTGAGGCTTTAGTTCGACTTTCATATGCGGTCCGCGTGGTGTCGTGCTTTTTTCTTATTGGCTAACGTTTCGGGTAACCCGAGCCGGCCGCTGTGTGGCCGGCTTCGGGGTTTACCCGTGTGTTAGAGCCGACCTAACCAGTACTGGGGGCGACGCCGGTTGTGCGCTACTGCCAGTACCTGTACGATATTCGCCTTCTCTCGGTACAGAACTGTAAACGGAAATCGTTTCATTCTCATGCGCCTTACGTCAGGGCGTCTTTCGACAGGGTTTCTGTGCGGAGATTCACAGATCGCCTCCATTGCTCTTTCGAACTCACCCAGATACGTAGCCCCAAGCCCTGGGCGTTTTGACTCATAATAGGCGATAGATTCCAAATACTCTGCTTCAGCAGCGGGATGAAAGAAATAGCTCATCTCAGGAGGGACATCGCTTTTCGCCTGACCTCTTCCGAAGAGACCGGCTCTACAAGACCTTCATCCAACTCGCGTGCCCTCCGGTTTGCTTCCGCTAGCCAGTCCTCGGAAACTTCACTTTCAGACGGAGAGTCAAGACTTAGCAGAAGTTTTTGAGCAAGTGCTGCTCTCTCTTCCTCGGACAGGTGCAGAGCTTCACGCTCAATCTCTGTGAGCTTCATATTCGTTCACCGAGGTTATGTATCTACGTGGCTCTAACGTCAAGCATCAGCCGACGCAAAAAGCAGAGCGACGAAAGGAGCGGCGCTTTTTGTGGTCGGCTGCATGCGCTCGTGTACGCCCGGCATGGGCATGAACTGATGGGGTGAAAGTCCCCTGTAGGAGTACCTGTAGTGTCCTCTTGGACCAATAGAACTACTAGCCGACGGCAAGGGCAAACCCGCGAGGGGATGTCTGG
>NZ_NRSJ01000029.1 GCF_016584085.1 Halochromatium glycolicum | reverse complement strand
GCTTTTGTCCGATGGGTGTGCAACGATTGTTGTGTAGCGACTGCTCAACTGAGGAGCCGGATGCGGGAATTCCGCACGTCCGGATCTGTGGGAACCACGGGTGAGCAATCACCCGTGGTCACCCGGCATACCCTCCCCGTGATTCTTCGACCCCGGGCTCGTCCAACGACCGGTTCAGGTCGCGGCTCGCTTCGCTCGCGCGATCTAACCTTATTCGTTCCCAGTACACAGGTTCCCGATGGGCTCGTCCCAGAGAGAGTTGTGGCCTCTGGTTTTGATGTCGGCTACTCAGTTTCGGCACCTCAACGAGGGTTCGTGGTGACTCGCCTTCTCGATTCCTACCTGACGCACCACCTGGATGCGCCTTCTCCCCCGACGCTCACGACCACGGTCTTCAGCCAAGGCCGCTCGGGGGTGGTTTGGAGCCGGCCCCTGTAGGCAGACTCCGGCGGGTCGGTTCCGCCATCGCTTCGGCAGCTTCTCATGCTGCCCGGTCGGCTTCGTGCCGACCAAAACCGCATTGCTGCGGCACACACAACTATGCTGGCAGTGGGGGTGGGTCCGGCCCCGGCTCCGCTACGCTCCGCCGGGGCCGGACCCACGGCCGAGCAAGGGCAGCGTCAAGACGCTGCATGTGACCTAACCAGCACAGCTTAAACTCGGGAGAAAATTGTCCTGGACATGGGGTCCACTTCAGTGTGAAGACGACATGAACGCCCAGCGATCGGTATCTTTAGTCTGCTCGATATAACTGCTCTTATCCGCCATGACACTTGCCAAGGAGACCACTAATGCCAGCCGCGACCGTCAATGAACTGGGGCAGGTCCAGATCCCGCAAAACCTGCGGCAACGACTAGGAATCGGCCAGGGCAGCCGTGTCCGCTTTGACCTGGTCGATGACCACCTAGAAATGCGCGTTGAACCAACCGACGGCGAGGCACCAGCAGCCGGATTTGGCATGCTGAAAAGCAAGCGTCCAGCAGTGCCCGCTGACCTCGATCCCGCCTCGTTGGTTCAATCGTGATCGGGCTCGATACCAATGTGCTCGCACGCTACTACGTGCAAGACGAGAGCGATGCAGAAGCGACCCGCCAGCACGAGATGGCGCGACGGCTGATCGAATCCGGCGAGCCGCTGATGGTCGCCAAGACCGTGCTGCTCGAATTGGAGTGGGTCATGCGGGGTTACTACGGCTTTTCGACAGAGGAGGTGGTCGCAGCTCTGCGCCACCTGATGTCTTTGCCCCAAGTAGTCATCGAACAACGCGAGGCTGTGGAGCCGGCCATCGCAAACTGTCTGTCAGGACTCGATCGATCTAGGGGAGGGGACGGCCTATCCGTTGAAGGGGCCGGCCGACGTGGGGAGCGGCGGCATCAAGGATGAGGCCGTGCCGCTGTCGAGCCTGATCGACCGCCTCAACGAGCGCTTCGGCACCGACTTCAACGAGGCCGATCAGCTGTTCTTCGATCAGATACGCGCCTCTGCAGAACGCAACGAGACCATCAGCGAAGCCGCTCGCGCCAACAACTTCACCAACTTCGCCGCCTATCTGGATCGCACCCTCGACGAGCTGTTCATCGCGCGCATGGAGGGTAACGAGGAGATCTTCAATCGCGTGATGACGGATGACGCCTTTCGCTCTGCGGCGCGCGAGCACTTGGCCCGCGAGATCTTTGAAAGCGTCAGGGAGCTGTAAAGCGTCTGCGCCGCTGATTCTCTGCCTTGTCGATGTACCTCATGGACAAGGGGACTCTACTCTTTGAATGACTAGGCCGCCTGGGCCAGCCAGCTCCGGGCGACCTCCAGCTCGGGGCGCTTGAAGTGTTTGAGCTCGGCCTTCATCAGCGGGTTGAGCATGTTGACATAAGCGGCAATCCAGCCTTGATCAGCAACCACCGCGACATGGGTGACATCGCTCAGGTGCTCGAAGCTGAATTTGACGTCATCCCAGAGCTTGTTCCAGGGGATGGGTGGGGTGTCCAGCTCGCCGACGGTCTCGAGGAGGCGGATACGGCCGTGACGCTCGATGGCGCCCTTGAAGGATGCCAGCGCGTTGTCGAACTCCTGTGCGGTGACGGAGCCCGAGACGGTCATCTCGACGATGTTGCTGTTGGGCTGTTCGTGGACCTCGATCATGGTTGCTTCCTCTTTGGTTAGTGGCTCTAGCTCAAGTGTGTACGGCTCCGGCTCAAGTGGCTCCGGCTCAAGTGGATGCTCGTCGGTTAAGCCTCAGTTGCGCCTCGGTGCTTACCGTCCACCTCGGTGCTCACCGTCCAGGCTCGTGGAATCTGTTCCTGCTTGCCGCGATTGAGCCGATCTGTCGGCTCGGCCGGTACTGCTGCCGGCTTTGCAATCATGATCCAGATCGCGCCCAGCAGCGGCACGATGGCCAAGATCCCCCACCAGGTCCAGCGTCGCGCATCACGCCAGTAATCTGCTGGGATCAGGCCAGTGGTTGCAAAGCGAGTGGCCTGGCGCGCTTGGCGGATCTGCGCTGGGATCAGGATCAGCGCCCAAAGCAGCCCCGAGATGACAAACAGGACTTGACCCCAGAGCAGCCAATGCACGCCGAAGGGATCGAGCCCCGCGACCCAGGCCGCGCCGTAGCCGCCAATCAGGATCAGCACCACACCGCCGAGCGTGAACCACCAGTCGGTCAAGGTGACCAGGCGCTGACCGAAGGCGATCACCGAAGGCTCGCCGGTGCGATCCGCACCCAGCTTCCAGACCAGGGTCACGATGACATTGCCGACCAGCAGTACGACGCCGAAGAGATGAACGGCTTTGCCCTCGCCCTCGTTGCGGATGGGGCCGTCGCGCGTGATCTCGTAGACCAGGCCAACGAATTCGGTGCCGACCGGGTAAGGGCCGCCCTGACGAAATGCTTGGATGCCCGTCTCGTTGAGATAGAAGTGATGGAAGCCATGCAACGGGTCATCGGGGTCATCGATGGCGACGGCATTGATGAACCGATAGCCGTCGAGATCCGCTGGCATTGCGCTGGTGTCGCCTTGCTGAGTCTCAGCCGTGGTGGTCGCAGCGGCGAGCAGGGCGGTGAGTGCGATCAGGTACTGCGTGGTCTTGGATCGGGTCATGATGGTTCCTCCGCGGGGTGAGTGTGCCCTGGCTGTGAGTTTGTCCCGGCTATGTCCGGGCTCGTGCTCAGTGTGCCGGCTTCTTGAGGGCTTCTTGGCGATGGCTTTATCGCTGCGGCTTTAGCCGCTTCAGCCGGGCGAAGCTGCCGAAGTCGTGCCCGATTCTGCAAGATTCTGCAAAGGGTTCAGATCAACCCGCCCGACACCTCGCGTAAGCGGGGCGCAAGCCGGGTGCACACTGATAAGGCGATTGCCGGAAAAGCTCGTACCGAATTGCGCAGGATGTTCGTTTGCCTTCGAGGAGCGTCGCCGGGAGCATAGCCGGGCTATGTGACCGGCGGCGCGACGAAGAAGGCGAGCGAAAAGACCAGCAAGGCGGTATGAGCTTTGACAGAAATCGCCTAAGGCAGGGCGGTCTGGTGCTTGACGGCAAGCTGGTCTGGCTCACAGCTGGACACAAAGCACCAAGCGGAACAGCCCCCTCGCGATGCTTCATTGGGCTTATGAGCCGCGAATGGTTGTTATGCACCGATCATCGCCAATCTGCCCCCAGCGCGGCGGTCTTGGGCTTGGCTGTTGTTGGCATGGATGGACGCAAATCAGGAGCGATTCACGGGTCTTCGAGCAAGCGCGCTAAGGTCGCCTTCAACGTCAGCACCTGCAGTCCTTCAACGGCCTGTCCGTAGAGGTGTCCGAAGTGGGTGCGATCTCCGGTAACGAGGATATCCACCTCCGCGACACAGGCTGCAGCAAGGATTGGCGCATCCTTATCCGGCAGTCCTCGCCGAGCGGCGTTCTCGATTGCAGCGGCGGTTGGCACCGCTGCATCGTCGAGTTGGCCCCTGAGGGCATCGAGTACCACCGTGCGGTGCGGACACTTAAGCGCGATGTTCCGCTGAGCCTCGTCCCAGGCGAATGCCGAGGTCAACAGACGGCAGCGCCCTGCTGCAGCGAGCTCGAAGAGCAGTAACGCAGGGCTGCCGTCCCGATAGGCAGCACTGAACAGGATGTTCGCGTCGAGAAACAAGCGCACGTTAGATTTTCCGACCTAACAATGCGCCCACCTTCGCCTGCAGATCCTCCGGGACCGCGTTCTCGCGCTCGAATTCGGCGACTCGCTGCTCCGAATAGACCTCGACCGGGTAGACGGCGGCCGGCTTCAGCAAGATTGCGCCCTCGGGCGTGGTTTCGACCAGCAGCGGAGTTTCCCCGCTCAGGCCGACCGAGCGCAGGATGGCACGGGGTATGGTTACTTGGCCTTTCTTTCCCAGCTTCACAAGATCCATGCTTACGACCTCTGTACGCTATAGCGTTGACCGATACTGTCTCTGCTGATCTTAATACATATTCCGGTTTCCCGGAATCCGGCGGTTGCCACTTGATGTCGAGTTGCGAAACAGCCCCCTCACAATGTTTCATCGGGCTTATGAGCCGCGAATGGTTGTTATGCACCGATCATCGCCAATCTGCTCCCAGCGCGGCGGTCTTGCGCTTGGCTCTCTGCGCCTGGCTCTCTGCGCCTGAATGGACAAAATAAGCGGCCTCCGGCGCAGCCTCTGTCAAGGCGTCAAACCTGGCATTGTTGATGAATGCCCGCTCGTAGGCAGCATGTCAGGCCATGGATCAGGCTGTCGTCTCCTGAGAGGAATGCTCCTCCTGAGAGGAATGCTTCGCATCCAGCTTGTCAGCTGCGCGTCTGCCATGCGGTAATTCAGCGCTTCGCCCGCTGCTGGCCCTGGCCTGGGCGGGATACGATTGGCCTCCTCGATTACCGGCCTGATTACCAGTGAGGCCCGTGCAGCATCGGCCTGAGCATGGTCAAGGAGAGCGGCGGGCTGACCATCGCCTAGGAGCCCACCGAGGCCGAGTTCGACGGCATGCCGCGCAGCGCCATCGCCAGTGGCTTGGTCGACCTGATCCTGCCGGTGGCGCAGATGCCCGAGCAGATCCTGCGCGTGATCCGCACCCAGCCCAGTGTCGCGGTGGTCGACGAGCTCGCCGAGCAGGCGCAGCGCGAGCGCAAGGTCTTGCAAGCGCTCTTCGGGCAAGTGCGCGCGCGCACCGGCCAGGACTTCTCCCGCTACAAGCCCGCCACCGTGCTGCGGCGCATCCGCCGGCGCATGCAGCTCAATCACATCGAGGACCTGGAGCGCTACCTCGAGCGTCTGCGCCACGACCCCGGCGAGGTGCGCGCGCTCGGCAACGAGCTGCTGATCACCGTCACCCACTTCTTCCGCGACGGCGAGACCTTCGAGCACATCCAGGATCAGGTCATTCCGGCACTGTTCGCGGACAAGGACGCCGGCGACAGCATCCGCGTCTGGTCGGTCGGCTGCGCCACCGGCGAGGAGGCCTACAGCCTGGCGATGCTGCTCCTCGAACAGGCCGGGCGGTTGGAGGCAGCGCCCAAGCTCGAGGTCTTCGCCAGCGACGTGCACGACGGCTCACTCGCGCGCGCCCGCGAGGGCCTCTATCCGGACTCGATTGCCGGCTACGTCTCCGGCGAGCGGCTGCGGCGCTTCTTCTTCTTCAACGAGGACGGCTTCTATCGCGTCCACCCGCAGCTGCGCGAGATCGTCATCTTCGCCAGCCACAACCTGCTCAAGGACCCACCGTTCTCGCATCTGGACCTGATCGTCTGCCGCAACCTGCTGATCTATCTGCAGCGCGAGACCCAGGAGAAGTTCATCGAGCTGTTCCACTATGCGCTGAATCCGAACGGCTGGCTGTGGCTTGGTCCGGCCGAAACCATCGACCGCGCCGGCCTGTTCGAGGTCGAGGACAAGCGCCACGCGCTGCACAAGCGCCGCAACGTCCCGGCGCCGGAGCCCAGCCTACCGGTGTTCCCGAACACCTGGCGCACGACGCTCGCGGACGGTCAGGACGGCGGCCGGTCGGCCGAGCCCGCGTCCAGCTACGGCCTGCTGCACCAGCGCATGGTCGAGCGCTTCGCGCCGCCGAGCGTGCTGGTGGATCAGGATTTGAAGGTCGTGCACTGCTCCGAACACGCCGGGCGCTATCTGCACGTGCCCGGCGGTGAGCCATCGGCCAATCTCTTCAAGCTGATTCGCGAGGCACTGCGCGTGGAGCTGCAGGCAGCGCTGCACCGGGGGCGCGAGCGCGGCCAGCCGCAGCGCACGGCACCGGTCGCGCTCGAGCTCGACGGCGAGCCGCGCCAGGTGCTTATGCAGGTGCGTCCCTCGCAGGACCCCGCGCTCGGTGGCCTGAGCCTGGTGATCTTCGACGAGCTGCCCGCCGGGCAGGCGCCGAGCGCCTTGGAGCCGCCCGCCGAGCCGGCCGAGGGAGACGCCGCCGAGCTCGCGCGCACCCGCGCGCGCTTGCGCGCGGTCATCGAACAGTACGAGGCATCGCAGGAGGAGATGAAGGGCTCCAACGAGGAGCTGCAGTCCGCCAACGAGGAGCTGCGCTCGACCATGGAGGAGCTCGAGACCAGCAAGGAGGAGCTGCAGTCGATGAACGAGGAATTGCAGATGGTCAATCAGGAGAACCGCCACAAGGTCGCCGAGCTCACCCAGCTAAGCTCGGACCTAAACAACCTGATGGCGGCCTCCGACATCGCCACCCTGTTCCTCGATCGGCAGCTGCACATCGTGCGGGTGACCCCGCGCGCCGGCGAGCTATTCAACATCCGCGCCTGCGACCGCGGTCGGCCACTGACCGATCTGCATCGCCTCGTCGCCTACGAGCAGCTCGAGGAGGACGCGCGCACAGTGCTGGAGCGGCTGACCCCCGTACAGCGCGAGATCCCGGGCCAGAACGGGACCTGGTTCCTGACCCGCGTGCTTCCGTACCGCTCGACCAGCGATCAGATCCAGGGCGTGGTGATCACCCTGGTCGACATCACCGAGCACAAGCAGGCCGAGCTGGCGCTGCGCGCGAGCGAGGCGCGCTTCCGGGCGCTGGTCGAGGCCTCGGCGCAGATCGTCTGGACCGCCGATGCCAAGGGCCGGGTGGTCGACGAATCGCCGTCCTGGCGCGCCTTCACCGGTCAGACCGAGGCCGCCCGCCGCGGCGAGGGCTGGCTTGATGCGGTGCACCCGGAGGATCAGGCGCCGGCGCGCGCAGGCTGGCGCCGTTGCGTTCAGGAGGAGGCGCCGCTGGACCTCGAGCTGCGCCTGCACCATGTCAGCGGCGACTGGCGCTGGACCCATCTGCGCGCGGTGCCGCTGCGCAACGACGGCGCCTCCCTCTGCGGCTGGGTCGGCATGTGCACCGACATCACCGAGCGCAAGCGCGCCGAGGCCAAGCTGCTTGCCGAAGACCAGCGCAAGGACGAGTTCCTGGCCGCGCTCGGCCACGAGCTGCGCAATCCGCTCGCACCGCTGCGCACCGCGGTCGATCTGTTTAATCAACGGCTGCCGGCCAACCCCGAGCTGCGCGAGCTGGTGCAGATCCAGGAGCGCCAGCTCAGCTGCCTGACCCGGCTGGTCGATGACCTGTTGGATATGGGGCGAATCAAATCGGGCCGCATCAGCCTGCAGCGCGCCGCTCGACCTGCGCGACCCGGTGGCCGCTGCGACCGACAATCTGCGCGCGGCGATCGCGGCCGCCGGTCAGGTGCTGAGCGTGGAGCAGGCCGAGGTCGCGCTGCCGGTGCAGGGCGACCAGGTGCGCCTGATCCAGGCCGTCACCAACCTATTGCATAACGCCATCAAGTACACCCCGCACGGCGGCGCGATCCAGGTGCGGACCCGTCTGATCGACGGCCAGGCCGAGGTGCGGGTGGGCGACTCCGGTATCGGTCTGGCGCCCGAGCTGATCGATCGCATCTTCGATCTCTTCACTCAGGGACCGCAGCTTCCCGGCCAGGGCAAGAGCGGCCTCGGCCTGGGCCTGACCCTGGTGCGCCGGATCATGGAGCTGCACGGGGGCCGCGCCGAGGCCCGCAGCGACGGCCCCGGCACAGGCAGCGAGTTGATCCTGTGCCTGCCGCGCTCGGCCGAGGCCGCCGCCGCGCTGGCCGAGGCGCGCGCCGATGCCCGTGATGAGGCTGCGTCCCAATCCGAAGCCGAAGCCGAAGCCGAAGCCGAGCCCGGGCTTGAGTCCAATCCCGGGTCGGCGGCCGCCGAGCGCGCTGAGACGGAGGGTGGGGCTTCGGGCACCGGCGGTGCGGTGCACGCTGCGAGCGGCCCAGTTGAGGCGAGGAGCGGCGACAGCACCGGCGGCGCGCGGCGCATCCTGGTGGTCGATGACAACCCGGATATCGTAACCAGCATGACGATGGCCCTGACGGGCGCGGGCCATGCGGTCGAGCAGGCGCACAGCGGCCGCGAGGCGCTGGCGGTGGCCGCGCGCTTCGAACCGGATACGGTGGTGCTCGACATCGGCCTACCGGACATGGACGGTCATGAGGTCGCGCGGGCGCTGCGTGAGCAGCCGCAGACCGCCGAGGCGGTGCTGATCGCGGTCACCGGCTATGGCCAGGCGAGCGACCGCGAGCAAGCCTACGCCGCCGGCTTCGATCATCATCTGCCGAAGCCGGCGCGCATCAAGGACCTGCTCGCGGTGCTGGACAAACGGCGGCAGCCCGGCGCACAGGGCGGGGAGGACGCCGCCGACTAGCGCCAGCCGGCCGAGGCGGTCCGGCGGATGCCGCCGTCTCAGACCAGACCCGTGGTCTCCGCCTCCGGGGTGCTTTCGCTCGGCAGGGTGACGGTGAAGGTCGTGCCCTGCTCGTCGGGGGAGGCGGTCAACTCGATGGTGCCACCGTGGGCCTCAGCGATCTGCCCGGCGATATAGAGACCCAAGCCGAGGCCGGTGGCGTTGCGCTTGTCCTGGGTGACCGCGACGCGGGTGGGCGGGTCGAACCGGTGGCGCTGGGCCTCGTGCGGGATGGCTGGCCCCTGGTTGTAGACCCTGACGACGACCTGCTCGTCCTCGGCCTGCGCCTGCAGTTCGATCGGGAGACCGGAAGAGTCGCAATGCAGGGACTCGTCGACGGCCTCGTTGAACCGGGTCAGCTCGTCCAGAGGGGGCGGTCTGCGATGCTTCGATGCGGTCATTTCTTGTGATGTACGGAATAATACCGTACATTTTGGCGAAGAGTCGGCGTTTCGAGCAAGGTTCGACGATGGGCAAACAGGCAAGATTGGAGGCGCGAGTCAGTCCTGACGTTCACGCCCTTTTGAAGCGGGCGGCGGAGATCGAGGGACGGTCGTTGTCGGATTTCGTGGTCACCGCAGCGCGTCAAGCCGCGGAAAAGACGGTTGTTCAAGCCGACGTGATCACCTTGTCCTATGAGGACCAGTTGCGCTTTGCGCAGGCGCTGATCGATCCGCCGCCTCTCGCGTCCGCCATGGAGCGGGCGATTGATCGCTACAAACGCACGGCGGGGCCGGCTTGAATGCCGTGTCCTTCCGTACTGAGCCACTGGGGAACAGGGCTCGCGATCCGTTCTGCTGCGGGGTCGAGGCGCTCGACCGTTATTTTCACCGCCAGGTCACCCAGGACATCCGCCGCCGCCTAACGGCATGCTACGTCGCGCTCTGCAGCGACTCCGAGCGTATCTGCGGTTTCTACACGCTCTCGGCCTGTCATATCGCCTTACCGGACCTTCCTGCCGAGACAACACGCAAGCTTCCGCCTTATCCCGCCATCCCCGCCGTGCGGGTCGGCCGCCTGGCGGTTGATCAGGAATGTCGAGGCCAGGGGCTCGGCTCTGCAATGCTGGTGGATGCCGCCCGCAGGGTGATCGAGTCGGACATCGCCGCATTCGCTCTGGTCGTCGATGCCAAAGACGACCAGGCCGTCGCCTTCTATGAGCATCATGGGTTCTCCCGTCTCGATCTGGAAGGGGCGGGGCGGGCCTTGTTCATCCCGCTGAAGGGGATAGCGGCGCGGCTCAAGCGCCAGTAACCTGCTTGCTCAGCAAGCGACAAAGCGGTCGCAGCGCCTAGCAACGGGCCGCATCGGCATGGGTGATACAGCAGTTGCGGCCCGCGTTCTTCGCTGCATAAAGGGCGGCGTCGGCCTTGCTGAGGCAGGCGTCGAGCGGACGCTCCCCGCTGTCGGCCATGACGCCGAAGCTCAGGGTGATCTGCAGTGTCCGCTCACCGCATGAGAAAGGCGTTGCGGCCACCACCTGGCGCAGGTCTTCGGCCAGCACCGCGGCGCCTGCGGCGTCGGTGTCCGGCAGCAGCAGCAGGAACTCCTCGCCGCCCCAGCGGCCGACGCGCTCGCTGCGCCGGACCCGCTCGCCCAGGAGCTGCGCGAGACCGGTGAGCACGAGATCGCCGCAGCGATGGCCGTGGTTGTCGTTGACCGGCTTGAAGTGGTCGATATCGGCTATCACCAGCGCGTAAATCAGGCCGGTGCGCTGCGCACGGCGCTTCTCCGCTTCGAGGTGTTCGCACATCGCGCGACGGTTCAGCAGGCCGGTCAAGGGGTCGACCCGGGTCAGTGCCTCGAGGTGCTCGCGGTAGCGCTTCAGGCGCAGGTGGGTTTGGACCCGCGCGGTCAGTTCCTCCGGGAAGAACGGGCGGGTGATGAAGTCGACCCCGCCGGCGGCGAAGGCCCGGGCGATGCTCGCGGCGTCCTTGTGCATCGCGGTAACGAAGATGACCGGGATCTCGGCCTGCTCGGGGGCCGCTTGCAGGCGCTCGCAGATCTGGAAGCCATCGTCCCCGGGCAGCCGGATATCGAGCAGGACCAGATCGGGCTTGGCATGGCGCAGCCGCGCGAACAGCTCGTCGCTGTCACCCGCGAGATCGACCTGAAACCCGGCATCGCGCAGCATGGTCTCGAGGGTGGTGCGATTGTGCTCCTGATCGTCGACCACCAGGATGCGGCTGCCGGCCACCTCCAGGTCGGCGCGCACGGGCCGGCCGGAGCCCGCGAGCGTGCTGATCTCGGTCTGTGATACGAGCGAAGACTCGTCGGCGCGCTCGTCATCGGCAGCCGGCCGGAGCGCGGGGGACGGCGGCTTGCCATGCGGTGTCCGCGCCGCCGGCTCGCGGCCGAGGGCGAGGTCGACCATGACGCCGAGCGGCGAGAGGCCGAACGCCTGCTCGAAGCGCTCGGCACGGCCCTGCGAGAGGCGGGGGGCGATCTCGAGTAGCCAGATCTGTCCGCTGCGCTGGTTGTAGAAGAACTCCAGCTTAAACAACGACTGGTCGAGGCCGATCCGCTTCAGCAGCACGCGCGCGATCGCGAGGACCTGAGGCTCGACCTGCGGTTGCAGCGAGCCGGCCTGGTCGTCGCGGCATACAAAGGACGAATCCGGCCCGCCCAACGCGAGCGCGCTCAGGATCTGGCCCTGCACCTTGCCGTCGTACACATAGCCTTCGAGGGTGCAGCGTGTGCCGCCGACCATCGCCTCGGCTACGCAGCTCTCCTTCATCTGCGCGATCGCGGCTGGGACCTCGAAGTTCTGGAGCAGCCAGCGGAAGGATGTGCTCAGGACCGATTCCTCCTCCCGGATCTGGGCGAGCGCCGAGCGCAGGTCCTGTGGCTGATGGACTGGAAAGATCCGGTCGGAGCGGAATGATTCGAACGACTGGATCCAATACGGCGGCTCCAGCCCGAGCTGCTCGGCGACCTGGTCATCGAACGGGTCGAACGCCTGGAAGCGCGGGACCTGGTCGGGCACCACCGCGGCCTGCTCGCAGCGGCTCCAATAGCTGTGCTCGCACTTGAGCACCGCCTCCAGCGACGCTGAGGGCAGGCCGAAGCGGGCCGCCAGGATCGGCACCAGCACGCTGGCCGGGAAGCCCCAGTCACCGGCGATGCCGTCGACGCTGCCCTGGAAGCCGGCGAGGGTGTTGGCGGCGTCGTGGAGCAGCGCGCGCAGGTCGCAGTGGGCGACGTCGCGGATCGCCTCGACCTCGAGCAGCGGATGGAAGGCGCAGTGCTCCGCTTGCGGTAGCCGCCGGAGCTGCTGCAGCCTGAAGTCGTCAAGGCCGATTACGAACAGGTTCTGCTTACGCATCATCCACCTTCCAGCGACCATATCAGAGGGATGATAAGCGCGATCACCGCGAGCGTCACGAGTGCGAGTCCGGCCAGCGCCCCGTCATCCAGGTGCGCGAGAGCGGGGGATCTTGAACCGATAGGTGGCGTCTGAACGCACCCCGCTCACCAGGCGCTCCAGCCGCGCGGCACCGGCTTGTAGGGCGGATGCCGATGGTTGTTGTGCTCGGCGCGGAACGCACAGAAGGCCTCGGCATCGTCGAAGTGCAGGAACGGATTGGCCCGGCGCTGCTCGCCCATGGTCGAGCTCGCCGAGGCCGCGTAGTGATGGCCGGGCAACAGCGCGGTCTGGTCCGGGATCTCCGCCTTCAGCCGCTGCAAGGACTGGAACATGCGTTCCGGATCGCCTCCGGGCAGGTCGCAGCGGCCGCAGCCGTAGACGAACAGCGTGTCGCCGGTGATCAGCTGGCCGGGCAGCCGGTAGCAGGCCCCGCCTGGCGAATGGCCGGGGGTGGCGAGACAGGTGATCTCGGTGGCGCCGAGCCTGATGCGGTCGCCGTCATGATGCCGGTGTAGCTGCGGCGGCGGCGGGGACGCCCAGATCTCGCTTTGGCGATCTTCCGGGACCGGGGCGCTGATCGCGCTCGATACGGCGCGCCGCCAGAAGTCGGCCTCCTCGGCCAGTACATGGATCACGGGTCGGTGGCCGGGCAGTGCGGTGCGGCCGAGCAGTGCCGCGAGGGCGTTGACATGGTCGTCGTGGCCATGGGTGATGAGAACATCGGTCAGATGCAGCTCCGCCTCGGCGAGCCTGTGCAGGATCGCCGTCGCGTCCCAGGCCGGATCGACCACCGCGGCGCGGCTGCTGGCGCGATCGCCAATGAGATAGACCAGGTTCTGCATCGGGCCGAGCTGCAGCATCCGCACCTGATGGCCGGCGTCGGATGGGTGTCCGTTGGGCGTGGCGCCGCTTGGCGACCGCTGGCGGGCGTCATCCATCGCTCGTGGTCCCAGTCGGGGTTTGGATCTCGGCGAGTAGGTCGACCGTGCGGTGGGCATACATCCCGGTCACCATCGCGGTGAAGAAGATCAGCGCCTCGGGATGACCGCTCACCAGCGCCGTCATGGCGGGACCGGGGCAGAGTCCGACCAAGCCCCAACCGATGCCGAAGAGGCCGGCCCCGAGCAGGAGCCGCTGATCGATGTCGGTGCGGGTCGGGATATGGAACTCGGTATCGAACAGCGGGCTCGAGCGCTGCTTGATCCAGCGGTAGAACAGCAGGTAGACGCCGGCCGAGCCGATCATCACGAGGGCGAGGCTCGGGTCCCAGTCGCCGCCGAGGTCGAGGAATCCGATGACCTTTTGCGGCAATGTCAGGCCCGATATCCCGAGCCCGAGTGCGAACAGGGTGCCGGAGAGGAAGACGACGAGATAGCCGAGCATCAGAACCCCTCCCAGACATGGCGGACCAGCGTGGCGGTTGCGATCCCGAAGCCGACGAAGACCGCGCTCGCGACCAGCGATCGCGGCGCTAGCCGACCGACACCGCAGACCCCATGGCCGCTGGTGCAGCCAGTGCCGATGCGGGTGCCGATGCCGACCAGGAAGCCACCGAGGATGATGGTGGAATCGGAGACATCGAAGCGCAGATCCATCGCCGCCGGATGTCGCAGCAGGATCAGTAAGGCCCCGGTCATGAGTCCGGCCAGGAAGACCGCGCGCCAGAGGGTGTCGCCCTTCTGCGGTCGGAGCACGCCGCCCATGATGCCGCTGATGCCGGCGATGCGGCCGTTAAAGTACAGCAGTGCGATCGCCGCGAAGCCGATGAGCACTCCCCCGAGCGTCGACAGGATCGGCGTGAAGCCTTGCATCTTGAACAACCTCCGGTTGGCGGAACCTCAGTTACTCGCAATTACCTGATGTCAGCTCGAGCAATAAGCGGGCCAGTGCGGGCAAGCGGTCAGGCTGGCAGGAGGTCGGGCTGGCAAGCGTTCAGGCTGGCAGGAGGCCGGGCTAGCAGGAGGTCGGGCCGGCAGGAGGTTGGGCTGCCAGGAGGTTGGGCCGCCGAATTGGGCTGTCTAGAGTTGACTGTCGGCGGGCCGACAGGGGCCGACAGGGGCCGATAGGGGCCGAGCAGGTGGGGCGTGACGATCAGGGTGGTCCGGGGATGGCGTGATTCCCGGCCAGCTCCCCTTGGGTCAAAATCCCCCGCTGATGGTGGATATAAGCAATCGGTGTAGGAGGCAGACCAGTCAGGGAGCCGAGCAGCTCGTGCATCGCGTCAGCAATACCGAGACCCTTTTCCTGCCACCTTTTCCTGCCACCTTTTCCTGCCACCTGATCTTGCCACCTGATGCTGCCACCTGGGCGCTCAACGCTGTAGGAGCCCGCTTGCGGGCGACCAGGCCGCGCTTGCGGCGGCGAAGATCCCCCGCAAGCGGGCTCCTACCCCGCGATCCTTGCGGGCAGCGACAGGCTGTTGGAAGACCGGCATTGATAAGGCGGGTATTGACAAGACCGGCATCGAGAAGGCGGGGGTCGACAAGGCGGGCATCGGGATTGCTTTGGCTAACGCGGCTGATCGGCCGCTGATCGGCCGGCGCTTGCTCGAGTGGGCCGCCGGTGCCGATGAGCCGCTCTCAATATACGAACCGATCCTGAACTCAACCGACACGGAGACCTTCCGATGCCCCGCACTGATTCCGCCCCTGTCCGCCTTCTCAGCAAGACCTCGCTCGCGCTGCCGATGGCCTTGATCGGGGGCGTACTGAGCCTACCGCTCGCTGCTGAGCCGAACGTCGGTGAAAGCATGATGCAGGACCGCGCCGGCAACACCGTCGGCGCCGTGCTCCTGAGCGAGACCCCGAACGGCGTGCTGTTGCACGGACGGTTCGGCGGGCTGCCGGCCGGCGTCCACGCCTTCCATATCCACGAGACCGGCGCCTGCGAGCCGCCGTTCGACTCCGCCGGCGGTCATCTCACCGCTGAGGACGCCAACGCCCACGGCTATCTGCGCGAAGACGGCCCGCACCTGGGCGACATGCCCAACATCCACGTTCCGCAAACGGGGCGGCTCGAGCTCGAAGTCATGACCCGTGTCTCGGACATGGACGCGCAGCTCTTCGACAGCGATGGTGCCGCGCTGGTGATCCATGAGGGCGCCGATGATTATCAGTCCCAGCCCTCGGGCGCCGCCGGGCCACGCATCGCCTGCGGCCCGATCGAGAAGCGTAAGGATTGATCAAGCATCAGCCACCGCCGCCGATCGACGAACGATCGACCGACGCCTACCAGCGCTCACTGCAGCTGCTGCATGCCTGCAGGAGCTCGCACGGGTTCGTCGCGTCCTCGACCGAGCGCCACAATTATCGCCGGATCTGGGCGCGGGACGGCGCCATCCTCGCATTGGCGGCGCTGCTCAGCGGCGACTCGCAGCTGCGCGAGACCGCGCGCAAGACCTTCGTGACGCTGGCCGACCACCAGGGTCCGCACGGTGAGATCCCAAGCAACGTCGACCCTGTCGCCCGGCGCGTCAGCTATGGCGGCACGGCCGGGCGGATCGACGCCAATCTCTGGTTCCTGATCGGCTGCGGCGAGTATTGGCGTGCGACCGGCGATGAGGGCTTCCTGAATCGCTTGGTGCCCGTGATTGAGAAGGTCCGGTTCCTGCTCGGCGCCTGGGAATTCAACAACCGTGGGTTGCTCTATGTCCCGCTCACCGGGGACTGGGCGGATGAGTATCTGCATAATGGCTATGTGCTTTACGACCAACTGCTCTATCTCCAGGCACAGCAGACATTGGCCAGGGTCCATGAGTCGGTGCACGGTTCAGCCGACCACGCGCTGGTGGACCGGATCAGCCGGCTGCGGCACCTGATTCGCAGCAACTATTGGTTCGCGGCGGACGACGACGGCAGTCTGCCGGACGACCTCTATCATGAGGTCCTCTACCGCAAGGGGCTCAAGGCCGCGACCCATTGCCGCGACCGCCATTGGATGGCGTCGTTCTCGCCGGCCGGTTATAGCTACCGTTTCGACTCGTTGGCCAATGTGCTGGCGTCGTTGCTCGACGTCGCCGACGACACCCAGCGGCGGCGGGTGGATGAATACATCGCCGATGATATTGCCCAGGAGATCGACCAGAAGCAGGAGATCGACCAGAAGATTGACCAGAAGATTGACCAGGACAGCGACCAGAAAAAGGACCGCAAGGACCAGCACAGAGATCAAAACCGCGACCAGAAAGGCGACCAGGGCTGGCGCGGCAGCGGGGCAGCCTTGCTGCCGGCATTCCATCCGGTCATCCGTCCCGTCGACGACGACTGGGAGGACCTGCAGATGATGTTCTCGTACAGCTTCAAGAACGCGCCTTACGAGTACCACAACGGCGGGCTCTGGCCGATGGTGACGGCCTTCTACGTCTGCGACCTGGCGCGGCGCGGTCTGCAGCACGAGGCGCGACGGTTTCTCGATGGCATCAACTGCGCCAATGCGCTGCCGATGGACGGAGAGCCCTGGGGCTTCGCTGAGTACATCCACGGCCGCGACCTGACACCCGGCGGCACACGCCATCAGGGCTGGAGCGCGGCCGCCGCGATCATTGGCCAGCATGCGCTCGATGGGCAGGCGCCGTTCTGTCTCGAACTGGTCGAAGGGGCTAGCGCTTAGAGGCCCGACCAAGATGCCCGGCTAGCCTGCACAAGCTGCTGATTTGCTAGGCCGTAGAGGGCATTTTGTTAGGGCTTCTTAGAATCATAATGCAAGCCACCATCAGGACTGCTCATAGGCAGGGACGCCGGGGGGTGCTCCGCTCGTTGCAGTCGCTTCCGCGGTGCCCAGACGCGAGTCGCCGCGTGCGGGTGCCCGCAATGCTAGCGTCAGCACCGCGGCGCCGAGGCAGAGGAGCCCGGCAGCGAGGAAGGCGGCATCGTACTCCCCGAGCTGAAAGACGCGGGTGGTGAGCACCCCGCCCGCATCCAGCGCTTGATACTCGACGCCCCCGGCGGTCTCCAGCAGCACCGCGGCCAGGAACGGACCGAGCAGGCCGCCGCTGCCGTAGGCGGTGAACAGCAGGCCGTAGTTCACACCGATGTGGCGGGTGCCGTAGTAGTCGGCCGTGATCGCCGGGTAGAGCGCCAGATACCCGCCGAAGCAGAGCGCGACCAGCGAGACCCCGAGCAGATACAACGGGTAGAGGCGCATCCAATCGAGTGCGAACAGGACCAGCGCGCAGAGCACGAACATCAGGATCAAGGTCTGCTTGCGACCGATGGTGTCAGACACCCGTCCCCAGAGGATGCGCCCGGCCGCGTTGAACAGGGCGAGCACTGCCACCGCCATCGCGGCGGCGGAGGCGATGGTGGCGAAGCGCTCGTAGGAGACCGGCACCTCGGCGACGGCCGAGAGGCTGAAGGCCTCCCAGATCGGGGCCGCCTTCATGATCACCATGAGCCCGGCCGTGCTGCCAGCGAGATAGGTCACCCACAGCAGCCAGAATGTCGGGGTGCGCAGCATTTCGCCGGGCGAGAAATCGGTCTGGGACGGGGTCGGGCTGGTGGCTGCCGGCGGCGTCCAGCCCTCCGGACAATAGCCCGCCGGCGGATTGCGCAGGAGCTGAGCGCCCAGCACAACGGCGGTCAGGAAGATGACGCCAAGCACCATGAAGGTGTCGAAGACGCCGGCCTGGGGCAGCGGGAAGAGGGCGATCCCGAACAGCTCGTAGTCGCCGCCGCCGATCAGCGCCCGCGCCAAGGGCGCGAAGAAGAAGGCGCCGGCGCCGAAGCCGGCGACCGCCAGGCCGGTGATGAGCCCGCGCTTGTCCGGGAACCATTTCACGCAGGTCGCGACCGGGCACACATAAGCCATGCCGATGCCGAGGCCGCCGAGCACCGCATAGGTGCCGACCAGCCAAGCCAGTGCCGGACCCTCAGCGAAATCGTTGGTCAGCCCGGCAAGTATGAGCCCGAGCCCGAGGATCAGCCCGCCGACGGTGCCGACGAGGCGTGGCCCGAGCCGATCCTGGAGGCGCCCGCCGAGGATCACGGCGACCGCGAACACGGCGATGACGAGCTGGGCCGGCAGCGTCACCTGGGTCTCGGACCAGCCTGGGAACTGGGCCAGCAGCGGCGTCTGAAACACGCTCCAGATGTAGACGGCGCCCAGGCTCATCTGAATGATCAGCGCGCCGGCGACGACCACCCAACGGTTGTCGCCCGGTCTTGTTGTCATGCGGTGTCCCCCTGTCGTGATTGGTCCGAGGCGCATTGGCTCTGCTGCGATTGCAGGGTCTGCGCGCCGGGTGCGGGATAAGGCACGAGCAGTTCGTAATCGACCAGTGCCCAGAGCGTCCGGCCGCGGCGACGGACCAGCCGGCCCGGTTCCGCATCCGGGCGCACGATGACATGCCGCGCCTTATGATCGAGCACGTCCCAGCCGCGCTCACGCATCGCGTCCCGTGCTTCCTGGTAGAGCGCTCGCAGCTCGGAACGCGTCAGATAGCCCTGCTGACAGGCGGTCTCGGCATCGATACCGTCGATCCAGCGATAGAGCAGCACGTAGAGCCGTTCCCAGTCGTAGGCCACGCGTGCGTCCTCGGGCTGCTCGGCCTGATCCTCGGCGAGGACGCGATCGTACCACCAGCGACGGTGATCGATGCGGCCGAGCTGCCAGTCGAGATAGCGGGTGGCGGGGGAGTAGATCGCGAGCGGCGCCTTGGTCGGGATCTGCACGCCGGCAGCGGCGCGCAAGTGCTCCAGGTTCGCGATCTCCTCGAACGGGGAGAGGAACTCGCTCACGGCCATCCGATCGCGCTCGGCCCAATCCAGCGGCTCGTCCGGCTCGATCGAGACCAGTGCCTCCTGAGCGAAGCGACTGAACTTGACCACCAAGGCGAAACAGGAGCGTGCCTTGTGCGGGACCGGCACCCGATAGACCGCACCGGTCGCCCCGGCAAGCTGGCGGCCGACCTTGCGCAGCCGGTCGCCGACGAACCATTGGGACGGGACGATCGACTCCAGCACCGGCCATCCATGGCGGGTCACATAGAGGTCGCCCGACTGCTTGCCGCGCAGATGCAGATAATCGACCCCAAGGACACGTCGCCTCAGGGTCTCGGGTGCGTTATCGAAGGTGCGGGGCTGGTGCCGGTTCAGCCTGAAATCGAACTGCTCCAACCAGACGCCCCTCAGGTCTCGTCCGGCTCCAGGAAGGGCAGATCGAGCAACCGCTGGTAGTCCTCGAGGCTGCCGCCTTCGAGGCAGCACTCGATGATCCGCTGCCCGGTCGGCAGCAGGTCCGGCCCGAGGAAGGCCTTGAGCTCGCGGTGAAAGAACTCGGTCAGGATCGCGGCGCCCTGGTCATAGGCTTGCGGGCCGACCTCGGGCTGGTGCTCGACCTCGAAGAACCAGTTCCCGATCGTGCTGCCCTCCATCATGATGCTGCCGGGGTTGTAGCCCAGCAGCGGACAGCGCGACGGGCGCATCCGGTTGGCGGCAAAACGGGCGCCGCCGCGACGCGCGAAATACTCGCGGGCGATCCACTGCGGCATGAACCCGACCTCCCAGACGCCGATGTGCTGGTTCGGGATCAGCACGTAGCGGACCTCGGGCGTCTCGATGATCTGGTTCAGCAGCAGGTTGGCGTGATCGACCATGCGGCCGGTTGCGAAGGGCCAGTAGGAGCCGACGCCTTCGGAGGTCATGCCGGCGGTCTCGACGATGCTGGGGTTGGCGTGGCCGCGAGGGGCCACCAGCCGCCAGAGCCAGGCCAGCGCCGGCGGCAGCAGATGGAACAGGCCAACGATGCCGTAGGTGGGCCGCTCGGCGGAGCAGGGTGGGGTGCGCACGCCCATGCTGCGGACGTCCACATCGACGGCCCCGCGCACCACGTCGGGGATGATCTTGCGCGGGATGACCACGCGCGGGTTCGGGCAGGGCTCCCCCGGGGCATCCTCGATGTGCTCCCAGAGCAGCGTCGTCGCGCCGGGGCGGCCCTCGATGTTGAGGAACAGCAGCGGCTCGGGCGGGTGGACCGTCAGCGCTTCGAGATGGGGATCGGTGCCGTAGCGGTCGATATGGTTACAGCGCACGAACCAGGCCTCTTCGGCATCGATCAGCGTGAGCTTGCCGTTGCCCTTCTCAAGCGACGGATGACAGAGGGCCATGTCGTCGGTCACCGGACGCAGGTCGCAGCCCTTGGGCAGGGTGAATTTGCGCTTCTCACCGGTCTCGAGGTTACGGCCGATCAATAGGGTGCCATCGGGGCGGCGATGCGCGTACTCGAGCATCTCGCTCTTGCCGCCGCCGCTGGCGCCCTCGTGCGAGATCACCACCTTGTTCTCGTAGGGCGTGACCACCTGCACCGTCGCGCAGTGCATGGTGACCCAACGCTCTTCCTCGCCGATGTTGAGCAGCACGCCATAGACGCCCTTCTTGGCGCTCGGGCCGGGGTAGAGGTTGTAGCTGAAGACCTCGTGCAGACTGTCGCGACGGTTGTGGACCACGACCTGACGGCCTTCGAAATGGGTGTGCCGAAACGGCGGTGCGACATAGATGACGGCCTTAGGCTGGAAGTCGTCCGGTAGGTCCTCGACCGGCACGATGCCTTGCAGCAACGCGAGTCCGAGCGCGAAGAAACCGGCATTGTCCGGGGCAATCACCAGCGCCTGGGTCGCCGGGCTCGGCAAGCCGGCATAGAAGGCGAAGACCGCGAGCCGCTGGGTCTTCAGCCACTCGAAGGTCTCCTCGCGCACCGGATCGAAAGCTGCCCCAAAGCGCTCGACATAGGTGGTCTTGTCGGTCGGGCGATCATCGCCGATCACCATGCAATCGGGGTCGCGCCGACGCATATAGGGCTCGATGTAGTTCGCCGAGATGCCATTGCGGGTTTGGCACACATTGGCCTCGACGACGCGGCCAATCCCCGGTACCTCGTAGTCGACCTCATGGATTCCGTCGTCGCGCGCATCACGCACGGCGAGGGCAATGAGGTCCTCGTGCGACCCGGCCAGGGTGACGCTCGGAGCGGCCGAGAGCAGTGATCGCGTCTCGGGCGGCAGGGGCAGATCAAGCAGCCGGCGCGCCTGAGGCGTCATCGACGCAGACCAGTTCGGGTGCGGTGGCGGTAGATCAGAAGGCGACATAGTTGGGCTCCAAGGTGGACGCAGGCACGATCGGAACAAGGCAAGGTGGCGGGCCGCAGTCCCCGGAAGACCAGCCCATGCTGGGCTGCCGTTGAACGGCGGTCCCGGTCGCGTCTCTGAAAGGTGGGCTAGTCCCGATCATATCGATCGGCGTCGCCCGGTGAGGCGTCAAGTACTTCGACAAAGTCTTCCAAAGCTTCGTATTTCTCGATGTGTTGCTCAGCACCAACACGTAGTGCCTTCGTTAGCCGCGCGGTGTGCGGTTTGCCATAGTAGATCGGCGCCCGCCAGGCGACCCCTTCCTCCTCGAGGGACGTCGGCGCCGGACCCAGGTCGGATACAGGCGATCCCGAGCCGCTGGCGCTTGAGCGTACCTGTGCCGCCGCTTCAGGCGTGCGCCATCACGGAGCTGGACCGATGCCGAGGTGGTCGCGGAGTCGCCCGAGGACCTCGGCGCGCACGGCGTCGCCGATGCACCCGAGCCGGGTCGCGTCCCTGGTCTCGATGGTGGCGATCTTGGCGGTGCGGATCACGGACGGGGCGGGCAGCCCGGTGCCGGACAGATCGTCGAGCACGACATCACCGGGCCAGCCGCGGTTCTGCGCGCTGGTGATCATCAGCACCCAGATGAGGTGGAAGCCGGTGGCATTGCCATCTGTGACAGCGCCCGCGGAAATGACGAGTGCCGGGCGCGATTGACGTGTCGGGCGGCTGGTGTACGGGAACGGCACCTTGACGACATCACCCTGGATGAACGTCGGCATCGGCTCAAAGCTCTGCGTAAGCCTCTGCGTCTGCGTTCGAGTGCCATTCGTCGAAGGTGCGGAAGGGGTCGTCCATGGTTTCATTGGCCCGCTTGGTCAGGATCACCCGACCCGCTTCCAGCCGGTATTCCAGCTCGTCGCCCTCGTGCAGATTCAACGCGGCGCGGACGGCCTGCGGAATGGTCGTCTGCGCCTTGCTCGTTAGTTTGCTCGTAATCACGACATCGCTCCGGTAAGGAAAGTCCTTGTCGACGGTACCTGCGGCTTGCGGCCGGGTCAATGCCCCCACTCGCTGGACGCCCTAACCCGCACAAACACTGGAGGTGCTCGAGGGCCAAGAATGCCTGGCCTGGATCACCATGCCCCACCGGTCTGGGCGTCGAGCATCTCCCCGTGCAACGGGGACCGCCAAGCGCAATGACCCAGATCGCGGCGTGACGGGGGGTTGTGATGGCTGGTTCTAGCATGGTCTTTCCACGTCTTACCAAGGACCTGGAAAAGGGATACTGCGCGGTTGTCGACGAAGGGCCAGATCGTGATCCGGAGTGAGCTGCGGGCGCGCCACCACTGTGGGCCCGGCCCCGAACTCATCATCGCGGATCACGGCGATGCCCTGATATTGCGCGCCGCCAAGCCTTTTGCCCCACCCGGGTCTGGGACGGGCTCGGTTGCACGGGGTACGGAGACAACACCCGCCTCAAAGCCTCCCTCAACCGCCATGTTGACTATGACGAGACCATCCGGGTTCGCGCGCCTCGCACGCCCTATCGGACGCCCAAATCGGCTCCCGGCGGATTGGTCATTGCTGCGTCATCGACGGCGTGATCGAGCCGGTCGAGGAGGCCGATGACGGCCTGCAATCCGTACGCTTTCGCGCCGCCGCTGACCTGACGCCGGAGGCCGTCGCCACCATCACCGAACAGGTGCGCATGAGGTAGGGGAGGCGCTCGACTGGCTTGGCTGCGAGCGCACACAGCTGCCCGGAGCCGCTCCTCGACCGCAACTCTTCGAGCGCGCGACAGGGCGATCCGGCGCCTGTCTGGAGCGGCTGGACGAAACCGAACCGGTATCCGCCCTATGCCCTCGTCGACCAAGGATCGAGGATTGGCACGCCGGTCGGCGCGAAGTTGATGACGTTTCGGGTGACGACCGTCATGCCGTGAACCAGCGCGGTGGCGGCGATCAGGGCGTTGCGCACCGGTCGCGGGTCCGGAATGTGGAGCTTGGCACTGCTCCGGGCAACGGCCAGGTCGATGGGGAGGATTCGGCCGGCGAACGCCGGGAGGACATGCGTGTCGAGCCAAGCCCGCAGCAGCCTCCCCTGGGTTACGTCTCTGCGCTCGATCAGCAGGACGCCGATCTCCAGCTCCTGCAAGCAAATGACTGACAGAAACAGTGCGTTCGCCCGGGTCTGCTCGGCCCATTGCGCTACGTTCGCATCGGCCTTGCCGGAGCGGACCTTGCGCAACTCGGAGACGACGTTGGTATCGAGCAGGAACATCAGTCCAGGTCGGGCGTTTCAGGGCGATCAAGCAGCCGCGGCGGCTCGAAATCGATCTCCTCTACGCCGGGCATGGACAGCAGATCGGCGATGTTGCGGTCTGTTCGGGCAAGCCTGTCATAGTCCTCGATAGACAGCAGGACATAGCTGGCGCGTCCTCGGACCGTGATGAACACAGGACCACGGTCGGCCGCCCGCTTTGCCTCGCTGGTTCTTTGATTGAATTCGCGGCTGGTGATGCGGGTCACGGGCTCACCTCTGAGGCAGGGTCCATTGTAGCTACGTTACTACATCCGGCAATCGTGGGCAAATGTCGGGTTCACCCGACCGGCCGAAGCCTTAGACCCAGGTATCCCGCGCAGGGCGGGACCATGGAGACGAGAGCAACGATGCTGCCCATCGCAGGGGGCATTAGGCGATTTCTGTCAAAGCTCATACCGCCTTGCTGGTCTTTTCGCTCGCCTTCTTCGTCGCGCCGCCGGTCACATAGCCCGGCTATGCTCCCGGCGACGCTCCTCGAAGGCAAACGACAATCCTGCGCAATTCGGTACGAGCTTTTCCGGCAATCGCCTTAGTTCGTGCCCGGGGCTTTGCTCCCCAAACTCCACCGCTTGGCGCGCAAGGGACCGGCGTTGGGCGCCCGAAGATCAATCCATGGACGGTCCGGAAGGCGCGGCGAGCGACGATCCGTGCTAGCCTTGGCAAGGATTGCCAAGTTATCGACGCAATCCTTGCGTACTTGCGTGCCAAAGGCGGACCGCGCTTGGCCATGGAGTTTGCCGAGCAGCTCAAAGACGCACTGCGCCCCCTCGCGACGCATCCGGCCATCGGCTCTCGGCGCTACGCGGACCTGCTGGGCATCCCCGGGCTGCGCAGCTGGCCGATCAAGCAGTCGGCATATCTGATCTTCTATCTGGCTTTTCGCTGCGCTCCAGCCACTCTGCTGCCCGGCGCAGCCTGACCTTGGTCAGCAGATCGGTGTAGCTGATGCCCTGCTGGGCGAGGCCCCGCTGCAGGCTGCGCCGGCTCGTCCCGAGCGACTCGGCGATGAGGTCCACGGGTGGTGCACGCCCGCTGAGCAAAGACGCGATCTGCAGCTCCACCAGGCCCGCGAGATCGCTCGGCAAGGGCTCGGGCAGGTCAGCAGGCCCTGGGGGCGGCCGCATTTTACTGTTTCGAGCTCTTAGATGAAGCAGTGTGCGCGGGAATTCGAAGTAGGTTCGTCCCGGCCGATAGACCAGGAGCGAGTCGCCGAAGACGTCCATGGGGAGCGGTTCGCGGGGGTTGAAGCCGAAGCAGAGCTCGCTTGGGCTCCAGAGCGGACCTGTGAAGCGTCTAATGTTGGCGATGGTGATAGCCAGGAAGTTCAAACGTGCCTGACAATCGCCAGGGCTGAGCGTCCAAGGTGCCATCAGGTTGACCCGGACGCGGTTGCCATTCGCCGATAACCAAACCGTCTGTCCTGTCACAATTGAGCGGTAGAGTCCGATTCCCTGCTGCAGGTATTGGTGAAGGGTCAGAGCCCTCGCAAGTATTCGGCCATAGGGGCCGAGGACGTCGATCGGTGTGAGGCAGCCGACCTGAAAGCCGAGCTGTTCGGTGTCCAGAGACTGGCCGGTGAGCTCGATTCGGCGCGAGGCCCGCTTGAACGGGATGCCCGCGGCCGTTTGCTGAAGCAACTCCGGGCGGGTGCCCGCGCGTTTTCTGATCTCCGCATCCCCTATTCGCTGCGATAATGCAGTGGGGCAGGTCCAGCCTGGGACGCTGCAGTTGGACAGGAGAGATCATGAGACGCGCCTTCGCGACACTGTGTTTGGTGGCAGCATTTGGAGCTGCCGCGGATGACGGCTCACGCCCCCGGATCGGTCTCGTGCTGGCCGGCGGTGGCGCCAAGGGCTCGGCCCATATCGGTGTACTCCAGGTCCTCGAGGAGCTCCGTGTCCCGATCGCCGCGATTGCCGGTACGAGTATGGGGGCGCTGGTCGGCGGCGGCTACGCATCCGGTCTCACCGCCGCCGAGATGGATGAAGCGGTCACCTCTGTCGATTGGAACCAGCTCTTCGATGATGACCCACCGCGGGCCGAGTGGCCGATGCGCCGTAAGGAAGAGAGTCTGCGTCCGACCTTCGGCTTCTCCATTGGCCGGCGCGATGGGAAGTTCAGGCTACCCAAGGGGGCGATCTCAGGTCAGGAGGTGCTCCTGTACTTGAGCCAGCTCACCAACGGCGCCGAGGGTGTCGAGCACTTCGATCAATTGCCGATCCCATTTCGGGCCGTCGCCACGGACCTCGAGACCGGTGAGATGGTCGTGCTGGACCAGGGACCTCTGCCGCTCGCCATGCGCGCCAGCATGGCCGTACCAGGCGTGTTCGCGCCCTTGGAAACCGATGGTCGGATCTATGTCGACGGTGGCTTGGTGCGCAACCTCCCCGTCGACATCGCGCGTGCGATGGGGGTCGATAGGCTCATCGTGGTCAAGCTCGACTCGGACCCGCCGACCCGAGAGCAACTGAGTACGGTGCTCGGCAGCATCGGGCAGATGATCAATTTCGTGTTCGCGCAGAATGAGGAACGCTCGCTGACCGAGATCGATCCCAGGCGGGACATCCTGGTCCGACCGCAGCTCGGCGATATCGGCTCCGGCGACTTCAACCGCGGGCGCGAGGCGATCGCAACCGGCGTCGAGGCCGCGCGCCGGGTCTCGGACCAGCTCGCCTGCCTTGGGGTGAGCCCAGAGGAGTATGCTGCCTGGCGTCGGTCGGTGGAGCGTCGCCGACAGCCCGTCGAGCGCATCGATGAGGTCCGTGTCGTCGGTCTGGAGCGGGTCGGCGCGGATCTCTTTGAGCCTATTGTCGAGAGGCACCGGGGCAAGCCGCTTGATCGCTCCCAGCTCGAGAGCGACCTCAACCGCCTCTACGGACGCGGGGATTTCGAGCGCATCAACTACCGCATCGAGCGCGAGGACGGGCGCAACCTGCTGATCGTCGATGCCGTCGAGAAGGCATGGGGCCCGGGGTACCTGAGCTTCGGCCTCGGCCTCACCAGCGACTTCGAGGGCGACAACCGTTTTGGGCTGCGCGCGACTTATCGCCAGACCTGGATCAATACGCTGGGCGGCGAATGGCTGAGCACCATCAACCTGGGCAACGAGCCCCAACTGTTCTCGGAGTTCTATCAGCCGTTCAATGACGCACGTAGCATCTTCGTCGCGCCCTACATCGATTTGGGCAAGCTGCCGCTCAGCGTCTTCCTGGGTGGCGATCGGGTGGCCCGCTACGACGTGGCTCGCTATCGCATCGGCTTGGACTTGGGCGCGACCCTCGGCCGCTTCGCCGAGCTCAGGCTCGGCCTGATGGCCGGCCAGGTCGATGCGAGTGTGGACACCGGGTCCCCATTGGTCCCGGAGGTGCAGAACAACGAGACCGGTCTTCGCGGCCGTCTGCTCTACGACACCCGCGACAGTGGCGGGCTGGCGCGCAGTGGAGACTTCGTCGAGGCCAGCCTGTTCGCGCCGCTCGAATCGCTGGGAGCGGATGAGCAGTACTTCCGAACCGAGATCAAGGCCGGCACGGCCGTCAGCCAAGGCCCCAACACACTGACCTTGAACCTGCGAGGCGGAACGGCGTTTGGCGATGCGATGCCATACTACGATCAGTTCCCGCTTGGTGGTTTCCTCAAGCTCTCGGGTTACGCCAACGAGCAGTTCCGCGGCAACGATTACGCCTTTGGCAGCCTGATGGTTCAGCATCAGCTGGCCACGCTGACCCCGCCGCTCGGCAAGGGCCTCTATGTCGGCGGATCACTGGAGGTCGGGCGCCAGTGGGACGTCGTCGATGAGCTCAACCCTAGCGAGACCCGCTACGGCAGCAGTCTCTTCTTCGGAGCCGACACCTGGCTCGGCCCCTTCTTCCTGGGGTTTGGGCTCTCGGGCGAGGGCGATACCTCAGGCTACGTTATCCTCGGCAAGCCATAACCGATTCGCTGTCCGTATGCTCGCCCCATGCAAGCTCGGCATGAGGTGAAAATCGCCTTCGGTCAGGCTGCCGGAAGGGCCTCCGGCGGCAACGCTCAGTCGGTCTCCAACCGCTTTCCGGCTCCCTGCGGGCCGGACCCGCTGTGCTCGGGGCCGGCTCAGAACCTCGACAGATGCGATGGGAATTATGTTCAAAAACTGGAACGGGTAGGTATTGCTTTATAAAAACATGAACAAAACTTCCGGGCAGGCGAATGCGACTCGCCTCCAGTCGCTTCAACTCACCTTGCTCGGAGAATCGCAAATGACCCTTCGAAAGACCACACTGACTGTTGGTGTCGTACTCGCTCTCGGCCTTAGCGTCGGAACTGCTGAGCAGGCCGCTGCAGGCAGCCACTGCGGCAACATGGCTGCTGGCTACCAAGGTCATCCTCACGGCCGCATGCTGACGGAGTCCAGTGGGTACGATCACTACAATGGCATGCCGATGAGGCGGCCGATAGTTGCCCATCCGGCGATGTACTGGGGCACACAGCAGCCCAGCCTCGTGAAGACCTCGACCGCTGAAGCGGCCGGCGATGCCCCAGGCGATATCGTCGACGTCGCCGTCGGCGCCGGCAGCTTCGGCACGCTGGCCGCGGCGCTGGAGGCGGCCGATCTGGTCGATACACTGAAGGGCGAGGGCCCGTTCACGGTATTTGCGCCAACTGATGACGCGTTCGCTAAGATCCCCCAGGACCAGCTCAATGCACTCCTTGCCGACAAGGCGAAGCTGACAGCAGTGCTGACCTACCACGTGGTCCCGGGCAAGGTCATGGCGGCCGATGTTGCGGCTCTGAACAGCGCGACGACGGTGCAGGGCGGCAACCTCTCGATCGACACCACAGATGGCGTCAAGGTCAACGATGCGACCGTCGTGACGACCGATGTCGAGGCGAGCAACGGCATTATCCACGTCATCGATACCGTGCTCATGCCGGAATAGGCGAGCTCCCTTCCGCTACAGGGGGGCGACAACACCTGGTCGGCTGCTCTGCGGCCGACCACGGCTTATGGCGATCGGTCGGAGCTGAAACGGATTCGGCAGAGTCTTTCAAGGTCGCCGACTCATCGAGGTGCGGCTTCCCAACGAGCGAGACATCGGAACGGTTTCCGGCAGCTTGCACTATTGCTTCTGCTACCTGGAATCGGTAGCGGAGTCGGGTGGGCCGCGGTCCTCAGTGCCCTCGCGTTGCTCGGATTCGTGCTGGCGCGGCAAGTGTTAATGCCAAAAATCAACGACGCTCGCGACGCCGATCTCGCTGGTGAGCCTGGCGCCGGCGTTCGCTTCAAGCGCCTGCACGGGTTGAGTGTCGCAATAAGGCGATTTCTGTCAAAGCTCATACCGCCTTGCTGGTCTTTTCGCTCGCCTTCTTCGTCGCGCCGCCGGTCACATAGCCCGGCTATGCTCCCGGCGACGCTCCTCGAAGGCAAACGAACATCCTGCGCAATTCGGTACGAGCTTTTCCGGCAATCGCCTAAACGGGGCGCAGTGGCTCGCGATCCTCGCTGCACTATGGATCTTGATACTTTGACCGGCGGCACAGCAGCCAACGCCATACCATCGCTTGTCGCTGCAGCCATCAGCGGCTGCTCAAAGCCGACGAAAACGATCCGTTTCGAGGTCAGGTATCGGTGGTGAGCGCTAGCTCGAGTCTTTTTGTCGGCGTCCGCGACGGCAACGCTCCGAGCAGTAGCGCACCTCATCCCAGCAACGTGCCCAGCGTCGTCGCCAGGTGAACTGGCGACCGCAATGCAGGCAGACCTTCCTGGGTAAGTGCGGCTTGCGATGGCTCATGATCATGGGTCCGGCGCGCGTCTCCGATCTTGACGCTAGCCCTGAGGCGCGACACGGCGGCTGCCGTGATCGTTGAAAATAAATCGCCCAGCCTTCTGTCTGGACGCTCCCCTGGCAATACTAGGGGGCGCAAAGACCGACGGCATGCGCCCCTGCGCTACGGCAGCCGCCGCAGGCTTAACCGTCCTGTTTTCGTTCGGCCTGCACCCGCAGCGACACTGGGGACCATGAGCCCTGTCTTTCAGCTGCCGGGGCAGCGATCAGTTGAAGGCTCTTCTCCCCGCCAGCACAGACGGGGAGCATTGCGACGTCATCCTGGATCGCAAGGCATTCCTCCGCAATGACCCGTTCCATGATGCGTTTGTAGCGGCTATGCATTCGCAGCACGCGCGAGTACTTCGTCATGAATTCCCAGGCTTGCTTCGGGTAATAGGCTAGAGGCGATTCCAGCGGGAATCCGGGACGCCGATCCTTGCGGCAGCGGCGTCGGATCAGTCCCCCCTCCAGCGGATGGACGTTCTCGTGGATCACCGGTGCGTGGAAGGCGAAGAGTTTGTCCATCATCTGCTTCGGCTCGTAGCCCCAGGCGCGGGCTCGTCGTAGAATCCTGGCGACATGCTCAGGCGTGTAGTAGATGTCCCATGCCTCGCGGTAGATCCCTTCCCACTCTTCCTTGGTCATCTTCGGATGTGCCATGGTCACATGCTGGGTATCGTAGTTGTTCATATCCGGATCGAGCGCGACGCCGGCCTCCACCAAGCGCTTGTGATCTGCGGACCCGGGCAGCGGGGTGAGAATGAAGAACTCCATGATGTCGATGGGCAGCTCGCGCTTGATGATCTCGAGGTCGCGGCGGATGCTGTCCGGGGTATCGTCAGGAAATCCCAGGATATAGCCGGCGTAGGTCAGCACGCCGGCGGCATGCCATGCCTGGAGCAGGGCGCGGTAGTCAGCGGTCTTGTTCTGACCCTTGCGCGCCTGCTTCAGGGCGTCTGGATTGATGCTCTCCATGCCGAGGAAGGCGCGGGTGACGCCGGCCTTGCCAGCCTTCTCGATGAAGCGCGGGATGCGGTGGGATTGAGTGTCGACCTGAATCACCAGCCGGATCGGCATGCCGGATTCGCGCAGGGCGATGATCCGGTCGAAGATCGGCTCCCAATTGCGGTTGCGGGCAAAATTATCGTCGGTGATGAAGAAGTTATCGATGCCGTGCTCGGCGTTCGCGCGGATCAGCCGTTCGACGTCATCCGCCGAACGATGGCGCGACTTGCGGCCCTGCACGTTGATGATCGTGCAAAAGCTGCACAGATAAGGGCAGCCTCGCCCGGCGTCGAAGCTGGCGCGCTTGCCCATCGTGCGCTGGACGCGTTCCGGCGGCAGGTAAGGGGTCGGTTGATCCGTTAGGTCCGGCAGATCGTTCAGGTGGTCGTAAACGGGTTTCAACGCGCCCGCGGCTGCGTCTTGAACCAGCCTCCCAAGATGCCCCTCCAGCTCGCCCGCGAAGAGGCTGACACCCGCCTCCTGAGCGTCGATTAATTCCCTCGGCGTTTCCTGAAGCATGGCCAGACAGCCGCTGACATGGAAGCCGCCGATGATCACTGGGTGACCATCGGCGCGGAACTGCCGCGCCAGGTCCAGGGCGCGGGGGAACTGGTTGGATTGGACGCCGATTAGGCAGATCAGGGCTTGTCCACCGGCGCGCCGAATGCTGCGCGTGATGCGCCCGGGCCTGACGCGGGTGTTGGTCTCGTCGATCGCTTGGAGCTCGATCTCGACCTTGGGGCCCAGTGGTTGCTGCGCGATGCAGTTCAGCGCGATGCCATAGATGGTGGCAAGGCTGTTGGATGGCAGCGACGATCGCCACCATTGGATCACGTAGCCATCGTCATCGTAATGGGAAGGCTTGATCAGCAGCAGCCTGAAGGTACCGGCTCGGGAGGTCGACATGACGGGGTCAGCAGCGTTTCGTTAAGCTCTTCTGCATGAGATGTCCTATCGTCGTGGTCAGCTGTAAAGGTGCGATGATCCTGGTTCGGGCTCGCGACGGCCCAAAGGCGTTCACGAACAGTAGTCGGCGGCCCTTCTTTAGGCAAGCGGCTCCTGTTATGCCAGTTTCGGTGGCGTCGACACGGAACCCCAGTAGCCTTGAGCTGAGCTCTTATCGGAGCGGCCCAAATCGGGCGTTCACGACCTCGATGTCGCGCTCGATCCACGAGGTCGGATACACCTTCCCGGTCTTTCGGGCGATATCGCAACGGTCATGACGGAGCAGCAGCGGCACCGGCTCGATACCCCGCTCGGGCTGCAGTACCAGGTAGGGACGGAACGCCAGCGCATTCATCGGCGTGGCCCAATCGTCGATGATGGCCATCCACGGCCATTGCAGTCCAAAGGGCTCGGTCGCGCTCAGCGTAATGCAGTCCGTGTCGGCCTCGCCCAATAGGTTCTGCAGCCCCCGGGTCGCGGTCCACCATGCGGCGGACTTGGCCAACAGCAGCGTGACCATGCAGGTGACGATGAGCGCGGCGATCCTGATTCGGCCATTGTGGAGCGTTTCGGTGGCCGTGATGCCGGGACCTCGGGGTAGCCAAGGCGCAAGCACGACCGCCGAGCCGAGGCCCATCAGCACCAGTCCGACGACGAAGCTCAGGCCCGCCTTGAGCTTGATGCCTTCTCCATTGAGGATTTCCAGAGCGATCAGGACCACGACCGCCGGCAACAGCCAGGCAATCGCGCCAGCGATCCGCAGACACCCGTCACGCACCTTACCGTTTGCGAGCATCCCTGCTGCCAGCAGGACGCCGAGCAACGACACTGCCGCGAGCAGTAGATGCTGGGCCGGGGTCTCGGTCATCAGGTAATTGATCGCGGAATCGGTCTGTAATCGTCCGCGCTCGTAGCTGTTGGCGCCCATAGCCGTCCACATCAGTCGGAACGACCCGGTGACCAATAGCAGACCGGCGAGCGGCCCCCAAGGCCGTCGCAGGCGCGGCCTCAGCCAGGCGATCGCAGCAGCGAGCAAGGCCAATGCAAACGCCGGTAAAAACGCGAGCGGATGCAGGGCTGTGAGCATCGGCGCAGTGACTCCGGCGTAGACCCAGGTCCAGGTCCGCTCGGGGGCGAGGAGCATCGCCAGCACCAAGGGCCAAGTCAGATAAAGGCTCGACAACAGCTCTGAGACACCCGAGAAATTGACCAGGTTGAGCAGGAACCAGAGCAGCGGAAACAGCATCAGCGCCGGTGCCCGGCGCCGAACGAGTAGCCAGCAAGCCAGCAAAGAAGCGAGTGGCAATGCCACATAGCTCAGCGAGAACAGATGCCGCAGCATCACCGCGTCGTCGAGCAAGGGCGCGGTCCAGATGGTCGGCAACTGGGGCAGCAGCGCCGTGTAACGCAGGTTGGGGGGCTCGGCTACGCCAAGCGTGGCGATCTTGAAAAAGTACCAGGCACCGTCCTGAAAGAGCGGGAGTCCGACGAGTGCGGTGATGATGTAGGCGCAGATCACCGCGATCAGGCCGATATCGATGGCCTGACGAGCGGTGGTCTCCGAGTCGGATGGGGTGGCGCCCGTTGCAGGGGGTGCAGAAGGTGGGTTGACGGCGTCCCGCGGGTCCACTGCCGCCCTCCGAACAGTATGCGGCGAGGAGCGAGGGTCACCGGTTCCGTCAGGAACAGCAAGGCTGCCTTCGGAACACATGCCGCCGCCGCCTTCGCAGAAGGAGCCGGTGTCTCTGCACCGGCCCATCGGTTGCTCTCCTCGATCTCACCTCTCACGCGGCAAGGTGCATCATTGCCCGGAAGGTTACACCCTCCCGCTTCTCGGCGGGGTATTGAGCGATCAGCTCGTCCTGTCTGACTTCACAGCGCAGATGGCCATCGGCCTCCAGGGGCCTGTGGTGCTCATCTTCCGCTGCCGCTAGCGGGCGACCTCGCCGCCGGGCAGCGAGCGGGCCGTGTCAAGGATCGGGTCGAAGGTCGCCGACATCATCGCAGCGATGTTGCGGGCATGGTTGACGAGCCAGAGGCTGTCGTCGGCGCCGTTCAGGACGATCGGCGGATACAGCTGCGAGACGCGGTAGAGCTCTTGGATCGCCTCGTCGAGCCCCACTAGCGCATCCTGGTCGAAATCCGGCCCGTAGGCGGACCGAATGGCCGCGAGCGTGTCCGCCGAGACCGCCGAGGCGCAGATGGCCGAATAGACCCGCTGGCGGCGCTCCTCGGGCGGTACCTTGGCGGCGTCATTCAGACGCGAATAGATCTTGTCCATCGCCCCGTTCTGACCGCCGAGCTCGGTGAGCAGCGCGGCCAAATCGTCCGGGCGGACATTGCTGACAGCCTGACCGGCCCGGAGGTCGTTGACGTAGCTGTCGAAGTCTTCGAAGCCGAGTGCATATTCGTGCTCGGAGTCGGCGCCGCCGAGCCAGGAGATTCCCCAGCGCCGCGGATCGTAGTTGAACTTCTTGGCGGCGTTCGTCAAACGCGGGTCGTCCTGCGACGAGCCGCCGGTGCGGGCGGTGCGGTCGGCGAAGACCTCGAAGATCTCGGTGGTCACATACCAGATGCCGCCCGGCTCACCTTTGATTCCGGCCGCACAAGCGGCGTTGCGCTCAAAGAAGATGATCAGATCGTTGGGAACCCAGCCGCCCTGCTCGTTCAGTCGCCGCCGGAACTGATAGGTGATGGCCTCGGCCAGCAGGGCGCCCTTCTCGGAGCGATTGAGGTTGGCGTTGTCCGGGTCCTGAAACTGCTCGTTGATCGTGGGGGTATCCCAGACCCAGATCAGCACGCCGATCCAGAGCGCCGCGAGCAGCACCGGGATGCCGATGATCAGACCGGACCAGAGCACCGTCTGTTTGCCGAACCATGCTAGGAACCGTTTGAGCGGGCTTTTCTTCGCTTCCGTCACGATCTAGCCTCCTTTGGGCTGTTGAGGAAAATCGAGCGCTTCGATCACAGCATTTGCTCAGACCATGCGCTCAGAACAGGGTGAACTAGAACACAAGCGAACTAGAACACAAGCGAACGAGAACATACTACAGACTCCGCGTATCAGCAGCCTGTGCGTCAGCGGGCGCTATGCACCGTCGGTTGGGGCATTGGCCCCACTGATGCCCTGGATCTTACGGAATCTTACGGACCTGCTCGCGATCGCCCTGAGCCTTGGTCCCTCCAGCGAGGTGGCCTTCGTCTTGCTTGGCATCCTGGACTCGGGCGGGGCTGGCCGCTAGAGCGCCAACCCGCTCATCCCGACTCGTTAGGCGATTGCCGGAAAAGCTCGTACCGAATTGCGTAGGATTTTCGTTTGCCTTCGAGGAGCGTCGCCGGGAGCATAGCCGGGCTATGTGACCGGCGGCGCGACGAAGAAGGCGAGCGACAAGACCAGCAAGGCGGTATGAGCTTTGACAGAAATCGCCTTAGTCATTGTCATTCGAATCATCGAGGGGTGCGGAATGCCGAATCGTCAACTCGCCAAGCTCAACGATCACGGCCAGCGCTTCTGGCTCGACAGCCTATCCCGCGACATGCTCGACGACGGCCGGCTTGCCTCACGCATCCGCGAGCAGGGTCTCTCCGGGATCACCTCCAATCCTGCAATCTTCGCCAAGGCCATGGGCGATTCCTCTGCCTACGACGACCGTATCGCCGTGGCGATCGACGCCCTCGCGGACGACGACGGCTCGGTTGCTGCCGAGTCCGTCTACGAGCGGCTCGCGACCGATGACATGCGCGATGCGTGCGATCTGCTGCTGCCGGTCTATGAGGCGACCGACGGGCTCGATGGTTTCGTCAGCCTCGAGGTCTCGCCGCACCTCGCCTACGATCCGGTCGCAACGCTGCGTCAGGCGCGCGAGCTCTGGGACCGGGTCGGACGTCCGAACCTGCTGATCAAGGTGCCCGGCACGCCGCAGGGCCTGCATGCCGTCGAGGCGCTGCTGGTGGATGGGATCAACGTCAACATCACGCTGCTGTTCGGGCTCGATGCCTACGAGCAGACCGCGCAGACCTATCTCAGGGCCATGGAGCAGCGTCTGCGCGACGGCAAGGATCTGCAGACGGTCGCGTCGGTCGCCAGCTTCTTCCTGAGCCGGATCGATACCGCCGTGGACCGCGAGCTGCGTCAGCGCATCGATCCGCAGGTCGATGAGCGCATCGTCACCGAGGCGGAGTCCTTGCTCGGGCGCACCGCAGTGGCCAACGCCCAGATGGCCTATGCGCGATTCGTCGAGCTGACCGCGAGCGAGCGCTGGCAGCGTCTGGCCGAGGCGGGGGCGCGCACGCAGCGGCTGGTCTGGGCCAGCGCCGGCACGAAGGACCCGGACCTGTCGGATACCCATTACATCGAGTCGCTGATCCTGCCGCAGACCATCTCGACCATGCCAGAGGCGACCGCGGACGCCTTCGACGATCACGGCTGGATCGAGGTCTCGGCGGCGGGCAGCACCGACGAGGCGGCTGCGGTGCTGGAGCGACTGCAGCGGACACTCGAGATCGACCTCGATGCGATCACCCATCAGCTGGTCGCCGAAGGGGTGCAGAAGTTCATCGACCCCTATGACCAGCTATTGCAGCGACTCACCCAGCGCATCGAGCGGACCGAGGAGGCCGAGCGCGCGACGCCGCTGGTCGGCGCCGCCAACCGGCTGCGCGCCGAGGCACTGCGGATGACCAGCCGCGCCGGCTCCGGCCATGCGACCTCGTCGCTATCCTGTGCTGATCTGGTCGCTGCCCTGTTCTTCCACGAGATGCGCTGGGACCCGAACGCGCCCGGTGCCCGGGATCAGGACCGCTTCCTGCTCTCGAAGGGCCACGCCGCGCCCATCCTCTGGGCGGCCTTGTCCGAGGCGGGCGCGATCGACTCCGACCCGCTGACCCTGCGGCAGGTCGACAGTGATCTCGAAGGCCATCCGACCCCGCGCAACCCCTGGATTCCGGTCGCGACCGGCTCACTGGGCCAGGGCCTCGCCGCGGTCAACGGGATGGCCTTGGCGGACCGGCTGGACGGGATCGGCGCTCGGCTGTTCTGCCTGCTCGGCGACGGTGAGTGCTCCGAAGGCTCGGTCTGGGAGGCCGCGCAGTTCGCCGCGGATCAGCGGCTCCAGCAGGTCGTCGCCATCGTCGATGCCAACGGCCTCGAGCAAAGCGGCCCGGCCCCCTACGGACAGGACACCTCGGTGCTGGCCGGACGCTTTCGTGCCTTCGGCTGGCGCACGCTGGAGATCGACGGCCATGACTTCGGCGCCATCCTGCCGGCGCTCAAGGCCACGCGGGAACCGGGTCCGACCGCGATCATCGCCCGCACCGTCAAGGGCAAGGGCGTGTCCTTCCTGGAGGGTGCCGAGGGCTGGCACGGCAAGGCCCTCGACGACGACAAGCTGGCTCAGGCCCTCGCCGAGATCGCCGAGCCCGATGTGCGTGTGCTGGTCGAGCCGCGCCGGCTGGCGGCCGGCGAGCCGACGGCCGCGGCCAAGGCCCAGGCGGCCAGCGAGCGCATGCAGGCGCAAACTCAGGCCCCATTGCAGGTCGACTATGAGCTCGGTGCCGAGGTGGCCACCCGCGCTGCCTTCGGCAACGCGCTCGAGAAACTGGGCAGCCGCTTCGATGACCTGGTCGTCCTTGACGGCGATGTGAAGAACTCGACCAAGACCGAGCAGTTCGCTAAGGCGTTCCCCGAACGGTTCATCGAGGCGCAGATCGCCGAGCAGAATATGCTCGGTGCGGCGCTCGGCCTCTCGGCCAGCGGCAAGCGGCCCTGCGTCGCGACCTTCGCCGCTTTCCTGACCCGGGCCTATGACATCATCCGGATGGCGGTCCACTCGCAGCAGCCGCGCATGCTGATCTGCGGCAGCCATGCCGGCGTCTCGATCGGCGAGGACGGGCCATCGCAGATGGGGCTCGAGGACATCGCGATGTTTCGGGCGCTCAACGGCACCACGGTGCTCTATCCGAGCGATGCCGTCAGCGCCGAGCGCCTGACCGAGGCCGGTCTCGAGCATGATGGTATCGTCTATCTGCGTACCACCCGCGGCAAGACGCCGGTGCTCTACCAGTCCGACGAGCCCTTCGAGATTGGCGGCAGCAAGACCCTCGCCGAATCGACCGAGGACCGGCTCACGCTGGTGGCCGCCGGCATCACCGTCCATACGGCGCTCGAGGCCAGCAACCGGCTGCGCGAGCAGGGGGTCTGCACCCGGGTGATCGATGCCTATTCGGTCAAGCCGCTTGACGTGCCGACCCTGAAGCGCGCGGCCGAGGAGACCGGCACCCTGCTGGTGATCGAGGACCACAATCGCGACGGCGGTCTCGGCGATGCGGTCGCTTCGCAAGTCGGCCGGCTCGGCCGGGTCTTCCGGCTCGGTGTGACCGGCGAGCCACGCTCCGGTGAACCGGAGACGCTCATGGACCGTCACCGGATCTCGGGTCAGGAGATCGAGCGCGAAGCGCTCGCAGTGGCGGCTTGACCCCCGTCTTGATCCTCAATCTTGATCCCCCGTCTTGACCTTCAGCTCGGAAAAGCAATCGCCGTCTCCGGCGGATGCAGCGGACTGCTGCGCTTCAGAGGCAACGCAGGCGCTGCAGACCACCGACGAGGATCGTTGGGCCCAGCGACTGGGCCCAGCGACTGGGCCTGGCGATCGCCCCGAGGCTTTCATTGGTCGACGAAGAGAACGCGTCACTGATCACCGGCGCCGAGCGCGCCTTTCTGGAACAGCAGGAGGAGGCCGACACGCAGGGGAAGGGCCGGTTCGACGAGCGCAAGGCCGCCAAATCCTGAGCGGGCCTTCCTAAGCGGGCCTTCCTAAGCGGGCCTTCCTGACTGGGCCTGCTGCGGAAGGCCTTGGACATCCTGTACTTGGACGGCCGGCTGGTTGCGGTGCACCGGTCTGAGTGGGCCTCGGCCCCGAAACCAGTCACCAATACAGGCCTCGGGAACGGTATGCTGGGCACCAATGGTCTCTGCTGTTCTCGTTGACAGCGGCGCAGCGGCCTTGCCGACCCAAGCCCGAGAAGAGGAATCCTTCCATGTCTCAGCACAATGCGGCCAGCTTTCTGCTCGCTGGCTCTTCACTGGCGCTCCTTCTGTCCGTCGGCGCCGCGCAGGCGCAGTCCGACATCGACGTTCGGGCGCAGACCTTGATCGAGACCAACCCGCTGCTGAACGGTTATGACATTCGCCTGACCGATGAAGACGGCCGCTTGCGCTTGCAGGGTGCCGTGGCTGATCCGTCCGAGCGCAAGCTGGCCGAGGCCTTGGCGGCACTGGTGGCCGGTGGCAGCGATCTGGACAATGCCATCCGCGTCGATGCCGAGCTGGCCGATGCGCCGAGCCGTCTCTATATCGACGCAGAAGACCTGACCACTGCGGCACGCTTGCGTCAGACGCTAAGCTGGCAGAAGGATACCGCAGGGCTCGGTATCGAGCTCGAGGTCAACCGCGGCGCCGTGCGGCTGAACGGTGAGGTCGGCACCACAGCGACCAAAGACCGCATCGCCGCGCTGACCGCGACGACTGAAGGGGTCGACGAGGTCTTCAACTACATCAGTGTCGATCCGGCGCGCATCCCGGCGATCCGTGAACAGCAGGCGCAGCTCGCGGCCGTCGAGCGGGACGACGCCTGGATCGCCAGCCGGTTGCGGCGGCTCTTGCGCTTCGACACCACCGTCAATGCCCATAGTATCGAGGTCGAGGCGCGCGAGGGCACGGTGATCCTGAGTGGCGCAGTGACCTCATCGGCCGAACGCAAGGTGGCCGAATCCCTGGCCGCCGACGTGCCTGGTGTGACCGATGTCGATTCGCGGCTGATCATCGAGCGCCCACGCTGACCGAGGCCCGTTGTTCTCAACGGTGCGGCCCGGAGGGCGGCATCTGCCCTCGGCGCGGGCCGCCTGGTGGCTCGGCCGCGAAGACAGGGTCCCTCATCTTGGAGTCGTTGCCCCGTGCTAACCCTCTCCGGCGTCATCATCGATCCCTTCGCCGAGCTGGCGATGCTGCTGGTCATCGCCGCCGCGGCCGGGGCGATCGCGGTGCAGCTGCGCCAGCCGGTGCTGATCGCCTACATCATCGTCGGCATCGCGGTCGGGCCGGCGGGCTTCGAGCTGGTGAAATCCCATGATCAGGTCAGCGTGCTGGCGCAGATCGGCGTCTCGGTGCTGCTGTTCGTGGTCGGCCTCAAGCTGGATCTGACGCGGGTGCGCGATATCGGCAAGGTGGCGCTCGCCACCGGCCTCGGCCAGCTCGCCTTCACCATCGTCTTCGGCTTCCTGCTCATCCTGGCGCTCGGCAAGGGCGTGGTCGAGGCGCTCTACGTCGCCGTCGCGCTGACCTTCTCGAGCACCATCATCATCGTCAAGCTGCTCTCGGATAAAGGCGAGCTCGATGCGCTGCACGGGCGCATCGCGATCGGCTTCCTGATCGTGCAGGACATCGCCGTGGTGATTGCGATGATGGCGATGAGCGCGCTCGGCGCCGGCAGCGAGGCCCCGCCCTGGGAGGTGGTCGCCTCGCTCGCAGGGCGCATCCTCGGCGCTGCGGTGCTGATGTTCGTGCTGATGCGCTACCTGATCCCGCCGCTGGTGCGCAGCATGGCGCGCTCGCAGGAGCTGCTGCTGATCTTCGCGATCGCTTGGGGGACGGGGCTGGCGGCACTGGGCGAATGGGTCGGGTTCTCGAAGGAGGCGGGCGCCTTCCTCGCCGGTTTCTCGCTCGCCTCGACCGCCTATCGTGAGGCGATCAGCGCCCGGCTCAGCGGCATCCGCGACTTCCTGCTGCTGTTCTTCTTCGTCGATCTCGGTGCCGAGCTCGACTTCTCGACCCTCGGCGCCGAGGTCTGGCCGGCGGTGCTGCTGTCGCTGTTCGTGCTGATCGGCAACCCGCTGATCGTGATGGCCATCATGGGGGTGATGGGCTATCGCAAGCGCACCGGCTTCCTCGCGGGGCTGACGGTGGCCCAGATCAGCGAGTTCTCGATCGTCTTCATCGCGATGGGGATCGGGCTCGGCCATATCGGGCTCGAGGCGCTCGGGTTGACCACCCTGGTCGGCATCGTCACCATCACCCTGTCGACCTATATGATCCTCTACTCGCAGCCGCTGTATCGGCTGCTGGCGCCGGTGCTCGGTGTCTTCGAGCGCGCACGGCCGGAGCGCGAGATCGCCGCCGAGCAGCAGGTCGCGGCCGATCTGCGGCCGCAGGTGCTGGTGTTGGGTCTAGGGCGCTATGGCCTGCGCATGGCCAAACGGCTACAGGCGGGCGGGCTGCGCGTGCTCGGGGTCGACTGCGATCCGGAGCTGGTGCGCACGCTGGCGCAGCAGGGCGAGCTGCCGGTCTGCTTCGGCGACGGCCATGACCCGGCCTTCCTCGATGCCCTGCCGCTCGATGGGCTGCAGTGGGTCATCAGCACCCTGCCCGATATCGAGTCCAACCGGATGCTGCTCCATGCGTTGGCGGAGCGCCGCTTCAGCGGCGAGATCGCCGTCGTCGCCCGCGACGAGGCGCGCGGCGCCAAGCTCTGGCGCGCCGGGGCGCCGATCATCCTCTATCCGTTCCGCGATGCGGTCGACTTCGCCGCCGACAACATCATCGCCATCCACCGCAAGCGCGTTGCGGCGGATGACTCAAGGGCATTGGGCGGGATGCCAGCGAGCAGTGGCTAACGGATCGGAGACCCTAAAACCTGCGTTCAGGGCCATCGCATTCAGCGGCTTGTGAGCCAGCATGCCGGTGGGCCGTTTGGCTAGGTTTGCTCAAGGGTCACCGGGCTGACGAAGCCGTCCGGCTTCACCGCCAGCACCGAGCAATCGAGCCGGTGCAAGATGGTCTCGGCGGTATTGCCCATCAGCAGCCCGGCGATCCCGGTGCGGGCCACGGTGCCCATCACCAGGATGTCGGCCTCGATCCGGGTCGCCACGGCCGGCAGCTCGACGCGCGGCGAGCCCTTGGGCAGATGCCGCACCGGTTTCAGCCAATCGCTCGCCTCGCGGCCGATCCGGCTCTGCAGGTCCACGAGCGCCTGCTCGAGCGCCTGAGCATGTCGGCGGCGCTCGGCCTCGATGTAGGCATCGATCTTGGTCTCGGCCGGGGTGGCGATCAGGCCGCCGCGCAGCAGCGGCTCGCCTAATGCCTGCCAGGCATGCGCCACATGCAGCTCGGCGAATTCCGAGACCGCCAGCGCTGCGGCCAGGTCGAGGATGCGGGCGTTCAGTGCCTGTTGCTGCTGCTGTTCCTTGCGCTCGGTGACCGGGGTGACGTCGACCGCCGCCAGGACGCGCTGAAAGTTCAGGGCCGCATCCGGCCGGCTGAGCCAGACCGGGCACGGACATTTGCGCAGCAGGTGCAGATCGGTGCTGCCGAAGAGCGAGCCTCGCTGCGGCTGACCGCTGACGCACTTGATGATCAGATCCCGCCCGTGGCGCAGCACATCCCGGATCAGCTCCAGGAACGGCCTGCCGGTCAGGACTTGGGCCTCGATGCGCAGCCCGTCTTGATAGGGCGCGATCAACTGCTGCAGCGTCGCTGCGCGCTCGCGCCGGCTCGCCTCCTGCAGCGCATCGGTGGTCAGCTCCAGCCCTTCGAGCCGCGTGCCCGGCGGCAGCGGCTCGATCACCTCGGTGACGGTGAGCCGGGCCTGATTCGCGCGCGCCGGCGCCGCGGCGCGCTCCAGACCGCAGGCCGGGCTCGCGTCGCGCTCGACCACGTAGAGGATGTTGTCGAAGGGCTGCATCGTTTTCTAGAGCAGGCTCACTTGAAGCGCTCCCGCGCCTTGTGCAGCGCATCGCTCAGGCTGTGCCAGGCGTGCTCGAAGCCGTCCTTCACATCATCCCAGGCCTCATCGCTGGCGGCCTGGAGCTTGGCGAGCTGCTCTTGGGCGTGGTCACGGCGTTCGCGCAGTTTCTCGACCTCCTCTTGGTAATGGATCTTGGCGTCGGCCCGGGCCTCATCGGCCTTGGCCTTGAGCTTCTCGATCTCGGCATTCCACTGGTCGAGCTGGGCCTTGGTCTTCTCGATGTAGGCGTTCTTCTCGGTCATCGTTGGGTCCTCCTCGGTTGGCTTGCTGCGCTTTGCGTGGGCGGCCTGTTCAGTGTTCAGTTACTGCATCGGCGCCCGTCCGCATCCGCCCGTCCCGAGCCTGCCCGTCCTTCGGGCAGGGCATCGCGAACGGTGATACGCTGGGTTGATATAAGTCAGTATAGGACAGCACCGCGACGATGAGCTTTGCCCGTGGCCGGAGCGTGCGAGCGGTGCTGCAGCCCGGCGAGGTCACATGATCGGAATCGTGGCGTAGCCTTGGGCCTGATAGCCGATCTGCGAGACGAAGGTGTTGCCGACGTGCTCGATGCTCGGCAGCAGCGTCTCCGGGTCGACGTTGTTCAGGCGCGTCGCCACCGAGCAGGCCTCGGCGCGCACGTTCGGCTTTGCCAGCATCGCCGCGAGCTGCGCGGCGATGCCCTCGCGCTGGACCTCCTCATCGAGCGACACCTCGGCGTGCTCGGTCGTGATCAACCGCACCGAGGGGCCGCGGAAGGTCAGCACCATGTCCGGCTCCACGCCCTGGCGCTTCAGGTCCTCGTAGGTCTCGTCCATGACCTTGAGATAGAGCAGCAGCTTTTTCGGACTGGCCATGTTGATGTCCCAGGCGATCTTGCCCGCGCTGACGCCGGCTAGGGACTGGGTATCGCTGGGTTTCTCAGTGCTGGGTTTCTCGGCACTGGCGAGGCCGGGGAGGAGGAGCGCTAGGAGCAGGGCCGGCAGCCAAAGCGGGGTGTTCTGCATGATAAGGTGTCTTTTGATTGTTGATGGTGTTGTTGCTGGGAGGCGAACGCCGGATGATGGCCTCTCGGCACGCGGCGCAGCATGACCGGCTGCTCGGTGATCCGAGAATCCGATTCGCGATGCTATTCTGCATGCGTTCGACGCGATTCCCAAGGTGGGGGATCGGGAAGGTCGGCGGAAGGCGGGCAGGTTAAGCAGAAGGCGATCGCCCGCACCGTTCCCTCATGATGGAACTCGATACCTCGATCGCGCTGCTCGCGGCGGAGCTGAGCGAGTGACCAAAGAGCGCGACCCCTCAGCGCCGGCTCGATGCCGGGGTTGGGGTCTAATGCGGCGTTTGCTGCGGTTCGATGGACTGGCGCAGGATGGCGATCGGTGCGCCGCCGCATCAGCTATCATTGACCGATGCTGTGTCTCCAAGCCTTCAGGTTCGAACTGATGCCCAATGGCGCCCAAGACCGGGACATGCGCCGCCTTGCGGGCTCGTGACGCGTCGTCTTCAACGAGGCCCTGGCGATGCAGCAGGCCCGCCACGCCGAGGGGGAGTCATCCCATGCAACACCTTGATCTCATCGTGCGCGAAGCCGCGGATCTCGCCGACGCACAGCGCGCTGAAGTGCTCGACTTCATTGGCTACCTTAAGACCCGCCATCCCGTCGAGCGCAACCCAGATGCCGAGCAGCGTCTCGCTGAGTTGACGGCCTTCTTCGCGCCTTACCGCAAGGACCTGAGCGGCTTCATGTTCGACCGCGACGAGGCCAATGCCCGCTGATTTCCTCGACTCGAACATCGTCCTCTACAGCCTGGCCAAGGACGATGCCAAACAGCACAGGGCGCTCGCGCTGCTGGCTGCTGAAGCGGTGATCTCCACCCAGGTTCTGAGTGAGGTGGCGAACGTCATGCGGCGCAAGCTCGGCTACGAGCTCGAAGCGATTCGAGCCGTGCTGTTGCGGCTGATGGGAACCGCACAGCTGCACCCGGTCGCGCCATCAACCATCTTGCTCGCGTTAGACATCGCGCAACGCTACGGCTTCTCGTACTACGACAGCCAGATCCTGGCCGCGGCGCAAGAAGCCGGCTGCACTCGAGTCTATTCAGAGGATCTGCAGCACGGACAGGTGCTCGCCTCTGGACTCACGATCATCAATCCTTGGTCTGCTTCATCCGCAGGAGATAGGAACTGAAGAAGAAGGGCCGCAGCATCGACGGCTTTCGCTATCCCGATCCTCAACTGCAATCAACCGGCGTTCTGCCGTGTGCCGGCGGAGGCCTACGAGGCGTTGCTGAACCGATCGCGATCATCCTGACGCACCTGACCCAGGGTCGCGAGCGTCTGCAGCAGCTCGGCGACCTTTTTCGTCGGCGCGCGCTTGAACAGGCGCGCGATCTGCTCCGCGCTGGCTGGGCCGGGGTGCTGGTCCAATTGCTCGCGCACCGCCTGGAACTGGTCGGGCAGGCCCTTAGGGCCAGGGGCGCTTGGCCGCCGCGGCCGGCTCGGGCGCGGTGCCGGCCCCGCCGTCGACGGCGAGCCCGTCGGCGCCTTGGCCATCCGGGTTCTGGAATTCGGGCCGCAGCCAGCGCACGCGCCCGCAAGCCTCCTCGGCGGCGCGCTCGGCGTTGAGCGCGACCAGCCGGCTCAACAGTTCCTCTTCCGCGGCGGCCTGCTCAGCGGGCTTGTCCGGCAGCGGGGTCGTGCCGCCGGGGCGGCCGATCAGCGCCGGGGCGAGGTCGTCCCAGCCATAGGCCGCGAGCACAGCGGCGTCGAGCTCGTCGTGGAGCTGGGCTAGCAGCGAGACCAGGCCCTGGTCGTGGAGGGTCTTCTCCTTGGTAGACCTCTACCGGCACGCGGGCCTGCTCGTCCGGGACCGGCTCGCCGGTGACCGGGTGCGACTTCAGCGTGCGTCCGTCCCAGCGGGTGATCGGGCGGCCCTGGTCGTCGCGCGCATACTCGATCGCGTCCCAGGCGAGCACCGCGTCGCGATTGGCGATGTTGTGGACGTCCTTGAGCAGCGGTTCGCGCGGCGGGGTCTTAGCGAAGGTGCGGAAGTGCCATTGCAGGTAGCCGATCCAGAGCACGGTCTCGGCGATGCGCGCGGCGCGCGGGTTGGTCTCGAGGCCGAGCATCTGCTCCGGGCTGACGGTGCCGCCTTCCAGCTCCAGGCACTGCTGGGTGAAGCCGAGATCGCCGAGGGCCGCGAGCACCTCGCCCTCGAGCCGCTTGAGATGCTCTAGGGTCACATAGAGGAAGTTGCCGCTGCCGCAGGCCGGGTCGAGCACGCGCACGGTGCACAGCCGGCGGTGGTAGGCGCGCACGGCGTCGATGGCCTGGTCGCGCTTGCCGTCCTGGTCGAGCTGGAAGGCGCTGGCCTGGACGTTGGCCCAGTCGGCGCGTAGCGGCTCGATCACGGTCGGCAGCACCAGGCGCTCGACGTAGGCGCGCGGGGTGTAGTGGGCGCCGAGCTTGTGGCGCTCGATCGGGTCCAGCGCGCGCTCGAGCAGGGTGCCGAAGATGGCCGGCTCGACCTCCTTTCTCAGCGCCCCCTGCGCGGCGTTCGGCGCCCCATAACGCACCGGTCTGGAAAACTTGCTGAGCTTCTTCTCGGCAACCGCCTGCTTGACCCATTGGTTGACCTGGGTCTTGCTGAGCGCGAACGCCTCAGCGAGCTTGGCCCAACCAGAACGAAGCTGCTGTGAGGTGCCATATAAGTAACGGCTAATGCCGTTCGCCGCGGGAAGGCTTCGAGGCGACCTTCCGCAGAGGCAGCCGATGCAACCGCACCGCCCGCTCGGTAACCGTCACCATGGCACCGGCCTTGATCTGCTCTCGGAGCTGTTCCAAGAGTTGTGCGATCAGCATCGCGGCTTCTGGGCCGCGCAGGCCTTCGCGGCGGATGCGAATCACCGAAGGTTTGCTGGCGCCGCTAATGGCCAGGAGGCGATGGAAGTCGGAGTCGAGGGTCACAACTGTGCGCTCCTGTTCGAGCGCCAATGTCATGATCTCTTCGTCGGTGGACCGGCTGTAGCCGATGTCGGCGACATGGCAGACATCAATGCCCTGATCGGCGAGGCGCTGCACAGAGCTGCGCGGCAGTCCCTGGTCGAGGAGCAGCCGGGTCACGCAGCACCCAGATGGACGATCTGATCGTCGAGGTTCGAGGCGGCGAACTCGAGTGCCTGGCGGATATCATCGTCCTCGAGCTCCGGGTACTCGCGCTTGAGCTCTGCACGATCCGGATACAGAGCTGTCGCCTCCACGACGCGGCGCACGGTCAGGCGCATACCGCGGATGCATGGTTGCCCGTTCATCTGCTCCGGATCGATGGTGATTCGATCAAATGGTGTATTCATGGTGCCTCCTTCCTTTAGTGATCAGTGCCAAAAGCGCTCAAACCGTTTGGCGGGCGTTCGCGTATAGATGGCCGTGTGTTTCGGGTCGCGGTGGCCGAGGTCGTCTTGGATCGTGGGAGAGCCAATATCCTACAGTTCCAGGGGTGCGGAGGTGCTACATCAGGAACTCCTTATATGGCGCCTCACAGCAGCTTCGCTCTTGTTGGACCAGCTTGGCATACACCGCGAGCCCCGCATCCGCAAGGCAGTAGATGTACTTGTGCTTTGGCGGCGCGTGGCCGCGGGCCTCGTCGATGATCGCCGAGAACGGCAACCCGAGCCGATCGGCCAGACGCCGGTCAAGGCTGGGGACCAGATCCGGATGGCAGTGCGAGTTCGGCGGAAAAGCGCTCAATGAGTCTTGGCGTCGTGCTGGAAACCTACTTGAGGCGAGGGCCCTATCGAGGCCGCTGCGACCGTCAGGTATGCTGCGATGCAGTGCTCTCAGTTTTCGACTGGGCGCAACCGCTTTCTACGAATACCACGCATGAGTACAGCCCAAGATGTGGGACCAACGCTTCGACCGCGACGACTATCTCTACGGCACCGAGCCGAGTCAGTTCCTGGTGGCGCAGCGCGATCGGCTGCGGCCGGGGCAGCGCGCGCTGGTGATCGCCGAGGGCGAGGGCCGCAATGCCGTCTATCTGGCGCAGCAGGGACTCGAGGTCACGGCGCTGGACAGCTCCCGGGTGGCCCTGGCGAAGGCGCAGCGGCTCGCCGCGGAGCGCGCGGTGGCGGTCGACTTCCGCTACGCCGACCTGGCCCATTGGCAGTGGGAGCCCGGTGCCTATGACCTGGTCGTGGCCATCTTCATCCAGTTCGCCGATCCTGCGCTGCGGGCCGCGATCTTCGCCGGCATGCAGCAGACCCTGGCTCCCGGTGGCCTGCTCCTGCTGCACGGCTTCACCCCAGCACAGCTTGCCTACGGCACCGGCGGTCCGCCCTGCGCCGAGCTGCTGTACACGCCCGAGCTGCTGCGCGATGCGTTCGCCGAGATGGAGATTCTCACACTCGACGAGTATGAGCTCGAGCTCCAGGAAGGCAGTGGCCATGCCGGGCACGCGGCGTTGATCGACCTGGTCGCGCGCAAGCCGAGCTGAGCTTTGAGCCACGCGGCCTTCAGCTCGCTGAATGCAGGAAGTGCTCGAGCTCCTCGATCGGCATGGGTCGGGCGAAATAGAACCCCTGATAATAGCTGCAGCCTTGTGCGTGGAGGAACTGGCGGGCGCTTTCGGTCTCGACGCCCTCGGCGATGACGTCGAGCCCAAGGCTTTGCCCCAGCGTGGTGATCGTGCGCACGATGGCGGCATTGCTGCCTTCGGGCGAGAGCTCGCGCACGAACGACTGGTCGATCTTGAGCTCATCGACCGGCAAGGAGCGCAGATACGCGAGCGATGAGAAGCCGGTGCCGAAGTCATCGAGCGATAATCGCAGCCCGCGCGCCTTCAATTGCGCCATGGTCTCGGTGACCCGATCCAGGTCGTCGAACAGGAGACTCTCGGTGATCTCGAGCTTCAGCCGCGCCGGGTCCGCGCCGGAGGCATCCAGGGTATCGGCGACCAGCGAGACGAAATTCGGCTGCTGGAATTGCTTCGGGCTGACATTGACCGAGAGGCTGAGCCGCCGCGAGACCGGATCATGCGCCCAACGGGCCAGCTGCTCGCAGGCGCTGTGCAGTATCCATTGCCCCATCGGCAGAATCAGGCCGGACTGCTCGGCCAGTGGAATGAAATCACCTGGCGAGATCAGCCCTTTATCGGGGTCCTGCCAGCGGACCAGCACCTCGGCCCCCTGGGTTCGGCCTTCGGCGTCCACCTGGGGCTGATAATGGAGCTGGAGCTGCCCGGGGATCGCCTTGCGCAGCAGGGCCTCCAGCTCTACCCGGTGCTCCAGCGCCAGCTGCATGCCGGAATCGAAGAAATGCAGGCAATCGCGGCCGATCTTCCGGACCTGCAGCATCGCCGCATCGGCGCGCTTGAGCAGCGCGGTGACGCTGTCGGAGCGCCCGTCGAAGAGGCTGATGCCCATGCTGGCGGTCATCACGTAGTCGCTGCCACCGATCTGAATCGGCTGGCGGATGGCCGCGAGCAATTGCTCGCCCGCCTCCTTGGCTTGCAGCAGCGCGGGGTCGGTCTGGGCATCGAGGTCTTCGATGATGACGACGAATTCGTCGCTGCCGAGGCGGGCGACGGTGTCATCGCCACCGACTGCGGCAACCAGGTTGCGTGCGACCTCGAGCAGGACCTTGTCGCCGACATCATGGCCTTGGGTGTCGTTCAGCGCGCTGAAGTCGTCGAGGTCGATGAAGAACACCGCGCCGTGGCGGCGGGCGCGCTCGCTGGTGCGCAGCGCCTGCTGCAGCCGGTCGATGAACAGCCGACGGTTGGGCAGCTTGGTCAGCACATCGAAATAGGAGAGGCTGTGGATCTGGGCCTCGGCCTGCTTGTGCCGGGAGAGGTCCTCGAAGGCGCCGACATAGTGACTGACGCGGCCGGCCTCATCGAGCACGGTCGAGATGTGCAGCCACACCGGATAGATCTGGCCGTTCTTGCGCCGGTTCCAGATCTCGCCCTGCCATTGCCCGTGCGCGCGCAAGTCCTGCCACATCGCCTGATAGAAGGCGGCATCGTGGCGCCCCGATTTGAGCAGCGCGGGGGTCCGGCCGATGACCTCGTCTTGGCGGTAGCCGGTGGTCTCGCAGAAGGCCCGATTGACGCGCAGGATGTGCTGCGCATCATCGGTGATCACCATCGCCTGACGGGTCTCGAAGGCGGTGGCGGCGATGCGCATCTCCCGCTGCGCCTCCTTTTGCCGGGTGATGTCTTCGGTGAAGATGACGATACCGCCGATCGACTGATCCGCCCTGTACCAGGGCCTCACCTCCCAGCGTTGCCATTGGGTGCGGCCATCGGGGCGGACGAAGAAATCGTTGTCAGCGCGCAAGACCTCACCGCGCAGGGCGCGTTGATGGATCGCGCGCCAGCGTTGCGGGATCTCGGGGAAGACCTCGTAATGGCCGCGCCCCCGGAGATCCGCGTCGGGCAGGGAAAAGTCCTTGAGCCAGCGGTCGCTGACCATCATGAAACGCATCTCGTCATCGAACATCGCCAGCGCTGCGGGCGCGTGCTGGATGAACAGCCGCTGTCGGGCCTCGCTTTCCTGCAGCGCCCGTTCGGCCTGCTCACGTGCATCGATATCCTCGATCACCGAGACGAAATAGTCGGGCCGGCCGCGGGCGTCGCGGACCAGCGATACCGTCAGATTGGCCCAGAACAGATGGCCATCCTTGTGCTGGTAGCGCTTTTCGAGCGCATAGGTGTCGCGCTCTCCGGCCGACACCGCGCGCATCAGCTCGAGGTCGGCATCGAGGTCGTCGGGATGCGTGAGGTCCTGAAAGGACCGCGCCAACAGCTCATCGGCGGAGTAGCCGAGGATCGTGCAGAGCTTCCGGTTCACCCGCAGCCAGCGTCCATCCGGGGCCACCTGCGCGATGCCGACAGCGGCTTGGTCGAAGGTTGCCAGGAAGCGTGCCTCGCTGCGGGCGAGCTGGCGCTGGCGCACGGCGAGCATGCCGTACAGCAGCAGGGCGGTGGCGGCGATGAAGGCGATGCCCTTGTACTGCTGCCATTGCACCAGCTGCGCTGCATCGTGCGCCAGCAGGCCGAGGAGCCAGTCGGAGAGGATGATCCAGAGGCTGCCGAAGGCGAGATAGACCAGGATGATCCATGCCGGGGAGCTATTCCAACGCATGCCCAGGGTTCCGTTGGCAGTGGGTCCGGCAACATTATGCCGCAGCACATCGGTGCATGCCCGGCCCGCTTCCTCGAAGCGATTGCCTGTGGGCGCTATCCGGGCGCGCTATCCGGGCGCACTGTCCGGGTGGCCTATTCGGGCGCGCGGTCAGCGCCTCGCTCGGCTCGGCTCAGCGCAACAGCAAGGTCGGTACCTTCGCCGAGCGCAGCAGGTCCGTCGTCTTGCTGCCGAACAGCAGGCTGCGCAGCGGTGAGTGGCCGTAGGCGCCCATCAGCAGCATGTCGATCGACTGCTCGTGCACATACTGGGCGATGACGCGCTCGGTGTCGCCGGGGATCAGCGCGACGGTGACCTCGAGCCCGGCCTGCTCCAGCGTGTTGCGCGCCCAGTCGAGCTGCTTCTCGCTGTCGCGGCGGGCCTTGCCGCTCATCAGTACATGCACCGGTAAGCCGCGGAAGAGCGGGCTCGCGGCGACCATCTCGACGCCGCGCCTGGTCATACTGCCGCCGTCGAACGCGATCAGCACCCGCTCTGGCTCGCTGAACTGATCGGTGACGGCGAGGATCGGCTTGCTCAGCGAGCGGATCATCCGCTCGACATTGCGCCCGAGGTCGCGCTGGGTGGTCTCGGCCGACTCGCCGCGGCGCCCGAGCACGAATAACCTGACCTGGTCCTGAGCGCCGACCAGCGTCTCCTCAAGATCGCCGTAGCGCTGGCGCACATCGGGCGACTCGACGCCGAGCTCGATCGCCCGCTCGCGCAGGCTGTTGAGCAGCTCGCGGCCGCGCTCGCGGTTGGCCTTGCTGCGCGATTCATCGCGCTCGGCTAGCTCGCTGAGCAGGTTTTGCTGGGCATTGACGCCAATGGCGCCGCTGTGATCCTTCCCGATCGCAACCTCGGCGTCGCGGTCGAGGATATGCAGCAGCTCCAGTGGGACGCCCATCTGCCGTGCCGCCCAGGACGCGGCATCGGTGACGTAATCGGCAAAGTGCGAATGATCGACACAGGCCAACACCTTGTCTTGTGCCTGCATGGGGTCTTGCATCGGGATCGGTCCTCGTTCGCGCCGGTTAAGGGTCCATCAGCGGCCGATCAGTGGCCCATCAGGCTCTCGACCGCATCGGGCTTGTCATGCACTGCGAAACGGTCAACCAGGGTGCGGCTGGCCTCGTTGAGCCCGACGACCTCGACCTCGGTGCCCTCCCGGCGGAATTTGAGCACGACCTTGTCGAGGGCTGTAACCGCGGTGATGTCCCAGAAGTGCGCGCGGCTGACGTCGATGACGACCTTTTCGATCACCTCCTTGTAGTCGAAGGCGGCGACGAAGCGATCGGCCGACGAGAAGAACACCTGGCCAACGACCTGGTAGACGCGCTCGCGCCCCTCGCGCGTCGGGGTGGAGCCGACATAGAGCACTCGGCTGACCTTCTGCGCGAAGAAGAAGCCCGAGAGCAGCACCCCGACCAGCACGCCCTGGGCCAGGTCATGGGTGAAGACGGTGACGGCGACGGTGGCGAGCATCACGATGTTGGCGTCGAACGGATGCTCACGCAGGTTCTTGAACGAGGCCCAGTTGAAGGTGCCGATCGAGACCATGATCATCACCGCGACCAGCGCCGCCATCGGGATCTTCGCGACCCAGTCATTGGCGAAGACCACTAGGATCAGCAGGAAGACACCGGCGGTCAGGGTCGACAGGCGCCCGCGGCCGCCCGATTTCACGTTGATCACGGTCTGGCCGATCATCGCGCAGCCGGCCATGCCGCCGAAGAAGCCGGTGACCACATTGGCGGTGCCCTGACCGACGCACTCGCGGTTCTTGTTGCTCTTGGAGTCGGTCAGGTCATCGACGATGGTTGCTGTCATCATCGACTCGAGCAGGCCGACCACGGCCATGGTCGCCGAGACCGGCAGGATGATCTGCAGGGTCTCGAGGTTGAGCGGGATGTCCGGGATCAGGAAGACCGGCAGGGTATCGGGCATCTGGCCCATGTCGCCGACGGTGCGGATGTCCAGGCCCAGGTAGAGCGCTGCCGCGGTCAGCGCGACGATCGCGACCAGCGGCGACGGGATGGTCTTGGTCAGGTACGGGAACAGGTAGATGATCGCGAGCCCGGCCGCGAGCACCCCATAGACCTCCCAGGTCAGGTTCGCGCCGGTGATCTCGGGCAGTTGCGCCATGAAGATCAGGATCGCGAGCGCATTGACGAAGCCGGTGATCACCGAGCGCGAGACGAAGCGCATCAGATTGCCGAGCTTGAGCCAGCCGGCCAGCACCTGCAGCACACCGGTCAGCACGGTCGCGGCGAGCAGGTATTGCAGGCCATGATCGGCGACCAGATCGACCATCAGCACCGCCATCGCTGCGGTCGCCGCCGAGATCATGCCCGGCCGTCCGCCGACGAACGCGGTGACCACGGCGATACAGAACGAGGCGTAGAGCCCGACCTTGGGATCGACGCCGGCGATGATCGAGAAGGCGATCGCCTCTGGGATCAACGCGAGCGCGACGACGAGTCCGGCGAGCAGGTCGTTGGGGATGTTGGAAAGCCAGTCCTTGCGAAGTGATTTCATAGCGGCAATGGAATCAGTCGCGACGGCAATGCGGCTTGCGAATAAGGGTCAAGAGCCGTGGAGTACGGCTAAGACGAGGACGTCAGCATCAAGCGCGCGGCATCGCGGTGGGGTAACGGCGGGAGTCCGACGGACTCGAGTGGCGCTTGGTGCCTACATCGGCGGGGTCTCTCCGGCGGGCGGTCTGGTGGTCCGACTTGGGAAACGGGTGGCGAGTATACAGGGAACCGCCTCCGGTTGAAACGGCGCCGGCCGGCTCCGGGCAGACCTGATGGTCGGCTCATAGGCTTCGTCAGCAGCAATAGGCGGGATTGGATGCCGCAGGAACAAGTCTTGGGTGAACGCTCAGGCGCGAGTCCCTCGGCCGGCGGGGAGCGCCGCATGCTGATCCAGCTGGTCGTTTAGCCGAGCAAGATGGCGCTGCAGGCGGCAGCGCTGAACGATTCGTCGGTCGCGTCCGGGGCGCCTGCCAGCGAGCCGTCGGATGCACTGCTATCCTGAGGGTTCCGTCTCGCATTGGAGTTCGGGGCAGCACCCTCAGCCCATAGGTCCGCCAGACAGGTCGATGAAGACGCACCGCCGCCGGAATGACCTTAGCAGCCAAAGCCCCCAGTCCGACCGCGGCCACTCGATCACGCAACGCGGTGCGCTCGCTGTGGGCGTCGCCGCGATGCTCGGCGTGCTCGGCGGTGTCGGGCTGTTCACGCTCGGCTACGGCAACGGGCTGTCCTATCTGACCAACGACCCGACCGCTTGCATCAATTGTCACGTGATGCAGGACCACTACGATGCCTGGGTCAAGTCGAGCCACCACGGTGTCGCCGGCTGCAACGACTGCCATCTGCCCCATGATTTCATCGGTAAATGGCTGACCAAGGCCGACAACGGCTTCTTCCATGCGCTGGCCTTCACCACCGGCGCGTTCCACGAGCCGATCCAGATCAAGGCGCGCAATCAGCGGGTCGCGCAGGCCGCGTGCCTGCATTGCCACCGCGCGCTCGTCGATCACTTGCTTCCGGCCGAGCCAGGCGCCGGGATGCAGCAATGCGTCCACTGTCACAGTGACGTTGGCCATGCGCAGCGGCGCTAGCGACCATAGCGGCGCGCCACGCTGGAGAATGAAGCGCTCGTCGCCGTGGTTTCACGGTCACTCGCTGTCGATCACGGACTTGCTGCTGATCGGCCGCAAAGCGGGCCGCAATCTATCCTGAATCAACCGATTGAGAGGTTCATGATGACGCCGCCTTCCCACGACACCGAGCAACCGGCGCATCCGCATGCTGAGGCTCCACGCATCCGCCCAAGCATCGGGTCAGGCCGCCGGCCGGCGCGCCGGCAGCCTTTGCTCGCTTCGGGGCGGCATCGGGCCCGCCGCAGCCCGCAAGCAGGCCGCGCGCTCGTCCTTGGCCTGGTCTTCGTCGGTGCCGCCGTCGCGACGCTCATCGTGACCTACGTGCTGATCACGATGTTCACGCACAAGCAGGACGCCCGCCAGCCGTTCGTTCGGGTGGTCGAGGTCGATGAGCTGACGACCGATCCCGAGCCCTGGGGCAAGAACTGGCCGCATCAGTTCGCGGGCTGGAAGTCGACCTCGGGCGGCGAGTTCTATGGCGGCAGCAGCGCGATGCCGCAGAGCAAGCTCGAGACCCACCCCTGGCTCAAGCGGCTCTATGCCGGCTACGCCTTCAGTATCGATTACCGCGAGGCCCGCGGCCACGCCTACATGCTCTACGATCAGGGTGTGACCGAACGCGTCACCCAGAAGCCGCAGGCGGGCGCCTGCCTCCACTGCCATGCATCGATGAACGTGCTCTACCGTCGTGTCGGTCTGGAGGCAATGGGCGAGGAGATCACCGACGAGAAGCTCGCTGCCGAGTTCAATCAGCCAGCGGTGATCCGCGGCTTCAAGGAACTCAGCCAGGAGCCCTATCAGGAGGTGCTGGCGATGCTCTATGCCACGCCGGACGGCACCCCGGGCGAGAACGAGCCGGTGTTTCCGCAGGCGCCGCCCGGCGGATACACCGGCGAGTATGCCGGTGAGGCCATCTCCGAGGAGCATGCGCAGATGCTCGGCGAGGCGCATCCGGTCAGCTGCATCGACTGCCATGATCCCGAGACCATGCAGATCCGGGTGACCCGCCCGGGCTTCCTGCTCGGTGTCGCCGAGCTGGCCGCGGGCGAGGGCGCGGTGCCGCACCTGCCGAGCATCCAGCAGTGGCGCCAGGGCAGCCGCAGCGAGCCTTATGACCCCAACGAATTGGCGACGCCGCAGGAGATGCGCTCGTTCGTCTGTGGCCAGTGCCACGTCGAGTACTACTGCGCTAACCGGGACACCCTAACCTTCCCCTGGGGCAAGGGGCTGAGCGCCGACGACGCGGAGGCCTATTGGGAGGAGGCGACCTTCCCGGACGGCACTGGCTTCTATGACTACCAGCACGGCGAGACCGGAGCCGAGGTGTTCAAGGTCCAGCACCCCGAGTTCGAGCTCTGGAGCCAGGGCATCCACGCCCGCAGCGGGGTGAGCTGCGCCGACTGCCATATGCCCTATGAGCGCAAAGGCGCGATGAAGGTCAGCAATCACAACGTGCGCAGCCCGATGGAGAACATCAACAGCGCCTGCCAGACCTGCCACAACGTGCCCGAGGCCGAGCTACGCGCCCGGGTCGGTGCGATCCAAAGCCGCACCATGGCGCTGACCGAGCGCGCCGGCGAGGCGATGACCGCGATGCTCGATGCGATCATGGAGGCCAAGGCCGGCGGTGCCGGCGAGGCCGAGCTCGACGAGGTGTTCGAGCTTCAGCGCAAGGCGATGTGGCGGCTCGATTACATCAGCAGCGAGAACTCCAAGGGCTTCCATGCCGATCAGGAATCGGCGCGGCTGCTCGCCGAGTCGATCGACTACAGCCGCCAGGCCCAGGCCGCGGCCCTGCGCCTGCGTGCTCCCGCCGCCCCGAGCACCGAGGCCCTGCCGACCGAGCCGGTCCAAGGGGTGACGCCGACCGAGCAGGCGCCGGTGCGAAGCGAGTGAGGGAGCCAGCTCCTCTTAGCTGCTCGGCGTGATCGACTTCCCGCCCCCTGACCCGGCGCGCGGTCTGGCGCCGCATCCAATCCTGTGGGAACCTGGTGGCATGCGGTCGTCGGTGACCTTGCTCAGCAGCAGAAGCTGTGCTGAACGTTTACCGTGATCACGCGGAATTCATCGTCCGGGGTGGCGCCGTGCCATGAACGTTAGACGGGAGCCTCGCCAATAGCTGCGCATTCACTCTCCCGGCGGGTGCGTCCATGTTGGTGAAGAGAGCAGTCGGTGCGCCTGAGCGGTGGTTTCGTGTCCAAGCTGTCAGCGCCCTCCAGGTCCGGACGACCGCGATTCCATGTGAGTACATGTGACCGCAAGGCGAGGAATGCCTGGAGGCTTCCCGGAGTTTTGCTCGGTTTTCGTTTCTCACGAAGTGGATGGAGAGCACGCGAGTAGGGGGCATCATTATGGAGGACTATACTGCGGCAGCCAGGCGCCACTGGGCGGATGCCCAGCTGTTGGACCGGGAGCAAAGGCGGCAAAACGCCGATCACCACTACGGCTTCGCGGCGGAGTGCGCGTTGAAGTCGGCGCTGCAGGCTATGGGGTACTTTCGCGAGGAGGCACACCGTAAGCATATCAATGTGCTGTGGAACAGGATGCAGGCAACGGCCTTTCAGCACCGGTTTCCCGGCCTCGTAGGGCTGCTTGCCGGTAGCAATCGCTTCGACGATTGGGATGTGGAGCAGCGCTATCACGGTGATGGCGCCGTAACCGAGGAAGCTATCAAGGTTCATCGGGACTGTGCCCATCGCCTGTTGCGCGCCGTGGGCCTTTTCCGAGGATAGCTTATGGTCCGCTTTCACGACGCCCTCGATATCGCGCGGGATTTCGCCAAGGAGAAGCTTGCCGGATTCGGCCCCGTCTACCTGATCCGTGACTTGGTCGGTCGGGTCTCGGTCGCTGTCGATGTTCCCCGTGCGCACCTGGAAGCACGAGCCACCCTGTCCGAGGCCTTGCATCACAGCCTCGGCGCCTTCGGCCCAGGCCCGGACGAGGCAGTGCAAACCCGTGATGACCTGCTCCTGCCGGAGGAGATTTTTGGGGGCAGCGAGTCGATCCGCCTTGATGATGAGCCGTTGGCGGTTTATCTCGTGGACCGCCTAATGAACAACCAGGACTGGCTGCGAACGCCGCTTGTAGATCGGGCGCCGCTGCCAACCGCGGTGGCGTTCAGCCTCAAGGGAGGAGTGGGACGCTCCACCACCTTTGCCGCGTGGGCGCACTACCTGGCGGGTCTGGCATACAAGGTGCTCGTCGTCGATCTCGACCTGGAGGCACCCGGCCTGCAGAGCCTGCTATTGCGCGAGGCGCCGGAGGACCCCCGCCGAGATCTTCGCCCCGACTACGGCGTGGTGGATTGGTTGGTGGAGGGCCGCGTCGGACAGGCCGACCCCGACCTTTTCGAGGAAATGCTCGGCAGAGTCGACCTGGCGCCGGGCACCCCCGGGGAGATTCGAGTAATTCCGGCCTTCGGCAAGAAAACCCGGGACTATGTGGCTAAGCTGGGCCGTGCCTACCTGCCGGTGATGGGCGCGGACGGTGCAGAGCGGGGCTTCGCGGAGGCGGTGCTGGAACTGTTGAAGGCCGGAAAGGGCCGGGCCGAGCCCTTCGATGTGGCCTTACTCGATGCCCGGGCCGGTATGCACGACATCGGTGCGGCGGCGGTCACGCGGCTGGGAGCCCATGCCTTTCTCTTCGCTCGGGACGATTCCCAGACCTGGACCGCCTACGATCACTTGTTCAAGCACCTGCGGTGGTCTCCGGCTGTGGAATACGGCATGCCGGACCGCGATCTGCGCTGGCGGTTGACCACGGTGGGCGCCATGTCAGGGGGGATGGAGCGCGATTTCGATGCGCTGCGGGGGCATTCCTATGCCACCTGGCAATCGCTCTACGATGAGGAGCAGGAGCCGACTCCGGGAACCCCGGAAGAGACCGACGAGGGTATGCCCCACTGGCCGCTGCCGGTGTATTCGGTCGACGATTTGCGTGGGGCATCCTTCCAGGAACCAGACCTGGCGCCGGCGCGGCATGTGATGGAGCGTGCGTTTGAGGGCTTTTTCGACACCGCGACGCGGCAACTGCTCACGGATGATGGGGAAGGCAACCCATGAAACCCGATCGCGATGCCGGTCTCGCGCTGCGTGCCGCTATTGGTGAGCTGCCGGATGTCTCTGCGCAAGAGGGCCTGACACCGCCCGGGCCCGGCGAGCTCTATGTGCCCGAGAGTCACACCAAGGCGCTCAACCTGGACACCACCGTGGTGGTTGGTATGCGGGGGGCCGGCAAGTCGGTGTGGACGGCGGCTTTGTTCGACGATGCGGCTCGGCAGCGTTTGGTGGGCGCCGGGGCTCCGAAAACGCTGAAGGATACCCATGTTCGGGTCGGCTTCAGTAATGATCCGTATCAGGGGGGGCATCCCGACTCGGAGAGTCTGGGCATGCTGCTGGACCGAGGGCTGGAGCCCCGGCATATTTGGCGCGGTGTACTGGCGCGGCAGTTGGCAGATGTTTGTGGACTTCCGTTCTCGTCCAATCGTTTCGATCAGGCAGCTCAATGGGCACGGGAAGACCCCGAGTCCTTCAACGAACTGCTCGGCAAAGCGGCGACTTCCCTGAAGCAGAATGGGAGGTACCTGCTCCTGATTTTCGATTCCCTCGACACGACGGTCCCGGGGAGCTGGAAGGAGGTCCGCGCCCTGGCACGTGGAGCACTCGAAGTTGCCTTGGCCTGCCGGCCGTACCCGAACATTCGGCTGAAGTTCTTCATCCGTCCCGACATGGAGGAGGACGAGGGGGTCTTCGACGTCCGAGATAGCTCAAAACTTCGGCACAATCGCGTAGATCTCGTCTGGCGGCCGGTGGATCTCTACGGCTTGCTCTTCCACACCCTGGCGAATGGCTCCGCGGGCGATCACTTCCGGCAGTTGGCCGAACGAATCACTAGACTGCGGTGGAAGTCGGCGGACGGTTTTTGGCGGGCGCCGGATGCGATGAGGGGCAACGAGGAGAACCAACGGCCGATCCTGGAAGCCATTGCCGGCCCTTATATGGGAACCAACCCCCGGCGTGGCTATACCTATACCTGGATCACGGGCCATCTGGCCGACGCCTACGGCCGAATCGCCCCGCGTAGTCTGTTGCTTGCCCTTCGCAAGGCCGCGGATATCACCCACGAAAAGCATTCGGGGCACGACCATCCCTTGCACTATGAGGCAATCAAGCGCGGCGTGGCCGAGGCATCCGCGATCCGTGTCGACGAGCTGAGCCGGGAGGACTACCCCTGGGTGGCACCGTTACTGAGGCAGCTGCACGGTATGGCGGTCCCGCTAGAGATCCGCGAATTGGGAGAGAAATGGACGACCTTGGTCTTACATGAAGTGCTGCGGGTCTCGAATGAAAAGCTGCCGCCGCGCCGCTACGCGTCTACGGCGGAGAACGGTCGAAGTATTGAACTTCTCGTCGGCGACCTAGAGGCGCTCGGCGTCCTCTATCGAACCGACGACGGCCGCATCAACATCCCAGATATCTTTCGTGTGGGCTTTGGAATCCGTCGTAAAGGGGGGGTACGCCCCCCCAGGTAAAAGCCGAATTGCAAATCAGTCCAGCTGCGTATGCATGTTATCGTGGTTTGTATCGACACTCGCGCACGATGAGTCCGTTCAAAGTCAAAACTCTGGATGTCGCCGCGTTGGAGCCAGGTGATCGACCAGCAAGGCCACTAGGGAACTACAGCAAGGTGGATAGGGCGCGGCTCGAGACGAACAGGCCCAGCGCCGTCAGCAGCGCTGCATACAGGCGCTGGACCGAGACGGCGTGCCGTTCCAGCATTGCCAGCAGTCCGGTGCGAACCATCACCAACACGACGCTCGAATACCAGAGGGCGTCGATGCTGCCGATGGTGAGCACCAGCAGGGTCTTGGTCCCTAGCCCCTGATCGGGGGTGATGAAGGGCGCGAACAGCGCCAGCATGAATACAGCGAGCTTCGGGTTCAGGAAGGCGATCATGAAGCCGTCGCGGGCCGCCGCGCCGATGCCGGCATCGCTGCGCGTCCTGCCGTTCGGCGCCCGCGTGGCGGCACGCTGACGGAGCGCGCCGCGCGCGAGATAGAACAGATAGCCGGCTGCAGCCAGTTGCAGCAAGGCGAAGAGGGTGCGGGATGCAGTGAGCAGTGCCGCCAGTCCGGCCACCGTGAGCGCCGCGTAGAGCGCGACCGCGAGCCCATGGGCGATGGCGGCGGCAAGCCCTGCCGGAGGCCCGCTGCGCAGCATGCTGCCGAGCACCACCGCCAGGCTCGGGCCCGGCGTCATGGCGCCAAGCAAGCAGAGCAGCGCAAGCGAGAGCCAGGCTTCCAGTAACATGTTCGTGCAACCCCGGTTCCTGCATCAGCGCCCGTTCGAGTATGCCGCAGGTACTGTGGTCAGCGCTCAAGAGATGGCAAAGGGGGCAGGGCCGTTGGTCGAGATAGAGATCCCGGCGTCAGCCGATCTGCACGACCAAGATGACCAATAGGTCTGCTTCGCGCTCGCAGAGTAGCCGCCAATCACCATGTTGCTATCCCGTTATCTGGCGAGCTTGAGCGTACAGGTCACCGCGGCCTATCTCGCGCTCGGCCTCCTGTTGGCTGCGGCCGGCCTCTATACGATCGGCGCCTTCCAGCGTCAGTTGGGCTCGATCGGGCTGGTGAATCAGGCCGCGCAGCTGGAACTGACGGTCGAGCAGATGCATGCGCAGGGGATGAACTACTGGCAGAACGCCCCCCGTGACTATCCGACCTATTACCGCGACGTCCGACTCTACTATCAGGACCTGTTGGCTCAGGTCGAGACGATCGACGCGATCGTTGCCACCTTCATGAGCGGTGATTTCCGCGGTGCACTGCCGATGTGGCTGCCGAGCTGGCTGCAGCCGCATCTGGGGGCGAAGGCCGAAGCGGCAACCATTGCGCTGGAGCGCACCTGGGAGCAATGGCGCGCCGAGCTGTTTGCGGCACTGGGCGATGACGAAGACGAGCCGCGCCTCGAGTGGGCGGCCGAGCATGTGATCGAGGCGCACAATCGGCTGATGGCGGCGGTCGACGCCTTCGCTCAGGCGTTGCGCGATTGGGCCGAGGACGAGTACCGGGTGATGACGCAGGGCACGCTCGTCGTCGCCGCGGTGTCCCTGGTGATCGCGGTGCTGCTGCTCGCCTTGCTGCAATGGAAGGTGCTGCGGCCGCTGCGACGCGCCACGGCCGGGTTCCAGCGCGTGGCCGACGGCGACTTCGGCCACCGGCTGCCGGTTGCCGGCACCACCGAGATCCAGGATCTGACCGCCAGCTTCAATCGCCTCTCGGAGCGGCTCGATCTGCTCTATCGGCTGATCCAGGGGCTGCAGCAGGGACAGGACCTGGATCAGCTGATGGGGTTGCTCAACACCGAGTTCCGGCCGCTGCTGGGCTGCGACTGGAGCGGTCTGTTGTTCATCGACGAGCGCCGCGCCAACGCCCGCGTCGAGACCAGCTGGCTCGATGGCGCACCCCAGCCCGGTGATCAGCGCCGCTATCGTCTCAAGGGGACCCTGCTCGAGCAGGTCCTGGCCGAAGAGGCGCCGCTGCACGTGAACGGGATGGTCGAGCGCGCACGCGAGAACCCGGCCTATGAGCTGCTGCGCCACCTGGTTGCGCTCGGGATGCAGGACGCGATCTTCCTGCCGTTGACGCCCCAGACCCAGACCCCGGTGCCTGCGGTGGTGGTCTTTGCGACCCGTGATCCGGATGGCTTCGGCGGCGCCCGGCGGCGTCTGCTCGGCAACATCGCCCAACTGCTCACCCAGGGCGTCGGCCGCACGGCGCGCCTGGCCGAGCAGGCCCGGCTAGCCGCCATCGGGGAGTTCGCCTCCGGCATCGCGCACGAGCTACGCTCGCCGTTGACGACCATCGCCATGGCACTCGGCTATCTGGCCGAGCACGAGCAGGAGCCGCGGGCCAAGCGTCGCGTCGATCTGGCCGTGGGCGAGGCCGAGCGCATGCGTCGGCTGCTGGACGATATCCTGCTCTATGCCAAGCCGCTGAGCTTGGAGCTGCGCCCGCTCGCGCTCGGAGCACTGTTGGCCGAGCACGTGGCCGCAGCCGCCGAGCGTCACCCCGGCTACCGCCTCGAGTGCGCGTCACCCGCAGGCGAGCTGGAAGTCATGGCCGATCGCGATCGGCTGCGACAGGTGCTGACCAACCTGACCGACAACGCCTGCGAGGCGGCACCCGAGGGGGCTGTGATCCGCTGGCGTCTCGTCGATCTGGGAACCGATGACGAGCCCGGGGAGGTACGGCTTTCGGTGCACAATCAGGGCGAGCCGATCCCGTCGGAGCTCCTGCCGCGCCTCACCGAGCCGTTCTTCAGCACGAAATCGAACGGCACCGGTCTGGGCTTGGCCATCGTCCGGCGGCTGGTCGAGCAGCATGGCGGTCGGCTCGCAATTCGCTCGAGCGTGGAGGCGGGCACGACGATCGAGATCGACCTGCCGCGCTGGATCGATTGAAGCGCCGATGCTTGCGAGCGGCAGGTGGACTTAGGCGATTGCCGGAAAAGCTCGTACCGAATTGCGCAGGATTGTCGTTTGCCTTCGAGGAGCGTCGCCGGGAGCATAGCCGGGCTATGTGACCGGCGGCGCGACGAAGAAGGCGAGCGAAAAGA
>NZ_NRSJ01000028.1 GCF_016584085.1 Halochromatium glycolicum | reverse complement strand
CGGACAACGCCCTCAAATACTCGTTGAGCAACGACGATGCCATCACCACACCCATTGAGCGGTTTGCCTATCGCCAGGCGCAGCGCTATTGGGTCGAGCGCGCGTTTCAGGAAGCCAAAAGCGAGCTGGGGATGTCCGACTACCAAGTCAGAAAGTGGACGGCGTGGCACCATCATATGGCGCTGGTCATGCTGTCCTTGTCGTTCCTGGTGAAAGAGCGTATCCAGCAAAAAGGGTCCGTCCCCCTGTTGAGTGCGCGCGACATCCGTCTGCTGATCATCGCCATGCTCCTCAATGATCCTGATGCCGTTGATCGCCGCCTCGCACAGATGAACATCCGGCATGAACAACGACGTAAAGACATTGAGCGATATGACAAAGAACATGATCCTGACAACGCGAATGATACGGATTGAGTCAGGGCTCAGAATTAATCTAACAAAGTAGTAGTAATGGGTGCCACGGGTTCGAGGGCGTCAGCCAAGGTCCTTTGACGCCGAGTATCGCTGGAATGGACCCCAGACTGTTCTTCTACATCATGCGCGGCCATCAACTCGACGAACGGCCATCGACGATCATGGGTCGGATCGCAAAGGGGTACAGCACGCTCGAGCTGCGTGAGATGTCCAGTTACTTTGCTGACCTGCCCTGGCAGGATCAACGCGTCGACGTCGCCGAGTCGGATCTCGTGGCGGGCGAGAAGCTGCATCGAGACCTCTGCGCCGATTGTCACGATGACGGCGGCCGTTACCAAGATAAGGAGATCCCACGCCTCAAAGGCCAGCTCCAGGCCTATCTCTTGATGCGGATGGAAGATTATCAGGACGATCGCAAAAGGCTGCCGCAGCCGCCTAAGATGAAGAAGCGGATCGGACCGCTCACGGCCGACGAGATCCGCGCCCTCAGCTACTACTACACGCGGTAGCGCAGTCCCGTTCAGGGCAAAGCCATCGAACGCCAATGCTTACATCCCTGTGCGATTGAGACGAGACAACCGAAGAACGGCTTAGGCGATTTCTGTCAAAGCTCATACCGCCTTGCTGGTCTTTTCGCTCGCCTTCTTCGTCGCGCCGCCGGTCACATAGCCCGGCTATGCTCCCGGCGACGCTCCTCGAAGGTAAACGAAAATCCTGCGCAATTCGGTACGAGCTTTTCCGGCAATCGCCTTAGAAGGGCGCGGCCGGTCGCGAGTGCGATGGAGATGCCAGTAAATGTCGACGAATCAGCGTACTCATGTGAGCCGCCAACGCCCTGGACAGCGCCGCACACTGATCCTGGCACTGAGGGCACAGCACGCGCTGTTCAACGGCCCGTTTCTAGCTCATTGTGCGGCAAGCCAGGCCGTGATGGACTTGATCTGGGCATCGGTAGGCGGCGCGTCGCAGCTCGAAGGCGAATAGAAAGCGGCGTGCATCAGCTTGGCTTCATCACTCTCGCCTTCGCCGCTGAGAATCTTGGTCGCCTTCGAATAGAGCTCGCCCGCAGGCTTGCCCGCGAGCTCCGGAACCATCTTGCTGACGGGCGACTTGCCATCGGCCCCGTGGCAGTTCACACAGCCGTGGAACTTGAACAGGTCTGCGCCCTGCTGCCCCTGCAACGAGTCTTCCTCAGCCTTGACCGTGGTCTGTGAGGCAACGAGAAGCGTTAAGAAACTCATCATCGGGAGAGAGGTCTTCATCGAGATCACCTTGCATTAGCGGAATGGAAGCAAAGGGTCGTTATCGAGCCAAAAACCGAAGGCTGGATGACGTTGCCTCCTGCAGCTCGATAATTCCTACCACACCGTTATGCTTTCGCATGCCCGGCCCGGCGTCCATCGCCTTGTTGAGCTAGTCCAGTAGAGCTAGCTCTCGCCTCCGCTGGTCGAGGAGGCTGGAATATTCAATTGACAATTGATCGGGTCGCAGGCGATCGTATAATAAGTGGATGCGGATCTTGATTGCAGATGATCACCCTTTGGTGCGTTCAGGTCTGAAGGAGGCATTGAGCCACCTCTGCAACGATACGCCCGAATGTATCGAGGCGGAAGACGCCGATCAGGTGCTAGGGGTGATGAACTCTGGAATTCACTTGGATCTGATCCTGCTCGACCTTTTCATGCCCGGATCGAACGGACTCGACCTGCTGCGCGAGCTTTGCAGCCATCCTGCAGGCGTTCCCGTGGTTGTGTTATCGGCTCTCGAATCGGCCGAAACGATGCGCGAAGCACTCGATTCCGGTGCTTCCGGCTATGTCTCGAAGACAACCCCGCATTCGGTGATGCTGCAAGCGCTAAGGCTCGTGCTAGCCGGCGGTGTCTATGTGCCCGCGGCACTGCTCGCCGCAAAAGCGAATGAGCACGAATCGCAATGGTCGCAAGCGGAATCCGGGGCGCCGAGATCAGATCGTCGAGCGCCTGAGGCCCCGGTCGAACAGATCGACGGACTCGAACAACTCACTCCACGGCAACGCGAGGTCCTTGCACGAATCTGCCAGGGGCAGTCGAACAAGATGATCGCACGCGAGCTCGGGTTCTCCGAGTTCACGGTTAAGGCCCATGTGGTCGCTATCCTGCGCACCCTTGGTGTATCCAACCGTATCGAGGCAGCGAGCATGGCCCGAAAGCTCGGCTTTCCAGGATGAATGCCAAACGGCAATGAGTGCCGTTGGCATCAATCCCTTTGCTAGTATTCGCGCCCGGCTGATCGCGCTGGCGCTGGTGCCGCTGGCGCTGATCTCGAGCATCTTTGCCGCTTACGGCATTCATCACGGCCTGGAGCACGATCGGTGGCGAATCGATGAGATTGGCCGGGTCATCGCTGAGAGTCTGGCGCTCGCTGCGGAACGGTCGCTGCGCACCGGAGAGATCGAGCACCTGCAGGCCCTCTGTGACGAAACGGCACGCAGACCGGACGTGCTCTGGGCCGCAATCGGTGACATCCGTTTCAACCTGCTCGTCGCCAGCGCGCCTGAGGAGCAGGCCTCGCAGGCCGGTCACCCTTTCTCGGCGCCGGTGGTCAATCTAGGCGATTCGATCACCATCCGACCCCCTGATTCGAGACCGCCGCCGACGCCCATATCCGAGCCGATCCTCGGATGGGTGCAGATTCGACTCACACCCACCGCCGGCGCCGCGCCCCATCAGCAGCATCTGGTTATCCTCCTTTGGCTCATCTTGGCTGGCTTGGGCCTTGGTATCCTCGCGGCCCTCTATATCGGCAGGGATCTCTCGCGAGGACTTGGCGATATCGGCAAGACGATCGCGCGTTACCGTCAAGGCGAATTCGCTGCACGGGCAAGGCCCCAGCCTATCGCCGAGCTCGATGCGCTGGCACGCGCGTTCAATCGCATGGCGAACCAGATTGATGGCTCGCAGCAGGCGATGCGCAATCAGGTGGAAGCAGCGACCCGCCAGCTGCGTTGGAGTCTCGAGACCTTGCAGAAGCAGAACGCGCAGCTCGAGCGCGCCCGCGAGGCAGCTCTGGCCGCGAACCAAGACAAGGAGGCCTTCCTGGCACGGATGAGCCACGAGATGCGGACACCGCTCAATGCAGTGATCGGTTTCGGCCGGCTGCTGCACGCAGAGGCTCGCACCGAGGCCTCCGCCGAGTACAGCCGGACGTTGGATCGTGCAGCGCGGCAGCTGCTGGCCGTTATCGACGACATTCTCAACTACGTCAGGCTGAATTCGAGCGAGCTTTCGATCGAGTCAGCCCCGTTCGAGCCGAGGGACTGCCTTGAGGATATCGTCGCCATGCTTGCCCCTGACGCGCACGCGAATGGGCTGGAGCTGGCATTGGTTATCCACGGCGGCGTCCCTGAACGGCTCCGCGGCGACCCCAGCCGCATCAGCCAGGTGCTGGTCAATCTCCTCAGCAATGCGATCAAGTTCACCAGCGTCGGCCATGTGCTCGTCGAGGCCGATTACGACGCCGGGGAAGCAGGCAGCCTTCGCATGGTGGTCTCCGATACTGGCATCGGCCTCTCGGCGGCGCAGCAGCTGCGCCTATTCCAACCGTTTGAGCAGGCAGACCCTGTCATCACCCGCCGATATGGCGGCACCGGTTTGGGTCTCGCAATCTCGAAGCGGCTCGTGGAGCTCATGGGTGGCCAGATCAGGGTCCGCAGTGCGCTCAATCAAGGCTCCCGTTTCAGCGTGACCCTGCCGTGTCAGCGCTGCTCGCCAGTCCCTTCACAGCGGTCGCGACGCTACCCAAAGGCGCGCAAGGTGCTCATCTGCGATCCCGCTGCGATCCAAGTGCGTGCGCTGCGTTCGCAACTGCTGAGCTGGTCCATGGAGGTGTTCGCGACCAGCGATCCGCAGCGTCTACCCACGATGCTGGTCGATGCAGAAGGCGCAGGGAGGCACTTCGAACTGCTGATACTCGGGCTTGCGCCTCAGCAACAAAAGGTTCTCGAGCTCGAACGTCAGCTGGCCGAGTTGCGACGCGCCTTTTCCGGCCCGATACTGCTGCTCGTCGCAAACAACCAGTGGACGCCACCCCCTGCCGTGCTCGCAACGCCGCCGATCGCCTGGACCGAGAAGCCCTTGCGCCGAGCCCGCTTGATCGAGCTTCTCTGTCAGCTGGACGGCGTTTCACGGTCGGCAGGCGCCGTCGAGCAGGCCCGCACACGCGCGCAGTTCCCGGGCCGACGGGCAATGGTCGTCGATGATAACGACTTCAACCGGGCGTTGATGCGCAGACTGCTCGAGGTCCGGGCGATGGAGGTCATCGAGGTCGACAATGGCGCCGATGCCGTCCGGCAAGCCACCAGGCTGGAGCTGGATCTGATCGTCATCGACATCCACATGCCATTGATGGATGGGATCGAGGCGACCCGGCGCATCCGCGCCGCGCTCGCCGACGAGCAAGTGCCCAGTCTCGTCGCATTGAGCGCAGACGCCTTCGTGACGGAGCGCATACCCGAGCGCGCAGCGCTATTCGATGCCGTTCTGCTCAAACCGATCGACGAGGAAGGTCTCGACGAAACCTTGGAACGTCTTCTCGCCGACGGGAGCGCAACCAGTCTCCAGACCGGCCACCGACCAGATCGCCCGGCCGCACCGGTGATTGACCCGGGCCCAGTGCGCGCGATTCGGCTCGACACCGAATGGCGCACGCGCTTGGATGACGAGCTTGCGATGCAGGTGCAGGGGATCGGCGCGGCGATCGCTGTCGAAGACCGGCAGGCGTTGCAGGAGCGGCTCCATGACCTGAAAGGCATCTGTGGTCTGTTTGGCCTGCAGGGCCTGACCGAGCGGGTGCGCGGACTAAGCGACATGGCCGCCACTGCGCCGATGGCGACACTCTGTGCAGAGGCCAGGGTCTTGAAGAACCTCCTGGGCGAGGAATCCAAGCGCGAGGGCTGCACAGGCCCCTGAGCCCAAACCCGCGTCTGCAAGCGCACACGCACCGCGGCTACAATGCCGCATGCTGCTCTCTCCTGGTCATCGCTTTCTCTTCATCCATATCGCCAAGACCGGCGGAACCAGCGTCCGGGCAGCATTGGCGCGTCGACGCTGGGCGGACCCCTGGTATTGGCCGATGTTCCTCTGCAGCCGGCTCAGCCATCTCAGCGGCCACCGCATCGGCACCAAGCTGCCTCGTCATGCCAAGGCCATCGCCGCCAAGGAGCTGCTGCCACGCGAGGTCTTCGAGGGGCTGTTCAAATTCGCCTTCGTGCGCAACCCCTGGGATCTTCAGGTAAGCTCGTTTCACCATATCCGCCGGGAGCGGCCGCAGTATCTCGGCGGCCATCAGGACTTTGCGTCCTTCCTGCGCTGGAAGCTCGACCCGGCGCGTCCGCCGCAGTATCACCTGGACACCTCGATCGAGCTGCAGAGCGATTATCTGATCGATCTGCACGGCAATCTGATCGTCGACTTCGTCGGTCGCTACGAGCGCCTCGAGCCGGACTTCGATGAGGTCTGCTCGCGCATCGGCATCGCGGCGCCGCGGCTTCCTCATCGCCGCCAAGCGAACGACCGCGGCGCCGACTACCGCCGTTATTACGACGATGCGACCGCCGAGCTCGTTGCGCGCCACTTCGCGGCCGATATCAAGCGGCTTGGCTATCGCTTCGATGGCATCGACGGAGCCGTCTCAGCCTGAAGGCGGTGGCGATAGGGGTCGACTGATCCGACTGCTCTGCTGCGACCGCTTCCGATGGCGCCGCGACAGCCGTCTGACGTCATTGTGCCATCGCGGTGCGACTCGGTGCCTTCAGGTCGAGCTGGGTCTCCGGTCAGGAGGCCTCTGTATCGCTATTCCCTGGCGGGCTCTCTGGCGGAGTCTGCGGAGTCTCGCGACAGGTCTCTTTCGCTGCCCCTTTGGTCGCTTCCGGCGGTTCATCCCGCGGCGAGACCTCCTGCACCGGCTCCTCTTGCTCCGTTTCCCTGATCAGTTCATGCAGCGACTCGAACCCCTCCTCGAGCGAGGAGGCCATCACGACCATTGGCCCCTGACTGACGATGATCTGCGCCAGCTGAGGTAACGGTAGATCATCAGTCGCCTGCAGGAAGATGCCTTGGATATAGGTCACCACACCCTCGACCGGTACCACGATCATCCGTCCGCGGGTCGCCTGCGAGCCTTGCTGGCTCCAGAGGGTCAGCTCCTGCGAGAGGCTTGGGTCCTGTTTGATGAAGGCGTCCATCTGCTCGGGTCCGTAGACCAGGGTGCCCTTCGGGAAGTTGTAGACGATGATCCTGCCGTAGCTGTCACCATCGTTTCCGGCGACGGCGAGCGCGCGCATGCTCGGCTGCCCCAAGGGCGTCATCGGCACGAACAGGCTGTACTCGAAGCGGTCGGCCTCGATCAGATTGAGCGTCAGGTAATAGGAACGCATCTTCTCCAGGTTCCCGCGCCACAGATTGGGGGGCAGCTCCCAGGCGTCTTCCTGGTTGTAGAAGGTCTCGGGGTCGGTCTGGTGATAGCGCGCATAGACGTCCATCTGCACGTCGAACAGGCTCTTCGGGTAGCGCACGTGCTCCTTGAGCGCCTTGGGCATCGCATCGAACGGCTTGAAGAGCCCCGGATAGATGCGCGCATGCGCGGCGGCGATCGGGTCATCCGGGTCGGCGAGATAGTAGTCGACGCTGCCGTTATAGGCATCCACGACCACCTTGACCGAATCACGGATGTAGTTGAATGGTCGTTCGAAATGCTCGACGTGGCCGGTATAGGGTCGCGAGTACGGGTACCACCTCGAGCTAGTCAAGGCGTCCTGAATCCAATACAGCCGGCCATCGGCGACTGCGAGATAGGGGTTCGGGCCGAGGGTCAGATCCGGGGTCAGGGTCTTGATCCGCTCGCGGATATTGCGCCGGAACAGCAGCCGGCTCGCGTCGGTCATCTGCGTGGTATAGAGGATATTGCGCTCACCGAAGTAGAGCGAGAAGACCAGCTTGCGAAAGGCACTGCTGATCGGCACGCCGCCGGAGCCATCATAGTCGGTCAGCTTCACCTCATCGCGTGAGGCATAATCGAGCTCATGGCTTGCATTCGGCGCAATCACCGGGTGCAGATTGCCTGCCCCGTAATAGATGGCTGGCTCATCGATGGACAGGCCCGGCACGGAATTCGGCGGAATGCCCTGGATCAGCCACTCGATCGGCTCATCGGCCGCCTGTGCGGCCGGGGTCATTACGACGCCGTAGCCGTGGGTGTACCTGAGCCAGAGGTTGACCCAGGTCTGGCGTGGCTCGCTCAGCTTCTCGAGATCGATTTGCCGCGCAGCGAGAAAGACCTGTTGATAGACATCCTCGACCTCGTAGCGTCCGACGTTGACCTTGTCGAATGCGTAATAGGGCCGGATCTCCTGCAGCTCACGATAGACCGACAAGAGCTTTTCGTCGTCCCAGATCGGCACGCTTCGCAGGCTCAGCCTGATATCAGGCGTGATCTCCTCCCAGCCCTCTTCACGGATTGGATAGTCTCGCGCCTCGACCTCCTGCAGGCGGTAACCGGCCAATGTCGCTTCAATGTTGTTCTCGATGAAGGGCGCCTCGCGTGTCATCTCGGCCGGCTCGACCACGTACCGACTCACCGCATCGGTCAGATAGGGCGTATGGCGCAATCCGATCACAGCAACCAACAGAACCGCCGCCGCGGCGAGTAAGCGCAGCCCTTTGCCGGTATTCAGTAGATACAGCAGTGTGACACCCGTAACGAGCAGCAGCAGCGCTGCGGCCGCGATCAGCGGCAGTGTGACCACCATTTCCTCGTAGCCGGGGCCATAGAACAACGGCAGATGCGCGTCGGTATAGAGCAGCATGTAGGCATCGCCGAGAAAATAGAAGCTTCCCATCAGGATGATGAGCAGCAGGATCAGGCTTAGATGCAATCGCGCACCACGCCGCAACCGGCCGTTTGCCTTCGGCATCGCGCGGTGCTCGCGCCAGTACAGCAACCCGAGCCCGAGCAGCACCACGACGAGCGCCACCATCACCTCGCTGTAAAGCAGCATGTAGACGGGCAATGAGAACAGGTAAAAGCTGATGTCGTGTCCGAATACCGGGTCGCTGATGCCGGCATCGGGCGCCAGCAGGAACAGCAGCGCATCTTCCCAATAGAAGAACAACGGGAGTGCGACGACGATCCCCAGGATCAGTGTCAGCGGCAGGTAAAGCGCCAACGAACGAGACTGGAAACGTCGGTAGACTTGCGGAGACGGGCGGTCACTCTCGAGATCAGACGCCCATTCGGCCCCATTGCTTGGGCGACGCGCGCCGAGATACTTGCCGCCGATCCAGAAATTGGCGAAGAACAGCGCGAAGAAGAACGCGGCTGCCGTTGTGAAGACCACATAGCGGTAGAGCAGTCGCTGCCAGAAATAGAACTCGTAATCGAGCGACCGGAACCACCAGAGGTCGATCAAGAAGTCCTTGACCACCACGCCCAGTATCGTCAACGCAATCAGGACAACCAGCAGGAGGCCGGTCACAACGATGGAGAGGGTTTTCCAGGAACGCATGTTGGCAAGCAGGGGCTGATGGCAAGGGTCTGAGCGAGCGGTTGCCCCCGATCTGCACACTGCGTGCCTATCACGAGCAGCCACTTGCGAGCCGCCAACGGCAGCCGCTGACCACATCGATCAGCCTCGACCCGGGGGATTTCCCCAGCTCCGGTGGATTTCCCCCAATTGGCCGTGAGCGGCTGGTTGGAACCAAGAAACCGCAGTCGACCGCTTAGGCGATTGCCGGAAAAGCTCGTACCGAATTGCGCAGGATTGTCGTTTGCCTTCGAGGAGCGTCGCCGGGAGCATAGCCGGGCTATGTGACCGGCGGCGCGACGAAGAAGGCGAGCGAAAAGACCAGCAAGGCGGTATGAGCTTTGACAGAAATCGCCTTAGCCCAGCATGCAACCCTTTGCAATGGCTCCAATTCTGGTGCTTCATGAAGCGCACCCATGGGTGGCGGCCGTCCAACTGCGGTTTCTAGGTTGGAAACCAGTGGACCTTGAACACACAAGCCTGAAAAAAGAGAAAGCCCGGCGCAGCGGACTGCACCGGGCTTCAATGGAGGCGATCTGAACTGACGAGCTGGACTCAGCCCACTGCCAGCGATCGTCGTAGGTCGCCCCGAGCGACTTAGAGATTGACGCGGTCGATGACGTGCACGATGCCGTTGGATGCAACGATGTTGCTCTTGATGACGTCCGAACCGCCGAAGCCGATATGGCCGTCAACACTGGCGTTGGGGCCGACGGGCATCGAGGAGCCATCTAGGGTCCGCGCCTCACGCATCTGCATCAGGTCAGTCGCGCTATAACGGCCGGGGACGATGTGCTTCGAGATCAAGGCTGCCAGCGCTTCGGGGTCATCGCGCAGTGCAGCACGCTGCTCTTCTGAAAGGGCGGCGAAGGCGTCATCGCTGGGGACGAACAGTGTGTAGGCGCTTGAGCCCGAGAGCATCTCGGTCTTGTCAATCGCCTTGATCGCGTTCTCGAACTCGTCGAAGACACCCGAACCAGCAAGCACGTCGGCCAAGGTCTTCGAGCTCGCATAGGAGGGTACGCCCTCGATGTCGCCATACATCCCGAGCTTATCCTGGGGCTTCGCGTTCTGCAGACCGGCCTGGGCGCGTGCCCAGGTCTCTTCATCGGCGTACTTGGTGCCAAACGACAGGGCGGTGAGCGGCCCCAGCGCCATCGTCAGGCCCAGGATCACAACGAGGCGATGGTTGCGGTTGATCGTGTCGGTCATGGTTCATTCCTCAAGCTGCTGTTGATAGACATCGGCTAGTTGGACGCAGACCGGACAAACAAGCTTCAGATGCTTTCAAAGCTTGGTCACGCGCCCCCTACGAGAGCTGAGGTTAGGACACCAACCCGGATTGGCAAGCAATACCAGGATAACGTCATGGTCTTAGGCGTGGACATTCGGCCTTGCGAGCCTGGTCCGCCAGTTGATTCCACTGCTTGATTCCGCCGGTTGATCCGGCATCAGGGGCAGCCCGAGATCCGCATTGAGCGGCCGCCGCTGGTTCAAACCAAGGTCCACCCAGCCGCGGCCGTTTCGATTTCAGACCCTGTGGCAGATCGCACCGCGGTCAGACGCGGCTCAGGTACGGCAGACCCGCTGGTAGAGCGCCATAAAGGCAGACTCGGAGAAGCCATCGAGGCGTTGATCGCCGACGATCAGTAAGGGGACGCCGCGGGCCCCTAGCCGCTCGAGCGCCTTGCGCGCCTTGACACTGCGGCCGATGTCGAGCTCGCTGAATGCAATGCCCTTGGCCTCGAGAAAGGTCTTGGCCTGGCGACAATGCGCACACCCTTGACGAGTATAGAGCAGCACCCGTGGACCCGAGCCTTTGTGCTGCCGCGGAGCCACAGGATGATCGCGATGCTTAGCGGCGTTGGGCTTAGCGGCGTTGGGCTTAGCGGCGTTGGGCTTAGCGGCGCTGGGCTTAGCGGCGTTGGGCTTAGCGGCGCTTGCGCGCCCGCGGGTGCGCCTTGTCATAGACCTGGGCCAGATGCTGAAAATCGAGATGGGTATAGACCTGGGTCGTCGCGATATCGGCGTGCCCCAGGAGCTCCTGGACCGCTCGCAGGTCGCCCGAGGATTCGAGCAGGTGGCTCGCGAACGAATGGCGCAGCAGATGCGGATGAAGGTGGCGTTGCGCGCCGTGCTGCTGCGCCCATTGCTTGAGCCGCTGCTGCACGGTTCGCGGATGGATACGCTGCCCGCGCGAGCTCACGAATAGGGCCTTCTCCCCAGCAGCGGCCAACTGCGGCCGAACAGCCAACCAGGCGGCCACCGCCCTCAATGCCGCCTTGCCGACCGGTACGCGCCGCGTCTTCGCCCCCTTGCCAACGACGGTGAGCATCGCCTCAGCGGGATCGATGTCGCCGACATCGACCGCGATCAGCTCCGCCAGCCGCAGTCCGGACGAGTACATCAGCTCCACGATCGCGGTATCGCGGAGGGACAGGGGCTCATCCGGTTCGGCGCTTGCCGCGCCCTCATCCGTTGCTGGGCCGGGTGGGGACGAGGCCCCATCGAGCAGCGCGCTGAGGGTATCGGCATCCAGGCTGCCAGGCAGCGGGCGTGAGGTCTTTGGCGCACGGACCGTCCGTGCCGGATTCTGGGCGACCAGCTGCTCGCGCATCAGGAACTCGAAGAATGCGCGCAGCGCAGAGAGCTCGCGCGCCAGCGTGCGCCCACCGATGCCAGCGCGGTGGCGCGCGGCGATGTAACGGCGGATATCGGCGTCACGAAGACCTGACCAGTCTTCGAGGCCCTGCTCTCGGCACCAACTGGCGATGCGCTCGAGATCACGGCCGTAATTGCTCAGCGTGTGAGGCGAAACACGGCGCTCATCGCGTAGATGGGATGCGAAGCGCTCCCGGAGCGGATCATTACGACTGGAGGCAGCTGTCTCGGGCGGGGTACTCATCGTCTTGAATCGGAGGCGCGCGATACCTCAGCTCTAACGCAGCCGGATCGTTACGCTGAATCGCGCGACATTCATCGTCCGGGGTGGCTCCCCGCGATGAACCGTAGCGCCGCCAGCGACAGCATCAGCTCTGGTTCTGCTCGCGATGGGCGAGGTCGGCGAGCTTGGCACCGGCAATCGCCCCGAGCCGCTCAAGCAGATCAGTCGCCATGTCGGCGCTGAAGCGCTCCGGATCGCCACTACCGATCGCAAGGACACCGGTCTGCTCATGGGCCCGAATCGGCACCAAGGCCGCTGAGTGGATCACGCGATCCAAGTGCCCGAAGAGGGCGTCGGTCTGCTCTGGGGCCAATGGGCCGCAGAGGCAACGATCACGGTCGATGAAATCGATGAAGTTGCGCACGAGCGGGTCCGCTTCGTGCTCCGCCGCCGAAACCGGGAAGAGCTTCAGCGCGACGGCATCAGCCTCGAACTGGTTGCGCAACGCCGTTTCCAGTGCGCTGCAAGCGTGCTCGAGATCGGGCGCCAGGATCAATCGCAACGTCAGTTCATGGAGACGCTGCAGCAATACCTCGTATTCCCGGGCGCGTGCGACGACGTGATTGAGCCGTCCGCGTTCATTGGCGAGCTGCTCGCGCAGCACCATAACCTGCCGCTCGATCAGTGAGACGGCACTGCCACTTCCATGCGGCACATTGAGCTTGGCCAGCACCTCCGGATGCCGCAGCAGGAAGTCAGGATGCCGCATCAGCCAGTCGGCAACGGACCGATCCCCGACGGCCGGCTGATCGTCCTCGGGTATCGGCTCTCCGGGTCGGCTGTTCATAGGTCGATCTCCCCGTCAAACACCCTGGTAGCGGGACCCGTCATCATCACCGGCTCACCCTCCCCGCGCCAGTCGATCAGCAGGGTTCCGCCGGGCAATTGCACCTGCACGGATTCGCCCAGCTCGCCCCAGAGGCGGCCGATGACAGCCGCCGCGCAAGCGCCCGTGCCGCAGGCAAGGGTCTCACCCACACCGCGCTCCCAAACCCGTAACCGGATGAGATCGCTGGCTCGGCGCTCCATGAAGCCGACATTGGCCCCGTGCGGGAAGAGGGACTTGCGTTCGATTCGTGGTCCGAGCTCGCCAACCGGCGCCTCATCGACATTGCCCACGGCGAGCACAGCGTGCGGATTCCCCATCGACACGGCCCCGATGCGCATCGCTTCACAGCCCGAGCCGAGATCGTAGGCCGGCGCACGATTGCGCACTTGCAGCGGAATCTCAGTCGGATTAAAGCGCGGTATCCCCATCTCCACACTGACCTGACCATCAGCCCGCACCTGCAGCACGATCGCCCCAGCGGCGGTGCCGACGCGGATCTGATCCGCTTGCGTCAACCCTTCGTCGCGAACGTAGCGCGCAAAGCAGCGCGCACCATTACCGCATTGTTCGACCTCACCACCGTCGGCGTTGAAGATCCGATAATGGAAATCGGTCCCATCGATCCGTGGAGCTTCCACGAGCAGGACCTGATCGCAGCCGACGCCGAAATGGCGGTCCGCCAAATAGCGGATCTGCTCGGCATTCAGCGTCAGACGCTGGCGCACTGCATCGATCACGACGAAGTCGTTGCCCAAGCCGTGCATCTTGGTGAAGCGCAGTCGCATCAGCAGAGCCGACCCCAGACCGCCAGGTGCCGATCGCTGACCATCTCGACCGACAGCACCGCGTCGAGACCCGCTTCGCGCAGCTGCTGGGCGACCTCGGCCGGTTCGAACGCCGCGAACAGCGAATTGTGAAAGTCTTGGCGCAGCACTGCCGAGGCGCCCTGCGCATAACGTTCGACGAGCTCGGCGACCGCCGCTGAAGACGCTGGCCGGGCCAGGTCCATGATCAGCACGGTCGCACCGGATCGGCCGAGTGTTGGCAGGCTACGCCAGAGCACCTGCGGGTCATGAAGATGATGCAACAGGCTGTTGGACAGGATCAGGTCATAGGCATTGGTCTCGAGCCGCGGCGATGGCAGTTTGTCGCAGATCAGCCGCGCCCGGCGCGCCAGGTCCGGCTCGCGCTCGAGATCGGCCTGCGCCAGATCGAGCATCGGCTGGCTGCCATCGAGCGCATCGCAGGTCGCCCGCGGATACCGACGCAAGAACCGCAAGACGATGTCGGCCGGTCCACAGCCCAGATCGAGGGCACGGGCACCATCGAGCTCACCCGGATGCCGCTCGGCCAACAGATGCAGGAAGAGCTCATTCGGCTCGGTGAAATCGGTCTCGGCATAGGCATGAGCCTGCTCGGCCGTATCCATCAGCTCCGGCTCGGGGCGACGCCTCATGGCAGTCTCCTTTCACCAGCGAACAGCGCGTCGACCGACTCGCGCGAGCGCACCAGATAGGCCTGATCGCCGTCGACCATGACCTCGGGTGCGCGCGGTCGGCTATTGTAATTCGAGCTCATCGAGAAGCCGTAGGCACCGCTGCTGCGAACCGCCAGCAAGTCCCCCTCGGCCAGCGCGAGACGGCGCTGTCGGCCGAGGAAATCGCCGGTCTCGCAGACCGGACCGACGATCTCGAACAGGTCCGTGGGCGCGTCGGGGTCCGGGCGACACACCGGGACGATCTCCTGCTCGGCATCGTAGAGGGCCGGGCGCAATAGATCGTTCATCGCCGCGTCGACGATCGCGAACTGGTGCGCCGGCGTGCGCTTCAGATACTCGACCCGGGTCAGCAACACGCCGGCGTTACCGGCGATCGACCGTCCGGGCTCGAGGATGATCTCGTAGCGCCGTTCCCCGAGCCGCTCAGCGAGCGCAGCAGCATAGGCATCCGGGAGCGGCGGCATCTCGTTGGTATAGCGGATGCCCAGACCACCCCCGAGATCGAGATGCTCCACCTCGATCCCTTCCGCCGCAAGCCGATCGGCCAGCGCCAGCACGCGATCGATCGCATCCAGAAAGGGGCCGAGGCTCGTCAGCTGAGAGCCGATATGGCAGTCGATCCCGAGCACGCGCAGGTGTGGATGCCTCGCGGCCTGCCGATAGAGGGCATCGGCCGACTGGATATCGATGCCGAATTTGTTCTCTTTGAGCCCAGTCGAGATGTAGGGGTGCGACTGGGCATCGACATCCGGGTTGACGCGCAGCGAGACCGGCGCCAAGCAACCGAGCGCGCCGGCGATCTCGCCAATGCGCAACAGCTCGGGCTCCGATTCGACATTGAAGCAGCGGATGCCGACCTCGAGGGCGCGCCGGATCTCGTCTGCCCGCTTGCCAACGCCGGAGAAGATCACCTTGGCCGGATCGCCACCGGCCGCGAGCACGCGCTCCAGCTCGCCGACCGAGACGATGTCGAATCCGGCGCCGAGCCGCGCCAGCACATCGAGCACCGCCAGGTTGGAATTGGCCTTGACCGCGAAGCAGATCAGATGCGCCTGAGCACCCAGCGCCTCGTCGAACGCGCGCCAATGCCGGGTCAGCGTCGCCCGCGAATAGACATAGCAAGGGGTACCGAAACGGTCGGCGATCGCGCTCAGCGGCACCTGCTCGGCAACGAGCTGATCACCCTCGTAATTGAAGTGGTCCATGGCCTCCAGCGTCAGTTCGTCGTCGCAGCGGCGGGCGGAGGAGCTTCCGGGACATCCTCAGTCCCTTCACCGCCCTGTTCCGCGCCGCCGCCGGACGTCGGCGCCGTCTCCGGGCGGGCTTCGGCGTCAGCAGACGGCTCCGGCCGATACAAGGGTCCCTTCTGGCCGCAGGCAGGGAGCATCTGGCCGAACGCGAGACCGGCGACCAGCAGCAGGAAGAGATAGCGTGCCCAGCAGTGCATAAAGCAATAGTGTCGGATCGAGCGCCGTCGAGCAAGGGAACGGTAACGGCGCCGGCCGCTCCGCTCAAGGTAGGATCGTGATCGGTGTCCCGTCGCGGACCAACCGCCAGATCTCGTCCATCTCGTCGTTACTGCCAACCGCGATGCAGCCGTCGGTCCAGTCCAGGCGGCGGTATTCCTCCGCCAGTCTGGGTGATGAAAGCCAGTTCGGAAGGCCGTGGATCATGATCATCCCGCCCGGTGAGACCCCCAGCGAGCGCGCGACCGTGCGGTCCAGCTCGTTCGGGTAAGAGACATGGATCGACTTGTGGAAGGCGCTATTGGGATTGCGCCAGTCAAGCACGTAGTTCCCCTCCGGTGTGCGTTCATCACCTTCTTGCACTTTGTGCCCCTTTGGGCGATCACCGAGCGAGATCCGATAAGAACGATAGACCGAACCGTCTTTGTGCAACTCAAGCCGCCGCTCGCCCTTCCTGACCAGCACACGATCAACGTAAGGGCTCGTCGGGGATTCCGGCTCGGAGGCACAACCCGCCAGAACGGTTGCGGCCAGGGCCAGGACGAGCACGCCCCAGATCATCAGCCAACCGCTCGGCGCACCGGGACGACAACGGTCCAGGTTCCGAATCAGGGGGCAGCAATCGTGCATAGTAGCGAGTATAAGCGAAACGTTGCGGGCTCAATCTCATGTGGATTCTAACCTAGTCGCTGGTCCGATGCGCTGGATTTTGATCAGCCGCCAGGGGATGCCGAGCGCCTGTGCTAGCATCCGCACAGTTTTGACATCGTCACGAGTCGCGATACCGCATCACCATCCCATGCGAAGCCTGCTGCGCATCCTGCTGAGCCTGCTGTTATTGATCGTTGTGCTTGGGCTTCTGGCCGCCACCCTCGGGCCGTTCTTGATCAGCCCGAACGCGGCGCCGGGCATTGCCGATGCAGGCTCCGTCGCGGCGCCGGATAGCCGTTTCATCAACATCGGTGCGGCTGGCGAGATACCGCTCGAGATCCATTATCTCACCCAGCCCGGCCCAGCCGCGTCCGAGGCGCCCACGGGCTCATCGGAGACGGAGACGGCTATCCCCCCATTCGTGCTCCTGCACGGCTTCACCTTCAATGCCTTCACTTGGACCCAGATCCTCGGGCCGCTCGCCAGCGATGCGCCGGTCCTGGCCTACGATCAGATACCTTACGGCCTCAGCGCGAAGCCGGTATCCCCCGATACGACCGGCGTCGACCTCTACAGCAAATCGGCCGCGCTGGAACGCCTGTTCCGCGTGCTCGATGCTCTGGATATCCAGCGCGCGATCCTGGTCGGCAATTCATCGGGTGGCACGCTCGCGCTGGAGGCGGCACTCGCCCAGCCCGAGCGCATCGCGGGGTTGGTGCTGATTGCGCCCTGGGTCCATTCCAAGCGCCCGATCCTGCCATCCTGGTTGGTCGCGTTGCCTCAGGTCGAGCGGCTGACGCTCGCGTTGGCCCGCTATCTCGGGACGGGCAGTCCGCTGTTGGCCTACTCTTACGCTGATCCGTCCAAGATCGACGAATCGAGGCGCGCGCTGACCGGAGCGCATCGGCTGATGGCGGGATGGGACCTGGCTTGGGGAGCGCTGCTGCAGCGCTCCCTCACCGACCCGGTCGAGATCGCTGAGCACCTCGACGAGATCAACCAGCCCGCACTGGTCTTGACCGGCGACAACGATCAGGTGGTCCCGCCGGCCGACACCGAGGCCACCGCAACCGCACTGCCCAATGCGAGCTTTGCTGTGCTGCAAGGCTGCGGCCATCTACCGCAGGAGGAATGCCCGCAGCAGGTCACGAGCGCCATCGCAGCCTGGCTCGACGCGCAGGAAGGCGCTCTGGCACCCTGAAGCACTGGCGCCAATCCCAAGCTCAGCGCGGCACGGTCACCGCTTGCTCGGAGCACCCAGAACGCGGCCATTGGGTCACGCCAGCTCAGTACGCCGGTTCAGCACGCCGGCGCAGCTTGCCAGTGCAGCTTGCCGGCGCAGCTTGCCGGCGCAGCTTGCCGGCGCAGCTTGCCAGTGCAGCTTGTCGGTGCAGCGCGTCGGGCAGGCTGACTCGACGCCCCTGCGTCTCCCCTGACGCGCCGAACCGCCGAATCAGCCGCGCGATCCCACCGAGATCTGAGATCGGGTTTTGCACGCGCACGCGCTCGACCCGATATTGCGATGTAGAAAGGCCAACTGAGGCAGCAGCATGCGCGTAAACCGACACCAGAGGCGGAGAAGGTTGCGATGATCACCAATGGCGACAACTCATCGCAGACAACGGGAACCGGTGATGGCAGGTCGTCCGCACAACCGATACACCGCTGCCTGGTCTTTGGGGCCAGCGGTTATATCGGCAGCCATCTGGTGCCGCGGCTCGTCCACGAAGGCATCCCGGTGCGCGCGAGCAGCCGCAATCGGGCCGTGCTCGAGGCCCGCGGCTGGGACGAGGTCGAGCTCGTCGCCGCCGACGCGCTCGACCCGGCCAGCCTCGACCGGGCGCTCGACGGTATCGAGATCGCCTATTACCTGGTCCACTCGATGGCCGCCGGCAAGGATTTCGGGCGGCTCGATCTCGAGGCGGCGGCCAACTTCGCGGCCGCCGCCGAGCGCGCCGGGGTCAGCCGCATCGTCTACCTCGGCGGGTTGGTGCCGGACGATGCCGACAGCGAGCACATCGTCTCGCGCCGCGACACCGGCGACGTGCTGCGCCGCGGCCGGGTGCCGGTGACCGAGCTGCGCGCCGGGATCATCGTCGGCCCCGGCTCGGCCGCGTTCGAGGTGATGCGTGATCTGGTCTACCACCTGCCGGTGATGATCACGCCGCGCTGGGTGCAGGCGAAGTCGCCGCCGCTGGCGCTCGACAACCTGCTGATGTATCTGGTCAGGCTACCGCAGATCGAGGCCGCTCAAGGCCGCACCTTCGACGCCGGCGGACCGGAAACGCTGAACTATCTGGAGATGATGCGTATCCTGGCCGAGGTCGGCGGCAAGCGTCAGCCCCTGATCATCCCGGTGCCACTGCTGACGCCAAGGCTTTCGGCCTATTGGCTGCGCTTCGTCACCGCGGTGCCGACCAATATTGCCCGAGCCCTGATCGAGGGCCTCAAGCACGATTTTTCCGCCGATGACGCCGAGCTTCGGCGCTTGGTGCCCCAACAGCTGTTGGGCTTCCGCGAGGCCGTTGAGGCCGTGTTCGCGGCCGAGCGCGAGGACGAGCCGGTGCCTGCCCGCTGGATCGAAGGAGCCTTTGCCGTGCGTCAGCACCGAATCGACTATGCCTACTATGCCAAGCGCGCCAGCGGCAGCGCCGAGACCTCGGCCCCGCCAAGCAGGGTCTGGGAACTGGTCTCCGGGATCGGCGGCAGCGAGGGCTGGTACTACATGAACGGCCTATGGCAGCTGCGCGACCTGATGGACCGTCTCGCCGGCGGCCCCGGCGGCCAGCATGGTCGTCGTCACCCGAGCGACCTGCGCGTCGGCGACCGCATCGGCTCCTGGACCGTGCTCGGCCTCGAGCCCGAGCGCCGGCTCAGCCTCGCCTTCGGCATGCGCGCGCCCGGCGCCGGGATGCTCGAGTTCGAGCTCGAGCCGCGCGCCGATGGCGGCACCCGCCTGACGATCACCGCCTATTGGCATCCGGCCGGGGTCTGGGGGCTCAGCTACTGGTACGCGTTCCAGCCGATCCATCGCTTCATCTTCACCGGCACCGCCCGCGAGATCGGCCGCCGCGCCGAGCAGCGCGCCGAGCCTCGGCGCGATTCGCCGTGATTCGCCGCATCGCATCAGCCGTCAATGTCGCGCTCTCCAGCAGCGTTCATCCGGCCTTCAAACAACATGGCCAAACAACATGGCGCTTGCTTGCGCAAACGTCCGCAAAGGTCGGCAAAGGTGTTCAAGCCGCATCGACGTGTTCCCCGAGCTTGGTACGATACGGCGCATAATTGGTCGCGGCCTAGTGCCGTCCTGCCCGAACAACCACCGAAGGAGAGCTAAGATGCACGTCAGCGACTATATGACCGCCGCCCCGACGACCATTCCAGCCAGTGCCGATTATCAGCAGGCGTTCGAGATCATGGAGCAGCACGACCTACACCATCTGCCGGTCGTCGACGCCAGTGACTGCGTCGCCGGCATCCTGACACGGCGCGACCTGCAGCTTGCGGCGCGCTGCTTCAAGGAGGCGCCGGTCGAGGTGCGCGAAGTGATGCACACCCCGGTCACGACCATCGCCGCGGATACCGATCTTGCTGAGGCCGTCGAGTGCATGCGCCGCGACCGGATCGGCTGCCTGCCCGTCTCCGAGGACGGCGGTCGCCACCTGGTCGGGATCATCACCGAGAGCGACCTGCTGCGTGCCCTTGCGACGCTGCTCGCGGAGCGCTAAGCCCCGCTCGTTCCCAGGGTCTAGGCTGAGTCCTACGACCGTTCGGCCTGCCTGCTAGGCAGTGAGCTCGCACGCAACTGACTGCGGGAGCCTTAGCTCCCGGCCCGCTTGGCGAAAGCGCAAACAACTGCTTGAATTCTCGGTAAACCCGCCGCAATTCGGCAATAACCCTAGTGTTTGTCGGAGATACGCGAAATGAGAATGGACAAGCTGACAAGCAAGTTCCAGATGGCCCTGGCCGATGCGCAAAGCCTCGCGGTCGGGCGCGACAATCAATTCATCGAGCCGGTGCACCTGATGGTGGCCCTGCTCGATCAGGACGGCGGCACCGTGCGCCACCTGCTGGCCCAGGCCGATGTCAACGTCAACCGGCTGCGCTCGATGCTCGGCGAGGCGCTCGAGCGCCTGCCGCAGGTCTCGGGCACCGGCGGCGATGTCACCGTCTCCAATGCGTTGGGCAAGCTGCTCAACCTGACCGATAAGCTCGCCCAATCGCGCAACGACCAGTACATCAGCTCCGAGCTGTTCGTGCTGGCCGCGCTCGAGGACAAGGGCGAGCTCGGCAAACTGCTGCGCGAGGCCGGCGCCAGCAAGGGCGCGCTCGAGAAGGCGATCGAGAGCCTGCGCGGCGGCGAGGCGGTCAACGACCCGAACGCCGAGGAGCAGCGCCAGGCGCTCGAGAAGTACACCATCGACCTGACCGAGCGCGCCGAGCAGGGCAAGCTCGATCCGGTGATCGGCCGCGACGATGAGATCCGCCGCACCATCCAAGTGCTCGCGCGCCGCACCAAGAACAACCCGGTGCTGATCGGCGAGCCCGGTGTCGGCAAGACCGCGATCGTCGAGGGGCTGGCGCAGCGCATCGTCAACGGCGAGGTCCCGGAGGGGCTCAAGTCCAAGCGCCTGCTTGCATTGGACATGGCCGGGCTGATCGCCGGCGCCAAGTTCCGCGGCGAGTTCGAGGAGCGGCTCAAGGCGGTGCTCAACGACATCGCCAAGCAGGAAGGCAACGTGGTGCTGTTCATCGACGAGCTGCACACCATGGTCGGTGCCGGCAAGGCCGAGGGCGCGATGGACGCCGGCAACATGCTCAAGCCGGCGCTCGCGCGTGGCGAACTGCACTGCATCGGCGCGACCACGCTCGATGAATACCGCAAGTACGTCGAGAAGGACGCGGCGCTCGAGCGACGCTTCCAGAAGGTCCTGGTCGACGAGCCGAACGTCGAGGACACGGTCGCGATCCTGCGCGGGCTCAAGGAGCGCTACGAGGTCCATCACGCGGTCGAGATCACCGACCCGGCGATCGTCGCCGCGGCCACCCTCTCGCACCGCTACATCACCGATCGCCAGCTCCCGGACAAGGCGATCGACCTGATCGACGAGGCCGCGTCGCAGATCCGGATGGAGATCGACTCGATGCCCGAGGAGATGGACAAGCTCGACCGGCGGCTGATCCAGCTCAAGATCGAGCGCGAGGCGCTGAAGAAGGAGTCCGACGAGGCATCGAAGAAGCGCCTCGGCGACCTCGAGGAGCAGATCGGCAAGCTCGAGCGCGAGTTCTCGGACCTCGACGAGATCTGGAAGTCCGAGAAGGCCGCGGTCCAGGGCACCGCGCACATCAAGGAGGAGCTCGACCGCGCCCGGGTCGAGATGGAGACCGCGCGCCGCGCCGGCGACCTGACCCGCATGTCCGAGCTGCAGTACGGGCGCATCCCGGAGCTCGAGAAGCGCCTCGAGTCCGCCGCCGAGGCCGAGAGCAACGAGACCCAGCTGCTGCGCAACAAGGTCGGCGCCGAGGAGGTCGCGCAGATCGTCTCCAAATGGACCGGCATCCCGGTCAGCAAGATGCTCGAGGGCGAGCGCGACAAGCTGCTGCGCATGGAAGACGAGCTCGCGCGGCGCGTGATTGGTCAGGGCGAGGCGGTCAGCGCCGTCTCCGATGCGATCCGTCGTTCCCGCGCCGGGCTCTCGGACCCGAACCGCCCGATCGGCTCGTTCCTGTTCTTAGGACCGACCGGGGTCGGCAAGACCGAGCTCTGCAAGACCCTCGCCGAATTCCTCTTCGACACCGAGGAGGCGATGGTGCGCATCGACATGTCCGAGTTCATGGAGAAGCACTCGGTCGCGCGGCTGATCGGTGCCCCGCCCGGCTATGTCGGCTATGAGGAGGGCGGTTACCTGACCGAGGCGATCCGCCGCCGGCCCTATGCGGTGATCCTGATGGACGAGGTCGAGAAGGCGCACCCGGATGTGTTCAACATCCTGCTGCAGGTGCTCGATGATGGGCGCCTCACCGACGGCCAGGGCCGCACGGTCGACTTCCGCAATGCGGTGATCGTGATGACCTCGAACCTCGGCTCGGACGTCATCCAACAGCAGGCCGGCGAAGCGAACTACGGCGAGATGAAGGACGCGGTGATGGAGATCGTGCGCCAGGCGTTTCGGCCCGAGTTCATCAATCGGCTGGATGAGATCGTGGTCTTCCATCCGCTCGACGAGGCCCAGATCCGGGCGATCGCAGCGATCCAGATCGACTATCTCAAGGCGCGGCTCGCCGACCGCGAGATGGCCATCACCCTCAGCGACGCCGCGCTCGATCGGCTCGGCGAGGCCGGCTTCGACCCGGTCTACGGCGCCCGCCCGCTCAAGCGCGCGATCCGCGCCCAGCTCGAGAACCCGCTGGCGCAGGAGATCCTCGCCGGCAAGTTCCGCCCGGGCGACACCATCGAGGTCGACGCCCGCGACGGCGAGCTGGTGTTCGAAAGCGTGGTCGAGGGCGAGTTGGTCGAGTGATGCCTAGCGCCCGCGAGGGAACGCGGGCGTGCCGTTGCCGCACTAGATCAAGCCAACCGGGTCCAGGCAAACCCCCGAGGTTCTCCCGCCCGACTTGATTTCTTAGAGCCGATCAGTGGTCCAAAGAGTGGGGTCCACCTCAGGTCGCCGAAATCAATCATGCGGTTCGCTCTCGTTCACCGCATCCTCCGCGCTATCACAACTCGCGCAGAACCTCGGGATGACGTTCGGCGACCTTGAACAAGGTGCGCGCCGCGCCGCTCGGTTGGCGTCGCCCTTGTTCCCACTCCTGCAAGGTACGCACCGAGACCCCCAACAGCTCGGCAAAGCGCGCTTGCGACAGCCCCGTGCGTTCGCGCGCCGCCAAGGCTGGTGGGTAGACCACCGTTCCTTGCTCTGCCTTCATCTGGCGCACGGACTCGAGGAGCTTCTCACCCAGCTCATCGCCTGTGATTACATCGTCATGATTCGACATCGAGCGTCTCCCGAATGGCCTTGAGGATGTGCGCGGGAATGTTGCCGCGTACTACCTTGGCATAGATCACCAGTAGGTAGATCAAACCGTTGTCCAGTTGGTTGTAGTAGATCACCCGAACCCCGCTTCGCTTACCCGTCCCGGCGCGTGTCCAGCGGACCTTGCGGCAACCGCCGCTGCCGGGAGGCCGCCCCAAGAGCTGGACCGGTATCTCACTTGGCCGGAGCGGGAGCAATTCCTCGCGGCACTGGCTGACCGTGTGGAGCTGGTTGAGCCAGACATGGACCTCGCCGTCTGCCGGGACCCAAACGACAACGCCATACTGGAGCTTGCCGTTGCAGGCCAAGCAACAGCCATCGTCGCAGGCGACCCCGACCTGTTGGCGCTACATCCCTTCGAGGGCATTCCGATCCTGAGCCCAAGGCGCTTCACCGAAACATTGATGCGTCGTCGATAGATTCGCTGCGATCGCCTTCAGCTCTTCACTGGATCCTTCCACTGGTTCCCTCCACTGGGCACCTGTTCCGCACCGCACCAATCCATGGAGCCCCGTCATGCAGGCCAGACATCTGATCAACGAAGCCCGCCGCCTGGTCCCTTGACGAGAAGCTGCTCCTCGCCAAGAAAACCTGGGACAGTCTCTCCGCGCGCAACCGGAAAATCGGCAGGTGCGGCAGAGACCGATTCCAGGTCTCCAGGTTCATCACCGCATAATCCTCGATCAACGGCCGCGTCCAGCTCGATGCGCCATTGGCGCGAGGCGTTGAAATCGCTTACGCAATTCGCGGGCATTGTTGAGAGCATTTCGATAAGAGCGGAATGGCGCACGTATCGAAACGAGACGCAGTACTACAATGTTTTGAGGCTTGGGATGGCCCGCATCAGGTGGTTTCGGTGAGCGGGAGGAAACATTCACTAGGGCTACAACGCACAGGGCTGCCGGGTTCCTAGCGGCCTCGGGTCATTCGTGCTGCAGTTCATGATCGATCCGGAACTGTCCTGATGCGAAAGGTTCTGGGTTTGTAAAACGTTCTGCTGCAGTGAAGTCTCCAATGAATACTATGTCATCGATGAACCAAGCCGTCCGCAAGTTTCCGGAAAGCAACCGCTCGGCTGAATATCAGCATCTCACCCTGCATCAAGATGCCAAGAACGCTATCGTCTGGTGCTACATGCATGCAGCACCGCGCCCTTGCTTCACGCCGGAGCTCCTTGAAGAACTGAACCGTTGGGCAAGCCATCTGCGGTGCCAGGCACCTGAAAAGAAGCTACGTTATCACGTCACGGCGTCATTGACCCCCGGCGTCTTTAACCTGGGCGGTGATCTCGATGTTTTTCGTAAACTGATCTTCGCAGGTGACGCCGAGCGATTGTATGCCTATGCCCGGCGCTGTATTGATGTGCTGTACGCGAACATGACGGGCTTCGACAGTGATGTGACGACCATTAGTCTGATCCAAGGTGAGGCGCTCGGCGGTGGCTTTGAGGCGGCCTTGTCAAGTGAGGTCTTGATCGCTGAGCGGCACTCTCGGTTCGGTTTTCCAGAGATTTTATTCAATCTTTTCCCAGGTATGGGCGCGTTCAGCCTTCTATCACGCCGGATCGGGACGAGTCTTGCCCAACGGCTGATCCTGAGCGGCAAGGTCTATGAGGCTGAAGAATTGCACGCGATGGGCGTCGTCGACGTTATCGCAGATGATGGCGAAGGTGAGTTGGCTGTCTACGACTACATCAAGCGGGAGAACCGCGCGCGAAACGGGTTCACCGCGTTACGTCAGGCTCGGGATAGCATCAACCCGATTACGTACGAGGAGCTCGATAAGATCGTACGGATATGGGTGGATGCAGCGCTTAGGCTGGAAGCGCGCGATCTCAAGATGATGGATCGTTTAGTGGCTCGGCAAGCTCGCGGCAGCCGAGAAACAGAGAAGGTAGCCTAAAGAGAGTCAGTGCAGAAGGCGGAGTGGCTGGCAGCATTTATCTTCCGGCCGCGCCGCCGTCTTCCCGGTTCGCGGAGGGATCGCGACTTCACTGCGCGCATTTCTGTCCAAATACCCTGCGACCCTCATGTCACCTGATCGTCTTGAAGTGCCGCGTCCCGCTGATAAAGGCTTTCTAAGGTCTCGTTCTTTGCGTTCATCAGCCTTGTCAGCAACTCTCTTGCGTTCGGCGATGAGAGTTCGAACGGCTTCAGCGTCTTGAGCTCCGCCGAGATTGCAACGAGACGCAAGGCCCCAAGCTCTCTTGCACTTCCGTCAAGGGCATGAAGTGCTCGGCGTAGCTGAGGATAGTCCCCGTCCTCGAGTGCAGACGCAATCTCGCTCAGCGCATTCTCTGCGTCATGGCTGAAGCCGGCGATCAGGTCGGAGTAGAACTCGCCGTCCTCGTCGAGCTCGCGGAGGGTCGCAATTGTGCCTTGATCAAGGAGGGGAGGGTTCGTTTCCGGGCTGAGCGCCGAGGGAGGTCGCGGCCGAGGCTGTTGGTCATCCGCCGCCGGCCTGTCCGTGAGTCGCGCGATGGTATCAAGAAGCTTCCGGCTCTCGACCGGTTTCGTGAGATAGGCGTCGATACCGGCGGCGAGCGATTCGCTGATCGATCGCTCGGTCGCATCGGCGGAGAGCATGATGGTTGGGATCTTGCCACTCGGTCGCATGAACCGATGCGCGCGGTAGACGTCGAGACCGTTGCGCCCGGGCAGATTACGGTCGAGCAACAGGAGATCGAATTGCTCATCGCCCTGCTGCAGCTTGTCGAGCGCAGCTTCCCCATCCTCAACCAGTGTCAGGGAGTGCCCGGCACGCTCGAGGATCGCACGCAATACGCGCTGATTCGTCTCGTTGTCTTCGGCAACGAGGATGCACAACGGCCCCTGGTCTTGCGTTGAGACGCGCCGATAGTGCTCCGCCAGAGAAACCACGTTCTCGGGCATTGCGGCCATGCTGCGTGACGCCAGCACCGCATTCGCAAGCTCTTGATTGACCAAAGGAAGACGGAGGACGGTTTCGAATTCAGGATGAGCAAAAGGCTCGGGCTCCGTCTTCTCGTCTGGGCGAAGCAGCAAGCAGACGAGGTTCGGCTGCTTAGTCGCAATGGAGGCGATCTCGTGGAGCTCGGCCGTTTCGAAGTCTGCTTCGTTCACGAGCAGGATGTCGGTCGCGCGAGCCGATGCGACGCCCTCGCTGACGCTCCGCTCGACTTCAGACGGAGAACGGACAGTGGTCGCCTCAATGCCCATCGCCACCAGCGCATCGGCAATCGGTTTCGCCGAACGGGTCCGCCCGACGATGAGCGCGTGCTGACCCGCCAGCTCACCCTCATTGCGGGGTGCTAGAGCCTTGTCCAAAGGGAGCTCGAACCAGAACAGCGAGCCTTCTCCTTCGGTACTGGTGAAGCCGATGCGGCCCCCCATGAGGTGCGTCAACTCTTTGGCAATGGACGTGCCGAGCCCCGTGCCGCCGTAGCGCTGAGCGATTCGCGGGTCTGCCTGGCGAAAACTCTCGAAGATTGCCCCTTGCTGGTCGGATGGGATGCCGATGCCGGTGTCGTTGATCTCGAAGCGCAGACGCACGCGGTCGCTCGCATCCTGCTCACCGGTGCACCACAACTTGACCTCGACCGACCCGACCTCGGTGAACTTGATTGCATTGCCGAGAAGGTTCGTCAGCACTTGACGGATATGGAACGCGTCGCCAAGCAGACGACTTGGTACCTGTGGGTCAATACGTTTCTTTAGCGCGAGACCTTTTTTCTGCGCTTGCGGCATGAACATGGCGACGGTTTCGCCGAGGAGTTGATAGAGATCGAACTCGGCGTGCTCGATGGGCAAACGGCCGGACTCGATCTTCGAAAAATCGAGGATGTTGTTGATGATGCCGAGCAGGATTTCGCCGGAGCTGTGAATTGTGCGCGCGAACTCCCGCTCTTGCGGCCCCAAATCGGAGTCGGCCAACAAGTCGCTCATGCCGATGACCCCGTTGAGCGGAGTACGCAGCTCATGGCTCATTTTGGCAAGGAACTGGCTCTTTGCGGCGTTCGCCGCATTGGCCTGGCGCATAGCCCGCTGCAGTTTAGCAAGCAGTACCGAGACGTATCCGGGGATCAGCACCAGCACGAGAAGATGACTCGCGCTCAAGAATGGGTGTACTGACCAATACTCAGAATAGAACGCGATCGCTGAGAACCCGATCAAGCTTGCGAGCGTTGCGACGGCAAGGTAGTGCACACCGTAGCGGAATCCGTTGCCGAGAATGACCCAAAGATAGAGAGCGAGTAATGGTGCACCGGACTCGCCCGCCAATAGCATCGAAACCGAGATACCACTGATATCGATACAGATACCGAAATAGCGACGCCACCGCGATGGGCCTGCGCCGCGCAACAACAGCAACAAGATAGCAGTGGCTGATACAAAGAAACCCGTGGCGCCCCAAAACAGGACCCGGCTGGCGCCCGGAAGCGAATCCAATGCGAGGGTCGCCAACAGGTAGATGATCACCGATGCGCCGATCACGACGCGAATGATGGCCTGCTCGAAATCGGCCCTCGTATCGCTGGTCCCTTTACGCGTTGCTGGCGGACGCAAGTGACGCCAACCGGTGAGGGCGCGACGAATCAGCCTGCCACGCCATCGGCTGCTGTCCATCAAGCGCCGGCCTGTTGTTGGTGGACGGTGTCACATTCGTCGGCGAGCTGTTCCCGGACTGTCTCGATCTGAGGCAGACAGTCCGAAAACGCTTGCACGCAGTCGGGGTCGAAGTGTTTTCCAGCCAGGCCCTTGATGTACTCGGTGGCCTGATCGATGGACCAGGCGCGTTTGTAGGGCCTGACGGTGGTCAGCGCATCGAACACATCGGCGACGGCGACGATTCGTGCAGACTGAGGGATCGCGTCACCCGCGAGACTCGATGGGTAACCGCTACCGTCGAACTTCTCGTGGTGGTTGAGGGCGATGGTCGCGCCAAGCTGCAGGTAGAACGACGGACTGCCGCGCAGGATCTCGTAGCCGAGCTGTGAGTGCTGCTGCATGACCGAGAACTCTTCCCGTGTCAGGCGGCCAGGTTTAAGCAAAATGTGATCGGGGATTCCGATCTTGCCGATGTCATGCATTGGCGCCGCGCGCTCGATCGCCTCGCATTCACCCGGACTGAGACCCAGTCTGTGCGCGATCAGGCTGCAGTACCTGGCCATACGCTCGACATGGTTCCCGGTGTTCTCGTCACGGTATTCACCGGCCCGCGCCAAGCGCAGCAGTGTCTCTTGCTCCCGTTCCGCGATCTTTCCGGTCGCGATCGAAACCTGTTCTTCCAGCCATTTGGCGCGGTTAGTAATAATGCGTTGTTGGCGTCGCAGCGTCAGCAAGTTGCGGCAGCGCGCACGGCACTCGTGCTGGTCGATCGGGCGGTTAAGAAAGTCGGTCGCGCCGGCATCGAGGGCCTCGTAGCGGACTTGTCGATCTTCGACGACCGTGACCACGATGATCGGAATATCGGTACAGCGTGGCAGCGAACGCACACGGCGAATCAGGGAGACCCCATTGATCTCGGGCATCAAGTAGTCGGTGATGATGAGGTCCGGGATCGTCGCTTGAATAAACCTTAGCGCTGTCGAGGCATCGCTGAAGGTCGAGACGTCGATCGTCTCATCAATGCTGCGTATCAAACGCGCAAGGATCTTGCGACCGGCTGTTTGGTCATCGACCACGACGACTGAGGTCCTTTGCCCTACGATCGTCGGGGTAATTAGCGGCATTGATGCCTCCGGCTGCGGTCAGCGATACCAGATAAGTGAACGATAGCGCGATTGTCGCGGCGGGCGGTTAATGTCATGGCGCTGTGGGACACTCGTGGTTGGTGATTATAGGTGATGTTGCTCAAGCTGACGTCGTTGCACCGCCAGCGCAATCGCATCAACTGGCGCTTATATTCGCAGACGCTGACACCTTGCATTCTCTTGACGGTTTGGGGTCATCAAAGAGGGGCCTAACGAGTATGAGTCTCGACTCGCGCAAACCCGACACCCGCACCGCGATGCATCAGCTGATCGCCGAGGTGCGCGCAGCGATCCCGTTCGATGCACCAGCGAGCCAGGTCTGCAGCGGCGAATGCAATGGCTGCGCAATGAAATTGCTCGAGTACCTCGACGGCGAGCTCAGCGCCTGGGAGCAGCGCCTGGAGGCCGGCGAGACACCGCACTTCGGCGACCTCTCGCGCCTAGGCAACACGAGCCGCAAGGTCCATGTGGCGCTCAAGAGGAACGGCCTGATACCGCAGGATCGTGCGGGCTAGCAGTCAACCCTGCAGATCCTCGTGATCTCCGCTCGGCCTTGATCACGCCTTGGTCCAGCTGCAGCGGCTGGACTCAGGGCAAAGGCAACAAGGCAACAAGGCAACAAGGCAAGCCTCTGATTCTGCAGCCTTAAATACTTCATTATTGGTCGCTATGCTAGGGTATGGGATCAGGCGATGATCAAGGTCCTCGATCCCAAGCCTCTCCGCGACCTTGGCCGCGCGCATCGATCATCGGCGAGATCACGAGCAGCTGGTCTGACCGGCGGTCGTGGCGATGCTCATCGAAGCGGATGATGCGCTTGGGACCGTATCATCCTAAACGCGGTCGGCCCGATCAGCTCATAGGATTGCTGGGCTCCGATTCAAGAGGCTCGCATCAAGCGCAATGCGTATGCTAGACAGCTCGACGACTACCGGACAACACGGGTTCCTTTATGCACTCCCCGCCCCGAACAGACCCCTTCACGACCACCTCGGATCTGTCCGACCCAGCGATCGATGGTCTCGCTCAGCTCACGGTCCGCAACGCGACCCCGCGCGATGTGCCCGCGATCCGCGCCTTATTTGCGCGCGCCTATGCCGGCAGCGGTGTCACGAGCTACACCGCATCGATGCTGCGCGGCCAGATCAACAAGTTCGCCGAAGGCCAGTTCGTCGCCGAGTACCAGGAAGGAGAAGGCGGCCGCATCATCGGCTTTTGCTCGAGCTTCCTGATCAGCGGCAATGCGGCACTGAAGCCGCACGACTGGAATTGGATCACCGGCGGCGGCTATGCGTCACGGCACGACCCCGACGGCGACTACCTCTACGGGATGGAGGTCTGCGTCGACCCAGACTTCCGCGGCCTGCGCATTGGCCAACGCCTCTACGACGAGCGCAAGAAGCTCGTGCAGTCACTGGCGCTGAAGGGGATCATCTACGGTGGACGCCTGCCGAGCCTGGATGATGCACTGACGCGCGATGAGAATCGGTACGAAAACGCGCAAGCCTATGTCGATGCGGTGGTCGAGGGCCGCGAGCGCGATCCGGTGCTGACCTTCCAGTTGCGCAACGATTTCCATGTGATCGGGCTGATGCCGGGGTACTGGCCCGAGGACAAGCAGTCGCGCGGCTATGGCGTCCATCTGCTCTGGCGCAACCCGCACGCGCCGGACGAGGAAGAAGAGGCCCGCGCGAAGCACTACGGCGGCCGGATCATGGACACGGTGCGGGTCGCAACGGTGCAGTATCAGCAGCGTCGGGTGCGCTCGTTCGACGAGTTCCTCGACATGCTGCGCTACTTCGTCGATGTCACCGCTGACTATCGCGCCGATTTCTGTGTCTTCCCGGAGCTGTTCTCGTTGCAACTGCTGTCGATGGAGGACCAGGAGCTCTCGCCGGCCGAGGCCATCGAGGCACTGACCCGCTATACCGATCCGATCAAGGACGCGCTGCGCGAGATGGCGATGCGCTACAACATCAACATCATCGGCGGCTCGCATCCGACCAAGATGGACAACGGACGGGTCGAGAACATCTGCTACATCTGCCTGCGCGATGGCGAGGTCCATGAGCAGGCCAAGATCCACCCGACGCCGAACGAGGTCTACTGGTGGAACATCGAGGGCGGTAATGAGCTCGCCGCGATCAATACCGACTGTGGCCCGATCGGTGTGCTGATCTGTTATGACGCCGAGTTCCCCGAGCTCGCCCGGCACCTCGTCGACCAAGGCGCCAACATCATCTTCGTGCCGTTCTGCACCGACGAGCGCCAGTCCTATCTGCGCGTTCGCTATTGCAGCCAGGCGCGGGCGGTCGAGAATCAATGCTACGTCGTGCTCTCCGGCAACTGCGGGAATCTGCCGAACGTCGCCAACATGGATATCCAGTACGCGCAGAGCTGCATCCTGACCCCCTGCGACTTCCCGTTCGCCCGCGACGGGATCGCCGCCGACACCAGCCCGAACGTCGAGACCGTCGCTTTCGCCGATCTCGGGCTCAAGGCGCTGCGCGAGGCGCGCAATGCCGGCACCGTGCAGAACCTGAAGGACCGCCGCCACGACCTCTACACCACGATCTGGCGCGAAGGCTAGCCCGAGCCCAACCTGCAACGTGAACCTGACCGTCTTCGGCCGTGGCCCGACCGGGGGACCCGGGCCAATCACCCCTCGCGTCAAGCTAAACGGGCTCGAGCGGCTCGGCCTGGCGGCCATGACGCTGAAGCTCTGCGCCCAGCTCTACCTCGCGATCCTGATCGGCCGGGCGCAATTCGATCTGCCAGCATTCGCCGCGGCCCTGCGACAAGCTGGCCTCTCGGTGCTTCCGGCCCTGAGCCTGGTCGCCGCGGCCGTCGGCATCATCCTCGGCCAACAGGCCGCACAGACGCTAGGCTGGGTCAACCTGCCCGAGCTCGTCCTGGTGCCGATCATCTACGCCGTGGTGGTGGAGCTGACCCCATTGCTGGTCGGCGTGCTGGTGGCCGGCCGGGCCGGGGTCGCGCTCGCGACGCGCCAGGCCAGTCTGGTCTCGAGCGGCCAGATCGACGGTCTGCTGGTCAGCGGCCTCAACCCGATCCAATTCACGACCGGGGCCGTGCTGCCGGCCATGCTGGCGATGTCGTTCGCGCTCACGGTCTGGGGTAGTCTGGTCGCCCTCGGCGCCGCGTTGCTCTGGCTGGCCGTGGTCGCCGATGTGCCGCTGTATCTGTTTCAGGAGGCCCTGCGCCAAGCGCTCGACCCGCTCGATCTGCTCGAGGCCCTGAGCAAGCCGCTCCTCTTTGCGGTGGTGATCGCGTTGATCGCGACCGCTAACGGCAGTGCGGCCGGTCGCGATGCGAGCGGGGTCGGGCAAGCGGCGACCGACACCATGATCGCGGCCGTCACCGCAATCCTGTTAATCGACCTCGCCTTCGTGCTGGCACCCTGGTCATGAACGCGCTCGCCCGAGGCCTGCTTCACCGCTGCGACCATGCCCGCAGTGATGCACCAGCCGAACCTGCCGACGGACGACGACATCGCTTCACTCGAAGAAAGAGTCGAACAGGCGCTCGAATGGAGGCTCAAGTGGACCCGCAAACGGAGGTAAAAACCGGCGCCGGCCGGGGCGCGCTCATCGAATTCGAGCGCGTCTTCCAGCATGTGAACGGCCGCTGCGCACTCGATGGCCTCACGCTCCGCGTCGAGCAGGGCGAAGCCCTACTCCTGCTCGGCCCTAATGGCGCCGGTAAGAGCCTCAGCCTTCGCCTGATGCTCGGATTGGACCAACCCTCGGCCGGGCGTATCCGGCTGTTCGGCAAAGAATTGACCCGACTCGACGATGCCCGCCTCAACCGGCTGCGGGGGCGCGTCGGCGCGCTGCTCCAGGGCGGCTCCTTGTTGGACGAGCTCAGCGTGCTCGAGAACATGCTGCTGCCGCTGCGGGCACGGCCACACAGCCCCGGAGACCTCGCGCGTGCGGCCAGGCTGGTGATCACCCAGCTGCAGCTCGACGGCATGGAGCACCGCTATCCGCGCGCGCTCTCGCTCGGCCAGCGCCGTCGCGCCGAGCTCGCCCGCGCCCTGATCAACCGGCCCGAGCTCCTGATCTGCGATGGCTTGAGCGACGGACTCGATCAACCGGCGCTGCGCGATATCCTGGCGATCCTCCGGGTTCAGCGCGAGGCCCAGGGCTTGACCCTGATCGCGACCGAGAACAACTTGCTCGAGCTGATCGCACCCGGCGACCGGGTTGCGGTGCTCGACCGCGGTCGACTGTTGTTCGATGGCACCCGAACCGATCTCGAGGGACGCAAGGCAGCCGACCTCGAGCTGCGGACCCTCCTCGAGGGCCATCCCTGAGCACCCGAGCCCACGATGTCCAGGTTGAACCGTCTCTATTCGCCACCCGAGCTGAGCGCTCCTGGCAAGCGCGCGGCCCACGGCCGGCGCCGCGATCTGGCGCTCGCCGGCCTGTTCGTATTGGCAATGGCCGCCGTCGTGGTTGGCGTGATGACGCTGCTGGCGCCCGGACTGCTCATCGGCCATCCGTTCCGGGCCTATTTCCTGGAGGCCGACGGCCTCGACAGCGGCATGGACGTGATGCTGGAGGGCTATGTGATCGGCCGCGTGCGTGCGCTCGAGCCGGTCTTCGTGGGCGACCCCGATCGCGGCCAGTGCCCGCAACCGACCGACCCCAGGGCACCGACGCTGCCCTGCTTCCGGGCGACCCTGAGCCTGCAGCCGGACTGGTCGCTGCCGGCGGGCAGCGTCGTGCAGCTCGCATCGGCCGGTCTGCTGCGGGGCAATGTGCTGCGGATCATCCCCGGCACCCAGCCCGAAACCCTCGCGCCGGGCAGCCCGCTCGCGACGGTCCCCCGAGCGCCGGATCTGGTGACCCAGGTCCAGTCGACGCTCGTTCAGGCGCAGCAGACCCTCGACAAGACGATCCGGCCGACCTTGACCCGGATTCAGGACCGCATCCAAGGCCTGCTGGCACTGTTCCGCGACGATGCAGAGACCGATGAGGAGGGCGCGGACGGCATTGCGGGCGGTGCAGGCAGCGAGGTCGCCCGGGATCTGACCGCGGTGGTCACGAACCTGACCCAGCTCAGCCGCGATATCGAGCAAAGCGTCGATCCCGAGCAGATCCAGGCCATCCTCACAGCCGTGCAGACCCTGTCGGAGAATCTCGCCGTGGTCTCGGAGACCCTGCCGTCACGCAGTGCCGACATCCAGGCCGCCGTCGGTCAGTACGGTGCGCTGGCCGACCAGCTCAGTGCGACGGTCGAGGCGGCCCGTCCAAGCCTGCAGGGCTCGCTCAATGACGCGCGCTATGCATTGCAGGAGCTCGCCGCGGCACTGGCACCGATCCTGACCAATGTCGAGGACGCCTCGCGCAATCTCTCGGCCCTGTCGCGCGAGCTGCGCGAGGACCCGGTCTCGTTGCTGCGCGGCCATGAAGAGGAGGACCCGACGCCATGGTTCGAGCGCTGAACCAACAGCACGCCAGTCAGCGACCTGATCCGTCCTGGGATCGGTCTCGCCCTGCGGTGCTGCTCCTCGGCCTGTCGCTCCTGTTCCTGCTGACCGCCTGCGGAAGCTCGGGGCCTGTGGTGCCCGAGCGCTTCTATACGCTGGAGCCCGAGGTCGACCTGCCACCGAGTCAGCGAGTGCTTCCCGGCACGCTGTTGGTGACGCCCTTGGCGGCTCGTGGATTCCTGGGCGGCACCCAGATCGTCTATCGCACTGCCGACGCGCCGCTGCAGATCCAACGCTACGACAACCTGCTTTGGGAGCAACCACCAGGACGGGCGATGGCCGAGGCGTTGATCGCCGCATTACGCAACGCCCGGGCCTTCGAGTTCGTGGTCGCGATCGCGGACCGCGCCGAGGCGGACCTGCTGCTCAACGGCACGCTCAGCCGTTTCGAGCACCTGCCGACCGCCGATCCGCCTCAGGTCGCGGCCGCATTCAACCTGACCCTGGTCGGCAACGACCGGCAGACGCGTTTCTCGAAGACCTATGATGGCACCGAGCCCGTCGGCGCAAGCACGCCCGATGCGATGGTACGGGCCTTTAATCGCCTGGCCGGACGGCTGCTGACCGCGGCCGGCCGCGACCTACAGCGGGTCGCATCAAGACCCCTGAACATGCGCTGAGACGCCTTCCACCCATTGCCCTCGCCCCGCGCCGCTGACCCATTCGCCCACCTGATGCCCGCCGCGCTCGCGCAGATGCCCGTCGCCTGGCACCGGTTGCAGATCCCGGGTCCACCGCCAGAGCTCGAGCTGACACTAGCCGAAAAAACGGCACCGACCCTGGAAGAACGCTTCGCGCGGCGCACGATCCAGCGACTGGACCTCTCCGCGTTGCCAGCAGACGACAGCGGTACGCCAGCCGAGCGCGCCGCGCCCGACTGGGGGCACGAAACCGCGCAGCTCGCCCTGATCGATAAGGCCTCGCCGCATGCCCTCTTCGATCTGATGCTCACCGAGGTCTCGCCGCCGGCCGCCGGCAGTCCCGTCAGCGCAGACCCGGGCACAGTGGCCGCCGAAACGGCCCGCCTGCTCTGGCAAACTGCGGCGAACTTCCACCGCTTCGTCAGCACGCCCGCAATCCGTCAAGCGTTCGGACTCACCGACGGCACACTGCATCTGGCCCTGAACTGTGACCCCTTCACTCAAGATCGTGAGAGCGTCCAGGCCCTCAAGCGCTTCCACCTCCATCTGATCTATTGGCGGGCCTCGGAGCTCGCACCGCTGCGCAAGCCGCACCGGTTCGGCGACCAGACCGACCGCTCTCTAGCCCGCCAATGCATCGACCCCGTGAGTTTTATCGGCATGCGGCTGCTCGGCGAGGGGCTGCATGCGATGGATGCTGTGCTCGACAGCGCATGGCCGAGTCCTGCCAACCGCACGCGCGTCGACGACGGGCTGGACACTTCCGATGGCAAGCTCGGCGATGACGCGTTAGGTATTGCGGTGCGCGCGCTCGGCGGCGATTGGCTGCATCCGGATGCCAACGCCGTCTGTTCCGGTCAGCTTCCGCTCGGCGCCCTGTTGCGCCTACCAAGCTGGGAACAGCTCGCGCACCCGGCGTTCGAGCAGCTGATCCGCCGGCTGCATGGCCGCATCGGCCACATTGCGCAGGCGCTGCAGTCCGCGATGACCGGCAGCGCGCTGCCGCCGGCTCGGTGGCACCGACACCGGCTGCTGCCGTTGCCGCAGATCGCGGCGAACCTCGAGGCGCTCGAGCTCAGCGCGGCCTCGAAGGCGGATCTGCTCCAGCTGGCAAGCACGCTGCGCAACCTGGGCGAGCGCTCCATGCAGCGGCTGGAGCGCGCCACGCCATCCCAGCGTCAGCACTGCATGACGCTGAACCAGCCCTGCTATAGCCTGACCCTCGCCCCATTCCCGCTCGCCCCGGCCCGAGCTGACGGCGTGGGTTCGGAGATGGCCGGCGAGACGCCTCCGCTGCTCGGCATCCAACCACGGCTGTTCTCCGGGATCGGCGGCGCCGGACTGCTGTCGCTGCCTGGGGTGCCGAGCGTGCGCGTCGTCCGTGGTCAAGGGCGTTTCACAACGCGGGATTGGCACCGGCGGGCGCATTTCCAACGGGCCTTTGCTTGCTACAACAGCGCTGCGCTGGGCACAGCCGCCGGCCGTCACGGAGGCCTGCGCCCCGGCCCGATCAGGCATTTCCGAGATCGGGGCACCGGCTGGACGGATTAGCCGATGGAGCTTGCCGCCTACGCGCATCTGTGGCTCCTGTTCTCGCTGCTGTCGGCGTTCTTCCATGCGTCGCGCCTCGCTGTCACCAAGCACCTCAGCCTGAGCCTGTCGGCGCGGGCATTGACGCTCTATGTCAACTTGGCCAGCCTGCTGGTCACGCTACCGCTGGTGATCTGGCACCATGATTTTCCAGTCGCTGATCCGATCTATCTGCTCGTCGTGCTCATCGGCGGCCTGGTCTCCGGTCTCGGCGGCTGGTCGCTGAACATCGCGATCAAGCGCAGCGAGGTCTCGCTGGTCGGCCCGATCCTGACCCTGACACCCGCCTTCGTGATCATCATCGAGTGGCTGTTGACCGATGCGCTGCCCGGCGCACTCGGCTTCACCGGGATCGGGCTGTTGATCGCCGGCAGTTATGTGCTGGCGCTCGGCACCAGCGACGAAGACTGGCACCGACCGTTGGTCCGGCTCTTCACCAACCCGGGCAGTCTCTTCACGCTGATGGCGACGATCTGCTTCGCCACGGCCTCGACGCTCGGGCGGATCGGCATCGAACGCTCCGACCCCCTCTCGTTCGCTGTCGTGGTGGCCGTCGTCAACCCGATCGTGCTCTTGACACTGTTCAGCATCCAGGACCGCCGCTTCTATCGCGAGGTGCTGCCGCCCCAGCTCATCCGCCAGGTGAAACCGCTGCTGCTGCTCGGCGTCCTGTTCGCTTTGATGCGCCTAGCCGACCAGATCGCGCTGAGCATGACGCTTGCCAGCTATGCGATGGCGGTCAAGCGCACCGCAGGCCTATTCTCGGTCCTGATCGGACGCTGGTACTTCAACGAAGGCAGCACCCGCGTCAAACTGGCCGGCAGCGCCATTATGCTGCTGGGGTTGTTCGTGCTGACCCAGCTGTAGCCCCGAGCACGCAGCACGCTGCGGGGAACCGCTGCGTGAGGGGACATCGATGCCAGATCGGCACCGCGTCGGTCAACCCGGATCGACCCGATCGACATCGACCGAAACGGCGAGGCTATGCTCACCGCCACCATAGAAGACGCCGCGCACTGGGGTCACATCCTGATAGTCGCGGCCAATCGCGGTGGTGATGTACTGATCGCTGATCAGACAGTCGTTGGTCGGGTCGAGATCGATCCAGGAGCCCCCTTGCGCTGCATCGGGTAGATAGACCGCCAGCCACGCATGGGAGGCATCGGCGCCGCGCAGCTTGGGTTGCCCCGGCGGCGGCAAGGTCTCCAGGTAACCACTGACGTAGCGGGCCGCGAGCCCGAGACCCCGCAGTGCCGAGATCGCCAGATGCGCGAAGTCCTGACAGACACCGCGCCGCGATGCGAGCACCTCGGAGAGCGGTGTGACGACCGTCGTCGAGGTCGGGTCGTAATCGAAGTCCTGGTGGATACGGCGGACCAGATCCAAGGCCGCTTCGAGCAAAGGCCGGCCTCGCGGAAACGATTCACGCGCGTAATCGGCCGCTGCCGGATCGAGCACGATAGCCGGTGAAGGCAGTGCGAACAGCCGCGCGGTCAGACCTTCAGCGGAGCTCGTGCTTTGCAGCTGACTACGTACCCGGTCCCAGGGCAAGGTTTCTTTGGCGACCGGCCAGCGCGGTGACTGCACATCGACCTCGGCCGTCGCAGTCACCTCGAGCTCCAGGTGGGATTGCTGTACCGAGAAATAATTGACCCGGTTGCCGAAGAAATCGCGGTGCTCACGGACCACCGAAGGCCAGGGATTGATCCGCAGATTGGCCGCCACGCACCGCTGGTAGAGGGTCTCGCGCGGCTTCAGGTGAGCAATGCTGTGGCAAAGCGAGACCGGCCCTCCATAGCCGTAGCGGGTCACGTGCTTGACCTGATACCTCATCAGCCCCCTCCTGCCTCGTCTGCGCGGCATCCATGCGCCGCAGCCGCGCACGCCTCCGGACGCTGCCCGATCAGGTGGTGTGGTTGCTCCTCGTGGCGGAAATACTGGGCCGTAATCGCATTCGAGAGCGCACTGATCGAAGACCCGACATTGGCCAATAAGCCATCGAGCGCATCGCGCAGCGTGCTGCCCTCGCTCGGGCGCGCCAAGTGATCCAGCTCCGCCAGTCGCAGCTCGGTCAGCAGGCGCAGCAACGTCCGTTGGGCCGGTGTTCGCCGCCCGGACAGACTGTCTCTCGGCATCTCGTCGACCAAGGTTGCCAACCGCGCAACCTGGTAGGCAACCGAGCGCGGGTTCGCCTCATCCTGCAACACCAGGTCCAACATGGCCCCGACCCGGGTACCGGCCTGATACCGGCGACGATAGGTGATCAGACTGTCGGTCACCCCGAGAACCGACTCGATCAGGATCGACTCGCCGGGCTCCGGCGTCACGCTGACGAGCGTCGCACGCAGCAGCGACGCCGTATGCGAGGCGCGTTCCAAGCGCCGGCCGGTCTCGAGAAAATGCCAACCCTCGTTATGGGTCATGTTCTCCTGCGTCAGCGCCGCAAAGGCGACCAGCGAGGTGATCAGCGGGTCCAGCAGATCGAGCGCCCGGCCGAGACCGCGCGGCGGTACTTGGGTCAGCAGACGCTGCCGGCGCTCGATATCGTTCGTCACCCGCCAGGTGTCATTGGACAGACGCTCACGCACCGACCAAGCCGCCTGCCCCAAGGCCTGCAGGGTTTGAGGCAACGCGCCGGCTCGCCGCTGATCGCTGATCAGCGACAGGACCTCTGGCACCGGCTGCTGCAACAGCGCTTCAGCGCCCTCGCCGATGAAGCCGGGGTAGGTCTGGCTCTGGTGGGTCAGCGCCGCCAACAACAGACGCAGGCAGGAGCTGGCATCTCCCTCGTCGGCTACAATGGGGCGCTCGGTGAGCTGGATGATCAGGATGCGCAGCAGCCGCACCAGACCTTCGGCGCGCTCGGCGTAACGGCCGATCCAGAATAGGTTGTCGGCCACACGGGACGAGACCTCGCTCTCCTGCACCACCGCCGGGAAACTGGTTGGGGCATTGGCATCCGGGGCGACGATCAGGGTCTCCTGACGCTCGGGCTCGCTCGCGAGCACCCAGGTATCCTTGCCGAGCCCGCCGAGCTGGCTCGAGATCATCGGCGTCTCGGGGTCGAGCGCGATCCGGCTCAGACCGCCCGGCATCACCGCGTAGCCCTCCTGCTCGCTGACCAGGAAGCTGCGCAGGACAAAGGGACGCGGCGCCAACGCCCCGTCGATATAGGCCGGCGCCGTCGACGGCTGGACCTGCTCCTGCGCGACGTAGCGATGCGGCTCGCGTCGGATTGCCGCGACCAGCTCGGCGCGTTGCGCCCGGTCGAGCTTGGCACCGAACAGACAGCGCTGCCCCACCGGTCCGTCGGCGGGCTTGATCACCAAGCTATCCAGGTTCGCGATCACGAAATCACGTGCCTCGCGTCGACCGCACCACCAGGTCTGGAGGTTCGGCAGCAGCAGCGACTCGCCGAGGAGATGCTCGCACAGCGCCGGCAGGAAGGCGGTCAGGCCCGGATGCTCGAGCACCCCGCTGCCGAGCGCGTTCGCGACTGCCAGGTTACCGGTGCGCACGGCCTGCAGCATCCCGGGCACGCCAAGCAGCGAGTCCTCGTTGAGCTCGAGCGGATCGCAGCGGCCATCGTCCACACGGCGCAGCAGCGCATCGATCCGCTCCAAGCGCCCGAGGGTGCGCAGCCACAAGGCCCCGTCGCGGACCGAGAGATCGCTGCCTTGCACCAGGCTGAAACCGAGATAGTTGGCCAGATAGGCGTGCTCGAAATAGGCCTCGTTGCGCGGCCCGGGGGTCAACACTGCGATCCGGGCGTGATCATCCTGCCCCGGCGCGATTCGGCCCATCGCGCGCCGCACCGAACGATAGAAACCGGCCAGCCGGTGCACATGGCTGTCGCGGAAGACGCTCGGCATCACGCGCGAGAGCACGATCCGATTCTCGAGCGCATAGCCGCTGCCGGACGGGCTCTGGGTGCGATCCCCGATCACACGCCAGGCCCCGGTCGCATCGCGGGTCAGATCAGCGCCGTAGAGCACCAACGGCCGATCATCGGTCATCGGGGCGCCGTAGCAGGGCAGGAGATAACCGGGAAACCCGTCGACCAGCTCCGGCGGCAGTACGCCCTTCTTGATCAGCGAGCGCGCGCCGTAGAGGTCGCACAGCACAGCGTTCAGCAGCTCGGCGCGCTGGATCAGTCCGCGCTCGAGGCTGGCCCATTCATCGCCGCGAATCAGCAGCGGCAGCGGGTCCAGCTCCCAAGGCCGCGACATACCCTGGGGATCGCCATGGACATTGTAGGTCACGCCATTATCGCGCACCAGCCGCCGCGCCTCCTGCCAGCGGCCGTCGATCCCGTCAGCACCGAGCGCGCGCAGGGCATCGATCAGGTACTGCCAGTGCGGGCGCAGCCCGCCATCACTGGTCCGCATCTCATCGAACTGACCGGCGGCAGGCCGATAGCCGTCCACCAGTGGCCGGGTCTCGGACGCCTGGATACGCGAGGGTCCCATCAGCCTATCCGTAGCCGCTCAACGGGCGGCAGCGTCCTGGGGCTCCGTCCCGCCTCGAATCGGAATGACGCGACGCTGCACTCGACCATGCCAGCCCAGTCCAGCGCGCGTGCGGCGCAACCCGCAGCGGCCCTCCGACTAGGAGAGAGGCTAGTAGAGATAGGGGATGAACTTGGCGACACGTTGGGCGTACTCGCGATACTCAGGATGCCGCTCCGTCAGCCAGGCCTCCTCTTTGCGCGCCTTCAAATCGAAGAACAGGAAGCCAATGATCAGAAGCAGCAGGTGGGACAGACTCAACGAGTACAGTATCCAGGCCAAGGCTGCACTCAGCAGGCTGGAGTAGAGGGGATGGCGCACGATCCCGTAGACGCCATGCTGGATCAGCTGATTGTGATCGACCGGATACGGCAGCGGCGTCAGGTAGTCGCGGATGTGGTGGGAGCCCATCGCTCCGAGCGCCAGCGCGATCAGCGCAAAGGGTGTCGCGAGGATCACCCGCATCAGCCAAAGATCGGACAGCAGTGATGATGACAGAACCGGCTGCCAGACCGGGGTCGCTGCAAAGACGATCATCAGCACGAACTGGATCGCGACGAGCATCTCACCGCGCCGGCCGAGGCCCGGCTGCTCACGGGGTTCGTTCATGAAGGGCTCCATTATCGGATCATCAAGCGTATCGGCGCAGTATCGCATCGGCCGGAACAGCACGCCCGCATCCATTTATCACCCCGACCACGAAACGGTCAGGATCCGGCCCGGCCCGCGGCCTGCCCGGCCCCCTCGGGACGCGCATCAGCAGGACTCGACTCGCTGACGCTCACCAGGCGCTGGACCAATCCAGCCGAGTTGCGCAAACTGTGGTCATGCGCAAGTTAGCCGCCCTCGTCCTCCTCGTGATCTCTGCCCCACTGACCGGCAACAACGACGGCCTCATCGACGACTTCAACGACGAGTCGTCATCCTCGCGGCTCGGCACCGATTGGCGCCTCGTCACCGATCGCGTGATGGGCGGCGTCTCCGATGCACGGATGCAGCGCCGCAGTGTCGACGGCCAACGAGCACTCTGTCTGAGTGGAGCCGTCAGTCTCGAGAACAACGGCGGCTTCGTACAGATCAATCTCGATCTCAGTCGGTCCGGCCTGCTCGACGCCAGCGCATTCGATGGCGTGCGCCTCGTTGCGCGCGGTAACGATGCCGAGTACAACGTCCACCTGAAGACCCCCGCGACGCGACTTCCTTGGCAATCCTACCGCGCGACAATGACGGCCGGACCAGCGTGGCAGGAGCATCGACTGCCGTTCGCCTCCTTCCATCCTCATCGGCTCGTGCCGGCACTCGATCCGGCGCGGCTCAAACGCCTCGGCATCGTCGCCATCGGACGCGCGATGTCCGCCGACATCTGCATCGCCGAGATCGGTTTCTACCAAGACCCACCTGCACAGTAGGCCGACAGGCCTCTGTTCGGCCACTGCCATAGCAGTGGCCGGTAACAGGGGGCGCTAAGGCGATTGCCGGAAAAGCTCGTACCGAATTGTGCAGGATGTTCGTTTGCCTTCGAGGAGCGTCGCCGGGAGCATAGCCGGGCTATGTGACCGGCGGCGCGACGAAGAAGGCGAGCGAAAAGACCAGCAAGGCGGTATGAGCTTTGACAGAAATCGCCTAAGAGCAGTCCCAGATCGGCGACTGGATTCCGCGCTGCCTCCTTCCGGCCGATTATAGGCACCACTCAAAGAGTCCGCCGCAACCGGTTCTCTCATAAGGGAATTCGGTTGCCTCTCCTCGCGCCAAAGACTCTCCTTCGGCCCCTTTCATCCAAGCCAGTAGGGCCGGTATGTCAGCGCCTGATTGAACGAAGCGCGCTAGGTCTCAGAAAAACAAGGTTAATCGCAGGTTAAAAACAACGTTTGAAAAGTCTCCTAATTGCCTTGTCATGCAAAGAAAAAATCTGAGTCAGCGGCTTGACCGCAGCAGCCCCCCCTCTTAACATTGGAAAAAAGTGGGGGAAGGTGGAGTTTTAGGGGGGATGACCGCCTGAGGGGGGCCGGTCATGTTTCGGGGGACACAATTTCTCAACCTCGACGCCAAAGGGCGTCTCGCGATCCCGTCGCGCCAGCGCGAACGGCTTGCGCATCTCTGTGATTCCCACCTCGTGATCACCGCCCACCCGCAGCGCTGCCTACTGATCTATCCGGAGCCCGGTTTCGCCGAGCTCGAACGCAAGCTCAACGCAATGCCGGCACACCTCAAGGAAACCACTGCATTGCAGCGTTTACTCATCGGCTACGCCAACGATGTGGAGATGGATGCACAGGGGCGGGTGCTGCTGACGCCAGCGCAGCGCGAATACGCGTCGTTGGATAAGCGCGTCGCCCTGGTCGGCATGGTCAACCGCTTCGAGGTCTGGGATGAGGCCGCTTGGCAGGCCACGATCAAGGAAGCCGAGGAGGTCGACCTCTCGCGCCTGGCTGAAAACCCGGAGACAGCGTCGTTCTCGTTCTAGCGGACAAAACGAAACCAACGGTCTCCCCGCGGAAGACCATGCCCACGCCGCCGCGCGAGGGAACTACGCAAGCAATGACGTCGCACGAGCACAAACCGGTTCTATTGGCAGAGAGCATGCAAGCGTTGGCAGTCAAAGCAGATGGCATCTATCTCGACGGTACCTTCGGCCGCGGCGGTCATGCGCGCGCGGTGTTAGACCGACTTGGCACCGCTGGGCGGCTCTTGGCTGTGGACCGTGATCCTGAGGCCGTCGATGCTGGCGCGGTGCTCGCCCAGAACGACTCGCGGTTTGAATTGGAACAAGCGCGCTACACAGCGCTGCCCAGCCTTGCGCGTGCGCGCGGCTGGGCGGGCCGCATCAGCGGCGTCCTGCTCGATCTCGGTGTCTCATCGCCACAGCTCGACGCCGCCGAGCGCGGCTTCAGCTTCAATCAGGACGCACCGCTCGATATGCGCATGGACCCCGGCGCTGGACCCACCGCCGCGGCCTGGCTTGCAGCAGCGGGCGAGCAGGAGATCGCGCAGGTCTTAAAAGAGCTTGGCGAAGAGCGTTTCGCGCGCCGAATTGCACGCGCCATCGTCGCGGCGCGCTCGGCGGACGCCATCACCAGGACCGGCCAGCTCGCCGCACTGATCGAGCGCAGCGTGCCAACGCGCGAGCCGGGCAAGCATCCGGCCACACGCAGCTTTCAGGCCATCCGAATCAGGATCAACAACGAGCTCGATGAGCTGCGCGCCTTCCTGGCCGAGGTCTGTGACCTGCTCGCTGGCGGCGGCCGGCTCGTCGTGATCAGCTTTCACTCGCTCGAAGATCGGATCGTTAAGCGCTTCATCCGCGAGCAGGCGCAAGGGACGGCGATACCCAAAGGGGTGCCGGTGCGCGACAACGAGCTGCCCCGCCGGTTGCGCGTGCTCGGCCGCGCCATCCATCCGGATGCATCCGAGATCGCACTGAACCCGCGTGCCCGAAGCGCGGTCATGCGCGTCGCGGAGCGCTGCCCATGAACACGAGCGGTTGGGGCGTCGCGCAACTCCTCGGGATCGGCCTACTCGGCCTGGCGGTCGTCGCCAGCGCAACGGCCGTCGTCTATGTCAAGTATCTGACGCGGAGCGAATTCGTCGACCTGCAGGCGGTGCGCGCTGCGCGTGACGCGCTCGACGTCGAATGGGGCCGACTGCGTATCGAGGAGGCCGCAATGAGTACCCACACACGCGTGGAGCAGACCGCAAGACGCTCGTTGAAGATGCACCTCCCGCGTGCCGGCGAGCTCCGTGTGGTTGAGGTCACCGCCAATGACTAGGGCTGACTTCCAACGCACCTCTCACGCCCGGCCAACCGACCGTGCGACCGCTCGGGCACCGCGTTTTACCCGCAGACGCCTGGTCGTGGGACTGCTGCTCTTGACGGCGTTCGCGTCCGTCACGGCAAGCGCCTTCTATCGCCAAGTCGTCGAGACCGACTTCCTCAAGAATCAAGGAGCGAAGCGTTTCCTACGCGACCGCGAGATCCCGGCCAGACGGGGCGTCATCATGGACCGCCACAACGAGCCGCTGGCAATGAGCACCGCGGTCTCGACCATCTGGGCCGATCCGCAGTTGCTGATCGAGCGCCCTGACGCCCTCGCATCGCTCGCGCGTGCGCTCGAGGAGCCGCAGGCCGAGGTCGCAGCCAGGATTCGCGATGACGCCGAGAAAGGGCGCCGTTACATGTACCTGAAGCGCCGGGTCGAGCCCTATTGCGCGCGCGCTGTCGAGGACGTCGTCGAAACCTATCGGCTCGGCGGCATCGGCATGGAGACCGAATATCGCCGTTTCTATCCGGGCGGCGAGATCTTTGCCCAGCTCATCGGGTTCACCGGGATCGATGATCAAGGGCAGGAAGGCATCGAGCTGATGCGCAACGACGAGCTCCAGGCCACTCCCGGCAAACGGCGTGTGATCCAGGATGGCCATCGACGCATCGTCGAAGAGGTCGAGCAGTTGCGCGCACCCGCCCACGGCGAGGACATCGTGCTCAGCGTCGATCAGCGCCTACAGTTTCTCGCCTACCGCGAGCTCAAGCGCGCCGTCGAGACGCATCGGGCCGTCGGCGGCTCGGCAGTGCTGCTGGACGTGCGTACCGGCGAGATCCTCGCACTGGTCAACCAACCCTCGTTCAACCCCAACCAGCCCCGGCGCGAGTCAGCCGAGCAGCGCCGCAACCGCGCGCTGACCGATGTGCTTGAGCCCGGCTCGACGATCAAACCCTTCGTGGTCGCCGCCGCCCTCGAGCGCGGCGTCGTGCATCCGCACACCCGGATCGACACCGACCCGGGCTTCTTGCGCGTAGGTCGCAACCGCGTGCGCGATTACCGCAACCTTGGCCAACTCGATACCACCAGCATCATCGCCAAGTCGAGCAATGTCGGCATCGTCAAGATCGCCCAACAGATGGATCAATCGGTCCTTTGGCATCTGTATCGGCGTATTGGCTTCGGGTCAAAGACGGAGGCCGGCTTCCCAGGCGAACGGACCGGCTTTCTCCCGCACTACGATGGCTGGTCAGACTTTGAGCACGCGACCCTTGCCTTCGGCTACGGTCTGAACGTCACCACTCTGCAGCTGGCCCAGGCCTACGCCATCCTCGCAGCGGATGGCATCAGTCGCCCGATCACCCTGTTCAGACGGGACCGCGTCCCGGAGGGTGAGCGCGTCTTCGCGGCGGAAACAGCCAAGAGCGTCAGGCTCATGCTGGAGGCCGTGGTGTCTCAGGACGGCACGGCCCGCCGAGCGGCGATCCCCGGCTACCGGGTCGCGGGCAAGACCGGCACCGCGAAGAAGGCAACCCCGCAGGGCTATGTCGACGGCAAATACCAATCGGTCTTCGTCGGCATGGCTCCAGTCAGCCAGCCGCGTTTCGTCATGGTGGTGATGATCGACGAGCCAGGCGGAGAGGATTACTACGGAGGTCTGGTCGCGGCACCCACCTTTGCCAATGTGATGCCGGCTGCGTTGCGTCTTTACAGCATACCGCCTGACGACCCCAAGCATCCGCTGATCCTGACCTCTAGCGCGGAGACGGGGCGATGAAGGCGTCGATGACAGCGCCGGGCGGAGGCCCTCTTCAAGCGCGGCTGCAGGCCCTTGCAGGGCGTGCACAGGCGCAATGGCTGATCCGCGCAGTGGCGCGAGGGCGGTCCGAATGACCCAAAGTACGGATCAAGAACAGACCACCAGAACGGCGATGTGGACGATCGGCGAGTCGGCACAGGCGATCGGGGGGCAGCTCCTTGGCGATGATCTGCCGTTCGAAGGGGTCACCACGGACAGCCGGGGCGACTGTCGTGGCCAGCTGTTCATCGCCCTTCGCGGCGAGCGCTTCGACGGCCATGACTACCTGGCCGACGCAGCAGCCAACGGAGCCGTGGGGGCGATGGTCGAGCGGCGCGTCGACGGCAGGCTTCCACAGCTGCTCGTCGACGACACCCGCCTCGGGCTCGGCCAGCTCGCCGCAGCCTGGCGTGACCGGATCGATGCCCGGCTGATCGCAATCACCGGCAGCAACGGCAAGACCACCGTCAAGGAGATGACCGCGGCGATCCTGGCGCAAGCTGGGCCGACTCGAGCCACCCAAGGCAATCTCAACAACGATATCGGCATGCCGCTGACATTGCTCGCGGCGCGCGATGAGCGTTACCTGATCCTCGAGATGGGCGCCAACCATCATGGCGAGATCGGCTACCTCACCGATATCGCCCGCCCCGATGTGGCACTGATCACCAACGCCGGCCGCGCGCATCTCGAGGGCTTCGGCAGTGTCGAGGGGGTTGCCCACGCCAAGGGCGAGATCGCGCGCGGACTGCCCGCGAACGGCACCTTCGTGGTCATGGCCGATGTGCCCTGGACCCCGCTCTGGGAGGAGTTGGCCGAGGGGCGGCCCTTGCTCACCTTCGGCACCGGACCAACTGCCCAAGTGCGGGCCGATGAGCAGGCCATCACGCAGATCTGGGATGAGAAGGGCTTTCGCACCCGCTTTACTGCATCGATCGACGGCGCCCCGCTCGAGATCGGCCTGCAATTGGCCGGAGCGCACAATGTGCGCAACGCGCTCGCCGCGATCGCCGGCACCACCGCGCTCGGCATCGACCCGGTACTGATCCGCAGCGGCCTCGAGCAGCTGGTGCCGGTTCCGCGCCGGCTGCAACCGCGACGCACAAGCGCGAACGCGCGACTGATCGACGACAGCTACAACGCCAACCCCGACTCGCTCCTGGCCGCTGTCAGTGTGCTGACCGCAATCGAGGCAGGTGACGGCGGTCGCCATCTGCTGGTGCTCGGCGACTTCGGCGAGCTCGGCCCGGACAGCGCGGCCGTGCACCGCGAGATGGGCGCCAACGCCCGCGCTGAAGGCATCGATGCGCTCTACGCAGTCGGCCCGTTGAGTCGGCACGCCGCCGAGGGCTTCGGCGACCAGGGCCGCCACTTCGCGAATCAGGATGCGTTGATCGAGACCCTGCTTGCCGAGACCAGCGAGCAGGACCTCCTGCTGGTCAAAGGGTCGCGCGCCTCGGCGATGGACCGGGTCGCCGACGCGCTGTGCACGCATCCCTCGCGCATGGAGGGCGCCTGAGCATGCTGTTGTTACTGACCGACTGGCTGAGCCAATTCGAGAGCGGCTTCACCGTCTTCCGCTACCTGACGCTGCGGGCCATCCTCGGCGCGCTCACCGCCTTGGCGATCTCGCTGTTGATCGGCCGCCCACTCATCCGTTGGCTGAGCACCTACAAGGTCGGGCAAACCGTTCGCAGCGATGGTCCCGAGAGCCATTTCTCGAAGGCGGGCACACCGACCATGGGCGGGACCCTGATCCTGGTCTCGATCGCGGTGAGCACGCTGCTCTGGGCGGACCTGAACAACCGCTTCGTTTGGGTGGTGCTGCTGACCACGATGGCCTTCGGTGCAATCGGGCTCCTGGACGACTACCGCAAGCTGGTGTTGCGCGACCCGAAAGGCCTGGCGGCCCGGTGGAAGTATCTCTGGCAGACCGTGGCCGGACTCGCAGCGGCCTTCTATCTCTACTTGAGCGCTTCAACGGCCGGCGAGACGGCGCTGCTGGTGCCCTATCTCAAGGAGGTCAGCATCCAGCTCGGGCCTTGGTTCGTCCTGTTTGCCTATCTGGTGATCGTCGGCTCCAGCAATGCGGTGAACCTCACCGACGGGCTCGATGGCCTCGCCGTGCTGCCCTCGGTGATGGTCGCCGGCGGACTCGGCATCATGGTCTATGCCGCCGGCAACATCGAGATCGCGACCTATCTCAAGATCCCGTATGTCCCGGACGTCGGAGAGGTCGTGATCTTCTGCGGCACCTTGGCCGGGGCTGGACTGGGCTTCCTCTGGTTCAACACCTATCCCGCTCAGGTCTTCATGGGCGACGTCGGCGCACTCGCGCTTGGGGCCGCGCTCGGCGCGGTCGCGGTGGTCGCCAAGCAAGAGATCGTGCTCTTCATCATGGGCGGTCTCTTCGTGCTCGAGACGCTGTCGGTGATGCTGCAGGTCGCCTCGTTCAAGCTGACCGGTAAGCGCATCTTCCGGATGGCGCCGCTGCATCACCACTACGAGCTCAAGGGATGGCCAGAGCCGCGGGTGATCGTGCGTTTCTGGATCATCACCGTGGTGCTGGTCCTGTTGGGTCTTGCGAGCCTTAAGATCCGATGATGACCCCGGCACCAGAAGCGGACGGCAGCCGCGCCGTCAAACGCAAGACGGTCGTCGTCGGACTCGGGGCCACCGGTCTTTCGTGCGCGCGCTGGCTGCACCGGCAAGGGACTGAGGTCGCGGTCTTGGATTCCCGGAACCAGCCGCCGGCGTTGGGGCGATTGCAGCAGGAGCTCCCGGACGTGGCCGTGATGCTCGGCGGCTTCGACGACACCCTGTTGACCTCCGCCGACGAGATCGTGGTCAGCCCGGGCGTCCCGATCAGCACGCCCGCATTGCAGCGCGCCGCTGAGCGTGGCATCCCTCTCATCGGGGACGTCGAGCTGTTCGCCCGCACATCAAACAGACCCGCGATCGCGATCACTGGCTCCAACGGCAAGAGCACCGTCACCACCCTGGTTGGCCAGATGCTGCGGCAGGCCGGCATCCAGGCAGCGGTCGGCGGCAATCTCGGTCTCCCCGTGCTCGACCTGTTGGATGCTGATGCAGACTGGCTCGTGCTCGAGCTCTCGAGCTTCCAGCTCGAGACCACCGCGTCGCTGCACCTGCGCGCGGCCACGGTGCTCAACCTCTCGCCAGACCATCTCGACCGCTATCCGAGCCTCGGCGCCTATGCAGCGGCCAAGAGGCGCATCTTCGCCCATGCCGAGCACGCCGTCATCAATCGTGATGACCCGGTCGCGGCCGCCCTCGCCGATGGGATCGCTGACAGGATCGGCTTCTCGCTATCGCCACCGGCCAGAGATCAGGACTACGGCCTCGTCGAGCAGGACAGTGAGGCCTGGATCGCGCGCGGTGGGCGCCTATTGATGCCGGCCGCCGAGGTCCGGATGCCGGGTCGACATAACCTTGCCAACGGCTTGGCCGCACTCGCGCTGGCGGAAACCGCGGGCGTCGACCCCGCGTCGGCCTGCGAGGCGTTGCGTGTCTTCACCGGGCTTCCGCATCGCAGCGAACTGGTAGCCGAGCGCCGCGGCGTGCGCTGGATCAACGACTCCAAGGGCACCAACCCCGGCGCGACCACGGCCGCGCTTGCCGGCATCGTCGCGTCGGACGAGCGTTCAACTCGCAATGCCCGCGCGGTGCTGATCGCCGGCGGTGACGGCAAGGGGGCGGACTTCTCGGCGCTGGCGCCAATCGTGCGCGACTGCGCCCGCGCTGTGGTGCTGATCGGCTGCGATGCGCCGCTCCTCGAGCGCGCCTTGGCCGAAACAGTGCCGCTGCACCATGCCAGCAGCATGGAGCAGGCCGTGCAGGTCGCTGCCGAGCTCGCCCAGCCCGGCGACGCAGTCCTGCTCTCACCCGCCTGCGCCAGCTTCGATATGTTCGATGATTTTCAGCAGCGTGGCCGCATCTTCGCCGCCGCGGTCGAGGAGCTGGAGCCATGAACAGCCCGGGCGCCACCCTCAGTTCGGCCCTCGCTCGGACCCATGCGTCGGCAGCCCGCGGACGCCAGCGCCGCCGCGATCTCGACGAGGCATCGCTCGACAGGCTGTTATTGGTCGCGGTACTCGCGCTGCTGGGACTGGGCTTCGTGATGGTCGCATCCGCGTCGCTGCCGATCGCGGCGCGCGATTACAGCGAGCCGTTCTTCTTCGTGCTCCGACACGGCATTGCGCTCTGCCTGGCGCTGCTGTTTGGCCTGATCTGCTTCGCCATCCCGGTGCAGGTCTGGGAGCGCTCCGGTATCTGGCTGATGCTGCTCAGCTGCGCATTGTTGCTGCTCGTGCTGATTCCAGGCATCGGCCGCACCGCGAATGGCGCCACCCGCTGGATACCGCTCGGCCCATTCAACCTGCAGCCATCGGAGCTGATCAAGTTCTTCGCGATCATCTACGTCTCGGGCTACCTGGTAAGGCGGCAGCTCGAGGTCAGCACCTCGCTGCTTGGCTTCGTCAGGCCGATGCTGCTGATCGGCTTTGCCGCCAGCCTGATCATGGTGCAGCCGGACTTCGGCACGACCGCTGTGCTGCTGGCGACCGTGATGGGGCTGCTGTGGCTCGGAGGTGCCGCTTGGTGGCCGTTTGCGTTGCTGTTCATCGGTATCGCAGGCGGCTTGGCGCTCCTGATCTGGATCGAGCCCTATCGGCTCCAACGGGTGACCTCGTTCATCAACCCGTTCGACGACCCCTTCAACACCGACTATCAGCTCAGCCATGCCCTGATCGCAATGGGGCGTGGCGAATGGTTTGGGGTCGGTCTCGGCAACGGCATCCAGAAGCAGTTCTATCTGCCTGAAGCGCATACCGACTTCCTGCTCGCGGTGATCGGCGAAGAGCTCGGGGTGGTCGGGGTCCTGCTGGTGATCGCCGCATTCGCATTCATCACCTGGCGCGCCTTTGCGATCGGGAGCAGGGCGCATGCGCTCGGCGAGCAGTTCTCCGCCCATGTCGCACACGGCATTGGACTGCTGCTCGGGATGCAGGCGCTGATCAATGCCGGCGTGAATACCGGGCTCCTGCCCACCAAGGGCTTGACCCTGCCCTTCATCAGCTACGGGAGCAATGCGCTGATCGTGTCCGTCATTGCGGCGGCCGTTCTGCTGCGGATCGACTTCGAGCTGAGACGCAAGGCGGTGCAACCGCTGCCCGAGGCTGGGGTCGGCCGCAGCATGCTACCGCCCGGAGGCCTGCGATGGCGCCGACCATAGCGATCATGGCCGGCGGCACCGGCGGTCACGTGTTCCCGGCGCTCGCGGTGGCCGAGGCCCTGCGCATGCGAGGGGCCGATGTGGTCTGGATCGGCACCCGCGCCGGGATCGAGGCGCGCCTGGTCCCAGAGCATGGCTTCGCGATCGAGTGGCTGTCGGTCGCCGGTCTGCGGGGCAAAGGCCTGCGGACCCTGATCATGGCCCCGTTGCGTCTCGCCGGAGCGCTTGGCGAGGCCGCAGGCATCCTCAGCCGGCGCAATCCGGCCGCGGTGCTCGGCATGGGCGGCTTCGTCTCTGGACCCGGAGGCCTGATGGCGCGGCTGCAGCGGCGTCCGCTGGTGATCCAGGAGCAGAACAGTGTCCCTGGTCTGACCAACCAATGGCTCGCCCGGATCGCTGACCGCGTCTTCCAGGCCTTCCCGAACAGCTTCCCGGCAGCGCGCCGTGCCATCACGACAGGCAACCCGGTGCGGACCGAGATCGCGGCGCTCCCCTCACCTGCCGAGCGCTTTGCCAACCGCCGCGCGCCAGCGCGCCTGCTCGTGGTCGGCGGCTCGCTGGGCGCGCTGGCATTGAATGAGACCGTCGCGAAGGCCATTGCGCTGCTCCCTGAGCCGCTCCGCCCGCAGGTCCGCCACCAAGCCGGCGAGCGCACCCTCGAGGTGGCACAAGCGGCCTATCGCGCTGCCGGCATCGAGGCCGAGGTGACAGCGTTCATCGCCGACATGGCGGACGCCTATGCCTGGGCCGACCTGGTCATCTGCCGCAGCGGTGCGCTGACGGTCTCCGAGCTCGCGGCGGTCGGACTGCCAGCGATCTTCATCCCCTACCCGCATGCGGTCGATGATCATCAGGTCGGCAACGCCCGCTGGCTCAGTGACGCCGGTGCGGCAGAGGTGCTGTTGCAGCGCGAGATGACCGCCGAGCGCCTCGAGGCGCTGCTGGAGCCGCTGCTCGCTGATCCGCAACGGCGGCTGCAGATGGCCGAGGCCGCGCGCGCCAAGGCGATGCCGGACGCCGCTGGACAGATTGCCGATGCCTGCCTGGAGGTGGCGCGATGAATGCCGCGCACCTGATCCATAGCGCCACCCAGATGGGCCGCATGCGCCGACTGCATTTCATCGGGGTCGGCGGCGCCGGGATGAGCGGGATCGCGGAGCTGATGGCCAACCTGGGCTATGAGGTCCAGGGCTCGGATCTGCGCGAGAACGAGGGCGTGCGCCGCCTCAAGGGACTCGGCGTGCAGTGCTATCTGGGCCATCGCGCCGAGCAGATCCGCGACGTTGACGCCGTCGTGGTCTCGACCGCGATCGACGAGCACAACCCCGAGATCGAAGCAGCGCGTGCGGCGCGGACGCCGATTGTGCGTCGGGCCGAGATGCTCGCGGAGCTGATGCGCTTCTATTTCGGCGTCGCCGTCGCCGGCACCCACGGCAAGACCACGACGACGAGCCTGATCGCCAGCGTGCTGGCCGAGGCCAATCTGGACCCGACCTTCGTGATCGGCGGCCTGCTCAATAGCGCTGGCGCCAATGCCCGCCTGGGCAGCAGCAAGTATCTGATCGCTGAGGCCGACGAGAGCGACGCCTCGTTCCTCTACCTGCAACCGATGTTGGCGGTCGTCACCAATATCGACGCCGACCACATGCGCACCTATGACAACGATTTCGATCGCCTGCGCAGCACCTTCAGGGCCTTCATCCACCATCTGCCGTTCTACGGCTTGGCGGTCCTCTGCATCGACGACCCTGAAGTCGCCGGGCTGATCCCATCGATCTCGCGTCCGGTGCTGACCTACGGCACCCATGCCGATGCCGATGTCCGCGCCCTGGGCGTGCAGCAGGACGGGCTGCGCATGCGCTTTGAGGTCCAGCACGCCGAGGCCGAGCTGAGCTTTCCAGTCGAGCTCAATCTCCCCGGCATCCACAACGTGCGCAATGCGCTCGCGGCGATCGCGGTCGCGCTCGAGATCGGGGTCGAGGAGACCGCCATCCAGCAGGCCTTGGCTGCCTTTGCCGGCGTCGGACGACGTTTCGTAGTCCGCGATTGCACCCTTGGTGACGGCTGCGCGATCACGCTGATCGACGACTACGGGCATCATCCGCGCGAGCTCGCGGCGACCATCGAGGCCGCGCGCGGCGGCTGGCCGAATCGGCGCTTGGTACTGGTATTCCAGCCCCACCGCTATTCACGGACGCAGGAGCAGTTCGAGGACTTCGTGCAGGTCCTCTCCGAGGTCGACGTGCTGGTGCTCTGCGAGGTCTATCCAGCCGGCGAGCAGCCCATCGCCGGTGCCGATGGACGCAGTCTGAGTCGCGCGGTGCGCTCGCGCGGCCAGGTTGAGCCGGTGTTCGTGCAGGCGCTGCACGACATCCCCGCGTTGCTCGGCGGGTTGCTCGCGCCCGAGGACCTATTGCTCATCTCCGGCGCCGGTGACATCGGGCAGTTCGCAGCCAAGCTGCCAGCGCTGCTCAGCGAGGTGAGGCGATGACGGCGTCCAGCCTGCGCGGTGAACTGCGTCTGAACGAGCCGCTGGCCCGGTACACGAGCTGGCGGGTCGGCGGTCCGGCCGACCGTCTCTATCGTCCGGCTGACGAGGCCGACCTTGCCGCCTTCCTGGCGGGCCTTGAGCGCGGTGAGCCGCTGTTCTGGCTGGGCCTCGGCAGCAACCTGCTGATTGGCGATGCCGGTGTGCGCGGGACCGTGATCCATACCCAGGGCTGTCTGAGCACGATCGCCGCCCGGCCCCCGAACGGCCTGCGGATCGGCGCCGGCGCTAGCTGCGCCAAGGTCGCCCGCTTCGCGGCCCGTCAAGGGCTGGTCGGTGCCGAGTTCTTGGCCGGCATTCCAGGGACGATGGGCGGCGCCTTGGCGATGAACGCCGGCGCTTGGGGCGGAGAGACCTGGCCGCTCGTGCAACAGGTGCGCACGATCGATCGCGCAGGACAGATTCGAACGCGAGGTCATTCCGAGTTCCGGTTTGGTTACCGCGAGGTCGAGGGACCGCCGAACGAGTGGTTCATCGACGCCGACCTCCTGCTCAGCCCGGGTGACACCGACGCCGCACAGGCACGCATTCGCGCGCTGCTGGACCGCCGCGCCGCAACTCAGCCCACGGGCCTGCCGAGCTGCGGCTCGGTCTTCCGCAACCCGCCCGGCGATCATGCCGCGCGGTTGATCGAGGCGGCCGGACTGAAGGGTCGCCGGCTCGGTGGCGCCGAGGTCTCGAGCAAGCATGCCAACTTCATCGTCAATCTCGGCGATGCCAGCGCGACGGACATCGCTGGACTGATTGATCTGGTCCAGGTGGAGGTCGAGCGCCGCAGCGGTATCCGTTTGCGAACCGAAGTCCGCCGGATGGGGGCATTCCAATGACATCTGCGGACGCATTCGCAGTCGATCCATCCCGCTATGGCCGCATTGCCCTGATCCTTGGCGGCACCTCGGCCGAGCGGGCGATCTCGCTCAAGAGCGGCCATGCGGTCCTCGCGGCGCTCGAGCGCCTCGGCCTCGACGTCACTCCTGTCGATCCGGCCGAGGTGCCCGGCAGCGCCTGTTTCGAGGCCCTTGACCCGGCGCGCTTCGATCGCGCCTTCGTCATCCTGCATGGTCGCGGCGGCGAGGACGGCCAGATCCAGGGCGCCCTGGAAGGCCTTGGGCTGCCCTACACCGGTTCGGGGGTGCTCGGCTCGGCCATCGGCATGGACAAGTATCGCTCCAAGCTGGTCTGGAGAGGCGCCGGCCTGCCGACGGCCGAGTTTGCACTGATCCACGGCGAGACCGACCTGAAGCGAGCCGCCGCACTCGGTTTCCCACTGATGGTCAAGCCTGCGCATGAGGGCTCCAGTCTCGGGATGGCGCGCGCCGATGGCCCGGACGAGCTAGCCAGCGCCTGGTCCGCGGCTAGCGAGCTCGATGCCGTCGTGATCGCCGAGCGCTGGCTGAGCGGCGCCGAGTACACCTGCGCCATCCTCGGCGAGCAGGCGCTGCCGCTGATCCGGCTGGAAACGCCTCGCAGCTTCTATGACTTCGAGGCGAAGTACCAGGCCGATAGCACCTCCTATCGATGCCCCTGCGGGCTACCGCAGGCGCTCGAGGCCGAGTATCAACGCCTCTGTCTGCAGGCGTTTCGCAGTGTTGGAGCAAGCGGCTGGGGACGGGTCGACTTCATGCTCGACGAAGCCGGAGCACCCAAACTGCTGGAGGTCAACACCATCCCGGGCATGACCGACCACAGTCTCGTACCCATGGCTGCAAGCGCCGCCGGTATCGACTTCGAACAGCTCTGCCTCCGTATCCTCGAGACCAGTCTCCGGGAGAGCGCGGCCGATGACTGAGCACAGCACGACCATGCCCGCATCGCCTGAGCGGCCACCGCTGAGTAGAGGGGCGTTGCTCGTCCGCCTATTGCTGGCGCTAACGCTGATTGGTGGCCTCCTCGGCGCAGGCTGGGTCCTGAAGCAATGGGAACCGCTGCTGCTGCCGATCAGGGTCGTCAGCATCGAGGGCGAGATGCACGGTCTGTCACGCGAGGCCCTTCAGCAGACGGTCAGCGACGAGATCGCCGGCGGCATCCTGACCCAGGACCTGAGTAGCTTACGGACCCAAGTGCGAGCGCTTCCCTGGGTCGCCGAGGCGACAGTAAGGCGGTTCTGGCCCGATCGTATCCAGATCAGCGTGCGCGAGCACAACGCCATCGCGCGCTGGCGCGAGACCGGCCTGGTAACCGAGAGTGGAATCGTGTTCAGGCCGACGGACGGCCGTCTGCCCGCAGGCCTGGCCCGTCTCGGTGCCAACAACGACGCAATGGCACCGGAGGTCGTGAACCGTTTTCTCGACTGGGGACCGCGGCTGCTCGAGCTCGGGCTGATCGTCGACGGCGTCCATCGCGACGCACGCGGCGACTGGTCGATCCAACTGCTCGGCGGCACCGAGGTCCTGCTCGGCACCGACGACGTCGAGCAGCGACTCGGGCGCTTGATCGCCGCCTACGGGCAGATCGAGGCGATCGGCATCCCAACCCGACTCGATCTGCGCTACAGCAACGGGCTGGCGGTCCGCTGGCTGCCAAGCGGCGCCACTGGCGGCGGTCCGAAACGCGTTGCGGCCAACTGACTATTCAAACGGAGCGGATCTGCATGGCAAGACGCAATGAGAAGAACCTGGTCGTCGGCCTCGACATCGGCACCTCCAAGGTCGCCGCTCTGGTCGGCGAGATCAGGCCCGACGACACGATCGAGGTCATCGGTGTCGGCACACACCCGACACACGGCCTCAAGAAGGGCGTGGTCGTCGACATCGAATCGACCGTGCAATCGATCCAGCGCGCCGTCGAAGAGGCCGAGCTGATGGCGGGCTGCGAGATCCATTCGGTCCATGCCGGCATCGGCGGCAGCCATATCCGCAGCCGCAACAGCGACGGCGTGACCGCGATCAAGGACCACGAGGTCAACCAGAGCGACGTCGACCGCGTGATCGACGCAGCGCGCGCGGTCGCGATCCCGGCTGATCAGAAGATCCTGCATATCCTGCCGCAGGAATTCATCATCGACGATCAAGACGGCATCCGCGAAGCGATCGGGATGAGCGGCGTGCGACTCGAGGCGCGCGTGCACATGGTCACCGGCGCAGTCAGCGCGGCGCAGAACGTCGTCAAGTGTATCCGCCGCTGCGGCCTCGAGGTCGATAATCTCGTGATCGGCCAGCTCAGCTCGTCGCTCGCGGTGCTCAAGGACGACGAGAAGGAGCTCGGGGTCTGCATGATCGATATTGGTGGCGGCACCACTGACCTCGCGGTGTTCACCGACGGCGCGATCCGCCACATCTCGGTCATCCCGATCGCCGGCGACCAGGTCACCAATGACATCGCGGTGGCACTCCGCACCCCGACCCAGCACGCCGAGGCGATCAAGATCCAGCACGGCTGCGCGCTGCCTTCGCAGGTCGCCCAAGAGAACATCGAGGTCCCCAGCATCGGCGAGCGACCACCGCGGCAGCTCTCCCGTCAGACCCTCGCAGAGGTCATCGAGCCGCGTTATGAGGAGCTGCTGAGCCTACTCCAGAGCGAGCTGCGCCGCAGTGGCTTTGAAGAACTGATCGCCGGCGGCGTCGTGCTGACCGGCGGCAGCGCAAAGATGGAGGGCATCGTGGATCTGGCCGAGGAGGTCTTCCACATGCCAGTAAGACTCGGCCTTCCCCAGTCCGTCACAGGGATGGAAGACACCATCGCTGACCCCGTCTATGCCGCCGGGGTCGGGTTACTGATCTACGCCAAAGAGCATCGCTTCTCAGGCGCTGCCGAGCACCAACGCGCGGGCCTTTGGGGGCGCCTGCGCGGCTGGTTGAGCGGCAGTTTCTGACCATGACCCACGGGCAAACAGGTCCCCGCCGCCCGAGGGGATGACGAGCAGTTGCAGCAGACCACCACAGCAAATCCTCGAGGTAACCGATATGAGCTTTGAGCTTATGGATACACAAACCCAGAATGCCGTCATCAAGGTCGTCGGCGTCGGCGGCGGCGGCGGTAACGCGGTCAATCATATGGCGGCGGCGAACATCGAAGGGGTCGACTTCATCTGCGCCAACACCGACGCGCAGGCATTGGACAATGTCGCCGTCAAGACCATCCTGCAATTGGGCGCCGGCATCACCAAAGGTCTCGGGGCCGGGGCCGATCCGGATGTCGGCCGCCGCGCTGCTGAAGAGGACCGCGACCGCATCAAGGACGTGCTCGAGGGCGCCGACATGGTCTTCATCACCGCGGGCATGGGCGGCGGAACCGGCACCGGCGCCGCACCGATCGTGGCCTCGGTCGCGCGCGAGCTCGGTATCCTGACCGTCGCGGTCGTCAGCAAGCCTTTCATATTCGAAGGCGGGAAACGCGCCAAGGTTGCGCTCGACGGCATCCTCGAGCTCGAGAAGCACGTCGATTCGTTGATCACGATCCCGAACGACAAGCTGCTCGCGGTCCTCGGCAAGCAGATGTCACTGCTCGACGCCTTCAGTGCCGCCAACGACGTGCTGCTGAATGCGACCCAGGGCATTGCCGAGCTGATCACCCGACCGGGCCTGATCAATGTCGACTTCGCCGACGTCAAGACCGTCATGTCGGGCATGGGGGTCTCGATGATGGGCACCGGCTCGGCCACTGGCGAGAATCGTGCTCGAGAGGCCGCCGAGAAGGCCATCAACAGTCCGTTGCTGGAAGACATCGACCTCTCCGGCGCAAACGGTATCCTCGTCAATATCACGGCCGGCATGACCCTGACCATCGGCGAGTTCGACGAGGTCGGCAACACCGTGCGCGACTTCGCCGACGACAATGCGACGGTGGTGGTCGGGACCGTGATCGACCCGGATCTGGAGGAGGAACTGCGCGTCACGGTCGTCGCCACCGGCCTCGGAGACCGCCGAGCGGAACGGCTCGCAGCGCGCGGCGGCGAGCCCAAGATGCGGTTGGTCGAAACCGATCATCGCGACAGCGCCGCGCCGGATTACCAGGATATGGATCAGCCTGCCTACATCCGCAACAAACGAGCGGCCGGAGGCGGCGGTGAAGCGACCGCTGCTGATCTCGATTACCTGGACATTCCGGCATTTCTGCGCCGGCAGGCGGATTGATCTAGGACAATCCCTAGTGTGGATTATTGGATGCAAATCAGACGGTTCACTTGCAATCAGGGCGAGTACTTGATAAAAATCCGGGAAAACCCTAACATGCACCGGTATCAAGAGGTGCATGACGCCAACGCCCTAAGGACGGACTTGGGCGGCGTGCTGCAGCGAACGTCAAACGATGCGGGCCGGCGCTCTAGCGCCGGCTTCCGCAACGCTCGGAGGAGCGCCAATGATCCGCCAGCGAACGCTCAAGAACGTGATCCGGGCGACCGGCGTCGGTCTGCACACCGGCGACAAGGTCTACCTGACGCTTCGACCGGCAGCCGCCGACACTGGTATCGTCTTTCGTCGGACCGATCTCGACCCGGTTGTCGACATCAAGGCCACGCCGCTCAATGTCGGAGACACTCGCCTCTCGACGACACTGACCGATGGTGAGGTGCGTGTCTCGACCGTCGAGCATCTGCTCTCGGCCTTTGCCGGCCTCGGGATCGATAACGCCTATGTCGATCTGAGTGCGGCCGAGGTCCCGATCATGGATGGAAGCGCCGCGCCTTTCGTTTTCTTGCTGCAATCAGCCGGTATCGAAGAACAGAACCGTCCGCGGCGCTTTATCTCGATCAAGCAGCCAGTGCGCGTCAACGATGGTGACAAATACGCGCGCTTCGACCCGTTCAACGGTTTCAAGGTCGAATTCTCGATCGATTTCGATCATCCGGCCTTTGCGTCTCGGCTGCAGCAGGCGAGCATCGATTTCTCGACAACCTCATTCGTCAAGGAGGTCAGTCGAGCGCGTACGTTTGGTTTCTTGCGCGACATCGAGGCGTTGCAACAACAGAACCTCGCGCTTGGAGGCAGCCTCGACAACGCGGTCGTCGTCGACGACTTTCGCGTCTTGAACGACGGCGGCCTGCGGTATGAGGACGAATTCGTCAAGCACAAGATTCTGGACGCCATCGGCGACCTCTATCTACTCGGCCACCCGCTGATCGGCGCGTTCCGGGGCCACAAGTCCGGCCACGCATTGAACAATCGGCTGCTCCGTGCGCTGTTGGCCGATCAGTCGGCATGGGAAGAGGTGACCTTCGACGACGCTCAGCAGCTGCCGATTCGCTACGGCCAGCCAGCGCCTGCCCTCTGAGCCGACCGCCCTATCGCAACCCCGCTCGCGCACCCTGATCATGTCTCCGACGCTCGGCCAAGTGTTCTTGCCAGTCGTAAGAGGGCACGCGCAAGCGGTGAGCTCGGCTGATCCGCCCCTGTCGGCTCATCATCCCCGTACAGATCCCGCGATGACCCCTGCTGTACGGGCACCGACGGCCGGCTGTCCGGCAGTACCCGAACTCGACAACGCTCGACCTCGAGGCCGTCAGCCAAAAGACCACTAACCAGATCAGCACAGCGATAGCGAAGGCGATCGACCCAGATGGGCGATTCCACGAAGAGTGTGAGCTCGCCATCAACCAATGCAACTTGACGGCAATGTGTGCCCACTTCTCGCGGCAAGTGATTGCGAATCATCCGCAGCAGCTGTTCGCGTTGCTCGATTTCGTCAAGCAGCGCGGCGACCGGGGTGCTCGCTCGCAAATGCCGTCGAATATGGATCGTCTGTTTCGCCATGACCGAAGGCCGACGCGCTTAGGCGATTGCCGGAAAAGCTCGTACCGAATTGCGCAGGATTTTCGTTTGCCTTCGAGGAGCGTCGCCGGGAGCATAGCCGGGCTATGTGACCGGCGGCGCGACGAAGAAGGCGAGCGAAAAGACCAGCAAGGCGGTATGAGCTTTGACAGAAATCGCCTTAGGCAGGGAGCGCAGTCTGCGGGCGACAGGGCCTGCGCCTCGCTTCCTTGCCCGGTATTTGGGAAGGACGCGGGGTTCTGCGCCTCCCTATCTCGCCCCTCTGACCATCACTGTTCGGAGAAATGATGCCACGCATCAAACAGAGTTCCTCCCAATCCGGTTACAGCTCGATGGCGATGCTTGCCGTGGTGCTCATCGCGTTCCTCGCCGGCACCACCGGTTTTTTGCTCGGCAAGTATCGCTTCACCTCAGCACCCGCAACCGACATCGAGACCGTACTGACGCACCTGGCCTCGCAGCCTCACCGCAGTCCCGACTTGAGCGAGGAGACCGAGGCCGATCTGGATAGTATCGCTGCCCGTGTTGGGCAGATGCAGGCCGAGATCATCCGAATCAACGCCCTCGGCCAACGACTTGTCGAGATGGCCGGCCTCGACGGCGAAGAATTCGATTTTTGGCAGCCAGCACCCTCTGGTGGCGGCGCCACGAAGACCGGCATAAGGGGTAACCGCGCAGACGAGGTGATCCATGACCTGACCAAGGTCCTGGCCGAGCTCGAAGACCGCAAGCGCAAGCTGGTCTTGCTCGAGACCCTGATCATGGAACGCGACCTCAAGGAGCATGTGGTCCCCGATGGCTGGCCCCTCGCCAGCGGCGGCGTCGTCACCTCGAAGTTTGGGCTGCGCCGTCACCCGATCACCGGCCGTCGTAGCATGCACAAGGGCATCGACATCGCCGGCAAGCACGGTGCCGATATCGTTGCGATGGCCGACGGCCTCGTCATCTTCTCGGGCCGCAAGAGCGGCTATGGCAAGATCGTCGAGATCCGTCACGCGAATGGCCTGGAGACGCGCTACGCGCACAATTCACGCAATCTGGTCGTCGAGGGCGAACTGGTCACCAAAGGCCAGATCATCGCGAAGCTCGGGTCGACCGGACGCTCGACCGGTCCGCACGTGCATTTCGAGGTCCGCCGGGACGGCGAGGCCATCGACCCAATCCGCTATCTCGACCTAAGCGAGCCTTCCCGGCTGGCCCGCCTCTAAGGCGATTTCTGTCAAAGCTCATACCGCCTTGCTGGTCTTTTCGCTCGCCTTCTTCGTCGCGCCGCCGGTCACATAGCCCGGCTATGCTCCCGGCGACGCTCCTCGAAGGCAAACGAACATCCTGCGCAATTCGGTACGAGCTTTTCCGGCAATCGCCTAATGTCTCACGGTGCGGAAACAAAGCGCACCAGGGTTGGTCGATAGGCTGTGACTGGGAGCGGATGCCTTAGACGTTGACCAGCATCTGCTTGCGACGGATCGGGCCTCAGACACAGCCCCTGAAGACGCCGGCGGCTCGGCTTGTCGAGCCGTCGGCGTCTTGGCTTTAGCGCCAACTCGCCAGTCTGATCTGCGACAGCGCCAGGACTCCGGTATCATTTCGCTAATTCTTCTGCCTACTACCTTAAAGAGCCTGAATCATGGCCCTACGCCTTTTCCGAAAGGTCTTCGGCAGCCGTAACGAGCGTCTGGTCAAGCGGCTGATGAAGTCCACCGAGCAGATCAATGCGCTCGAGGACGGTCTTGCCAAGCTCTCCGACGACGAGCTGCGCGCACGCACCGGCGTCTTCCGCGAGCGGCTCGCCGAAGGCGCCGAGCTCGATGACCTGCTTCCCGAGGCCTTCGCGGTCGTTCGCGAGGCCGCCAAGCGCGTGCTCGACATGCGCCACTTCGACGTCCAGCTCGTCGGCGGCATGGTCCTGCACAAGGGCAAGATCGCCGAGATGCGCACCGGCGAGGGCAAGACCCTGGTCGCGACCCTGGCTGCCTACCTCAACGCACTGCCCGCGAAGGGTGTGCATATCGTCACCGTCAACGACTATCTGGCCCGCCGCGACGCGGCCTGGATGGGACAGGTCTACCACGCCCTCGGCCTGAGCGTCGGCGTGATCAACAGCTCCGGCGGTCTCGGACCCGACAGCGCCTCGTTCCTGTTCGACCCGAGCTACGAGCCCGGCGAGCAGGAAGGCTACCGCCACCTGCGCCGCTGCACGCGCCGCGAGACCTATCATGCCGACATCACCTACGGCACGAACAACGAGTTCGGCTTCGACTATCTGCGCGACAACATGGCGTTCACGCCCGAGCAGCGCGTGCAGCGTGACCCGTACTATGCGATCGTCGACGAGGTCGACTCGATCCTGATCGACGAGGCGCGCACACCGCTGATCATCTCCGGGCCGTCCGAGGGCAATACCGACCTCTACACCAAGATCGACCGGATCATCCCGAGCCTGACCCGGCAGGAGCCGATCACCAACGAGGAAGGCCAGCCCGACTTCGGTCCCGGCGACTTCTCGGTCGACGAGAAGGCACGCCAGGTCTATCTCAGCGAAGAGGGCCATGAGAAGGTCGAGGCCCACCTCACCGAGATGGGCCTGCTCGGCGCGGGCGAGAGCCTCTACGACGCCGGCAACATCGTGCTGATGCACCATGTCTATGCCGCGCTGCGGGCGCATGCGCTATTCCAGAAGAACGTCGACTACATCGTCCGCGACGGCCAGATCATCATCGTCGACGAGTTCACCGGGCGGACGATGCCCGGCCGGCGTTGGTCCGAAGGCCTGCACCAGGCGGTCGAAGCCAAGGAAGGCGTGCCGATCCAGCAGGAGAACCAGACGCTGGCGTCGATCACCTTCCAGAACCTGTTCCGGCTCTACACCAAGCTCGCCGGCATGACCGGCACCGCCGATACCGAGGCGTTCGAGTTCCAGTCGATCTACGGCCTCGAGGTCTCGGTGATCCCGACCAACATGCCGATGGTCCGCGACGACCGCGGCGATCTGGTCTATCTGACCCAGGACGAGAAGTACCAGTCGATCATCGAGGACATCCGCGACTGCGTCGAGCGTGGTCAGCCGGTGCTGGTCGGCACCGCGTCGATCGAGACCTCGGAGCTGGTCTCGAAGAAATTGCACGAGGCGAAGATCCCGCACGAGGTCCTCAACGCCAAGCAGCACGAGCGTGAGGCCGGCATCATCGCCCGCGCCGGCGAGCCCAGTGCGGTCACCATCGCCACCAACATGGCCGGGCGCGGCACCGACATCGTGCTCGGCGGCAACCTCGACGCCGAGCTCGAGAAGGCCTCCGGCGACGAGGAGCGCGGACGCATCAAGGCCGACTGGAGGAAGCGCCATGCCCAGGTCATCAAGGCCGGCGGCCTACACGTGATCGGCACCGAGCGGCACGAATCCCGGCGCATCGACAATCAGCTGCGCGGGCGCTCCGGGCGCCAGGGCGACCCGGGCTCGAGCCGCTTCTACCTGTCCCTGCAGGACAACCTGATGCGGATCTTCGCCTCCGAGCGCGTCGCCAACATGATGCAGCGCCTCGGCATGCAGGAAGGCGAGGCGATCGAGCATCCTTGGGTGACCAAGGCGATCGAGAACGCCCAGCGCAAGGTCGAGGGCCGCAACTTCGATATCCGCAAGCAGTTGCTCGACTACGACGACGTCGCCAACGACCAGCGCAAGGTGATCTATCAGCAGCGGCGCGAGCTGATGGACGGCGATGACGTCTCCGAGACCATCAGCGCGATGCGCCACGACGTCCTCAACGAGCTCATCAGCACCTACATCCCGCCACAAAGCCTCGAAGAGCAATGGGACGTGCCGGGCTTGAGCGCCGCGCTCGAGGACGCCTTCGGCGGTAGCTGGCCGATCCAGCAGTGGCTCGATGTGGACGACGAGCTGCACGAGGAGACCCTGCGCCAGCGCATCGCCGCCCAGCTCGAAGGCTATGCGGTCGAGAAGGAGAAGCTGGTCGGGCCGGCGACGATGCGCCAGATCGAGAAGGCGGTCATGCTGCAGACGCTCGACACCCAGTGGAAGGACCATCTGGCGCAGATGGACTATCTGCGCCAAGGGATTCATCTGCGCGGCTATGCGCAGAAGAACCCGAAGCAGGAGTACAAGCGCGAGGCCTTCGAGATGTTCTCGGCGATGCTCGCCAGCATCAAGCAGGACGTGGTCAAGACGCTCGCGCGGATGCAGCTGCAGATGCCGGAGGACATCCTGCCGCAGGGGCCGAGCACGGCCGAGTTCCAGTTCAAGCACGAGACCTTCGACGGCCTACCTGCGGCGGCCAAGCAAGCGCCCCGACCCGAGGCGGACAGGGCGCGTCAGCCGCGTGCGGCGGCGACCGCGGACGGCCCGGCCAGCGACGAGAGCCAGCAGCCGTTCGTCCGTGACGGACGCAAGGTGGGTCGCAACGAGCCCTGCCCCTGTGGCTCCGGCAAGAAGTACAAGCAATGCTGCGGACGCGTCTCCTAAGGCCGCACGCTGTTCTTGAGCATGCCCGATAACCCCAGGATAGGCGGCGTGCGCGTCGCCGCGGTGCCGGCCGGGATTCGCTATCAGGATCGAGACGACCTGGTGCTGATCGAGCTACCGGAAGGCAGCCGCTGCGCCGCGGCCTTCACCCGCAACGCCTTCTGCGCCGCCCCGGTTGTGGTTGCGCGCGAGCATCTGGCGCTGGCCCCGCCGCGCTGGCTGTTGATCAATGCCGGCAATGCGAACGCCGGCACCGGCCGCCGCGGCCTCGACGACGCCCGCGCCTGCTGCAATGCGCTGGCCGCGCTCACCGGCAGCGCACCCGAGCAGGTGCTCCCGTTCTCGACCGGCGTAATCGGCGAATACCTTCCCGTCCAGCGCATCACCGATGCGTTGTCGCTGGCCGTCACGACTCTCGACGAGGCCCACTGGGACAGCGCCGCCAGCGCGATCATGACCACGGACACGCGGCCAAAGCGGGTCACGCGGGAATGCATTCTGGGCGAGCGGCGCGCGACCATCACCGGCATCGCCAAGGGCGCTGGGATGATCCGGCCCGACATGGCGACCATGCTCGCCTTCATCGCGACCGATGCCAGCGTCGACAACGCCGTGCTGCAACGATGCCTGCGCCAGGCCGTCGCGCATTCGTTCAATGCCATCAGCATCGACGGCGACACCTCGACCAATGATGCCTGTGTGCTGGTCGCAGCTGGAACCCTCGGCAATAGCCCGCTCGAGGACGCAACCGAGCCCGAGGTCGCCGCATTCCAACAGGCCCTCGATGCGGTCTGCGACGAGCTCGCCAGTGCGATCGTGCGCGACGGGGAAGGGGCCACCAAGCTGGTCCGCATCGAGGTCACCGAGGCACGGGATGTCATCGAGGCGCGCCAGGTGGCCGATACCATCGCGCACTCGCCCCTGGTCAAGACGGCCTTGTTCGCAAGCGACCCCAACTGGGGGCGGATATTGGCCGCGGTCGGCCGTGCTGGACTGCAAGCGTTGGATATCGATCGCGTGCGGATCGATCTCGACGACCTGTGCATCGTCTCCAACGGCGGGCGTGACCCCGACTATACCGAGGCCGCGGGTCGGGCCGTCATGGGTCGGGACAGTTTCACGATCGCTGTCAGGCTCGGCCGAGGTCACGCCGCCGCGCATCTGCTGACCTGCGACCTGTCCTATGATTATGTCCGCATCAATGCCGAGTACCGGACCTGACCGTTCTCAATCATCGCAGTGGCCTCCCCGAGGCCAGGCCGCCCGATGAGCATCCCGCCCGCCGCAAGCAAGGTCGTGATCCATGTCGCGGCCGGCATCGTCAACGACACCAAGGGCCGGGTGCTCATCGCTAAGCGCCCGGAGGCTGCACATCAGGGTGGGCTCTGGGAATTTCCCGGCGGTAAGCTCGAATCCGGCGAGTCGGTCGAGCAAGGGCTGCGGCGCGAGCTCGCAGAAGAGCTCGGCATCCAGGTCTGTGTCTCCAGGCCATTGATCCGACTATCGCATGATTACCGAGACCGCCGCGTCCTGCTCGATATCCACCAGGTGCTCGACTACCAGGGTATCCCGCAAGGCCGAGAGGGCCAGCCACTCGAGTGGCTGACGCCGGAGGAGATGGATGCTGACCGCTTCCCAGCCGCAGACAGGCCCGTCATCAGTGCACTCCGGTTGCCGAGCCGATACCTGATCACAGGCGCCGCACCAGCGGCACCGGATGCCTTCCTGATGCATCTCGAGCAGAGACTCGCACGGACCGGTGTGCCAATCGTCCAGCTGCGTGCCCCTTGGCTCGACACCGACCGCTATGCGGACCTCGCCCGGCGCTGCGCCGCACTCTGCCGCCGGATGGGCGCCCTCCTGCTGGTGAACTGCGAGGTCGAGCTTGCCACCCGTCTCCCAGTGGACGGGCTACACCTGAGCGAGCAACGGCTGCTTGCATTGGATCAGCGCCCCGATCTCGGCCGCTGCCTGATTGGGGCTTCCTGCCATGATGCGGACACGCTGGCACGAGCGGCCACGCTCGGCCTCGATTACGCGCTGCTCTCCCCGGTCTGCCCAACGCGCAGTCATCCAGAGTCGGAACCACTCGGATGGAAACGGTTCGCGGAGCTCGTCGACCCGGCACCGCTGCCGGTCTACGCCCTCGGAGGCGTCGGCGACCCTGACCTGCAGATCGCCTGGCGACATGGTGCGCAGGGCGTTGCCGGAATCAGCGGATTCTGGAGCCGTTCCTCCTAGAATCGGCAGTTGAACGGTCTTTCAGCCCCTTGACACGGCCCGCCACGCCTCTAGAGCGGGAGCAGGCCCCAAATCGCGAGCAAGGCGGCCGCAACGAGCCCGACCGTGTTGAGCCAACGATCAAGTCGCTGGTGGCGCTGTCGCAGCGAATCGATCTTTGCGTTGAGCTGCGTGGACTCCGCGAACTCCGGATCGATGAAGATTCGCCGATGCTCGAGGTCGATTGCATCAGCCGCAGCAATCGCGTCGATCAGACCAACGCGATAGCAGCGTGGCTCAAGCTGAGCCAAGGAGCGCCGCAGCGCCTCATGCAGGTGCATCAGCGCCGCATCGAGATCACCGAACCAGGCGGCGAATCGACATCCTTCATCAATCCGTTGCGGAACGCTGGTCAGCGCCCCGACGACGATGAGACCTGGTCGCTCCGGATCAGTCTCGAGGACAAGATAGCCCTCTTGCATCAGCGTTGCGGCCAGGCGGGCCTAGGGAATCGTCACGATCGCATCACGCGACGTCATGTCAAGCAACGGCGGCCACCAACTCCCAATTGCACTGTTCGATCAAGTCCCGCGTATCACGCTTCAACGGAGACCGCTCGTCGGGAATGTACTCTCGACCTTTGGACCACGCACGTTCGGCGACTTCCGCCTCGGATTGGAGTCCTTGGCGCCTGAGGTGCCACAAGGTATGGCTCTGTTTCGGGGTCATTACTGAGGCCTCTATGGCTGAGATCAGTCGCGATCTAAGCGCGGCCGACTGCGAAATCAACGCCGCCTCGCGATGCTTGGTCGATGACTCGGCTGCAACCTCGAAGACGTGCGTACAAAAGACAACACAACTGTTGCCTACAGACTCAGCATAGCGCACACCAGCAGGTTCTCAATGGGTAGTTTCCATGTCGCGCTGCGCAGACACCGTGGCGGCCGTGCGACCAATAATCGGGTAAGGGCGGGTGTTTAGCCCGCCCTCCCCACACCACCTAGCATGCGGGTCCGCACTAGGCGATTCACAAGAAGGGAGCACACGACGCTTTAGGCATAGCCATGCGCTTTCATCCACTG
>NZ_NRSJ01000027.1 GCF_016584085.1 Halochromatium glycolicum | reverse complement strand
CTCGGTTCCGGTGGATGGCCAGTCCTTTCCGGTTCGGGACTTTCACCCGGCGGGTCACAATAAGAGGTTTCCGATCACTCAAATCATTTCGCGATCATCCCCCTCTTCCAGGCTTTGCCTGGCGCAAGGAAAAGAAGATCAAGGGCGAGGCATTGATGATCGCCCGCTCAACCACGCGCCAGCTCATCGTCCAGGTCGTCGAAATCCACCACAAACGAATCCTTGCCCATGCGCGCCAGGGCAAGCAAGAAGTCCGTGCGGTCAAGCCCGGCGATCTGCGCGGCCCACTCCTGGGAGATCCGTCCCTGTTGATACCAATGGGCCGCGGCAGCCAGCAGCAGCTCCTTGTTCAACTCACCAGGGCGGCAGTGCAACAACGCGGGCACTGATTCCGGCAGATCCAGACACACCTGGGTCATGGCGTTCACCTCTTTAGCTGCTTACGTTACCGACCATCCGCTTGGTCTGGAACAGTTCTGTGGACAGGGCAGTTCCGGGAACAATTTACTCAATCTCCTCGGACCCGCAATAGTTTGTTCTCGATGTCGGCTTTCGCATCGTAATGTCTGAAGCTCGTCGTGGTTGATATTTCGGCTAACGGCGTTCAACGCCCACTGAGCAATCGGCGGTCCATGTCCGCAACTGACCGTATGCAGCCGCGGGCGGCTGGAACCGTCAATGTCGGCTTGTGGCCGATTGCGGACATACCGCCTGCTGGAACGGCTCAAGGCGGGCCTCAAAGCTAAAGCGGTGGCAGAATCTGCAACGGTCAGGGCGATCGAATCAGAGAAATCTCCGTGGAATAGCGTGAGCGACACCACGGCAATTCGGTTGCCATCAACGGCTCCGGATGCCGATGACCGTTGACCAGGCCCTGGACATGCCTGTCTGCCACGGGGTTATCGAGGAGACGCTTCAAGACGCGCTGCTGGAATTGATAGAGCAAGTCTCGCGCGCGGCGCGACAGCGACTGATTATGGGATCGTTGCTGCCGTTGGCGCTGACCACCGGCAGACCGGTCGATATTCAGGCTTTGGGCAGCGGCCCGCTGATGCGATTCGGAGCGCGCGCCATGCCGCGATTCAATTCCAAGCCAGCTGGCCGCGCGTCTGCCAGTACGCATCCGGGGCTTCGGCGAACGTCTCGATCAGCGCCTCGGCCTCGTGATCCCAAGGGATGGCTGCCGCGGTCAGGTTCGACTGCAGCTGCGCTTCGGTCGCCGCCCCGCTGAGCACGACCGCGGCCCAGGGCCGGGCGAGGGCCGCGGCCAGCGCGAGCGCATCGAGCGAGGCGTTGAACCGTTGCGCGAGGGTTTCAAGCTGCTGCCGCCGTCCCCGGAACGCCGTTTCCTGGTTGCGCTCGGTCAGGCGGCCGTTGGCCAGTGCCTCCTTGAGGATGACCGCCAGCCCCTCTCGGTGCGCGGTCTCGAGCGCTGGTCCGACCGACGGCTCGAGCAGGTTCCAGGTCGCTTGCACGGCATCGAACAGGCGCACACCGTCAATCTGGATGGCCAATGCCCGTTCGAGTACCCAGCCCTGCTGGGGACCGCTCAGGGTCAGGCCGATCCGCGTCCCTGCCGTCTTCAGCCGGGCAAGCTCGACATGCACGGCTGAGTCATCGAGCACGCCGCTCTCCAGCGTTGCGGAGTGGATCTGGTAGAGGTCCAGATAGCCGTCCAAGTTGCGCTGGGTCTCCTGCCATTGCCGCTGCAGGACTGGCAGCGAATGATCCTTGACCTCATGCTGCTCAGCGTCAATCCGCCAGTCGGCGGTGTAGGTGTAGCCCCATTTCGAGGCGACGGTCACCGCGTCGGCCGGAATCGAACGCGACTGCAGCCAGTCGCCAAGAAAGGCCTCGCCGCGGCCATAGGAGCGGGCCGTGTCGAAGTAGCGCACGCCAGCGTACCAGGCAGCATCGAGTACGGCGAAGGCGCGCTCGCGCATCGCCTCGATGCTGCGCCCGGTGGCGGTATCCTCGCCGTGGCCCAGGTTGATATAACCGGGGCGCCCCAATGCGGCGAGTCCCAGACCAAGCACGGCGGGATGCGTCTCACCGAGGGACGCGGATAATGGTGAACGGATCGGCTGGGACATAATAGGGTCGGCATTTGCTGTGACCTTGAAACAACACCCTTATCCTGTGGGTCGGTGTCTGACCGTTAAGGTTACCGTGACACAGCACAGTTGTAGTAAGAGGTCCACCAGGATGCGATATGTTATGCGTCCTGGCGTCGCCCCAATCTACCGCCCCGTTTCACGGTCCGGGGTTGGCGCTCCGCCGTGTGCGTTACCGTCAATCACGCAGGGTTCATTGTCCGGGGCGGCACCTTGTGTGGGTGATGCCGTTGTGGCTGGAGACGCTGACGCCTGACGCGTCATTCAAGGCAGCCGTCGCCCCGCCAAGACCGACCGGAGGCGCCTTGGCAACGTCGGTCCAAGGCAACGTCGGTCCAAGACCGCCTCAGCTCGGGCCTGCGTCAAGCAAGGCCAGCGTGCGCTCATCCGGTTGGCCGGCGAAATAGTGCTCCAGTAGCCGATGGAAGACCGAGCCCGCCGGCGAGACCTGCGCGAACAGCGTCGCGCAGGAGCGCAGCTTCAGATCATCCGGCGAGCCGAAGACCTCGTGTGCGCTGCGACCCTCTAGGCCGAGCGCGGCCTCGGCACAGGCGATCAGTCTCGGTCCGAGCACCGGGTGGGCCAAATAGGCCTGCGCTTCGGCGAGGGATCGGATCGCGTACCGGCGCGCCGTCGTGCTCATCCCGAGACCCTCGAGCTGAGGGAAGATGAACCACATCCAGTGCGAGCGCTTGCGGCCGCTGCGAATCTCGCTCAGGGCCTGCGTGTACTGAGGCGCCTGCGCTTCGACAAAACGGGTCAGCTCGAACGGGTCTTCGGTGTTTGTCATCAGCCTTCGCCATGCAACAGAACGATCGACAAGCGCATTGTTACGCTCATTGCGGACATTCTGCGTCAGCCCTGTCAGGGTCGACAATCCAAGCGGAGCGCACCTCACGACGATCGATGGCAAGGTTCGGGGCTACCGGCCGCCGACCGACAGGCTGAGCCAGAGCGCTTGGCTTCCACGCACGCCCGATACCTCTCCACCGAAACCGGCATGCGATCAAGCTGATCAAGTATTGGCGCGATGGGCGTAAGGACCAACAGCGGCTGTGGATAACTCTGTGAACGGATCGTGCAATCCGCGCTTCGATGCCTGATCCGCCAAGGGCTTAGCTGTTCACCCGTCCGATTGGGCAATCTCGGATCAGCATCGGTGCATCAACTACTTAGCGGGACAACCTCCCTTCGTTTCCGGGAACAACGAGGCGCAGTCCTGTCAAGCGTCGGTTATCCACCGTGGCTGTGGATAACCCTGTGCATAGCGGCCGCCGCGTTCCGGCTGAGGTCGCGCGATTATTGCCGTTTCAAGACATCGATGTCCGAACGGTCAATCGCTGACCACAAGGGCAAAAAAACTCGAGCAGATCAGTCGGACGAGGCGAGGCGGATGACGATGGTGCGGTCTGACAGTCCCGGATCAGCGACGCTGGCAGCGAGGATCTGGCATGCGGACGCGACCTATCGCGCCTCGCTGAATGCTCCGTACTCAGGACGAGTCCAACGTGGTGATGCAGCGATGGCGTGCCTCTGCGTCGATGCCGCCTCCGGCGGCAGGCGCCCGAAGGCGCCCGAAGGCGGGCGATGGCCGGCGGTGCCGGGTCCCTTGTTCGTCGGCATAGTCATATAGTCACTCGCCCTGGTTTCCGGACAAGCGGCGTCCATCGGTGCTGACTGTTCCGGCGCTTTCTGTCCGGCGATCAGGCGGAATGGCTATAATGGAGCAGCTTGTGGTCATCGAGGCGTTGGCTCCCAGCCACTCAGGTCTGGGGCAGCGCCGCGACACCGATTTCCGCCTCAGGATGGTGTGCCAAGATCAGCTGTTTCCAGTGTTTCAACTCGTCTTTAGGCACGTCCACCATGAGTAGGATGCGGCCGTGGGCGATGTCGTCTTCGAAGGCCGCCAAGTCTTTGTTGTGGCTATCCTTGGAAATGAGGCTTAATGCGAGTGCACCGACCCCTGCGCCGCCAGCGGTCACTGCCGCTACCAATGCCTCTCCTCCCGCCACGACACCAGCGGGCGGAAATGCCAGAACGAGCATGCCGCCCAATAGGCCGGCGGTTCCGCCGAGAGCAAGCCCACGTTCGAATCCATGCACGATGTCGGTCCTCTGCGTCAGGCCAGCCTTCGGCAGGTCGTCGAGAGGCACGGTTAGGCTGGCAACCACATGCAGGTGCCGGTTTGGGATGCCAGCATCCCGAAGCTCGGCAACAAGGTTCTGGCACGATCCCTTGTCGGGCACGACGAAATACAGACGTTTCATCACATTCACCGTCTTTAAGAACGCCCCGATACATTGAGATTAGAACGGCTATCGTCAAAGTCCAATGCGCAAGGGACTACAACAAGGGACAGCAATAGGTGCCAGGGCTGACGCCGGAGGTGATCGACGCCGTTCGCTGCGGCATGCACGGCACCCTCGGCGCTCGATCGTGCTCAACGGGCGGGACCCGGCATCCCCGACACAGGCCGCTCGGCTCGAGCCAACGCCAAGCGAGCAGGTTCAGCCCAACGGACAGGTTCAGCCCAGCGGACGGTGAGGCCTCGCTATACGAATGGCTCGCTGAACGATCTCAGGTGATAGGTCAGCTTGATGTCCCCTGAATCGGTCCGCGACGCCCGGATGGGATAGCTGGAATTGTCGAGGATCGTCGTCACCAGCGTGACGAGATAGGCTTCCGGCTCGATGTCTCGTCGCGCTCGCTCGAGCTGCCTGTGCACCTGTTCGAGCAGTGAGGGATCGATCTCGAGGGTGAGAGTCTGAGCTGGCGGGGATGTCTTCATTTAAATCAGAGGCGTGCACGAGTCAAGCGGCCGTTTTGATGGAGTCTCTTAGGCCGCGCCTGCTCTCGCGCAGTTCCGCGTAAGGGTTGACACGAGCCCACCCTTCGATGTCGATCGCATTGTCGGCCGCTTGTCGCAGAGCAAGCCGCTCCCAAGCGCGTGCATCGCCTGAAGATCACCAAAGGCGATGAAGGCCTTTATCGGAGCCGTGACCGCTGAGTGGTCGAAGACTCGGTGAAACGACGGCTAACGAACTCGGTCAGTAGAAGTACGTGCCTCGGAATGCCCAATTCGGCATCGAGGCTGGCAATTGGACGCAACTTCCGGATGACCGGTCTCCGGACAGGCTGAGCGCTATCGGTCGTCTTAACCCCGACCAGCATTGAGGAATCGCAAATGGAGCACGGCGACTCGCTCCGATTCGCACCGAAACCGGGGCAGGCCCTTGAAATTGTTTCGTCATGCAGGAATGATTGCACCTGAACGGGCACCGCCTCGATGAGGCGGTGTCCAGAAACCGTCTCCCTGACGAATCAATCAGCAATCATCCTGAAGAAGTCGATCCATGGAACAATACGAACAACTCAGTGCCGACGAATTGAAGGCCCACCTCGAGAACCTGGACGCCGAGAAGCAGGCCCTTGCCCGAGCACTCGAAGCGCGTCAGCAACAAGAGAAGCGTGAGCTTGCCGATGAGATCAAGGGCATGATCACCGAGCGCGGCTATGATGCCGAGGAGATCACCGGTCTCGTGCTCGGGCGAAAGCGCCGCAATGGCAAAGCGGCCGATACCAATGCCGGCTATGCCCGGTATGCGGACCCGGACAATCCGAACAACACCTATCTACGCGGTCGGCTGCCGAACTGGCTGGTCGAGAAGATGAGCGCTAACGGCTACGACCCACGCTCGGCCGAGCACCGCGCCCAGTTCAAGGAGCAGCACCTGGTGAAGGTCGCGGCCTGATCGGCCCCTCCACGCACCGCGATCATTACCGTTTCGAGACATGGACGTCCGATCGGTCAATCGCTGAGCACAGAGGTTAAGAACAAGCGGGGGTTAGGAACACAGCGGGCAATCCACAGCGCTTGTGGACAACCCTGTTGATCGGTTGCAGATGGCCACCGCAAGTGACCGGCTGGACAGTCGCTTACGTTCGGTCACGTCACCTTGGTCAATCACTAACCGCCATCCACAATCAACAACTGAGCGGCTCGAGCCCTATCGTCAGCGAGCAACGCCCGCTCGAGCTGCTGTCAAGCCCAGTTCCCGCGTAGTTGCAGCCCAGTTCCCGCGACATCGCCGCCCCCGACCTCCTTGGTCTGACGTCTGCTGATCGACCCCCGCGAATGCGCATCCCGCACCATCGCGAAGGGGCCGACGAGGCGCGCACCGTCACCGGTGCCGATGCTACCGCTGCGCAGGCTCCGGCCCGCGGAACAATGACCTGACAGCCTCAATCGTCGTCGTCATCATCATCATCATCGTCGTCATCGTCCATTTCACCGCAGGCGGTCAGTGTCCCAGCGGCGGCGAGCACCAGCGTGATCTGGGAGACCCGTGCCAAGAATCCGCGGCGATCCATGTCAACGTCCTTCGTGTGCTCGTCGGGGTGCGCTTGATTGGATGTGGCCATATTGCTCTCTCAATGGGTTTGGGCTGGAGAAGGGTTGAGCATATCGTCGTGCAGCCTGCAGGTCTGGTCGGAGCCGGAGGCCGCTCCCGCATAGGGCAAACTACGCCAAGCGAGGTTTGAGCACACCCAACTCGGCGTCAGAACGCCTGCAGAAGCTGGGCGATACCCATGTTACCGTGAATCACGCGGAATTGATCGTCTGGGGTGGCACCGTGCCATGAACGTTAGCATGAACGTTAGGCTGACGAGCTCGGAGCCGAGCTCGATGTAAGATGCGCTAGCCGCGGTCGTCTTGCTGGCCGGTGATCCGAACTCGCGATAGGTCGGCGACGGCTATCCGTTGCCGCGATCGAGACTCTTTCCGCCTTTGACCGCAGCGCAACCTGAGACTGACCCATGGCAATGAGCAGGTGGCAGAACGTGGACAGTGCCTTCACCGCTACGCCGGACGAGGCGGCTTTCTGGGCCGGCAGGACCTTCGACGATTTCCTGTTCCGGCCGCAGAAGACCGAGTCGCAGACCCGCCGCACGATCAGCGTCAAATCGCTGCTGACGGCGGACATTGCGTTGGATCTGCCGATCGTTTCATCGAACATGGACAGCGTCACCGGCGCCGACATGGCGCGGGCCATGGCGATGCATGGGGGCATTGGGGTCGTGCATCGCGGCATGAGCATCGAGCGCCAGGCGTCCGAGGTCGCCGTGGTGAAGCGCAGCCAGAGCGCTGTGATCGACAGTCCTCTGTGCCTGCCGATGGGCACCAGTATCCGCCAAGCTAGGCGTTTCGCGCGGCAGCACGGCATCACCGGCATCCTGATCGAGACGGCCAGTGGCTCCAACGTGCTGGCCGGTTTGCTCTCGAACCGCGACACGCCGGTGCACGATGATGCTGCCGAGGATCGAGTGGTCGACGATTTCATGACACCGCTGTCTCGCTTGGTGACCGGCGCACCGGACATCTCCACCGACGAGGCCGAACGGCTGATGTTCGAACACCGCATCGAGCGCCTGCCGCTCATCGATGGCGCGAATCGCATCCAGGGCCTCATCACCCGCCGCGACATCAATCTCAACCGCAAACAGCCCGGCGCCAGCAAGGATAGCGCCGGCCACCTGCGCTGCGCCGCGGCGGTCGGCGCGCGCGGCGATTATCTGGAGCGGGCCGCGGCGCTGCTGGAGGCCGGTGCCGATCTGCTGTTCGTCGACATCGCTCACGGTCACTCGGTAATCATGGAGCGGGCTGTTGCCGGGCTGCGGGGCCAGTTTGGGAACGTGCCGCTGGTTTGCGGCAATATCGCGACCAGCGCGGGTGCGCGCTTCATGCGCGATATCGGCGCCGACGCCATCAAGGTCGGCGTCGGGCCCGGCTGCGGCTGCCGCACGCGGCTGGAAACCGCGGCCGGGGTGCCGCAGCTGCAGGCTATCCGTGAGGCCTATCTCGCCGTCGGTGACAAGGTGCCGATCGTCGCCGACGGTGGCGTGAAAACCGACAAGGACATCTTTCTCGCCCTGATCTGCGGGGCGTCGACGGTAATGCTCGGCAGCGCGCTGTCCGGCACTGACGAGGCGCCGGGCCACGTGATCCAGGACCCGGCGACGCACATGAAGAAAAAGCTTTACCGCGGCATGACCTCGCCCGAGGCCGTGATGGAAGCGCTCTACGACAGCGGCAGCAGCGAAGAGCGCGACGCAGCGCTTGAAATCCCGCCTGAAGGTCAGGAAATCCAGGTGCCTTACCGGGGCAGCGTCAGCACCATCCTCCAGCGCATCCGCGGCCACCTGCAGTCATCCGTGAGCTACGGCGGTGAAACCACGCTGGCCGCGGTGCGGGAGAAGGTGCTGCCGGACCCGACCGCGTTCCTGGTGCCGCTGAGCGCGGCCGCGCGCATCGAATCCTACGAGCGCTGAGCGCTCGCCAGCGGCTGACCGCCTCCAGGTCCGAGGTGCAGTCGGCCAGATGGCCGCGATCCGCGCCGATCAGCCAGCCGTCGACGCCGGCCAGGAGCGGCGGCAGGGCGCCGGCACGCAGACGCTCGCCGCGCGGGCGCGACCCACCAAGGGCGTGAGCAGATCGACGCGGAGGCTTTGGCAGCGCACCTTGAACGCCGTTGACGGGACGCGTGGATCGAGCGCTGGCACCGGAAGAAAGCCCATCTCGAGCTGCTCCAGTGCGGAGCCGAGGGTCGGCATGTTGGGCGGGATGGCGAGATCGACATCGGTATCAGCAGCCAGGTCCCTATCCTGCGTCTGCATCTGGGTGCTCCAGCGCACGCCAAGCAGATTGCCCAGTGCGTTGAAGGCATGGGTTCCGATGAGGACTGGACGTGCCAACCCAGGCCCCAGCACGCCTGCATAGGACTCGCTCATGTGGGCAAGACGGGCAAGCGCGGCCGCCGATTCGGCCTCTTCGACGCGATTTACAGAGGGCTCTGACAGTTGAATGATCCCGCGGAAACAGCGCTACAGCTCTGCAAGGGCTTTCTCGAAGCGACGCTGCGACAGACAGAGATCGATCCTGAGGCGCTGAAGGAGAATCACTGGCGCATCGAAGGTGTCAAGCGGCTGCTGCAAGGCCTCACGGCGGATGACCATCGGTTGGTCGCCGATCTGGAGGCGGCGCAGCGCGCCCTGATGGCCAAACGCGACTTCGATGACCGCCAAGCCGTGCGGTTGGCGCTCAATGCGCTACCCGTGCACAGGGAGTCGACGCCGGACGCTGCCAAGGCGCAGAGAACGCCCCAGAACACGTCCGATACCTGGCTGCGGTACCGGGCCTGGTTATCGACACGGCCCCGTCGGTGAGTCGGCTTTCCAGCCCAGCGGTTGTCCACCCCCATTGTGGACAAGTCTGTTGAACAATTGCGGACGGACGGCAGAAGCTATCGCCGGAACCGGGACTTAGCGCTGATCGAAACAGTTTGGTCATCCACTAACCATCATCGAAAATCAGTGGCTTAGGGGCGGTTGGTCGACACCGTGGGGAGCAAGTAACAGGGCTCCTGTCAAGCGCTCTTTATCCACGAAGGCTGTGGATATGGCTGTGCATAGCGGCAGCGGGTCTGGCCCCGAACCCCCGTCATGATTGCCATACGGAAACACTCTGCTCTGATCGATCAAGGACTGACCACCCTCCGGCCAAAGGCACAAGAACAGCCGTCGACCAGTAAAGCCTGCGTTGGCGGTTCGCCATGATGCTGCCATCCAGAGCTGCCTCCCCACGCGAAGCCCTGCGGCGGCGAGCTCGCGCAAACGTTCCCTCCTTGCCTGCTCAATGATGGTTGGCGCGCCGGTATGGCGCGCGAAGCGACGCCGTGCGCAGGTGGCCGTTGCGCCTCGCGGCGGGGATTGGCGCTCCACAGCCGATCGTGAACCGGCCTTACACGTCTGCCGTGGATCGCCTCGCTCGTCAGATCCTTCGTTCTGGCATATTGACAACCGGCTTCCATAGTGTAAACTGAATTGCTATACAGCAACCGGTTGCTTTTAGGAGGTTCAGTGACTGACGAGAATCCGGAACAACTCACCGCGACGGTGCTGGCGCTGTTTCGCGCGCACGGGCGCCTCATCGAGTGGGGTGATGTATTCGTGGCGCCTTTCGGGCTCACCAGTGCGCGCTGGCAGATGCTCGGGGCGTTGGCGTTAGCGGGTGCTCCGGCGTCGGCACCGGCCATCGCCCGACAGATGGGCGTGACGCGACAGGGCGCGAGCAAGCAGCTCGCGCTGCTGGAGCGGGACGGGCTGGTAGCCAAGCGGGCCAATCCGGCCCATAAACGCTCACCGCTGTTCGCGCTCACCGAAGCGGGTGAGCGCATCTACGACGCCGTGCAGACGGCATGGCAGGCGCACGCCCGCTCGGTCTGCGCAGCGATTCCCGACGACGATCTGGCGGCGACGTTGCGCACGCTGACGGCACTGAGCCAGTTGCATCATTCACCCAATGAGGATCTCGACGATGTTGACTAGTGTTCACCGCTTTGCCGCGCTGTTCGCCTTCGGGCTGATCGCAACCTTCATGGCTGCGACGCTGATGGCGGAGGGATTTCTCTCTTACGCAGCGATCGCCGATGTAAAGCAAGCGATCGTCTATGCGCTGTTCGTCCTTGTGCCACTGCTGGCCATGACCGGCGGCAGCGGCTTTGTGCTGTCGCGCCGCAGTGAGCACCCGTTGGTCGCGGCCAAACGTCGGCGCATGCCGGTGATCGCGCTAAACGGCATCTTGGTCCTGATGCCGCTCGCGCTCTTTCTGAATCTCAAAGCCGGCCAAGGCGCGTTCGATCTCAGCTTCTACGGCGCGCAGGCGCTCGAGCTGGTCGCCGGCGGCGTGAATCTGTGGCTGATCGGACTGAACATTCGCGACGGCATGCGCCTCAGGGGACGCACATCAACGGTACTTCAGGCTCCCGTCTGAGTGATGGGAGAAGCATGTGGCCTATGGCATCGGTGACGCTGTGGGCTACGTGAGCGATGGCTGGGGTCGAGTCGGTCCGACAGCGCGCGAACATCAGGCGCCGTTCGTGCGCGCCGACGGTCAGACATGCATCATCAATCACGGGGTTCGAGCGGAAACAAAAAAGCCCGCGTTGGAGCGGGCTTTCATCGGTCTAGAGGATGCTCAGCAGTGCCAGAAGCAATGAGCAAGTGCTATCTGCTCTTCAGTCTTTTCCCAATAGTGTTCCCAGCGAGGGTGCTGATCTAATCAAATCAGCGACTTATTGGTGGAGGCGGCGACGCTGACCAGTGGATGCCGATCCGGAAGCTGCCGCTTTACCGTGCGCTTCCCTCGCAGCCGCTGGTCGGGCGGCTTCGGGATGGATCGGGCCCGCTTCGGCAGGGCTCCGTCCCGCGTCCACTCGAGCGGGTCGCCCGGACGCGGTTCGGGGAGTGGCGATTGCTTCGGCGCTTTGCCGACTGCCAGTTTCGCCCAATAGCCGCGCTCAGGCCGCGGTACGTTGAGCAGCGTGCAGACGCGGGCCATGTAGCTGGACGACACGCCAAACCGGGCCGCCACTCGGAGCATGGGCTCGGACCAGACCATCTCGTATAGCGCTTCTCGACTGACCGGGCCCTCGCTGCTGTCAGTCAGCGACGCCGGTACCCGCGTTGTGTCTTGTTCTTCTGTCACGATGCTCGACTGACCTCACATCCGCCCGCCAGCGCTCATTAAGGTAGCGTGCCGCACGGACAAATGATACAAATCCTCGGTATCTAGGGTCTACACATTGAGCATTTGTATCAATGGCAAAGCCCCGAACGCAGCGTGAGCTTGCCCAAACCCTGCTGAAGAAGCAGGGAATCATGCGCCTGCTCGAGCTGCGCGAGGCCGGCGTGACCGCGGCGACAATGAGTCGTATGGAGCGGGCAGGCGAAGTCATCCGTCTGTCGCGGGGCGTCTATCAGCTGCCAGATGCTGACCTGGACCCCAATCACAGCCTGGCGGAGGCTGCGAAGCGGGTGCCCAAGGGCATCGTGTGTCTCGTCTCGGCTCTGGCATTCCATGGCCTGACCGACCAGCTACCTCCGAAAGTTTGGATGGCGATCGGACCCAAGGACTGGGCGTCGCAGCGCAGCGGTACGGGCATCCGCATTGTGCGTTTCACAGACAGCCTGCTGAGGCAGGGCATCGAGACGCACGTGATCGAAGGCGTGTCGGTGAAAGTCTTCGGCGTGGCCAAGACGGTGGCAGATTGCTTCCGACATCGCGGGAAAGTTGGCCAGTCCGTCGCGATCGAGGGGCTCCAAGAGGCGCTGAGGCAACGCAAGGCAACTCCGGCGGAAATCGCTCGTCAAGCCGAGAAGGGCGGGGTGTCCACAGTCGTGCGGCCGTATCTCGAGGCACTGACCGCCAATGCCTAGGGAGATCCGAAATGTCGGCGCCTCCGTGCGGGCGCGTCTGCAGAATCTCTCCCGAGAAACGGGACAGAGTTTCGAGCTGATACTCACCCGCTATGCGTTGGAGCGCCTGCTTTACCGTCTCAGCACGTCGGCCTTTTCGGACCGATTCGTGCTCAAGGGCGCGATGCTGCTGGCGAGCTGGTTTACGGACCCACACCGGGCTACTCGTGATCTCGACCTGTTGGGGTTCGGCGATCCAAGCCCGGAGGCGATGGTCGCAGCATTCAAGGAGATTCTCGCGATCGACGTCGAGGATGGCGTCGAATTCGATTCGAACGCGGTACGTGTCGACCAGATCCGGGAGGAGCCCGAGTACGGCGGACTGCGGCTGCGCACGACCGCATCGATCAGTGGTGCCCGTATCGCTGTAACAGTCGACGTCGCATTCGGAGACGCGTTGGAGCCGGGTGCCGAGCTCATCGATACCCGTGCATGCTGGACCTTCCCGCACCTCGCTTGCGCGCGTACGCCCGCGAAACGGTGATTGCCGAGAAATTCCAGGCCATGGTAGCGCTTGGACGCGCGAACAGCCGAATGAAGGACTTCTATGACATTTGGCTCCTCAGCCAGTCGTTTCCGTTCGACGACGACCGGCTGGCACGTGCAATCGCCGCGACCTTCGAACGGCGCGAGACCGAGGTCCCGGTCAACCTACCGGATGCCCTTACTCCGGCCTTTGCCGAGGATGAGCAGAAGCAGCGTCAATGGAATGCTTTTCTGGACAACGTGGCGCTTCGTCCCGGCAGCCTACCTGAGGTGATCGAAGGTGTTGCCCGATTCCTCATGCCTCACGCCATCGCCGCAGCGAAGCTCGGCAGGAGCGATTGATGCCATCGGACCCTAGCCGCCTCATTGCTGCACTCGCACGAGACCGGATCAATCTCGATCTGAAAACGCTCGACCTGTGTTTTCTTGCCGGCCTTTACCTGCGGGCCGACCGGGCGTCGCTCGCGTCGTTCGAAGAAGACGTGCTGATCGACATGTTCGAACAGGTATGCGACGTGGTCGATCCCGGTGCGGAGCGTCCACGCATCGGCGGTTCGGCTGTGAGCTGATCCAGCGGGCGGACGGGTACTTCTACCTGCTGCCCTCGGGGGATCGACTCGGCCGTCGCCAACTCACCGTTGGCGAGATGCTCGTCGGCCAGACGCTCGCGCTGATGTACCTGGATCCCGCCACCTTGCAGCACGGAGGTATGGTCCAGCGCGAGACGCTTCTGCAGAGGCTATCCGGTTTATTGGGGACGGAAGCGCTGGTCCGCACCCTCAATCCACGGCGCAGGAAATTCGACGAACGGATAGCCGCCGAGACCGTCCGCACCAAAAGAACTCGGCAAAAAGGGCGCTCGCCAGGAGGCTCTCGCGGCGGAGGTCAACGCTGCCGAGGATTGGCTCCGGCGTCTTCAACAGGCTCTGCAGGCGGCCGACGAAGTCGCGCGACGCCGCGAAGAGCTGTCTTCGGCCGAGGCCGATACTCGGATCGCCGAGGGTCAACGCAAGGCGCGAGAAGAAGTTCGAAGCCAGGGCAGGGCAACGCTGCATCGCTGCCGGGAGGATGATTCGCGCGCCCGCGCGGGCCTCGCAGATCTCCGGCGCGGGCTCGACGAACTCCACCGACGTGCGGGTGCCTACAGGCAAGTGCTCCGTCGCAAGGGCGAGGCAGAGCGACTACTCGAAGGAGAGGAGCTTGCTATCGGGACTATCGCTGTTCGGGTGGCGGAGAACCGGGCTAAGAAACTGTCCATCAACTTCTTCCCGATTTGCGGGCCAGCGTTGAGCGATCATCGGGAAGTAGAAAATGGACAGCCACTAAGCTCGATCGCGTGGATCGCGCTCGCCGAGACGCGAGGCAGCGGCTCGCTGATGCCGATGAGCACAGGCGAGAGCACCGGGCCGCGCTCGAGGCACTCGAATTGATGGCAGAGGGCCGGTCGAGGCGGGCGCGGCCCATGGGATCGGCCTCCAACAACTTCGCCGTTGAGCACCTGGGTGCGTGGCGTGACCTAAGCCCACCACCGGGCTGGCTGCTGGCCCACTTGCCCGGTTGGGACACCGCTACCGTCGGTCACTTCCTCGATCGTGTCGATGACGTCCCCGTCGTGCGGGGTACGCGGATACGGCCTTCAGCGTCCCGGCGTGCACCCGAGTCCGGGCCGCTACATCGTCGGATTCCTGACGATCGACAGAGACGGCGCAGTGGTCTTCGTACCGCACAAGCGATTTGCTAGTGGACTGACATGACAGCACAGGGGCATGGACGCCCCGGACCCCTTCCAAGCCCGCTAGGCCCGCCCTGCGGGCTTCTGTGCGTCCGAGGTAAGGGCTATGTGACGACCTCTCAGAGGTTTTGGAGTAGAAAGCAACAATCGTGCCATGTCGGGACGATAGGCAGCGTCTATGGGTGCGTTTCGTGCTTGCTTTTCGCTAAGCCGTTGTCTCTACGATCCCGCCACTTCCATGCCCGATAGGTTCTGCCTATCAATCTAGGCGACCAAGCGGGCATTGACACCAGCGAGCGCCAGCAGGGGCGCGGGCAGAGGTCTGATCCGTTCGGGCCGCTCGCTGAATCGGCTGCTCGGCTCAGACTTGAGTTGGGGCACAGTGTGATGGCGAATCGTCGCCAGCGGAGCAGATCCCCTCAGGTTGAGGAAATCGAGCGCGCCCCCGCCGGGAAGTGTCTATTGCAGACGCGTTTGTGGGTAGATTTGTGGGTGTGCCTCTAATCCGGTCCTGAAATTGCTTTCAGAATCAACGGGTTAGGGTGATTAAATGGTGGAGGCGGCGGGAATCGAACCCGCGTCCGCGAGCCCTCCGCCTTCGGTCCTACATGCTTAGCCCACTCTATTATTTTTAACCTTCCAACGCCCGAGGGGCAGGGCGATTGGTCGGCGATCTCGAATGAGGTTTTAGCGGTTCAGGTCCGAGCTCCCTTCACCGCGATCCTGTGTGAGGTTACCCCACGAGTCCGCCGCCCACAGGCAAGTGACGGTGTGAGGCCCGCTGGGTTTAAGCAGCGAGGGCGTAGTTGTCGTCGTTGGCAACTATTGAGTTGCGGATAGTTTTACGAGGTAACCCGCACCTCGGCATGCACCTCAGGTTTTGTGACCCACGTCGAAGCCAGGTCGCCCCCAGGTATTCAAGTTGACAAACTACCACTGCATTGGTTCCTTCGCAACGCGATAAAGGGGTGTCTCGGCGGCACCGCAATCAAGCGTTTGCTGCCCCCGACCAGGGGCAGCACGATGCTCGCCGTACTACTCGGCCGGTAGTTCGCCAGACTTGACCGTTTCGACTTGCGCGACGGTGGGCTGCTGATTTCTCGCGCCTTCCTCGTCCGAGATGACGATGGCGGCCTGGGAGCCACCGATCAAGAGCGCAACGATTGCAAGGGGTGCCAACATGACGGACCTCCTACAGATTGATACCATCAGAATTAGCATCAGTATATAAGCGAATACTAATTTGTCAAGCTTGCCGATGCGTTGTGATCGGCTGCATCCTCGAGTCGATCTTGAACGATTGGACTGCTGACGGCGCTGACCTATCGGCAATGAGAACGGCTGTCTGATTCTGACGAGCTCGAGCCGAGCGTTGCGACGATTGCTGAGCCTGCATGGGGCCAAAGGTCGGCAACGCAGGGTGCGTTGACCTCCGAAGCAGGGTTCGGGGTAGGGTGGGGATGCCGCTGGTCCGAGGCGGAGGAAGGGGCTTAGAGCGGCTGGAAGTGGTCGCTGGGCCCAGCTCGCAGACGACCGATATGCGAGTTGGAGCCGGTGAGCGGATTCGAACCGCTGACCTACGCATTACGAATGCGTTGCTCTACCAACTGAGCTACACCGGCCGAACGCTACATGGGCGACGGAACTCCAGAGTCCGACCAAGCCGCGCATGATAGGTCCTCCTGTGCGTTTCAACAAGTGCAGACTCGCAGGAGTGCTCTGCGTTGCAGTATTGCAAGAAGCTGAGCGGTACGGTCACCGAACTCGGCATCAACAGCCCGAGTGCCGTGGTGCTGCGGCAGGCATGTCACGAAGGCATGCCACAGCGGATCGGCGCGTTGCGCCAAACCGATCTCATGGCAGGGTGGAACAGCTCAACTCGAGCGCGCAAACACGGGCATCGAGCCTAAGGCCGGATGGCGCCCGATCAAGCTGTTGACTGGCGGCGCCAGACATCTATAATGACCGGCTTCGACAGGCGCGTAGCTCAGCTGGTTAGAGCACCACCTTGACATGGTGGGGGTCGTTGGTTCGAGTCCAATCGCGCCTACCAACTCGTTCCCGAGCCGCCAGCCTTGATCCGGTGCCTTCGATGCGCCGTGTCGTTAAGGGCTGGCGGTTTTGGTTTGGACCTCGTGCTCCTGATCTCCGATCAGGATCTCCGATCAGGCGGCAGACCCGTCGTATCGATTCTGCGGCAAGATGGTCAGGCATGCGTTAAGAGGCCCTATCAGAATGCCCTCATACGGCCTATGATTCAGCAGCTTGTGTCGGCTAGGCGGGCATGTTGATAGGGCGCCTTAAGGATACAGCCCGGTTGAATTTTCTCGTCATTCATCATGTGGCCCCTCGTATCGGTCACCACTGAATCAGCGTTGAGTAGTTAGATGCCCACGATCACGCTCCCGGATGGCTCTGAGCGCCACTATGATGCGCCTGTCTCGGTCCATCAGGTCGCCGAAGACATCGGCCCAGGGCTCGCGAAGGCGGCCCTCGCTGGGCGGGTTGACGGTAGGCTCGTGGATACGTCTTACCAGGTCGCCGATGACGCCGAGCTCGCGATCGTGACCAGCCGCGACGATGAAGAGGCCCTCGAACTGCTGCGTCACGACGCGGCGCACGTAATGGCGCAGGCCGTGCAGGAGCTCTATCCGGGCACGCAGGTGACGATTGGGCCGGCCATCGAGAACGGCTTCTACTACGACTTCGCCCGCGATGAGCCCTTTACGCCCGATGATCTCGCCGCGATCGAGCAGCGCATGCACGAGATCGTCAAACGGGATCTGCCTATCGTTCGTGAGGTCTGGGACCGGGAACAGGCTAAGTCGACCTTCCACGATCTCGGCGAGCTTTACAAGGTCGAGATCATCGACGACATCATCCCTGAGGGCGAGGCGGTCTCGGTCTATCGGCAAGGCGATTGGTTCGATGTCTGCCGGGGGCCGCACCTGCCGAGTACCGGCCGGCTCGGTAATGGCTTCAAGCTCACGAAGGTCGCCGGTGCCTACTGGCGCGGCGACTCGCGCAATCCGATGCTGCAGCGCATCTACGGGACCGCTTGGCGCGACAAGAAGGAGCTCAAGGCCTATCTGAAGCGGCTGGAAGAGGCTGAGAAGCGCGACCACCGCAAGCTCGGCAAGCAGCTCGATCTCTTCCATTTCCAGGACGAGGCGCCGGGGATGGCGTTCTGGCACCAGAAGGGCCGGATCGTCTATCGCCAGGTCGAGAACTACATGCGCGCCAAACTCGACGAATACGGTTATCAGGAAGTCGAGACGCCGCAGCTGCTGGACCGCTCGCTCTGGGAGCGCTCGGGGCACTGGGAGAAGTTCGCTGACGACATGTTCACAACCGAGCTTGACGAACGCGACTACGCGATCAAGCCGATGAACTGTCCGGGGCATATCCAGATCTTCAATGAAGGCCTGAAGAGTTATCGCGATCTGCCCCTAAAGATCGCCGAGTTCGGCGTCGTGCACCGCAGCGAGCCATCGGGCACGTTGCATGGGCTGATGCGTGCGCGCCGTTTCACCCAGGATGACGCGCATGTCTTCTGTACCGAGGATCAGCTGCAGCAAGAGGTTGCGACGCTGATCGACATGGTGTTCGAGACCTATCACGACTTCGGCTTCGATCAGATCGACCTGGCACTATCGCTGCGACCGGAAAAGCGCGTCGGTAGCGATGAGCTCTGGGACAAGGGTGAGGCCGCACTGGACAGGTCGCTGACCGACAAGGGGCTTAGCTTCCGCGTTCAACCGGGCGAAGGCGCCTTCTATGGCCCGAAGATCGAGTTCACGCTGCGCGACAGCATCGGTCGGACCTGGCAGTGCGGCACGATCCAAGTGGATTTCTCGATGCCGGGCCGACTCGGCGCCTACTATATTGCCGAGGACAATGCGAAACAGGTGCCGGTGATGATTCACCGCGCGATCCTCGGCTCGATGGAACGATTCATCGGCATCCTGATCGAGCACTATGCCGGTGCTTTGCCGCTCTGGCTCGCCCCGGTCCAGGCTGTTGTGCTGACCATTACCGATCATCAACGGCCCTATGCCGAGAAGGTCACTAAGATACTGCGTGAGAAGGGTTTCCGCATCGATGCCGACTTGAGGAATGAGAAGATCGGCTTTAAGATTCGCGAGCATACGCTGCAGAAGGTGCCGTACCTGCTCGTCATCGGCGATCGGGAAATGGAGAATGAGACCTTGGCGCTCCGTGATCGTCGGGGGAACGACCTCGGGGTTGTCGCGATCGATGCGCTGGCGCAACGCCTGGACGAGGAGGTCGCCCAGCGCACAGTCTGATGAGGCAGCTCGCCCGCCTTTGCTGGCTCTCTGCCTGGGACAGCGGTCGCTGATACGCTCTCCGGTGGGTTGGGTTCACCGATTCAGCTCACACCGGTCCGTGGGTTGATACCTTTGGGAAGGCGGCCTCGGCACTGGATGTCAAGGAAGCGAGTCGGTCGGAGCGGCGTCGTTCCCGTATTTTCGTTGAGCTCGGAGGAAGTCTGCTATCGCTGCACCAAAACGTAACCGCGTCAATGACGAGATCTCGGTTCCACAGGTTCGCTTGATCGCCGAAGACGGCGAGCAGGTCGGTATCCTCGACCTTTCAGAGGCCAAGCAAAAGGCCGCGGAAGCGAATCTGGATCTCGTCGAGATCGTCCCGAACGCTGATCCCCCGGTCTGCCGGCTGATGGATTACGGGCGCTTTCGGTTCGATCAAAAGAAGAAACAGAACGAGGCGCGCAAGAAGCAAAAACAGGTCCAGGTCAAAGAGGTCAAGTTTCGTCCGGGTACCGATATTGGCGATTACAACGTCAAGCTGAAGAACCTGACCCGTTTCTTGAGCGAAGGCGATAAGGCCAAAGTGACGATGCGCTTTCGCGGGCGCGAGCATGCGCACCGTGAGCTCGGCTTGGAGCTCCTGCGGAGGGTCGAAAACGATCTGTCCGATATCAGCATCGTCGAGCAGCAGCCGCAGATGGAAGGACGGCAGATGGTCATGGTGCTCGGACCGAAGAAGAGGTAGCGTCCTGGTTTGATCGGCTAGGCGACCGTGCTCGGGCACGGCATCAGGCGTGCCGTTCGCCTTACTGGTTTGTGGCTAACGGTGCGACGCGGTCATCTTGACGGCGTTCCGGAAGCCGGCGCCTGAGAAGCTTAATTGGGTGGGTTCTGCGGCTTGCGAAATCAGGGCTTGGGTGAGGCAAGCGGGCGTCTTGATGGGCCTCCAGCCTTGTCGGTGGTCGATTTTGCGCCCGCCGTACCCTCGGCTCGGCGGCTTGAGCTGTTCGATCAGCCCAAACAGGGCAACAGCATAGCCTGAATGGATCGCTCGCATCGGGTGACTCGGGCGCATTCTGGTGGGGCGTCCTAGCTGTTGGGTCGTGCGGTAATGCCGTCGAGGTGGTAGGGCCCTCCTCGTAAGGGGCTACGATCGAATCCTGATGAGCACGGCTGTCGCTCAGCGTGCTCGTCGCCTGAATTCAGCGCCGGCCGTCAGCGGCCGCCTGAGGAACGCGCTTCGTCGCGCGATAACAAGACGCGGTGCTCGGGCCGGGCTTCCGGTGTGCCGCAGCAAACGAAACAAGTCGCCGGCCAAGCCGACGGCCGAACTCTCATGGAGAATCAAAATGCCCAAGATCAAAACGAACCGCGGTGCCGCAAAGCGCTTTGCGCAGACGGCGAGCGGATTGTTCAAGCGTAACGCCTCTCACCGGCGCCATATCCTGACCAAGAAGGCGACCAAGCGTAAGCGTCAGCTGCGCAAGAACCATCTGTTGCACAAGGCTGATAACCGGGCTGCGCGGCGGATGATGCCCTACTGCTAAGGCTGGCGACCCCTGAGGCATCGGGCCGCCAGCGCGCGGCTCGGTCCATCTCGGCACATCACGCAGGCCAAGCGCCAGCGATCGTGATGCGCCGCTGACGAACTGAACAATCCGGAGAACAGTTATGCCACGCGTCAAACGCGGCGTTACCGCCCACGCACGTCACAAAAAGGTCCTTGATCAGGCCAAGGGCTACTACGGTGCCCGCAGCAAGGTCTATCGGGTCGCCAAGCAGGCGGTCATCAAGGCCGGCCAGTACCAATATCGCGATCGCCGGCAGCGCAAGCGCCAGTTCCGCGCACTCTGGATCACCCGCATCAATGCCGCCGCGCGGCTGCACGGGCTCTCCTACAGCCGGTTGATCGCGGGGCTCAACAAGGCCGGGATCGAGATCGACCGCAAGATGCTCGCCGAGCTCGCCTACGAAAACGAACCGGCGTTCGGCGCGCTTGCCGAGCAGGCCAAGACCGCACTCGCCGGCGCTTCTTGAGATGACGCCGCGCCCTGACGCCGATCTCGCCGCGCTCGAGGCCGAGGCGCTGGCCGCCGTCGCGGCCGCCGAGGACCTGGCCCGATTGGACGAGGTCCGGGTGCATTATCTCGGCAAGAGCGGCCGGCTGACCGCGCAGCTGAAATCGCTTGGGGCGCTGCCGAAGGAGGAGCGGCCGGCGGCCGGGCAGCGGATCAACGAGGCCAAGCGCCAGGTGCAGGCCGCCCTCGAGGCGCGGCGTTCTGCGCTCGAGGCGCAGGCGCTCGTTCGACGCCTGCGCGAGGAGCGCATCGACGTCACCTTGCCCGGGCGCGGTCAGACCGCCGGTGCATTGCACCCGGTCACGCGCGCGATGCTGCGTATCGAGCGGCTGTTCGCGAACGCCGGCTTCAGTATCGCCGAAGGCCCCGAGGTCGAGGACGACTATCACAACTTCGAGGCGCTCAACATCCCGGCGCATCATCCGGCGCGGGCGATGCATGACACCTTCTATTTCCCAGACGGCCGGCTGCTGCGCACCCATACCTCACCGGTCCAGATCCGGGTGATGGAGCACCAGCCGCCGCCGCTGCGCATCATCGCGCCGGGGCGGGTCTACCGCTGCGACTCGGACCTGACGCACACGCCGATGTTCCATCAGGTCGAGGGCTTCCTGGTGGACGAGGAGGCGACCTTCGCCGATCTCAAGGGCGTGCTCTACGATTTTCTGCGCAATTTCTTCGAGCAGGACGATCTCAAGCTGCGCTTCCGGCCCTCCTATTTTCCGTTCACCGAGCCCTCGGCCGAGGTCGATGTCCAGTGCGTCAAGTGCGGCGGGGCCGGTTGCCGGGTCTGCAAGCAGAGCGGCTGGCTGGAGGTGCTCGGCTGCGGGATGATCCATCCGGACGTCTTCCGCCATGTCGGCATCGATTCGGAGCAATGGCTCGGCTACGCCTTCGGCATGGGGGTCGAGCGGCTGGCGATGCTGCGCTACGGCATTGATGACCTGCGTCTGTATTTCGATAACGATCTGCGCTTCCTGTCGCAGTTCGCCTGATCCCGAGGTGAGTCGCGTGACCGCAACGCTCTGTTGGCGCGGGGTGTCCCATGCGCTTCAGTGAATCCTGGCTGCGCGAGCGGGTCGATCCGCCGCTCGCGACCGAGGCCCTCTGTGACCAGCTCAGCATGGCCGGACTCGAGGTCGATGCGCTCGAGCCGGTGGCGCCGCCGTTCACCGGGGTCGTCGTCGGCGCGGTCGAGCAGGTCGAGTCGCACCCGGACGCGAGCAAGCTGCGCGTCTGCCGGGTCGACGTCGGTGCTGACGAGTCGCTGCAGATCGTCTGCGGAGCGGCCAATGTCGCCGCCGGGCAACGCGTGCCGGTTGCCTGTATCGGCGCCCTGTTGCCGGGCGACTTCAAGATCAAGAAGGCCAAGCTGCGCGGTGTGGCCTCGCAGGGCATGATCTGCTCCGCCGCGGAACTGGGCCTGGCCGAGAGCTCGGACGGGATCATGGTCCTGCCGGCTGATGCGCCGGTCGGGCAGGGCCTGCGCGACTGGTTGGCATTGGATGATCAGGCGATCGAGCTCGACCTGACGCCGGATCGCAGCGACTGTCTCAGCGTCATCGGTGTGGCGCGCGAGGTCGGCGTGCTCAACCGGCTGTCGGTCAGCGAGCCCGCGTCCGAGCCGGTCCCGGCGACGCAAGATCAGCGCCACGAGGTCCGGCTGGAGGCGCCGGCCGCCTGTCCGCGCTACCTCTGTCGGGTGGTGCGCGGCGTCGATGCCCAGGCCGCGACACCGCTGTGGATGGCCGAGCGGCTGCGGCGCAGCGGGTTGCGGCCGATCGCGCCGGTGGTCGATGTCACCAACTATGTCCTGCTCGAGCTCGGTCAGCCGCTGCATGCGTTCGACCTCGCCAAGCTCGACGGCGCGATCCAGGTACGCCTTTCGCGCGTGGGCGAGCAGCTGACACTGCTCAGCGATGACGAGGTCACACTCGACGACGATACCCTGGTGATCGCCGATGCGAAGGGTCCGGTCGCGATGGCCGGGATCATGGGCGGTGCCACGACGGCGGTCTCGGAGACGACGCGCGACATCCTGTTCGAGAGCGCGTTCTTCACGCCCGAGGCGATCGTCGGCCGGGCGCGCCGTTACGGGCTGCATACCGATTCCTCGCATCGCTTCGAACGCGGAGTCGACCCCCTGCTACAGCAACGCGCGATCGAGCGCGCGACCCGGCTGCTGCTGGCGATCGCCGGTGGCGAGCCCGGACCGGTGGTCGAGGCCTGCGCCGAGGCCCATCTGCCGCCTTCGCCGTCGCTGCCGCTGCGTAAACGGCGCATCGAGCAGGTGTTGGGGATCGCGCCCGAGGACAGGCAGGTCGTGGACATCCTGCAACGGCTCGGGATGCAGCTCGAGGAGCAGGATGCCGGCTTGCAAGATGCGGGTTGGCAGGTCAGGGCGCCGTCGTGGCGCTTCGACATCCAGCGCGAGGTCGATCTGATCGCCGAGATCGGCCGCGTCTACGGTTACGATGCGATCCCGGTCACCCACGCCCGCAGCGCCGCGTTCACCCGCGCCCCGCGCGAGATGGCGTTCGACCTCGATCAGGCGCGCCGCACCTTGGTCGCGCGCGGCTATTTCGAGGCCATTACCTACAGCTTCGTCTCGCCGGAGCAGAACGCACTGTTCGATCCCGCGCCGGCCGCGCCGCCGTTGCAGTTGGCGAATCCGCTGTCGGCCGAGCTGTCGGTGATGCGCGGCAGCCTCTGGCCGGGGCTGATCCAGGTCGTGCGCCAGAACCTGGCCCGCCAGCAGAGCCGGGTGCGCCTGTTCGAGAGCGGGCTGCGCTTCCGGACCCAGTCCCAGGGGTTGTGCCAGGAGCCTTGCCTCGCCGGCGTGATCGTCGGCCCGGTGCTGCCGGAGCAATGGGGCGAGACGCGCCGGATGGCCGATTTCTTCGATCTCAAGGCCGATCTCGAAGCGGTGCTGGCACAGACCGGCCGCCTCGATCAGCTGCGCTTCCAGGCGCCGGACGAGGGCGAGGCCCATGCCGCCCTGCATCCGGGCCAGAGCGCCCGGCTGCTGCTCGGCGAGCGCCCGATCGGCTGGATCGGCACCTTGCATCCCGAGTTGGCCCAGCGGTTCGAGCTGCCGAATGCGGTGCAGCTCTTCGAGCTCGACCTCGGGCAGTTCGGGATCGGCGAGCGCCCTGCCTTAGCGCCGCTTTCGCGCTTCCCGTCGATCCGGCGCGATCTTGCGATCGTGGTCGATGCCGATCTGCCGTTCGAGCGGGTGCGCGAGGTCGTCAATGCGACTGCCGGCGACCTGCTCAAACAGCTCGTGCTGTTCGATCTCTACCAGGGCGAGAAGGTTGACGCAGACCGAAAAAGCTTGGCTTTCGGATTGATTTTACAGGCATCTTCTCAGACACTGGTAGATGCTGATGTCGACGCGTTGATGCGTCGCCTGATCGCGCGGCTGGAGCAAGACCTGGGTGCAACCCTGCGCAGCTGAGCAGGCGCTCGCCGTCCAGCGCCGGTGCCTGCGCTCCGGCATCGATGCGGCTCGGCACCGGAACTGTGGCCCGTACGGAATCGTGGAGTAGAGCAGACGTATGGCACTAACCAAGGCAGACATGGCCGAAAGGCTGTTCGAGGAGCTCGGCCTGAACAAGCGCGAGGCCAAGGACGTCGTGGAGATGTTCTTCGAGGAGATTCGGGCCGCCCTGGAGCAGGGTGAGCAGGTCAAGCTATCCGGCTTTGGCAATTTCGACCTGCGTGAAAAGAAGCAGCGCCCAGGGCGCAACCCCAAGACTGGCGAAGAGATCCCGATCACCGCGCGTCGCGTCGTCACCTTCCGGCCCGGGCAGAAACTGAAATCACGGGTTGAGGCCTATGCCGGAACCGAGCACTAGTCTCAAAGAACTGCCGCCGATCCCGTCGAAGCGGTATTTCACGATCGGCGAGGTCAGCGAGCTCTGTGATGTGAAGCCGCACGTGCTGCGGTACTGGGAGCAGGAGTTCCCGCAGCTCAATCCGGTCAAGCGCCGTGGGAATCGTCGCTATTATCAGCATCATGATGTCTTGATGGTACGACGCATCCGGGGCCTGCTCTATGAACAGGGCTTCACCATTGGCGGGGCGCGGCAGCAGCTGAGCGGCGACTCGGCGAAGAAGGATAGCGCTCAAAGCCATCAGATCATCAAGCAGGTTCGACTCGAGCTCGAGGAGATCCTGCACGATCTGCGCCGCCGACCGCATTGACCTGAAGGGCTGGCAGGGTTATCTTGTGCTGCTTCCCGGGCGTAGCGCAGTCTGGTAGCGCACCACAATGGGGTTGTGGGGGTCGCAGGTTCGAATCCTGCCGCCCGGACCATCTTCTTGAACGCGGCAGCGGCTTCGGCGGCTGCCGCGTTTTGCGTTTGTGCAGGCGCGTGATTGGGCAGGTGTTTGGGCTCAAACGTCGCACCGGGCCTCTGGCATCCGACGGTCGTCTCGTTGCCCAGGGCGCTCGCCGTTGCCTGAGTTGAGGAATCGAGGCCCCATGACGATGAATCCCGATCAGCACGCAACGGGGCGGTTGGCCTTGCACGATGCGACCCAGGGTGAGCTGATCCGGGTGCGCGGCCTGGTGCAGGGCGTTGGCTTTCGGCCGACGGTCTGGCGTCTGGCGCGGGAGGCGGAACTGGTCGGCGATGTCTGCAACGACGCCGAGGGGGTGCTGATCCGGCTCTGGGGTAGCAGCGCCGAGATCGATGCCTTCTGTCAGCGCCTGATGCTCGAATGCCCGCCGCTCGGGCGCATCGACGGCATCGAGCGCCGTCTCTGCGCTGGCGCGGCGCCGGCGGCCTTCACCATCGTCGCGAGCGCTGGTGGGCCTGTCACCACTGGGGTGGTGCCCGATGCCGCGACCTGCGCCGCCTGTGCCGCCGAGATCCATGATCCCGCCGACCGGCGCTTCCGCTATCCGTTTACCAACTGCACCCATTGCGGGCCCCGGCTGAGCATCGTTCGGTCGATCCCTTATGACCGCGCCAATACCAGCATGGCGCCGTTCGCGATGTGCCCGGCCTGCGCGGCCGAGTACCGCGATCCGGCCGATCGGCGCTTCCATGCGCAGCCGAACGCCTGCCCGGAGTGCGGACCGCGGGTCTGGCTGGTTGGGCCTGATGGCGCCGATCCGACCGCGGCCGATCCGCAGGCGTTGGATGCGGTCGATGCCGCGAGCCGGCTCCTCGCGCGCGGCGCCATCGTTGCGATCAAGGGGATCGGCGGTTTTCATCTGGCCTGCGATGCGACCAACGCGGCGGCGGTCGCGGCGCTGCGCGCGCGCAAGCGGCGGGCGGCGAAGCCGTTCGCGCTGATGGCAAGGGACCTCGATGTGGTGCGGGCAATCTGCCGTGTCGGCCCGGCCGAGGCCGAGCTGCTGCGATCCGCCGTCGCTCCGATCGTCTTGCTCGATCGGCTCGACGCTCCGGCCCCCGGAACGGCGGCGATCGCCGAGGCGGTCGCGCCCGCCCAATCCGGGCTCGGCGTGATGCTCCCGTACAGCCCGCTGCATCATCTGCTGCTGCAGGATTGGGAACGCCCATTGGTGATGACCAGCGGCAACCTGAGCGACGAGCCGCAATGCATCGACAATGACGACGCGCTGCAGCGGCTGGCCGGGATCGCCGATGCCTGGCTGCTCAATGACCGCGCGATCGTCAATCGGGTCGATGATTCGGTGGCGCGGGTGATGGGCGGCCAGCGGCGCTGGCTGCGGCGGGCGCGCGGGGCGGCGCCGGCGCCGCTCGCACTGCCCGAGGGCTTCGCGCAGGCGCCGCGCGTGCTCGCGCTCGGCGGCGAGCTGAAGAATACGGTCTGCCTGCTCAGTCCGGGGGCCAGTCAGGGAACCGCCCAGGGCGGCGATCAGGAGGCCGCTCAGGGGGCCGATCAGGGGGGCTGTCAGGAGGCCGCTCAGGGGGCCGGTCAGGAAGCCAGTCCAGGAGTAAGTCAGGGAACCAATCAGGTAACTAGCCAGGGAACCAGTCAGGTACAGGCGACGCTGTCGCAGCATCTCGGGGATCTGGAGGAGGCGCGCACGGCGCGCGAGTTCGAGCAGACGGTCGCGCTCTATCGGCAACTGTTCGAGCACGAGCCCGCGGTGATCGCGGTCGATCAGCATCCTGATTATCGCTCGTCGGTGCTCGGGCGCCGCCTGGCCGAGGACCTCGGCGCGCGCCTGGTCGAGGTCCAGCACCATGCGGCCCATCTGGCGTCGGTGCTGGCGGATGCCGGCTGGGCGGCCGATGCCGGGCCGGTGGTCGGCCTGATGCTCGACGGCCTCGGCTATGGTCGCGACGGCACCCTTTGGGGCGGTGAGCTGCTGGTCGGCGCCTATCGGCACTGGTCGCGCATCGGCCATCTGCAACCGTTTCGGCTGCCCGGCGGCGAGCGCGCGATCCGCGAGCCCTGGCGCTGTCTCTACGCGCAGCTGGTCGCGGGCCTGGACTGGCCCGATGTGCGGCGGCGCTGGGGCGACGTCGAGGTGATCGCGGCGCTGACGGCGAAGCCTTTGGCGCAGCTCGATGCGCTGATCGCGAAGGGGCTGAATGCACCGCTGACGACCTCGGCCGGGCGGTTGTTCGATGCCGTTGCGGCGGCGCTCGGGATCTGCCGGGAGGGCATCGCCTATGAGGCGCAGGCGGCGATCGAGCTCGAGACCCTGGCGCGGCAGGCGCTGGACGAGGCCGGCTATCCGTTCGCGTTTGCGGATGACGAAGAGACCTGGCAGCTCGATCCGGCGCCAATGTGGGCGGCGCTGCTCGACGACCTCGCCGCGGGTCTCAGCGCGGAGCGGATCGCCGCGCGCTTCCATCTCGGCCTCGCCGAGGCATTGGCCGAGCTGGCCGCGCGGGCGGCCCAGGCGCACGGCATCGAGACCGTCGCGCTCTCCGGAGGCGTATTCCAGAACCGGACCCTGTTCGAGGCGGTCACCGCAGCATTGCGACGGCGCGGTCTGCGGGTGCTGAGTCATACCCAGGTGCCGGCGAATGACGGCGGTCTCGCGCTCGGACAGGCCGCGATCGCGGCACTCGCCGGCGGGTCCTGATGGAATGCTGTTGTCGTTCACGCGATTCTATGGAGGTCTCGCTGATTGGCTCATCTCGACCGTTGCAGATTCCGCCACCGCTTTAGCGCGTGACCGCGGCGAGGCCCATTTCGTGCGAATACCCCGAGACCTTAGCCCGTTCTCCAGGAGTTGGAGGCCGGCGCCCAACTGGACGACACCGCCCTAAGGCTGCGAACCGTCCTGGGTATCGAGGTGCACGCCCTGGCGAACGGGGTTTCGCCGCTCCTGGCCGGCGAGCTGGATCGCGGTGAGGCAAGGGCAGACCCAGTTAGCCTGAGTCCACGCGGCCCCAGGTGCCGGTGCGCGGGCGGTAGCGGTCCGGGATCAGCAGCGTCGGGCGCAGCTGGCTCGGGTCCTGCTGTAGGAAATCGAGGGTGTAGTGCAGGCCGCGGCTCTCGCGCCGGCGCTGCGCCGACTGCACGATCAGGTCGGCGACGTCGACGAGGTTGCGCAGCTCGAGCAGGTCGGTTTCGACGCGGAAATGGCTGTAGTGCTCGATGATCTCCTGGCGCAGCAGGTCGACGCGGCGCTTGGCGCGCTGCAGGCGCTTGTTGGTGCGCACGATGCCGACATAGTCCCACATGAACCGGCGCAGCTCCTCCCAGTTGTGCGAGATCACGACCTCTTCGTCCGGCTCGGTGACGCGGCTGGCGTCCCAGGCCGGGACCTCGGGCGGCTGTGACCAACTCTGGACGAGCGCGTCGATGTCTGCAGCGGCAAGCTCGGCGAAGACCAGGCATTCGAGCAGCGAGTTGCTCGCCATCCGGTTGGCGCCGTGCAGGCCGGTGTAGGCGGTCTCGCCGATCGCATAGAGGCCGGGCAGGTCGGTGCGGGCGCGGGCGTCGACGAGCAGGCCGCCGCAGGTATAGTGCGCGGCCGGGACCACCGGGATCGGCTCCTGGGTGATGTCGATGCCGAGCGCGAGGCAGCGCGCATGGATGGTCGGGAAGTGCTCGGTGATGAACTCCGCGCTGCGGTGGGAGATGTCGAGATGGACGAACTTGCTGCCGGTGCGCTTGATCTCGTGGTCGATCGCGCGCGCGACCACATCGCGCGGGGCCAGCTCTTCGCGCGCGTCGAAGCGGGGCATGAAGCGCTCGCCATTGGGCAGCCGCAGCTTGGCACCTTCTCCGCGTAGGGCCTCGGTGATCAGGAAGGATTTGGCCTTGGAGTGATAGAGACAGGTCGGATGGAACTGCATGAACTCCATGTTCGCGACCCGGCAGCCGGCGCGCCAGCCCATCGCGATGCCGTCGCCGGTGGCGACATCAGGGTTGCTGGTGTAGAGGTAGACCTTGCTGGCGCCGCCGCTGGCGATGACCACGAAGCGCGCGAGGAAGGTCTTGACCGCATTGTTGCGGCTGTCGAGCAGGTAGGCGCCGAGCACGCGGTTGCCGTCGCGCCCGAGCTTGCGCTCGGTAATCAGATCGACCGCGGCATGATGCTCGAACAGCTCGACGTTGCCCCGCGCGCGCACCAGATCGCTCAGCGTGGTCTCAACCGCGCGCCCGGTGGCATCGGCGGCATGGATGACGCGCCGGTGGGTATGACCGCCCTCGCGCGTCAGGTGGTAGCCGCTGGAATCGGTCGCGCTGTCGTCGCGCGTGAACTGGACGCCGGCGTCGAGCAGCCAATGGATGTTGGCCGGTCCGCGCTCGACGACCAGGCGCACGGTGGCCTCGTCGCAGAGCCCGTCGCCGGCCTTCAGGGTATCCTGTACATGGGCGTCGACGGTGTCGGTGGCGTTCAAGACCGCGGAGATGCCGCCTTGCGCATAGAGGGTGTTGCCCTCCTGGAGCTCGCGTTTGGAGATCACGGCGACCGAGAGTTGGGAGGGGAGCCGCAGCGCCAGGCTCAGGCCGGCGGCGCCGCTGCCGATGATCAGGACGTCATGGCGATTGGGATTGGACATGATCACTCCGACTGCTCGCACGGTCTCGGCCGACAGCAGGTGATCGGTCTTCAGAACGCGCTTTCAAGTGCAGTATGCCGCAGGCGCGCGACGACGTCGCCTCTCGAGCGATCATGAGCGGCCTGTGTCGTCCTTCAGCGGAAGCTGTCTGGGCTTGTTCATGTTTGAAGGTGAACAGATAGTAGACTAAGCCAGCGGCTGAATGGGTCATGGTTAGGCAGCCCGATCAGAAGCGGCGGTCGTTGCGTCACATCAATCGGTCCCGCAGCACGCTGCGAACTTTCTTTTGCGAGGTGGTGTCAATGCGCCAGGCAAGCTGGCAACTGCAGGCTCGGGGCGATCCGCGTGTCTGAGCGCGAGATCGATCAAGCGCTCGTGGAGCGTGCTCAGGCCGGCGATCGTCGTGCATTCGATCTACTGGTGCTCAAGTACCAGCAGAAGATCGCGGCACTGGTGGGCCGTTATCTCCGTGACAGCGCCGAGGTGCTGGATGTGACGCAGGATGCCTTCCTAAAGGCCTATCGCGCGCTGCCGGGCTTCCGCGGCGAATCGGCGTTCTACACCTGGATCTACCGGATCGCGATCAATACGGTCAAGAATCACATGGTCGCCCAGAGTCGGCGGCCCCCGGGCGATGACGTCGACGCCGAGCTCGCCGAACAGATGGACCTCGGCACGCCGCTGCGCGATAGCGGCACCCCGGAACGTGAGGCACTCAGCGACGAGATAGCAGGGACCGTGCAGGCGGCCCTTGATGCGCTGCCTGACGATCTGCGGACGGCGATCATGTTTCGTGAGATCGATGGCATGAGCTATGAGGAGATCGCGACCGCGATGGACTGTCCAATCGGGACCGTTCGCTCGCGCATCTTTCGCGCGCGCGAGGCGATCGACAAGCGCTTGCGGCCATTGCTCGAGGGATAGGGGTGGGGCCGGCAAGTCCGGATGGCTTCGAGATAACGGCACTCGGTCATTCCGATCCATGAACGACTGGCGTGTGAAGGCGATAACATGACGACATCAACATCGGACCAACGGCATCTAGCGGCGCTCATTGACGGTGAACCGGGTCCTGGCGGGTTCGACGAAGCGATCCGGGCAGCGGGACAGGATGCAGCGCTCCGCGATCGCTTCGAACGGGGTCTACTGATCGGTCAGATCCTGCGCGGTGAGCCGATGCTGTCCGGTGCGCGGGCGATCAGCGGCCGGGTCGCCGGTACACTGTCGAACGAGCCGGTCATGCTGTTGCGGCAGCGGAAGCCTAGTTCGCGGGTGCGCCCGATCAATCGCCCTGCCGCTGCACTGGCGCTGGCGGCGAGTCTGGTTGCGGTTGCCGTGCTCGTCGGCCCGAGTCTGCTCTCAGGGCCAGGAGCAGGGGGGGCGGACCCGATCCTGGCAGATGCTGCGGACGGCTCACAGTCGGTCGAGGGTGCCTCAGACGCGGTCGAGCCCAGCCTGGTCGCGCAATGGTCGATGGGTGATCCGGCGGACTCGACTGAGCTGGACGCGCTGCTCGTCGACCACCGGGAACGGGCTTCGGCCTCCGGCCTAACCGGCTTTATTCCGTATGCGGCTGTGGTTGGTCAAAGTGGCGTGCGTTAAACGGATGCGAGGCGCCGCCCTGCACCGTGTCACGGCTGGGCTTGTCTTCGTCGGTTTCGGACTCGCGCTCGCGGCCGCATCGGCGGCGGATCAGCAAGTTGGCAGCAATGACTATTCACCAGTGGATTGGCTTGCGCGTATGGCGCGGGCGCTGACGAAGCTCGAGTACGAGGGCACGCTGGTCTATCTGCATGGACATGAGCTCTCGACGCTGCGAATCGCCCACCGTATCGAGAACGGCCAGCCGCGCGAAAGCCTTCTTGCGCTCAGTGGCCCTATCCGGGCGGTGGCCCGGAGCCACCAGCGCGTGACCTGCGTGCTCCCCGATGCCCGGGCGATCTCGGTGCCACGGCACCCTCCGCACTCGGCCGCAACACTGCATCCCGGACCACTGGAAATCGAGCGGTTGCAACCGCACTACCTGATCCATCCGCTGGGGCGCTCGCGCGTGGCCGGACGTGATACCCGGGTTATCGGGATCATACCGAAGGATGACCTACGCTACGGGTACCGCTTCTTCATCGACGAAGCGACCGGTCTGCCATTGAAGACCGATCTGATGAACAGTGCGGCGACCCCGATCGAGCAGGTCATGTTCACCGAGGTTGATTTCCTCGAACAGGGCGACGAGCCGCCCGCTCTCGGCGCAGCGCCTGCGCCCAGTGCCGTGCTGGCCCAGGCTGGGCCTGATGGCGGGGATGGCGCGGATATGAGCGCCAGCAGGCTCCGCGCCGAATCGGCCCTGACGCGCTCCGACGTGCGGGCCGGGCCCTGGACCTTCGCCGAACTCCCAGCCGGCTACCGTGTTACGGCAGGCGATTCGGTCGATCTCGACGGCGAGCACGCCCGCCGCTGGTTCATGATAACTGACGGTCTCTCGGCGGTGTCGGTCTATATCGAGCCCGATCGCGGGCAGGGGTTCGCGGGCACCAAGCGCATCGGAGCGGTCAATGCGGCCGGTCGAATACTCGATCATCACCAGGTGACGGTCGTTGGCGAAGTGCCTCTGCAGACCGTACAGGCAATTGCCGAGGCGGTGACCGTCAATGAAGGCCCGGCACACTGACTTGCCAGAGTCGGTTGATACGCGCAAGATTTCGGGATGATCGAAGAGAACGCCGTTGTCGTCGCCGCTGAGGCGGGAATCATTGAGGTCGAGATCCATCGTCGCGCGAGCTGCAACGCCTGCAGTGCGCGGTCTGGCTGTGGCGTGTCACTGCTCGATCGTGTGCTGGGGCGGCGTCCGCAGCGGCTCGTGCTCGCCAACAAGCTTGATGCTCGCGTGGGCGATGAGGTCGTGATCGGGATTCCTGAGGGGGCGTTGCTGAAGGCTGCTGTTGCAGCCTATATGCTCCCACTGCTCGGCCTGCTGAGTGGCGGCATCATCGGCGACCTGCTCGTGAATGATGCCTCTGTTGGGGAAGCGCTCCCGCTCTTGGGCGGGCTCATCGGGCTTGGGATCGGTCTGCTTGGCACCCGATTCTATAGCCGTCGGCTTGCGGCGGACCCCCAGTGGCGCGCCGTCTTGCTGCGCCGCGTCACAGGTAGTCTGGCAGTCGGTCTCCCGAGCACACACTGAACCCGTCTCACATCGCCTCCACTATTCTGCCCTAAGCCCCGCCTCAGTCTCGGGCGTTCCCGCGGCCACCAGTCCGCTTTGGCCCGATCCGTTCTGTTATCGTTAACGATGAGTCCAGCGTGGCGTCGCTGGTGTTGTCCCATTTCGTGTCGATTCGACCTTAGGTATGTGCAAACGGTCTTGGCTCCTGCTCGTGCTCATCGGTTTTTGCACCCTGAGTGCCTTCTTGACCACGCCGCACGGGGGGGAGGCGTTTGCTCAGCCGCCAGCGGGGTCTTCGCGCGGCTCGACAGCGCTCGTCACCGGGCTCCCGGATTTCACTCCGCTGGTTAAACGCTTTGGCCCGTCGGTCGTCAACATCAGTAGCAAGCAGCGCTATGGCGCTGGGCCGCAGGATTTCGAGGACGAGCACGGCCTGCCGGAGGATAGCCCGCTCTACGATTTCTTTCGTCGTTTCTTCGGCGATGAGGGGCCATTACCCGATGAGGGTGATCTAGGACGCTCGCTCGGATCGGGCTTCATCCTGAGCTCCGACGGCTATGTGCTCACGAATGCGCATGTGGTCGAGGCTGCTGATGAGATCATTGTTCGGATGAGCGACCGGCGCGAGTTCGTCGCGGAGATCATCGGAAGCGATGAACGCAGTGATATCGCATTGGTGAAGATCGATGCCGAAGACCTGCCCGCAGTCGAACTCGGGGATTCGGATGCGGTCGAGGTCGGGGCCTGGGTGCTCGCGATCGGTTCCCCGTTCGGCTTCGAGCATTCAGCCACCGCAGGGATCGTCAGCGCCAAGGGGCGTGCGTTGCCTTCGGAGAACTACGTGCCTTTCATCCAAACCGATGTCGCGATCAATCCGGGCAACTCGGGCGGTCCGCTGTTCGATCTCCAAGGCCGTGTCGTTGGCGTGAACTCCCAGATCTATAGCCGCACCGGCGGTTTTATGGGACTGTCTTTCGCGATTCCGATCGATGTCGCGGTCGATGTCGTCGAGCAGCTCATGGACAAGGGACGGGTCAGTCGGGGCTGGCTCGGCGTGCTGGTCCAAGACGTGACGCGGGATCTCGCCGAACCGTTCGGACTGCCGCACCCGGTAGGTGCGCTGGTTTCCGAGGTCCTGCCGAGCAGTCCCGCTGCGGAGGCTGGTTTGCGGGCCGGTGATATCATTCTGGCCTTCGATGGCGTCGAGGTGCCGACCTCGAGTAATCTGCCCCCATTGGTCGGTGCAACCAAGGTCGATGTGACCGTCGACGTTGAGATCCTGCGTGATCGTGAACGCCAGACGATTGCCGTGACCCTGGCCGAGCTGCCCGATGACGAGACGAGCTTGATCGCGTCCGGTCATCCGACGCCACCGGCTGCAGATCGGCTTGGTCTGGTGATCAAGGCGGTGCCGAAGGATCAGCGCGAGGTGCTCGGTATCGACGAAGGTGGCGTATTGGTCGATCGGGTCGAGACCGGCCCAGCCGAACGCGGCGGCCTGCGCGCGGGGGATGTCATCCTCGCCCTCGGCAATGATCCGGTCACCGGACCGTCGGCGTTCGAGCGCATGGTTCAGGCGCTGCCAGCCGGACAGTCGGTGGCGATGCTGGTCCAGCGCGGCGACGGACGCATGTTCTATGCGCTGCGCGTGCCGCCCGAGTAGGGGGTCCGCGTCGCCGAGTACCCTCCTGTCCTGTGCCGGGGTCCGATCGCCCGGGGAAACAGGTTGCCCGATCGGATACCCGAGGATATTGTCTGCCGATGGCCGATCTCAGTCACATCCGTAACTTCTCCATCATCGCCCACATCGACCACGGAAAGTCGACCATCGCCGACCGCTTCATCCAGCACTGCGGGAGTCTGACCAACCGGGAGATGTCCGATCAAGTGCTCGATTCGATGGACCTCGAGCGCGAGCGCGGCATCACGATCAAGGCGCAAAGTGTCACCCTCGACTATCCGGCTAAGGACGGGCAGGTCTACGAGCTCAACTTCATCGACACGCCGGGCCACGTCGATTTCTCGTACGAGGTCTCGCGCTCGCTGGCCGCCTGTGAGGGGGCGCTGCTGGTGGTCGATGCGGCGCAAGGGGTCGAGGCGCAGAGCGTCGCCAACTGCTATACCGCGATCGATCTCGGCCTCGAGGTCTTGCCGGTCTTGAACAAGATCGATCTGCCGTCGGCTGAGCCGGAGCGCGTGATGAATGAGATCGAAGAGATCATCGGTCTCGAGGCCGAGGACGCGCTGCGGGTCAGCGCCAAGACCGGGCTCGGTATCCCCGAGCTGCTGGAGATGCTGGTGGCCAAGGTCCCGCCGCCGGTCGGCGATGCCGATGCGCCGCTGCGCGCGCTGATCATCGATTCCTGGTTCGATCCCTATGTGGGGGTCGTCTCGCTGATCCGGGTCAAGGAGGGGACGCTCAAGCGACGCGACAAGATCAAGGTGATGTCGGTCGGGCGGGTGCACCAAGCCGACAGCATCGGCATCTTCACGCCGAAGAAGACCCCGCGCGAGCAGCTCGGCCCGGGCGAGGTCGGCTTCGTCGCCGCCGGTATCAAGGAGATCGACGGCGCGCCGGTCGGCGATACCATCACCGGTGCTGAGAATCCGGCCAGCGCGCGCCTGCCCGGCTTCCGCGAGATCCGTCCGCGCGTCTTCGCCGGACTCTACCCGGTGTCCTCGGATGACTACGAGGACCTGCGCGATGCGCTCGCGAAGCTGCGCCTCAACGAATCGGCGCTGTTCTACGAGCCCGAGACCTCACAGGCGCTCGGCTTCGGTTTCCGCTGCGGCTTCCTCGGGATGCTGCACATGGAGATCATCCAGGAGCGGCTCGAGCGCGAATACGATCTCGATCTGATCACGACCGCGCCGACGGTCGTCTACGAGGTCGTGCTGACCGATGGTGAGGTGATCAATGTCGACAATCCGGCCAACCTGCCGGAGCTGTCTCAGATCGCCGAGATCCGCGAGCCGATCATCGAGGCGCATATCCTGGTGCCGCAGGACATGCTCGGCGGCGTCATCAACCTCTGTGTCGAGAAGCGCGGGGTGCAGAAGAACATCCAGTTCCTTGGCGGCCAGGTTCAGGTGACCTATGAGCTGCCGCTCAACGAGGTCGTGCTCGATTTCTTCGATCGGCTGAAGTCGGTCAGCCGCGGGTTCGCGTCGTTCGAGTACGAACTGAAGCGCTTCGATGCGGCTGATCTGGTCAAACTGGACCTGCTGATCAACGGTGAGCGCGTCGATGCCCTGTCGCTGATCGTGCACCGGTCTAATTCGGTCCATCGCGGCCGGGATCTGGCCGAACGGATGAAGGAGCTGATCCCGCGGCAGATGTTCGAGGTCGCGATCCAGGCCGCGATCGGCACCAAGATCATCGCCCGGAGCACGGTGAAGGCGCTGCGCAAGAACGTCACCGCGAAATGCTACGGCGGTGATGTGACCCGCAAGCGCAAGCTGCTCGAGAAGCAGAAGGCGGGGAAGAAACGGATGAAACAGGTCGGGCGCGTCGAGATCCCGCAGGAGGCATTTCTTGCGGTGCTTCAGTCCAGTAGGGATAATTGAGGTTTTTGCGGTCCGGTCCTGACCCTGAGGGAGGGTGGGCGCTCGGAGCGCCGATCCGGTCAGGAGACGCAATCAGACTATGAGCTTCGACTTCCCGACATTCCTTGTCGCCGCCACCGCTCTGACGGGCGGCATCTGGCTGATCGACGCGCTGTTCTTTGCTCCAAAACGGCGCCGCATCGCAACGGCCGCCGCGAGCGGGGCATCGGATGAAACCGCGCCAGCATCGGCAGGCGGTTACAAAGAGCCGGTGCTGGTCGAATATGCGCGCTCGTTCTTCCCGGTGATCCTGATCGTGCTCTTGCTGCGTTCGTTCGTGGTGGAGCCGTTCCGGATTCCATCCGGCTCGATGATGCCGACGCTGCTCGTCGGCGATTTCATCCTCGTCAACAAGTTCGCCTACGGCCTGCGCTGGCCGGTGCTGAACAGCAAATTCGTCGAGCTCGGTGAGCCGGAGCGGGGCGATGTCATCGTCTTCCGCTTCCCGCAGGACGAGTCGGTCGATTACATCAAGCGGGTCATCGGCGTCCCTGGCGACCAAGTCTACTACCGGGACAAGACGGTCTATCTCAACGGCGAGCCACTGGGGCAGATCCCGCTCGGCAACTACGTCGGCGAGAACGGTCGGCCCACCGGTCTGCTCGAGGCGATCGAGAAGATCGACGATCGGGAGCACGAGATCCTCATCAACCCCCGCACCGGGGATTTTCCGCGCGCCTGCCGGGTGCTTGCGGACGGCCCGGTGACTGTGCCCGAAGAGAGCTACTTCGTGATGGGGGACAACCGTGACAACAGCAACGATGGCCGCTGCTGGGGCTTCGTGCCCGAGGAGAATCTGGTCGGCAAGGCGTTTGCGATCTGGATGAGCTGGGACGGCGGCCGCGATGGCTTTCCTGTCAATCTCGGGCGGATCGGAGACGTGATCCATTGACGAGCCCAGTCGGAACCGCTTGCTGCGCGGCCGCGCGAGCACGCGCCCAGCGAGGGGTCGGGCTGGCGGGTATCCTGATTGTGCTGGCGTTGGCCGCCTTCTTTGTGACCCTATTGGTCAGAATGGGCCCATCCTATATGACCTATTTTCAGGTGCGCTCCTTGATGGATCGCGTCATCGAGAAACCGGAGCTGCGCGGCGCCGGCACGCGGCAGGTGCTGGCGGCCGTTTCGCGGCAACTCTATATCGATGGGGTCCGCACGGTGGACAAATCCGATTTTCAGATCAAGCGCGAAGGCAATGAGGTCTTTCTCGTGCTCGATTACCAGGCGCAAGAGCATCTCGGCTTCAACGTCGATGTGCTGATGCATTTCGAGCATCGTGTGCCGTTTCCGCCCCGACCCTGATGGCCGATCCGAACCGTCTCGTCCATTCACTCATCGGCCGCAAGCCCGAGTCGACGGCACTGATCGAACAGGCGTTGACGCATCGCAGCGCCGGGCCGGTCAACAACGAGCGGCTGGAGTTCCTAGGCGACGCGCTGCTGGGCTTCGTCATCGCTGAGGTGCTGTTGCAGCGCTTCCCCGATGCCAGCGAGGGCGATCTGACCCGGCGGCGCGCGACCCTGGTCAATCGCGAGGCGCTGGCACGGATCGCGCGGACCCTCGCGCTCGGCGATTATCTGCGCCTGGACCCTGGCGCGCTGCGCTCCGGCGGGCACGCCCGCGATTCGGTGCTCTCCGATGCGCTCGAGGCATTGATCGGCGCGATCTATCTCGATCAGGGTTTCGCTTGTGCGAAGCAGATGATCCTGCGTGTGTTCACCGATGCCCTCGCCGAAGTCGCCAACCGCGATGCCGGCAAGGACCCGAAGACCCGGCTCCAGGAGTGGCTGCAGGCCCGCCGACGCAGTCTGCCCGAATACGAGGTGATCGCGATCACCGGCGAGCAGCATGCGCAGCGTTTCCAGGTTCGCTGTCGCCTAGCGGACGAGGAGCGCAGCTGTATCGGCGATGGCTCGAGTCGGCGGCGCGCCGAGCAGCAGTCGGCCGAGACCATGCTGACACAGCTGATCGAGCAGGAGGAAGCGTGAGCCGGGATGGCAAGCAGGATCTCCCGATTGAGGAACAGTCGGCTGAGGTGTGCGAGACCGCCCGCAGCGAGAATCGCTGTGGCTATGTCGCCATCGTCGGGCGGCCCAATGTCGGCAAGTCGACACTCTTGAATCGGCTGCTCGGCCAGAAGCTCGCGATCACCTCGCACAAGCCGCAGACGACGCGCCATACCATCCTGGGGGTCTCGACGCTAAGCGGCGGTCAGATCCTCTATGTGGATACGCCTGGGCTGCACCAGCGCGGAGGTAACGCACTCAATCGCTACCTGAACCGGGCTGCGCGAGCGATCCTCTCCGATGTCGATCTGGTGCTGCTGGTCGTTGAGGCGCTGCGCTTCAACGACGAGGATCGGATGGCACTGGAGGCGGTCGCGGAGGCCGGCACACCGGTGATCGTTGCAATCAACAAATGCGATCGGATCACCGAGAAGCCGCGTTTGCTGCCGTTCTTACAGACGTTATCGCAGCGCTACGCGTTCTCTGCGATGGTGCCGGTCTCGGCACTGGACGGCGAGCAGGTCGACCGGCTCGAGGCAGCGGTGCTGGCGGCCCTTCCGATCGGTGAGAACCTGTTTCCACCGGATCAACTGACCGACCGCTCAGAGCGCTTCCTCGCCGCTGAACTGTTGCGCGAGCAGCTGATGCAGCGTTACGGAAAGGAGCTACCGTATCGAAGCACGGTCGAGATCGAGTCGTTCAAGCTGGAGCCGACCGAGAGCGCGGACGGCGAGGCGAGAGCGCGCATCCATGCGCTGGTATGGGTCGAGCGCGAGAGCCAGAAGGCGATCATCGTCGGCCGCGGGGGCGAAGCCCTGAAGGCGGCGGCGTCGCAAGCGCGGCTGGAGATGCAGAAGCTGTTCGGGCGCTCGGTGCACCTGGAGGTCTGGGTCAAGGTCAAGCACAGCTGGAGCAGCGACGAGGCCGCCCTTGCAAGCCTCGGTTACGGTGAATACTAAGCGTTGATGAGTCATCGCTCGCTGCGGCGTGGCTTTGTGCTGCACCGGCGCGACTATCGCAATACGAGCCTGCTGCTCGAGGTCTTCAGCGCCGAGGCCGGACGGCTGGCGATCGTCGCCAAAGGCGCTAAGACCGCCGCGCGCGGACGCTCGCCGGCGGCGTTGCTGTTGCAGCCCTTCCAGCCGTTGTGGCTCGGCTGGAGTGGACGCGGCGAGGTCAAGACCCTGACCGCGGCGGAGGCGGCGGGCCCGGCCTTGGCGCTTGCCGGTGAACGGCTCTATTGCGGCCTGTACCTGAACGAGCTGATGCTGCGGCTGATCGAGCGCGACGACCCGCACGAGGCCTTGTTCGTGTTCTATCAGCAGGCCCTGGGCGACCTGGTCGCGGCGCCGATCGAGCCGGTCCTGCGTCGTTTCGAGCTGCGTCTGCTTGAAGAGCTGGGGTATGCACCGGACCTCACTCGGGATGCGCAAGGTGCGCCGCTGGCGCGCGGGCGCTGGTATCGCTTTGAGCCCCAGAGCGGGCTGATCGCTCAGCCCGCGGGCGTCGCCGATGCAGCACCGGATACGCCCGGCGTGACGGTCAGCGGCGCGCTGCTGGCTCGGCTGACCGCGGGGGCGGCACTGACCGCTGCCGATGCGCGTGCTGCGCGCGATCTGATGCGTGCTGCGCTGGCGCCACATCTGGGGCCGAAGCCGCTCAAGAGCCGAGCGCTGTTCCGACGGCGCACGAGCTGATCCGCTTCCATCAAACCAATCCTCGGTCTAGACCGACCGGCATTCCAGGAGCCAACATGGCAGAGTTAACCGGTGCGCCGATCCTGCTCGGCGTCAACATCGACCATATCGCTACGATTCGCGCCGCACGCGGCACCCGTTATCCCGAGCCGATCCAGGCCGCGCTCGTCGCCGAGCAGGCCGGGGCCGATGCGATCACGCTGCACCTGCGCGAGGATCGCCGTCATATCCAGGATCGCGATGTGCATCTGCTGAAAGGCATCCTGCAGACGCGGATGAATCTCGAGATGGCGGCGACCCCCGAGATGGGACGCATCGCGACCGAGGTTCGTCCGAGCGACTGCTGTCTGGTGCCAGAGCGGCGCGAAGAGCTCACGACCGAGGGCGGCCTCGATGTCGCCGGACAGGTCGACAAGCTGCGGGAACTGAGCGCGATGCTGACCGAGGCCGGCGTGCGCGTCTCGCTCTTCATCGATCCGGAGCCCGCTCAGCTCGAGGCGGCGGTCGAGGTCGGGGCGCCCGTGGTCGAGATCCACACCGGCCGCTATGCCGATGCCATGACACCAGCCGCGCGGCGCGAGGAGCTGCAGCGAATCGCCGAGGCGGTGGGCAGAGGGAGGAAGCTCGGGCTGCAGGTCAATGCCGGGCACGGTCTCGATTATCCCAACGTCGAGGCGATTGCGGCGCTGCCCGGCGTCCGTGAGCTCAATATCGGTCATGCGATCGTCGCGCGGGCGCTGTTCTCGGGCCTGGAGCGGGCTGTCGCCGAGATGAAGCGGCTGATGGTGCAGGCGGCCTGGCAGCGCAGCGCCTGACCGGCGCATCGTCGCCAGGGCGTTTCGCCGCCGTCACCGCCGGTCTTGGAATCATTGTCATCGAACCGGGGTGGAAAAGGAACGCGGTTTGCTTCATTCCTAACGAAACGACTCGCAACGAAACGACTCGCAACGAAACGACTCGCACGCGACAGGCTGCTCTCTACGGAATCCGATCATGAATACCTCAGTAAAGTCGACAGTCCCACGGCGACCAGTCGTCTTGGTCATCCTCGACGGCGTTGGCATCAACCCGAGCAAGCTCCATAACGCCATGGCTCAGGCGCGTACGCCGCGGCTCGATGAGTATTTTTTCCGTTACCCCTTCACCCAGCTCAACGCATCCGGAAGCGGCGTGGGTCTGCCGGTAGGGCAGATGGGCAACTCCGAGGTGGGTCATATGACCCTCGGCAGCGGGAGCGCGCTGCGCCAGGATCTGGTGCTGATCGACGACGCGATCGCGGACGGGAGCTTCTTCGACAACCCGGCGCTGTGCGCTGCGGTGAGCTCGGCCAAGGCGAAGGGGCGGCCGCTGCAGTTGCTGGGGCTGGTCTCGGAAGGAGGCGTCCACAGCCACTCGCGACATCTGCTGGCATTGATCGAGCTCTGCCGGCGTGAGGGTGTGACGCCATTGGTGCATATGATCACCGATGGGCGGGATACCCCACCGAAGTCGGTGCTCAACAGCCTCGGCGATGTCGAGGAAGCGCTCGATGGGGCGGGCGGAGCGATCGTCACCGTCAGCGGTCGTTACTATGCCATGGACCGCGACCGGCGTTTCGATCGCACCGAGCGCGCCTGGCGCGCGATCGTGCTCGGCAAGGGACGCAGCGCGCCGACTGCCCGGGCGGCGATCGATGCGGCCTATGCTGCTGGTGAGGGCGATGAGTTCGTCCACCCGAGCGTCATCGGCGATTGGCACGGCCTTCAGGCCGATGACCCGATGGTCCTGTTCAACTTCCGCAAGGACCGCCCGCGTCAGATCGCCGCGGCCCTGGCATTGCCGGGCTTCGAGGGCTTCGACCGTGGTGACGCGCCGCTCTGTGATCTGACCTGCATGATGGTCTACGACAGGACCTTTGGTCTGCCGCATGCGTTCGATCCGGAGAAGCCCTCGGTGACCCTGAACCAGCTGATCAGCGCCGAAGGCATCGAGCAGTTCCATTGCGCTGAGACCGAGAAGTACGCCCATGTCACCTTCTTCTTCAACGGCGGACAGGAAGAACCGGCGGAGGGTGAGGTGCATCGATTGATCCCGTCCCCAATGGTCAAGACCTATGACCTGAAGCCGGAGATGAGCGCGGCACAGGTCGGCGATGCGGTGGTCGAGGCGATCGAATCGGAGCGCTATGGCTTCATCGTGGTCAACTTCGCCAACGGCGATATGGTCGGCCACACCGGTTTCATGGATGCGGTGATCCATGCGGTCGAGGTCGTCGACCACCAGGCCGGGCGGGTGCTCGATGCCGCCGTGGCGCATGGCTATTCGGCCCTCCTGACCGCTGATCATGGCAACTGCGACATGATGGCCGACCCCGAGACCGATGAGCCCCATACCCAGCATACGACCAACCCGGTCCCGTTCCTGGTCGTGGATCAGGAGCGCTGGGTGCTGCGCCCGAGCGGCGGTCTCGCGGATGTGGCCCCAACGGTGCTCGAGCTGATGGGCCTGCCGCAAACTGAGGCGATGTCTGGTCAGTCACTGTTGGTCGAAGCGCGCTTGCCGCAGCCGAGTGCCGCACTGGATCGGATGGCCATGGCAAGCACGAGCTGAATCACCGGCCCGGTCTAGAAGTGCCCCGCAGCGCTGACTGTGCGCACCAACTTGATGCGCATCGGCGGCGCACTGCGCAATGCTAGCGCGTCAAGCGCGGCGCCCATCGGGCGCCTGCCTCTTGGCCCGTTTCCATCCCGCCCGGCTTGATGGTGACCGCCATGTCGTCGCATCGCTTGGTACTACTGGTTGTGCTGCTCCTCGGCGCGGCGGCATTGGCCTACAATGCGCTCAGCATCGTTCAGGGGCGTTCGGGCTTGATGCTGGTGTCGGGCGAGCCTCGTGATCATGACCGTCCGGCTGGCGCCCTTGTACAGCGCCCGAGCCCTGCGTCCGCCCGTTCTCGGCCCTGAAGGGGCGTTCCGGGCGCCGGGGAGCAGAGCGGTAAACGGCCGAAGTTTGCTCGAGAACACCCATGCCTTCCAAGACGCTGACCTTCGTATTCGCCGCCGAGCGCGGTACGCCACGACCGCTGACAGAGCATCGTTGCAAGGCCGCGGTGCCCGTTGCGGGTAAGTACCGTGTGATCGATTTCACTCTCGCGAACTGCCTGCATTCGGGGCTGCGCCAGGTCTTGATCCTGAGCCAGTACAAATCGCACTCGCTGCACAAGCACCTGCGCAACGGCTGGTCGTTATTCAATGCCGAGCTCGGTGAGTTCATCACGGCCGTACCACCCCAGATGCGCTACGAGAGCGGTTGGTATCGTAATGCGATCGATGCATTGCGCCAGAACTGCTACCTGATCGAGCGCAGTCAGGCCGATACCGTCCTGTTGCTCGACGGCGGCTTGGTGTACCGGATGGATTATGCCGAGCTGATCCGGTTCCACCGCGAGCAGGGCGGCGGCCTGACCTGCGCATTGCGCCAGGCCGGTGTCGGGACGGCGAGCGGCGGTATCGAGGTCAAGCTCGACGAGGCCGATCGCATCCTCGGCCTATCCCCGCGGGGCGAGGGCGATGAACCCTATGCGTCGACCATGGGCGTGGTGCTGATCGACAAGGCGCTCTTGCTCGAGCAGATCGAGCGCCTGGCTGCCGTGACCGAGGTCGAGATGGAATCCGGGGTCGATCTGACCACGCAGTTCCTGACGCCGTTTCTCGAGGGCCGCATCGACACGCCCCTGCAACCCTCGGCCTATCGCTTCGGCGGTGAGCGCGGGCGGGTGACCCCGGATCGCTACTGGAGCGACCTCGGTTCCACCGATGCCTATTTTCGCGCCAACATGGACCTGTTGAAGGCCGAATCCCCGCTCGACCTCTATCAGGCCGACTGGAACATCCTGACCTATCAGGGACAGTATCCGCCGGCGCGCACCGTCCCCGGCCCGAGCTCCGGCAACGAGGGGATCTTCGTCAACTCGATGCTGGCGGCTGGTACGGTCATCCGTGGTGGCGGTGTGAGTCATTCGGTGCTCTACCCGCGGGTCGAGGTCGAGGATGGCGCCATCGTCGATGAAGCGATCCTATTCGAGGGCGTTCGCGTCGGCGCCAATGCCCGGGTGCGGCGCTGCATCTGTGATAAGGACGTCGTGATCCCGCCTGGTGCGAGGATCGGCGAGGATCGCCGCGCCGATGCCGAGCGTTTCGAGGTCTCGGACGACGGTATCGTGGTGATCCGCAAAGGGCGGTCGCTCTGAGGGGCTGATGACCGGAGCGAGCGGTGGATAGAGCCGTTGCGGCGAGCGTCGAGGCGCGCCCGGGTACCGATGACGCGATCAGGATGCTCTACGAGCGCCTGTTCGCAACCTACGGCGAACAGGGTTGGTGGCCGGCCGAAACCCCCTTCGAGGTGATGCTGGGTGCGATCTTGACCCAGAACACCGCCTGGACCAATGTCGAGCGGGCGTTGGGCCGCTTGAAGGACCGTATTGCGCTGGCGCCCGAGGCGCTGCTCGAGCTGGAGGAGGCGGCGCTCGCCGAGGCGATCCGCCCGTCCGGTTACTTCAACGTCAAGGCGCGGCGGCTGCGCGCGTTCTGCGATGCACTGCTCGCGGCGGGCGGCGAATCCGTGCTTGCGACCTGGGCGACCCCGCACCTGCGCGCATGGCTGCTAACAATCCCTGGGGTTGGTGCCGAGACTGCCGACGATATCCTGCTCTATGCGTTCGATCGCCCGGTGTTCGTGGTCGATGCCTACACGCGGCGGCTATTCCGGCGCATGGGCCTGCTCGATGGTGATGAGGGCTATGAGACCATTCGAGAGAGGGTCGAGCGCGCGATCGGGCCGGATAGCGTCAGCCTGAACGAGTACCACGCACTGATCGTTCGGCACGCCAAAGACTTGTGTCGCGCCCGTAAGCCGCAGTGCGGCCGCTGCTCTCTGAAGTCTGACTGTCTGATGCGAGAGGAGGGTTGACCTAGAACCGGCAAGTGGTCTCGCCGCCGTGCTCGATCCAACCGTGGATCATCTTCTTGGTCGTCATGCCGCTGGCACAACAGCCGTTGCGATCGATGCAGATGACGCCGCCGCGGCCGCGGACCTTGCGGGTGAGGTAGGCGAGTCCGTCGTCGACCGCTGAGCGGGCGTCGCTGTCACAGAACTCGATCCGATCGGCGATGGTCTTTGCGAAGACGGTTCGCATGAAGTCCTCACCAAATCCGGTGGCCGAGATGGCGCAGCTCTCATTGTCGGCATAGACACCGGCGCCGACGATCGGTGAGTCGCCGACCCGGCCCATGCGCTTGTTGACGATGCCACCGGTCGATGTGGCGGCGGCGAGGTTGCCATGACGGTCGCGCGCGACGGCCCCAATGGTCCCGTACTTCTGGTCCTCGCCGTCTTCGTCGTGATCGAGCATCATCCGGTGGTGAAGGCGTGCCTGTTCGAGCTGTTTGATCCGGTCTGGCGTGAAGAAGTAGTGGTCTGGTGTCAGCCGCACGTCGCAATGCCGCGCGAACTCGAGGGCGCCGTCGCCGAACAGCATCACGTGCTCACTGCCGTCCATGATCAGTCGCGCCAGCTGCACCGGGTTGGCGATATTGCTGATGCCGGCAACGGCGCCAGCAGAGAGGTCGCGGCCGTCCATGATGCCGGCGTCCATCTCGACCTTGCCGTTCTCGTTCAGTACCGAGCCGCATCCGGCGTTGAACAAGGGGTCGTCTTCGAGCTGCGAGGCGCAGCTCTCGACCGCTTCGATTGCGCTCGCACCACGCTCGAGGATGGCACGGCCGTGCTCGAGGATCACCCGCATGCTCTCGAGGTAGCGCACAGCGATGCGCTCGTCGGCTACATTGTCGAGCGCACCGGCGCCACCATGGATCATCAGGGAATAGGTATCGATCATGCGGATGTGCGTTCTTCAGAGGCGCTGGCCCAATGCCCGTTCCAGATGTTGCTGCTGATCTGGATCGCCTGCAAGGAGTACGAGCAGTTTTCCGACCAGCACGGGCCCCCAATTCACCAGGATGACGCCGGTGCCGGTGGCGGCGTCGAACTCGATGCCGCTCAGATCGATATCCGCGAGCATCCGGTGGCGGGTCGGGAAGGTGCGCGCGAGCCAATAATCGATGCCGAGCTTGCGGGCGATCATGGTCGGGTAGGAGGCCCCGTTCCACCGCGGGTTGCATTCAATCGCCAGATGTTTCGTGTCGGCGCGACCGTCGAGCACCGCGACATCGAAAGCGAACAGGCCGCGGATGCCTTGCTCGACGAGCCACTGCGCCATCGGGTCGACCTGTTCCCAAGGCGGCGCTGGGACAGGATGCCGATTGCCCTGGTGAACGCAGCCGTCGAGCACCTGCTCAGTGGCGGCAACGCGAGCGGCTTGGCCGTCGGTCGCCTCGTACTGGAGGTTCAGAAACGAGTCGGTCAGGACCTCCTGCTGGATCTGGACGGGGACTCCGGGATCGAAGGCCGTGATTGCAGCGCGAAGCTGTTGCGGCCCCTCGCAGCGATAGATGCCGACGCCGGAGACCGAGACCGCGGCCTTGAGATAGCAGGGATAGGGCGCCGCGTCGACTGCGTTGTTGTCGATTGAGCCAACCCTGTCGAAACAGAGGGTCTTCGGCACCGGTACCCCGAGATTGTCGGCCAAGTCCATGAAGCGATTCTTGGAATTGATATAGTCGACGGTCTGATGCCAGCGTTCGTCCGGGCGCACGCGTTGCTCTGCAGCGCCGAAGAAGAAGACCGACGGCTCATGCTCCGGGTAGGCCGAGAGCTGATGGGTGCCGACGTCCCAGATGACGTTCGTGCTATAGGAGAGGCCGATCCGATCATAGTGGCTGCAGATGCCGTCCCATTGTGGGCGCAGGTCCGGGTGCAGCTGGATCAGGTCATCGGGCTCGCTGACGCCAAGCGCGCGCCCGGAGTACAGATGGTTTCCGAGCACCCCCTCGGCCGTACAGCCCATGATGTCGTGGTTCAGGATGCGCGGGGCCCGCTCCGTCGGTGCGAAGGCGGCAGGATTCCTGTCCATTGCCGGGGCCGGTTTCGGATTGCTGGTCGCCTCACCCATGCTGGAACGCCCTGGTCGCGCCGGTCGTGGCCTGATATCCGGCTGCATATGCAAAGGCTAGGCCAGCCGAATCGGTCGCGCAGCGCCGATTGACTGGGAGGATATTGCCCTGTGCTGGTGCGCACTGGGATGTCACTGCGTCATTGTCGGGCCTTGATGGAGAGATCCCGCGACGGAGAGAGTCCGCATTGCGCCCGACCGGTTGCCGAGGAGGTTGAGCCGCCCTTAACCCTTGTCCTGTCCGGCCTGCGCTTGCTTCAGCTTGGGCTCGATGAAGGTGCGGCGGAAGCGGTGACAGGTATCGATCAGCTCGCGGCAGCTCTTCGGCATCGGGGTGCGCGCCCTCACCATATGGCAAACGAGCGCGGCGCTCGATTTGAGGATGCGAGCCCCTTCTTGGGCCTCGTGGATCTCGGCGGGTGAGGGGGCCGGTGAAACACGCGGTTGGATGTTCCGCATCCGATCGCCAGCGACGACGAACGCCGGCCAGACCTGGAAGATCGCTGGATCGGTGCGGAGGATCTCGCATTTGCGCTTGGCCGACTCGCCGAGCTCGGCCAGCAAGGGTGCGAGATCGCTGACCTGGGTGCTGCCCTCGAAGGTCGTGGTGATGGTGGCGGTGATGCGGTCGATCTCGCGCATCGTCATCGCGATCTTCAGATAACGACTCTCGTAGAATGCAGCGATCGGCTGGCTGAAGGCCTTGAATGGTTCGCCCCAAAGCTCGTCGATGCCTTCATCACCGCCGCGATGCCGCACCATATGACCGAGGTCGAGCGCCTCCAGCAGATAGTCGCCGCATTCGCGCATCAGGGCATCGTCCGGCTCGATCTCGACGCCGTCGGCCTGCAGTTCGACAAGCTTCGTGAAGATCGTCGTCGCGCGGTTGAACAGTGCCCCGGCCAGCATGGCACCATTGACGCGCTTGCGCTCCGGATTGGTTTCCGCCTCGTAAGCAGCGCGCGCCTCGGCAAGGCGGATGCCCGGGATATTGATACCGTGCTCGACATGGTTGAACAGTCGGCGCGTCAGGGCCTCGATCAAGGCCTTCTTTGCCGCCAGCGTCTCTGGAGGCGGCTCGTAGTACTTGATCCAGTAGCCGTCGTAATAGACGCAGCGCCGGCCCTGCACCTCGGCGATGGTGCCGTTTTCGATCGTGTCGCTCATCGTGCGTGTGTTGCGCTGGGCGTCGAGGGGCGTTGCCCGCTTGCGCGACTTGGTCGTGAGTCGGTTACAGTTGCGAGCGGACGCGATGGTGGCTCGGCTGCGCGATTAGGGCAGCAGGAGTCTAGCCTCTATGATGAAGGGCGAAGTATCGCAGCATCGTTGCCCTATCTGCCAGTGAGCACCGTCACATCGGCGATTGTTCGCGCAGCGCCTGTCACCCTGACCGCTTTGAGGAGGCTACACAATGCGATGGCCGCTCACTCGACTTATCCTGTTGACGACCACGTTGATTGCGCTGCCGGCCGCCGAGGCCGAGGTTGCCGAGGCCAAGCCGGTGCCAGACCCCGGTTCCCTGACCAACGGTGCTTTGCCAACGCCGCCGGACACGCCGGTACCGAGCCGCAAGGCCCTGAAGGCATTGGTCGAGCGGATCGCGAACCAATACGGCGTCGAGATCGATCTGGTCGATGCCGTGGTACTGGCCGAATCCGCCTATGATCCGCATGCGGTCTCCCACGCCGGTGCGGTGGGCTTGATGCAGGTGATGCCCGAGACCGCGGCCGATTATGGGGTCGATTCGGTTGAGGCGCTGTTCGATCCGCAGACCAATGTTCGCACCGGTGTGCGCCATCTGAAGCGGCTGTTGGGGCAGTTCGGGATCGGTAAGGCCATCATGGCCTACAACGCCGGAGAAGGCGCATTGAGCCGCCACAACGGCTTCGTGACCTATCCTGAGACCCAACGCTATACCCATCGTGTGCTAACGAATTATCTGCGCCGGAAGGGGATCGAGCCCTACTCGGAGAAGGCTCGGGCGCTTGTCGGCGTCACGTTGACCCCGGCGATGGCCAGGGCCAGCGGCACTGGGCGCACGACCGGTCGGCGCATCCTTCCGTCCCGGCTGTTCCTGCGTACCCGGCCAACCTTGTCCGATCGTGCGCTCGATCCGGGTCTCCACAGCGTCGGCCCCAAGAGCAAGCCGATGTTCGAATTACGCCGACCGCAGCTGCGCTCGGCGAATTGACCCCGGATTCAGCGGCCGAGCTTCTCCTCGTATTCGTCACGGAAATAGCGCAGCGTGCTCATCACCGGGTTGGGCGCCGTTTGGCCGAGCCCGCAGAGGCTTGTGGCCTGGACGACCTCGCACAGCTCTTCGAGCAGGGCCAGGTCGGAGTGGCTGGCCTCCGATTTCGCGATCTTGTCCAACAAGGCATGCATCTGCTGGGTACCGGTGCGGCAGGGCACGCACTTGCCGCAGGATTCATCCATGCAGAACTCCATGAAGAAGCGTGCGACGTCGACCATGCTCGAGGTCTCGTCCATCACGATCATCCCACCCGAGCCCATCATGGTGCCAAGCGTCTTCAGGCTGTCGTAATCCACCGGGATATCGAGATGATCGGCCGGCACACAGCCGCCGGATGGGCCGCCGGTCTGCACCGCCTTGAACGCCTTGCCATCGGGGATGCCGCCACCGATGACCTCGATGATGTCGCGTAGGGTAGTGCCCATCGGCACCTCGATCAGCCCGGTGTTCTCGATCGTGCCGGCCAGTGCGAAGACCTTGGTGCCGGCCGAGCGCTCGGTGCCGATCGACGCGAACCAATCGCCGCCCTCGCTGACGATCGGGGCGACATTGGCATAGGTCTCGACGTTGTTGATCAGCGTGGGACGTCCGAACAGCCCGGACTCGGCCGGGTAGGGCGGGCGCGGACGGGGCTGGCCGCGGCCGCCCTCGATCGAGGCCATCAAGGCGGTCTCCTCACCGCAGACGAAGGCCCCGGCACCGAGGCGGATCTCGACATCGAAGTTGAACTGGGTCTCGCAGATATGATGGCCAAGGAAGCCCTGGCGCTTGGCCTTGCGGATCGCGTTCTTGAGCCGCTCGACGGCCAGCGGGTACTCGGCGCGCACATAGATATAGCCCTTGTCGGCGCCGATCGCATAGGCGGCGATCGCCATCCCCTCGAGCACCCGATGCGGGTCGGATTCCAGGATCGCCCGATCCATGAACGCGCCCGGATCGCCCTCATCGGCGTTGCAGATCACGTACTTCTGCTCGCCCGGCATCTTGGCCACCGTCGACCACTTGAGTCCGGTCGGATAGCCGCCGCCGCCGCGGCCGCGTAGGCCGCTGGTGGTGATCTCGGCGATCACATCGGCCGGGGTCATCTCGCTGAGGGCCTGAACCATCGCGCGGTAGCCGCCGACGGCGACGTAGCCCTTGAAGCTGTCCGGATCGACCACCCCGGCATGCTCGAGCACGATCTTCTTCTGGCGGCTGAAAAAAGGCAGGTCGTTCGGGCACTGCAGGCGCGCAACCGGTGCTGTGTCCACGCTGGCGAGGATGTCATGGGCGTCGTCGGCGGTGACGTCTCGGTAGATGGTCGAATCGGCGAGCTCGGCATCGCGTTCGCCGACCGTCACCAATGGGCCGGCCGAGCACAGCCCCATACAACCGACGCCCTTGACCCGACAGGTACCGCCCTTGGTGTCGCAGGCTGCGGTGAGGGCATCGAGTACGGGCTGGGCGCCAGACGACTGACAGCTAGCGGCCATGCAGACGCGGATCTCATGCTCGACGTCGGCGTTTTCGGCGCGGTAGCCTTCAGCCATGATCTCAAGATCATCGACGTTCATTCCGCTGCCTCCTGCTCGATGCGCTCGACCAGTTTATCGGTGCCGAGCTTGCCGATGACATTGCCGTCCAGCACCACCGCGGGTGCCAGCCCGCAGGCCCCGACGCAGCGGGCGGTCATCACCGAGAGCGCCTTGTCGTCGGTCGTCTCCCCGGGATTGACCCCGAAGCGCTGTTCGATGCCTTCGATCAGGGCGCCGGCGCCCTTGATATAGCAGGCGGTGCCGGTGCAGACGACGCAGGTATGGCGACCCTGCGGCTTGAGCATGAACAGGTGATAGAAGGTCGCGACGCCGTAGACCTTGCTCAGCGGCAGATCGAGTGAATCGGCGACGAAGGTCATGGCCTCGGTATCCAGGAACCCGAAGGCATCCTGAACGCTGTGCAGGGCCTCGATCAACGCATGCTCGGCGTAGCCATTACGCCGCATCGTCGCGTTGACCAGCTTCCAGCGCTTGTCGGAGCTGGGAAGTTCAGGTCGTTGTCTTTGCATGAAGTGGCCCCTTTGTTCGGCGGCTGGACGATCGGTCCGGGCATGGGCGGCTGTGGAAAGGGCTCCCATTAAACCCTGTCTGGCACTTGAGCTCCAAACGAAGAATCGATGACCATTGCCGGACCGGGGATATCCGTGCCCCTCAACAGCGCGGACGCGCCCGTCTATACTGGCGGCGCGCTCGTTCAACCCTGAGAACCGATGCGAGCCGACCACTTCCCGGCGCGAGTTTCACCTTATGGCCGACCTCGATCCTGACCCGGCTGCTGGCTCGGTCCAGCCAGCCCAGCCCGCGCGCCGACGCGGGATCTATCTGTTGCCGAACCTGTTTACGACCGCGGCCCTGTTCGCCGGCTTTTATGCGGTCTTGTCAGCCAATGGCGGACACTTTGAGGCTGCGGCCCTCGGCATCTTCGCGGCGATGGTGTTGGATGGTTTCGACGGTCGGGTCGCGCGGATGACCCATACTCAAAGTGATTTCGGCGCCGAGTATGACAGCCTTTCGGACATGGTGGCATTTGGCGTTGCGCCGGCCCTCGTCGCCTACGAGTGGGCGCTCTCAGGGCTTGGGAAGCTGGGCTGGCTTGCGGCCTTCATCTACACCGCTGCCGCGGCATTGCGCCTTGCGCGCTTCAACACCCAGGTTGGCATCAGCGACAAGCGCTGGTTCCAGGGCCTACCCAGCCCTTCCGCGGCGGCGATCATCGCCGGGATGATCTGGATCGGGACCGATAACGGTATCGCCGGAAATAGCGTGAGCCTGCTGGTTGCGGTCCTGACGGCGCTCTCTGGTCTGCTGATGGTGAGCAACTTCCGCTACCACAGCTTCAAGGTGCTCGACCTTCAGGGCCGTGTGCCCTTCATGGTGACCGTGCTCGTCATGCTGGGTTTCGCGCTGGTGGTGCTGGACCCGCCAGTACTGCTGTTTGTGATGTTCTTGGGCTATGCAGTCTCGGGGCCTGTGTTCACGCTGGCTCGTCGGCGTCAACGCCGGCGCCGTCGGGATCGCCGACGCGAGGCCTGATTTCCGGCCCGAAGCAGTTGGCCCGGAACGGTTGGCCCGGAACGGTTGGCCCGGAACGGTTGGCCCGGAACGGTTGGCCCGGAACGGTTGGCCCGGAACGGTTGGCCCGGGCTGCTTCTAACCTGAGCCGAACTACTACTTGACGAGGATGAGCTTGTCGTTGCGCGTCAGCAGCAGCGTGTAGCTGGCGTCGCCGTGCTCGATCACGACGCGACGCGCTCCTTGTAGCAGTTGGTTGCTCTGAACGCGGCGCTCCTGCGCGCCTGCCGGACTCCCTGGGACCTTATCCGATGATGGGGAATGCATGCGTGGGCTCATGGCTACCTCCGTTCGATGACAGAGCTTGAATCCTACGCATTATCATTTGTCATTGCAACAAAAATGAGAGTGAATCGCATTTCTTTGATCGTTTCCGGGTTTCTCGCCAGGACCCTGCCAGCTGCGGCGTCAGTCTCCACCGTCTTGCGATGAGGCCTGATCCCTGTCCGGGAGGGCAGGGGCCGGACGCTTTTCCCTGAAGATGGCCCGCCAAAGCAGCCACGGCATCGTGGTTTCTGTACTCAGTGCGTGGTCTGTACTCGGCCCGTGGATCGCTCCGGCTGGGCGGCCTTTCCATGCCTCTGCTGCGCTTCAAAGCGGTTGCTTATGAGAAGCGTTCTTAATAAAGTGATCACGAAAGGCGCCGCTCCTTGCCCGCTACCATCCGCCAGCCCGAGATCCAGCATGTTCAACGCATCCTTACCGTCACTGAAGAGATTGTCGCCACCACCTAGCCCCGCCCCGGTCGTCTTCCGGTCGCACGCAGCGGCGTCAGGCCCAGTTCAAGCCGAAGCGAGGAAAGCACAATGGGCGGGGCGGCCCAGATCGCCGCAAGCTTGGCCGGTACGGGTACGGCATCACATCTCCGGGCGCCTACGCCTGTCCGTGCCGGCCTTGTACGATGATCCCCATCTTGCGCGACGCTTGGTCGGGACACTCGAACTCGATCCTGCGATCGAGTCGGTACGTTCAGGCGTTTCTCGAGGCAGCATCATCATTCAGTACAGGCCGGCGACACTGAACGAAGCAGCCCTGCACAGGCGTGTCTCCGACTTGCTCGATGAACTGCTCAGCGCTGATGCTCCGACGGGTCCACCCAGGCATCGGCATCCGAGCACCCTCCGGCATCCCCGCCATGATGAATCCGTACGCCAGTTACCGGCAAGGAGAGGGCTGACCCTGACTTGGCCGCTCGCCGACCTGAGCCGGCAGCGAACAGCGGCCTCGAATCCGGGCCGCCGGCATCAGGATCGCGTGCATCCTGAGGTGGCTCCGGTCGAATCGAGCTGTTGGCTGTGCGACCTGAACCGGTACCTGACGAGCAGAATGATTCGGTTCTCGCTGCGCTGCTGGTGGCGCGAATGCGCCCGGCAGCGGGCTGGACTGACCCGCCTCTTGAAGGCCTTGCGGCCGGGCGACCTCTGGCAGCGCCTTCGTCAACCCGTGCGCGATATCGGTGTCGCCGGTTGATATCGGGTTGATACCGGGTTGCTCCGCCGCGGCCTGAATGTGCTGGTGCAATCGGCCGCAAGCCTGATGGTCGGCGGCGTCATCGCGCGCGATGCCCGAGAGGCGGGCACCGCGCATTGCCGGGGGAGAAGCCTGCTCAGGCCTTTTGCTCGGCGCTAGCGATCGCTGCGGTGTTGTAGCTCCGCTTCTGACGGAGGTATTTGTCGCCCTCGATCGCGATCAAGCTCGGCAGGAAGCAGGCAAGGATCAGCGGCCACCATTCGATCGGGAAATCCTCGGTCTTGAACCAGCTCGATGTCGCCGGGACGAAGGTCGGGATCAGGCGGATGGAGATGCTGGCGACGACTCCGGCCAATAGCCATCGATTACTGAAGGGGCTGAAGGTGAACACCGACCGATGGATCGAGCGCGCTGAGAAGACATAGCCAAAATGCGCGAACAGGATCGCCCAGAAGGCCGCCGTTTGGGCCTGCGTCAGCAGCAGCGGATCAACGACCTGACCATCGACGATCGCCGGAGACCCGAAATAGTGATAGACCAAGAAGCCGGGGATCGAGATGGCGGTGCCGATCAGGATCACGCGCTGAATGAACAGCAGGTCGATGATGTTGGCCTTCGCATCCCGCGGTGGCTGCGACAGCAGGCCGCGCTCCTTCGGCTCCATCATTAGCGGCAATGTCAGCAGCAGCGAATCGAGCAGGTTGATCCAGAGGATCTGGATCGGCTCGAGCACGAACCGCTCCCCAAAGATCGGAACGAATGCCGCCATCAGGATCGCGCCCATGATCAATAGGGCCTGAGCAGCATTCGTCGGCAGCGTGTAGAGGATCGCCTTCTGCAGGTTTCGCCAGGCGTGCCGACCCTCTTCGACCGCAGTGACGATGGTCGCGAAATTGTCGTCCGCGAGCACCATGTCGGCGGCTTGCCGGGCGACCTCGGTCCCTTCCCGACCCATTGCGACACCGATGTCGGCCTGCTTGAGCGCCGGGGCGTCGTTGACGCCGTCGCCCGTCATCGCCACGACATGGCCATTGGCTTGCAGCGCTTCGGCGATCTGCTGTTTGTGCTCCGGAGCGACGCGGGCAAACACCGAGACCTCTTCGACCTCCTGCTGTAAGGCGCGCTGATCGATCTCGTTCAGCTCGGTACCTGATAACACCCGGTGGGCTGGAATGCCCAGCTGCTTAGCAACGGCCTGCGCGGTCAACGGATGGTCTCCGGTGACCATGACGGTGCGAATCCCAGCCGATTTGCAGTTGGCGACCGCTTGGATGGCACTGTCCTTGGGCGGATCGATCATGCCCTGCAGCCCGGCGAAGCTGAGATCATGCAGATCCTGATGGAGTAGGTCGGCATGATCTGGCGCGACGCGCTTGAACGCGAAGCCGAGCGTCCGCAGCGCCTGCCGAGCGAAGCCTTTCGCGGCCTCGACGTATTCGTCACTCTGCAAGGGCTGCTCATTGCCCTGTGGATCGGTCGTCCGGGAGCACATCTCGAGGACGATCTCTGGCGCCCCTTTGACGAAGATGTAGCGCTCCCCGTTGCAATCGGCGAGCACTGCCATGTACTTCGTCGCCGAATCGAACGGGATCTCCTCGATACGCCGTACCTGGTCCTTGTTGAGATGCGCCTTGGCCCCAGCGATCATCAACGCGATCTCGGTCGGGTCACCGATACTCTTGCCCTCGTCGCTGAGGTGGGCGTTGTTGCAGAAGAAGCCGACCTCGAGCAGCCGCCGCAGTGATGGATTCGTGTCCGGATCGGTCCGGGCGCCGTCCCGGGAGAAATGGCCTGTTACGTCATATCCAACCCCTGAGACCTCGAAACCCTGTCCGGCCGTGAAGGCATTGGTGACCGTCATCCGGTTCTCGGTGAGCGTGCCGGTCTTGTCGGAGCAGATCACCGAGGTTGCGCCAAGCGTCTCGGCAGCGGGCAGATTGGAGACGATCGCGTTCTGCTTCGCCATCGCATTGCTTGATTTGGCCAGCACCGCTGTCACGAGCGCCGGGAGCATTTCCGGGATGGCCGCGACAATCAGCGAGATCGCGCCGAGGAGGCTGTACGAGATCGCGTAGCCGAGCATGATCCCAGACACGAAGTTCACCGCGCCGATACTCATGATCGCGATGATCAGCGTCTTGATGAAGCGGCCGAGCTTGCGCTGCAGCGGTGTCGCATGGGCCGCTGATGCCTTGACCATGCCGGCGATCTGACCGAATACGGTGTTGTCGCCGATCTCGACCACGACGGCCTTCGCCGTGCCCTGGGTCAGATAGGTCCCCGAGAACCCCATGTTCTTCTGATCGCCGGGAACCACATTCTCCCCTTCGATCAGGTCCGTGTTCTTGGTGACAGGCACCGATTCACCGGTCAGCGACGATTCGTCCACCTGGGCGTTGTGCAGCCGAATGAAGCGAACGTCAGCGGGGATCTTGTCTCCGCCTTCGAGCTCGACGATGTCGCCAGGCACCAGATCCTTCGATGGAATCCGCAGCAGCCCGCCATCCCGTCGCACCATGCATTCCGGGACCATCATGGACTTGAGCGCTTCGATCGCGTTCTCGGCCTTGCCTTCGAGGTAGTAGCCGACGCAGGCGTTGAGCACGACGACCGACAGGATGACCAGCGTGTCAGGGAGCAGGTGGGCGCCGAATACGGTCAGCATTCCTGTCACGATGGCTGTCGCGAGCAGGATCACAGACATCGGGTCCTTGAACTGCTTGAGGAATCGAAGCCATGCGGGCGTCTTCCTGACGCTGATGACGTTCTCGCCCGCGGTGGCTTGTCGTGTGGTTGCCTCGTTCGACGAAAGTCCTTGTTCATTCGTACCGAGAGCGGACATCACACCCTCGGGAGCAAGCTGGTACCAAAGCACGGACAGACCTCCAGGATAGACAAAACACATGCGAACGACGCGTTCGCATTGGTTGCAGTCTAGTTGGTCGGTCCCCTGGAATTCTGCGCGATCCTTCACGCTCTGCTGCCTCTAGGTTCGGCAAGGGCAGGAGGGGCGCTCGATGCGCGATCGTGCTCGGCGACTCTTACGCGGCCGCTGAAGGCCTGACGGTGGGGAAGGGCTTGCGCCAGCGGCTGCACGTTGGCGAACCGGCAGCGGTATGGTTTGAGGCGGCGCTTGGCTGGTGCAGCATCCATGCTGCTGACGGCTGTGAACGCCACTGAGGTCGCGGTATCAGCGACCGTGTTCGGGCCGCAGTTGCCGTGACCTCGACGGGCGAAAAGGCCCTATCAGAACGAGCGCCTAGCCTGCAGGAATACTGATATTGCTCGCTTGCTCGCCTGATCTTGATCTATGGGGGCTATCCTGGCAGGGCCTTTGTCTAGTCAACCGTACCGATATCCGTACAGACCCTTTTGGTTATCCTGCATCACTGCTGCCAGAATCAAAGGGGTCAGTGCTCGCATTAGGTTGGATGGCTCTAACGAGCTAGTGATATTTCTCGCAATCCGACTTGTCCTTGATTGCATCCAGGAAGACTGCGTCGTACCAAGGAACGTCTTTGTCACAGATATGGTGGAGGTTCACTGAGTTGGCATGGCCTTTGAAGAAGAGGGAGATTCCTACGACCACGACGGCAAACACAAACAAAAATAACAGTGATCTCATCAAGGTTTTCCTCATTAAGTGGCTGCGGGATAGTTGGTCTCGATCACACTGCACGCAGGAACTTAAAGCGCTCCTGCCCCTCCACGGCGACCTCCAGCGTGAGGGTAGCGAGGGCGGGAGGACCGGTCAACGCTAAGCTCGGTCAACGCTGAGCAACGATCTTCAAATAGGCACTCTTATAGCCATTCCGCCTGATCGCCGGACAGAATGCGCAGCAACAGACAGCACCGGTGGGCTCACCCTGTCCGAAAGTCAGGGCGGAGGGCTATAACCGAGAAGGGCCGTCGGTCAGCGGCTTCTCGGCCACGAGCAAGGTGACCGGCATCGCCGGGCGCCAGCCATCGAAGCCGCCGAGCGGGGCGGCCTGGGCCACCGAGAGGCGCGTCAGCTCGCCGCCGATGCGCGCGCGCAGGTCCACCAGTGCGGCCTCGCTCTGCAGGGTGACGGCGTTGGCGACGAGCCGCCCGCCCGGGCGCAATGCCTGCCAGCAGTGCTTGCTGACGCCGGCGGCGGTCAGGCCGCCGCCGATGAAGACCGCGTCCGGCGCGGGCAGGTCGGCGAGGGCCGCCGGTGCCTCGCCGGCGACGATGCGCAGCTCCGGCACACCGAGCCGCTCGCTGTTGCGCGCGATCAGCGCCCGGCGCGCGGCCTTGGGCTCGATCGCGATGGCGTGGCAGCCGGCCTCGGCGCGCATCCATTCGATACCGATCGAGCCGCAGCCGGCGCCGACGTCCCACAGCAGCTCCTCGGGCTGGGGCGCGAGGCGGGCGAGCGTCGCTGCGCGCACATCGCGCTTGGTGAGCTGACCATCGTGCGCGAAGGCGGCATCGGGGAGCCCGGCGCGCCGCGCCAGGCGCTGCTCACCGCGGCCGCGGCAGTCGATGGCGACCAGGTTCAGCGCCGCGCCCGGTGCCCGATCCCAGCCTTCGGCGTTCCCTTCGTGCTGGCGCTCGTGCGCGCCGCCGAGGCGCTCGAGCACCACCAGGCGGCTCGCGCCGAAGCCGCGCTCGCGCAGCAGCGCAGCGATCTGCGCCGGCGTCTCGGCATCGGCCGACATCACCAGCAGCCGGGCGCCAGGGGCCAGGTACAGATTGAGCCGGGCCAGCGCGCGGCCGTGCGCCGGCAGCACGCGCGTCGTCTGCAGTGCCCAGCCCAGGCGCGCCGCCGCCAACGACAATGACGAGGGTGCCGGGATGATCCGCAGCTCCGCGGCCGGGTAGTCGGCGGCGAGACGGCTGCCGACGCCATAGCACATCGGATCGCCGCTGGCGAGCACGCAGACGCGGCGGCCGCGCTGGGCGCGCAGCAGGGCATAGGCCTGCGAGAACGGGCTCGGCCAGGGTTGGCGTGCTTGCTCGGGGCGCGCCGGGACCATTCCCAGATGGCGCTCGCCGCCGACCAGCAGCTCGGCCGTGGCGATCGCGTCGCGCGCGGCCGCACCCAGACCGGCCAGCCCATCCTCGCCGATGCCGACGATGGTCAGCCAGGGCTCAGGGCTCATGGGCACCGGCCCGGCGCGGCGGTCGAGACCCTGGCCGAAGAACAGGGAGGGGCAGAGGTTATCGCGGTCATGGCGGGTCGCAAAGGTAAATGAAGGTAGAAAGGGAAGGTGTGTGGATCGCCAACGGGCGCCAGCAATGGATCGCACAGGCCAATGCACGCGGAGCGGACCGGGTAGCCGAATCCATGGCCCGCCGGTATATTGCCGTATCTGATCGCCATCCGCTCCGGTCGCGTCGGCTGCGGTGCCGCCTGGCTCCGCGGCCCTGGCCAGCAGCGCTGCGAGACCTCGCTGGCGTCGGATCGAATGGCGCGCATCCGAGCCATCGCGACGGCTCGCTGCGCCACCGTGCGTTGGCTTCGATGCGTCAGGCCAGACCGATCCGACGCGCACCGATCCGACGCGCACCGGAGCGAGCCCTTGAATCCGCCCGTCAGAGACCCGCCCATGCTCGACTACAACCGCGACGGGGCCGCGATCTATCGCGAATCCTTCGCCATCATCCGCGCCGAGGCCGACTTGGCACGCTTCCCCGCCGATCTGGAGTCCGTCGCGGTGCGTGTCGTCCATGCCTGCGGCATGCCCGATGCGGCCGACGCTCTGCTGTTCTCCGCCGAGGCCGGCCATGCCGGGCGCGCGGCGCTGGCCGCTGGCGCGGCGATCCTGTGCGACAGCCGCATGGTTGCCGAAGGCGTGATCCGCGCTCGCTTACCGGCTGAGAATCCGGTCCTCTGCACCCTTGATGATCCGCAGGTGCCGGCGCTGGCGGCGCAGCTCGGCAACACCCGCACCGCGGCCGCGCTGGAGCTGTGGCGAGCGTACCTGGCCGGCGCGGTGGTGGTCATCGGCAACGCCCCGACCGCGCTGTTTCGACTGCTGGAATTGCTCGATGCCGGCGCGCCGCGGCCGGCCTTGATCCTCGGTTTCCCGGTCGGCTTCGTCGGCGCCGCCGAGTCCAAGGCCGCGCTCGCCGAGGACAGTCGCGGCGTCCCTTATCTCACGCTGCGCGGACGGCGCGGCGGCAGCGCGATGGCAGCAGCGGCGGTCAACGCGCTGGCGCGGGAGGAGCGATGAACGCCCGCGCCGACCGCAAGGCGCAGGACCCGCGTCCGGGGCGGCTGATCGGGCTTGGCGTCGGCCCTGGCGACCCGGAGCTGATCACGGTCAAGGGCCTGCGCTATCTGCGCGCGGCGCCGGTGGTGGCCTACTATGCCGGGCCCCGCAAGCGCGGTAATGCCCTCGCCAGCGTTGAGCCCTGGCTGCAGCCCGAGCAGGAATTGCTGCCGCTGATCTATCCCATCACCGGCCGGCCGCCGCCGCCACCGTTCGACTACGAAGGGGTCATTCGCCGCTTCTACGATGATTGCGCCGGGCGCATCGCCGCCTACCTGAACGCCGGCCGGGACGTGGCCGCGCTGTGCGAGGGCGATCCGCTGTTCTACGGCTCCTTCATGTACCTGCACGACCGCCTGGCCGGGTGCTTCGAGACCGAGGTGGTGCCCGGCGTCTGCTCGGTGGTCGCGAGTGCCTCGGCGCTGAGCACGCCCCTGGTCTATCGCGACCAGACCCTGCGGGTGATCTCCGGCACCCTGCCGGAGGCCGAGCTCAAGCGCCAGCTCGCCGGCGCAGAGGCGGCGGCGATCATGAAGCTCGGCACCAACTTCGCCAAGGTGCGCGGCGTACTCGAGGCGCTTGGGCTGGCATCGCGTGCCCGTTATGTCGAGCGCGCGACCATGGCCGATGAATGCATCCGGCCGCTGAGCGAGATCGATCCGGCGACCGTGCCCTATTTCTCGATGGTGCTGCTGCCAGGCGAGCGCTGGCCCGGAGCTGGGGCGGACGCGTCTGCCAAAGAGGTAGAAGCGCAGGCGCAGCGCGCATGAGCGAGACGACGAACAGGTCCCACAGCGCGAACCACGGTACCGCATCCGCCAACGGGCGCGGCCGGCTTGCGGTGGTCGGTCTCGGGCCGGGCGGGCGCGAGTATCTGATTCCGCTGGTGCGCGAGGAGCTGGAGCGGGCGACCGACCTCATCGGCTATCAGACCTATCTCGCGCTGGCCGGGCCGTTTCGCCCCGAGCAGCGCGTGCACGGCTCCGACAACCGCGAGGAGATGGAGCGCGCCCGCCACGCCCTGCAGCTCGCCGCCGCCGGCCGCCGGGTGGTCGTCGTCTCCTCCGGCGATCCCGGCATCTTCGCGATGGCCGCGGCGGTGGTCGAGGCCGTGCATCGGCAAGTCGTGGCGGGCGTTGCGCCTGGCGGTGAGGCGCGGAGTGAGTCCAGTCGGGTGCCAGGTGGCGCATCGGGACAGGATCCCGCTGAGCCCGGCGCGGCGGAGAAGGCGATCGGCTCGGCAGCGGGTGGTCTAGCCGCGGACGATCACGCCGGGTCGGGACTTGCGGCAGATGTCCCTCAAGCGGATCGCATTGCAGAGGCCTGTGTTGCAGCCGGTGGTTCTGCCATCGAGCTGGTGATCCTGCCCGGCATCTCGGCGGCCCAGGCCGCGGCGGCCAGGGTCGGCGCGCCGCTCGGTCATGATTTCTGCACCCTGTCACTGTCGGACAATCTCAAGCCCTGGTCGCAGATCGAGCGGCGGCTCGCACTCGCCGCCGAGGCCGATCTGGTGCTCGCGCTCTACAACCCGCGCTCGCGCGCCCGGCCGCATCAGTTCCTCGACGCGCTCGCGATCCTGCGTCGATATCGAGCGCCGGAGACGCCGGTCGTGCTCGGCCGCGATGTCGGGCGTCCCGACGAAGCGATCCGGGTGCAACGCCTCGCCGACATCGACCCGGAGCAGGTCGATATGCGCACCGTGGTCATCATCGGCTCGTCGCAGACCCGTGCCGTTCCGCGCCGGGAGGGCGGGCATTGGGTCTATACGCCGCGCTGGTATCCGGGGGAGTTTGAAGGGTGAAGAGGGAAGAGGGAAGGGTGAAGGGTGAGGTCCAGCAATTCCCGCCATCCTCGGAGATGGCAGCTGACAAGACACGGAGACCGGCATTGAAGATCTCTGGACGCATGGACGCCTCGCTGCAGAGCAACGCTTTGATGAAGCTGGCTTGTTCTCCCCTCA
>NZ_NRSJ01000026.1 GCF_016584085.1 Halochromatium glycolicum | reverse complement strand
TCCCGGCCCGCCCGACGCCTACGCCGCCGACGTGCGCGATGCGCTCGGCCTGGGCGCGCACGACCTGCTGGTGCTGCAGCCGACGCGGATCGTCCCGCGTAAGGGGATCGAGAACGCGATCCACCTGATCCGCCGGCTCAAGCTGTCGCACGCGCATCTGGTGATCTCGCACCACAGCGGCGACGAGGGCCACGAATACCAACGCCAGATCCAGCAGCTCGCCCAAGATGAAGGGGTCTCGCTGAAGCTGTTCGGTGAACGGATGGCGGACCGCCGCCAGCTCGACCAGCAGGGCCAGAAGATCTATGTCTTGAGCGACCTCTATCCGCACGCCGACCTGGTCACCTTTCCAAGCCTCTACGAGGGCTTCGGCAACGCCCTGTTGGAGGCGGTCTACTTCCGGCTTCCGATCGTCATCGGCCGCTACAGCGTCTACCAGCGCGACATCGAGCCAAAGGGCTTCCGGCTGCCGGTGATCGACGGGGTCATCGACAAGTCCACGGTCGAGCAGACGCGCCAGATCCTGGCCGACCCCGAGTACCGCGCTGCGCTGGTCGAGCACAACTATCGGACGGCGAGCCGCTTCTATAGCTACCGGGTGCTGCGCGACAGTCTGCGCAGCCTGATCAACAATGTGCGCAACATGACGGAGTGAGCCATGTTTGTGGTCGAGCGGCGCGTCTATGAGCGCATTCGCGGACGGCTGCGCCGCCTCTATGGCGAGGATGCGCTGGACGCGCTGATGGAGCGATTGCAGCTGATCGTCGGCCGCTATGGTGTCGGGGCGGAGTGTCCGCCGGAGGCGGCCGGTTGTGCGCCATGGGATCAGACCGATGCGGTGCTGATCACCTACGCCGATATGGTCAGCGCCAACCACGAGGCGCCGCTGGCGACGCTACGCCGATTCCTGGCCGAGCAGGTCGGCGATGCCGTCTCCGCAGTCCATGTCCTGCCGTTCTTCCCTTACAGCTCTGACGATGGGTTCGCCGTGGTCGACTATCGACGTGTCGATGCGCGACTCGGTAACTGGGTCGATCTCGAGGCATTGGCCGAGGATTACCGGCTGATGGTCGACCTGGTGATCAACCATGTCTCCAGTTACAGCCGCTGGTTCAACTGTTATAGCAGTGGCATGGCGCCGGAGCGGCACTATTTCATCGAGGTCGATCCCAAGACCGACCTCAGTGGGGTCGTCCGGCCGCGCACCTCGGCGCTGCTGCGGCCGGTCCAGACGCCGCATGGTCAGCGCTATGTCTGGGCGACCTTCGGGCATGATCAGATCGATGTCGACTTCAGCAACCCGGACGTGCTGTTCGAATACCTCGACATCCTGCTGTTCTACGTCCACCACGGCGCCCAGATCGTCCGGCTGGACGCGATCGCCTACCTCTGGAAGCAGCTCGGCACGGCCTGCATCCATCTGCCGCAGACCCATGAGGTCGTCAAGCTGCTGCGCGATCTGCTGACGCTGGTGGCACCGACCGTGCTGGTGATCACCGAGACCAATGTCCCCCACGCCGAGAACATCAGCTACTTCGGTGAGGGGGACGAGGCCCACATGGTCTATCAGTTCAGCCTGCCGCCGCTGTTGCTCCATGCAATGCACAGCGGGAACGGGCGCTATCTGACCGAGTGGATCGCAAAGCTCGCACCGCCGAAGCCCGGCTGCACCTATTTCAATTTCACTGCCTCGCATGATGGCATTGGCGTGCGCCCGCTTGAGGGGCTGCTGCCCCAGCCGCAGCTCGAGGCGTTGGTCACGGCGATGGAGGAGCGTGGCGGGCTCGTCTCGCGACGCAGTAATCCTGATGGCTCGGCAACGCCCTACGAGCTCAACATTACCTATTTCGATGCCGTCGGTATCCCGGGCGATCTGGAGCTCTCGATTCAGCGCTTCCTCTGCGCGCAGACCATCGCGATGAGCCTACAGGGGGTTCCAGGGATCTACTTCAACAGCCTGCTCGGGGCTTCGAACAACCTGCGCGGGGCCGAGCAGAGCGGCCGCGCCCGAACGATCAATCGCCAGAAATGGGCGGTGCCGGAGCTCGATGCGATGCTTGGGGATGATTCCGCCCATCAGGCTCGGCGCATCTTGCCCGAGTATCTGCGTCGGCTTAGGATTCGGCGGGCGCAGCCGGCCTTCCATCCGGACGGGCCGCAACGGGCGCTCGAGCTGCCGGCGGGGCTGTTCGGGGTGCACCGGGTGGCCCCGGATCAATCCCAGACGCTGTGGATGGTCGCGAATCTGACCGGCGCGCCGCTTCAGCTGGCGTTCGGCCGGCTGGTTCGTCGGCCGAGGGAGCTGCGTTGGCGGGAGCTGATCGGCGGCTGGCGACAGAGCGGTGAGCAGTTGCCGAGCCGTTTCGAGCTCGAGCCGTACCAGGTGGCCTGGCTGGTCGGCGACTCGGCTGCGGTTCCGGGCCATGCGGTACCGGGCCAGGCTCCGGGGCTCGATGCCTATCCGCGCTAGTCTGGCCATCAGGGCCGCTGAGTGCACTGAGCCGCTGCTTGCGGCTGACGGCCGGGCGCTGCTGTGATCGGGGTCTTTCTCAGATCAGTAGCCGGTTCAGACCGGTAGCCGGCTCAGACCAGTACGGGGCTCAGACCGGTAGCTGGCTCAGATCAGTCTCGCTCGAGGCCCTTGCTCGATTGTTTTACTCAATGTCCTTGCTCAACCATCGTTTCCTGAATCCTGCTGAGTCGCAACAGCTGACTGTCGAGCCGATGGCCAGGACCAGCGTGCGGCCGCTCGGAGACCGGGGCCAAGCTCGGTTGCACATCGCTGCAGCACTGAGCCTCATGCTGCTAACAGGCTGCGCCGGTCCGCTCGGCGGTGGCGGCGATGATCTGATGCATGTCAGCTGCCTCGAAGCGCCCGCACGGGGTCGATGTAGCAGTCCGATCGATGCCGTCTATTATGACTATCAGAGCGATACCTGCCGCGTGTTTCGGCCCGGCGTCTGTGATCGCGATTGGCCGTTCCGGACGATGCGCGACTGTGTTGCCGCCTGCGGCGGCCGCCCGCAACGTTGAACTTTGGAGCATCCGCAACCGGAGGGGAAACAGATGGGCAACCTTCGACTGGCAACATCCCGGTTTGCGGGCGGTCGCGGCCTTCGGGGGTGGCGTCTGCTCGTGCTTCTCGGCCTACTGATTGGCTGGCTTGGTGCCGGCCCGCTCGCCCTCGCGCAGAGCTGGCGCGGTCAGTTGGAGGGTGGTCCGGAGATCATGGTTGATCCCGACACGCGACGGGCGACAGGGGTGATCGACGGTGAGCGGCGCCCGCTCTGGGATGGCGTCCACAAACTCGAGGACGGCTCCACGGTGATCGTGCGCGACGGGATCGCGGTGCCGACTGAGCCGATGTATCAGCAGTGGCGCGGACAGGCCGAGCCGGAGCCGGTCTTCGCTCGCCGTTATTGCAAGCAGCTCGTGCGCAAGACCTGCGGCTTTGATGATGCCTGCCGTTCATCGGCAGCCTGCCTGCGCGCGCGCGCACTACTCGATGAGGCGGCCCAAGATCGGCGCGGGCGCGGTGAGTCTGACCGCGATTCGGTACCGTCCGCAACCAATGATCGCTGTCGCGATGCGCTCGACGACCCGGAGTTTCCGGCCTGCTCGAGCATTGGCTCTGAAACCGGCGACAGTCGTTGCCGAGCGTTGGTGGAGCGCACTTGCGGGGCGGACAATGCCTGCGCTGACTCGCAGGCCTGCGACGCGGCCCGTCAGCTCCAGGGGCTGGAGACCCAGGAGCGGCTCACCAATGCGGACCCGAGCGCGTTGAGTCAGACCGGTCGTCAGTGTCTGGAGGCAATGAACAACAGCTTCTTCGAGCCCTGCGGGCAGCGCTAGGCCGGTGTCACCAGCCACCATCCGCGGGGCGGCTCATTCTTCAGCCTAGAAACCGCAGTTGCACGGCCGCCAGGTTGCGTCCCGCGTGCCTGATCGGGAATTGGCCAGCGAGGCACAACGAGGCGGAATCGTCATGCTCTTCCAACGAGTTGTCACAACGCTGGGCGCCGGGCGGGGCGTGCCCTGGTGGTCGTAGCGGCCATCACCGATGGGTGCGCTTCATGAGGCGCCATGAGCGGTTCAGGCAATGGGCTCCAGGTGCAGGTGCCGGATGGCCTGCTGGGCTGCGTCCTGCTCGCTATCGCTGTGCTCGTGATCATGGGGCTCACTGCCGTGCTGATGGGCCTGCTCAGTTGCGCTGACCGGCAGGACCGAGAGGTTCCCATGAAGCACGCCGGGTTGGGCGATCACCGCATCGGCGAACACCTGCACGCGCTGGGCCGGGCCGCGTAGGATGACGGTCTCCAGGCAATGATCATGGCTCAGATGCACATGCATCGTGGACACCGTGAGATCGTGGTGTTCATGGTGGGCGGTCGTGAGCCGGGTCGCGAGCTCGCGCTCGTGGTGGTTGTAGACATAGCTCAACGTTGCGACGCATTGCCCTTCGGGCTGGGTCGTCAGCTGCTCATGATGCAGGCGCTCGCGGATCAGGTCGCGGATGGCTTCCGAACGGTTGGTGTAACCGCGTTTGACCATATAGCCTTCGAACGCCTCGGTCAGCGGATCATCGAGGGTGATGGTGATACGTTGCATGCTGGGATCGCCTCGGCCGTCGATGGGGCCTGCGATCGCTGCTGCGGATCGCAGGAAACGGGGAATGGCTAGGATTCTAGCGATTCGCTGCTCGTTCCGGGGAGCGCGGTGTTCGCAGCCGTTCTGGTATGATCATTTCATCACGTTCTCCTATCCTGCTCGCTCATGGCGCACATCCCTGATGGTGTTGTCTCGGCACCCGTACTGATCACGGGGGCGCTGGGCTCAGCGGTCCTGCTCGGGCTCGCGCTGCGCCAGGTGCGCGAAGAGGCGCTGCCGCAGGCGGCGGTGCTCGCGGCCGCCTTCTTCGTCTCGTCGCTGGTCAGTATCCCGTTGGGGCCGAGCAGCGTGCACCTGTTGCTGAACGGTCTGATGGGCTTGGTGTTGGGTTGGGCCGCCGTGCCGGCGCTGTTTGTCGCGCTGCTGCTGCAGGCGGTCTTCTTCGGCCATGGCGGTCTCGTTGTGCTCGGCGTCAATACCCTGAACCTAGCGATCCCGGCGCTCTGCTGCGCCCTGCTGTTCAGGCCCCTGCTCGCTCGGCTGGTCGAGCCGCGTCCGACGCCAGCGGGGGAATCGATGCCGAGCGTGACGCCCCAAGAGCGCCGGCGCGGCTTCCTGATCGGCCTCACTGCCGGCGCCCTCGCGGTCCTGCTCACCGGTGCGCTGGTGATGGCGAGCCTGCTGCTGAGCGGGGAGGCCTTCGCGCCGGCGGCGCGCGTGATCGGGATCACCTTTCTGCCGCTGGCAGCGATCGAGGGGCTCCTGACCGGGGTCGTGATCGCCTTCCTGCTGCGCGTCGAGCCGGCCGTGCTGGCACTGGACCAACCACTGGACCGGCTGTCTGATGCCTAGGAGTCTGCTCGACCCCTCGCGCCAATACCTCAAGATGGGTGCTCCTTTAGCGCGCTTGTTAGCGCGCTTGGTGATGCTGAGGAGTCGTCTCTCATTTGCTTCCCGCGGCCGTCACAAGCGGTTACTCCCGCATCGGGAAGTCGTTTCTGGACGGTCACCTCGTGGAGCTTGCCGGTGCTGGCGACTGCGACTGGTCCAGGTCCCGCCAGCGCGGGCAACGCGACGCGAGCTTGGACAGCCGCGTAATGCGGTTGTCGCCATCGCTGTCGCCGTCTTGCTGCTGGTGGCCAACGGGCCAGCGGCAGCCCATAGCCTTCAGGTCTTCGCGATGGCCGAGGGCGATCGGATCACCGGCCGCGCCTACTTTGCCGGCGGTCACCCCGCACGTGGGGCCCGGATACGGGTTCTCACGGCCGACGGCGAGCGGCTGACGACACTGACACCGGATTCGGACGGCGCGTTCGGCTATCAGGCCAAGGCCGCGCGTGATCTGCGCATCGTCGCCGAATCGGCGGACGGCCATCGTGCCGAATGGCGGATCGCGGCCTCTGAGCTGGCCGGCGCCTTCGCTACATCGGGCTCAACCGGAGAGGCCGCGCCAGCGTCGGCCTCTGCTCCGGAGCAAGCGGGTTCCTCCGCAGCGCCGGCCGGATCAGAAAGCTCCGGGCGTGGGCTAGCGCCTGGGGGAGGAAGACCCGTCGAGGCGCAGGTCGAGGGCCAAGCTGGCGGGTCTGCTGGGCGGGCGGATTCTGCTGGGCGGGCCGATGCGGCCCGGCCCGGGGAACCGGCCAGCGAGCGGGCTGGAGGCCAGACTGGAGGCCAGACTGGAGGCCAGACTGGAGGCGGTGCAGGAACCCGGGCCAGGGACCAAGCTGCAGACTGGGCTGAGGACCAACCCGAAGGCCGGGCTGGGGGGCAGATATTCAACGCCGGCCGTCCGGCCTTGGATGCCGGCCGTTGCGCTAAGCCCGAGCAGCTTGATCCCGCGGTGGTCGCGGCGATCGAAAAGGCCGTTGCGCGTCAGGTGCGACCGCTGCGGGAGGCGCTCGCGCAAAGCCAGGCCCGGGCGCAGCTACAGGATGTCCTCGGGGGTATCGGCTACATCCTCGGTGTCGCCGGGCTCGGGATCTGGTGGACGGTGCGGCAGAAGCGCCGCGCTCAGGCGTCGGGTGAGCAGCGCTGATGCGGTTACGACGTTCAGGCCCGGCCGAGCCCAGCGAGCAGCTCGATCTGGGTGCGGTCGCAACGGGCATCGGGGAGCGTCCGGATCGCCTCGCAGCGCTCGACCCGCGCGTCCGGCTGATCAGCGCCGCGATGCTTGCGGTGACCTTGGTATCGCTGACCTCGCTCACGAGTGCCTTTGTGGCGCTGCTGGCGGCGATCGCGCTGGCGCTGCTCGGCGGTGTCCCGGTTCGCCGCCTACAGCATCTGCTGCCGCTCGAGCTGCTGATGCTGTTGCTGCTGATCACGCTGCCGTTCTCGGTGCCGGGCAAGAGCTTGCTCGAGATCGGGTCGCTGTCAGCGAGTGCCGAGGGCCTGCGTTTGGCGGGGCTGATCCTGCTCAAGGCGAATGCCGTGGTGCTGAGCCTATTCGGTCTCGTGGCGGTCCTCGGTGCCAGCCAGGTCGTCCATGCGCTGGCCCGGCTGGGTGTGCCCGCCAAGCTCTGTCATCTGCTGTTGTTGACCCTGAGGCAGATCCTGTTGGTCGGTGACGAATATCGTCGAATGCGGTTGGCGATGCGGGCGCGCGCCTTTGTGCCGCGCAGCGACCGGCATAGCTGGCGCGCGCTGGGCTGGCTGATCGGGATGCTGTTGGTCAGGAGCCTGGCTCGCGGCCAGCGTCTTGGCGAGGCGATGCGCTGTCGCGGTTTCGATGGTCGCCTGCACCTGCTGCACCGCGGCCGCTGGCGCCGGCTGGATAGCCTGGTGCTGGCCGTCGCGGTCTCGGTCTGCGTGGCGCTGTTCGCTTTCGATCGTTGGTCGCATGCCGCCTGAGATGGGGGTTTCGCTGACCGAGGCCAGCCGTGTGGGGGTGCTCGCCGAGCTCGTCGAGGTCGGCTTTGGCTATCCTGGGCGTCCGCCGCTGCTTCAGGGGCTGAATCTGCGCGTCGGCGAGTCCGAGCGCATTGCGCTGATCGGTCCGAACGGGGCCGGGAAGAGCACCTTGCTGCACCTGATCGTCGGCTTGCTGCGCCCAACGGCCGGTCAGGTCCGGGTGCTGGGCCGGGACTGCCGGAGCGAGGCGGATTTTCGGGCCGTGCGCGGGCGCCTCGGGTTGGTCTTCCAGCACAGTGATGATCAGCTGTTCTGTCCGACCGTGCTCGATGATGTCGCCTTCGGCCCGCTCAATCTGGGGCGTACGCCCGAGCAGGCCGCCGCGATCGCCGAGCGGACCCTCGCCGTGTTGGGGCTGAGGGGCTATGGGCCGCGGGTGACCCATCGCCTCTCCGGCGGCGAGAAGCGGCTGGTCGCGCTGGCGACGGTGCTGGCGATGGAGCCGCAGCTGTTGCTGCTCGATGAGCCGACCAGCGGTCTGGACGCGGTCAGCGCGGCCCGGTTGCTCGATCATCTTGCCGGGCTGCCGCAGGCGATGTTGATCGTCTCGCACGAGCAGCCCGTGCTCGAGCGACTGACCTCGCGCGCGGTGCTGCTCGAGCAAGGACAGCTGCAGCCGGTCGAGCTGCATCGACATGCCCATGCGCATCGCCACACGCACCTGCACCTGCATGCGAGCGGTGTCACGACCGATCATGATCACCTCAGCGAGCTGCCGGTGCATGCGCACCCCCATGCCGATAGACAGGACGACGATTGAGCGATGACCGACAAGCCCGATCCCGCGCCCGAATCCGATGATCCGCAGCTGCTCGCGGCCAAGCTCGCCGGCGAGACCGCCAAGATCCCTTGGAGCCAACTGCAGCGGTTCTTCGCACAGGGTCGGGCCGTCGAGGTGCGGGCCGGTACCGATCTGATCGCGGTCGGGACCGCGATGAGCCGGGACGAGACGGATCGGATCGAGACCTGGATGGCCGAGGGTCGAGTCAGGCCGGTGCCCGACGACCAGGCCAAGCGATGGGTCAGCGAGGATGCACTGGTCTGGGCGCTGGTGGTGCGGCCCTGGGTGCTGGTGCAGGCCGTCAGCGGTTGAACCTAGAACCGCAGTTGACCGCTTAGCCCAGCATGCAACCCTTGAGAATGCCTTTCAATCTGCGGCCACGCCGAGCGCCTCGAGGTAGGCGCGGGCGCTCGCGTCTTGCGTGTAATCGGTGACCGCCTCCTTGAGCACAGCCGCAGGCAGCGGATCATCCAACGTGGCCTGGATCGCGGCGGCGAGGGCGATGCTGTCGCCGACCGGCACCAGCGGCCCATAGCGGCCGCCGGCCAGGATCTCGCGCGGCCCGCTCGGGCAGTCGGTGGCGACCGCCGGCACGCCGAGCGCCAGTGCCTCGGTCAGGACGTTCGGTGACCCCTCCCAGGCCGACGAGAGCACGAACAGGTCGGCGCGGGCGAGCCAGCCGTAGAGGTCGGCTCGAAAGCCAGGCAGATCGAGATCGCCGTCTGGGCCGAGTCTGAGTCCGATCTCGGCAGCGAGGGTCTCGAGCGCGCTGCGGCCGCGGCCCGCGCCGATGATCAGTAGCCGGCAGTCGCGCTCGTGCGCGACGCGGCGAAAGGCATGGACCAGGGTCGGAAAGTCCTTCTGTCGCTGCAGCCGGCCGGCCGCCACGATCACCGAGAAATCCCGCTGGGCGGCCAACCAGGGGTGCGGGCAGGGGGCGGCGGCAAGGGCTTGCAGGCGGGGCGTGACCACCGGATTGCGGATCACCCGGACAGCGCTGCGGGGCAGCCGCGCGAGTTGGGCGGTATCGTCGGCTACCCCGTCGGAGACGGCGACGATCTGGTCGATGAACGGATAGAGCAGTCGAATCGGCAACAGCCTCAGCGAGCGCCGGGGTCTGCCCTGGGCTTGCAAGGCCGCCGACAGGTTGGTTCCCAGCCGCAGCACCAGGCGGGTCCGGCTCCGCGCCAGCGCGCGCGCCAATACCGCTGCTCGCCCGGCGCGATCCTTGGCCGCCAGCAGGACCGGTGGCCGCTCGCGCTTCAGCCAGCGCGCGAGCGCGACGGTGGCGAGCAGGGTGTGACGGGTACCGAGCGGGATGCAGCGCACGCCCTGCGGCAGTTCGTCGAGGTGGGCGCTTCGCGTGCGCACCAGCAGCAGATCGACCTGATAGCCTTCACCGCAGAACCCCTGAATCAGATTCACCAGCATCCGCTCGACCCCGCCCTGACCGGAGAACGAGGCGAAGATGGCCAGACGTGGTTGTTGGTGATGCATCAGACGGGGCTCAGCGGTCAACTGCGGTTTCGAGCTTCAATGTAGTGCTGCGGCATGCGGGCCAGCTCGTCTCGCTTTCATGCTCACGAGCAGGCGTCGGGGATTCCGGCATATGGATCGGGCTTCGGCGCTGATCAGTGGACGATGGGCAAATCCTTGATGCTTGTCTATTATGACCGGGATGCACGGGGCGTTCGAGGTGAGGCCGCTTCGGGCTCTGCGGCTCGCTAACGAGACGCTGATCGATTGGCCATCCAGACTAAGAATCGGATGGAGCCAGAATCTGTTCGCAAGTTGGTGGTTTTCCGGCTCCTACATCGTCAAGCGCTTGGGTGCTTGATAATGGCGGGGCATCCTGTCCCGTGCGGGAAGCGCCGATCAATCAGCGCTTCCCTGATGAACGGCGCGCTTGCTGGATGCAGTCAGGTCTACCGCGACTCTGTCGCGACCATTTGATTTGAGCGGGGTGCCGGCTTGATCGAGGCGCTGGCGGTGCGTAGGGGAGTGCAGTAATGACATCGCTTGAGATGACCACGCCAGTCCAGGACAAGGGTTGGTGTCTACGGCTCTATGTGGCAGGGCAGAGCCCGCGCTCGATGAGCGCCCTCCAGAACCTCAAGGCGATCTGCGAGACGCATCTAGCCGGGCATTATGACATCGAGGTCATCGATCTGATGGAGGACCCGAAGCTGGCCCGGGGTGATCAGATCGTGGCCGTGCCGACCCTGGTCCGCAAGCTGCCGGAGCCGGTGCGCAAGATCATTGGCGATCTGTCCAATACCGAGCGCGTGCTGGTCGGTCTCGATCTGCGGCCGCGCGAATGACCCGATGCGAGGCGGCCGACGAGCTGCAGGAAGACCCTGCGGCCGCGCCGACCGCGGTAGCCGGCACTTCGGATGCAGTCTTAGGCCGGAGAGGCATCGGCCATCTCAGCGGTTTCGCGCAGACAGCTCGGGCAGAGACAGTCGCTGTATCGCTGCTGAAGTGTCTTGAGCACCGGCAGTGAGACCTTGACGGCGACGCAGTCGCAATTGCGCAGGTCGTCGACCTTGCATTCGAACTGCGCGCCGCAGCGCGGACATTGCTTGGTGCCGTGCATCAGGGGTTCATTCCAGCTCATCGATTGGTCCTCTTGGTTCAGGTGCTGATGTGCGCAGCGCGCTCAAGGGTTCGTAGATGGTGCGGTCGGGCGCCGATTCCAGCGCGGCGGCCGATCCCGATGCCCGATCAATCCCCGTTGCCTGAGGTCTCGACGATCGTTTGTAAGCGACGCGCCGCTGAATCAGCGCTTCCCTTATCGGGCAGGATGGACGATCACTCAGCTCAGCGTCGCCTTGGGCCGCGCTCAGCTGAACCGGCCTTCACGCGCGGCCTCGGTAATCCACGAAACGGCCGGATGCTCGATGCGCCGCTCGGCGGTGATCGCATAGAGCCGTTCGCGCAAGTCCGGGGCATGCCCGACGACCCCGACCCGATACTTGGCCAGCACGTCGGCCTCGACCGAACGCGGTGCCGTGAAGACGCCCGCGCCGGCCTCGCCGAAGGTCTTCATCAAGGCCCGGTCCTCGATCTCGGCGACCACGCGGGGCCGGATCTGATTGCGCTCGAACCAGAGCTCGAGCGCCCGGCCGAAGGCGCTGCCTGAGCCCGGCATCAGCATCGGCGCACCGTCGAGGCTGCCAGGGAAGCCGTCGGCGAGGGCATCGGCGCGCGCCTGGGCGGCGAAGAAGGTGGTCTCGGATTCGCCGAGCGGATGGTTGTAGGCGCGGATATTGAGCGCCGGGCTCAGCGGGCTGTCGGCCAGCACCAGATCGAGCTTATGCACCGACAGGTCCGCGAGCAGATCGACCAGGGGGCGCTCGACGCAGACCAGCCGCACCGGCTCGGGCATCGTCAGCACCGGCGATAGCACCCGGTGGGTCAGGAGCTTGGGCACGACCATCGCGATGCCGACATTGAGCCGCAGCCCTCCAGTCGGCGTGCGCCCGGCGAGCACGTCCTCCAGCTCGTCGCCGAGCCGAAAGATGTCGTCGGCGTACGAGAAGACCAACCGGCCGGTGTCGGTGAGCGCGAGACTGCGTCCGGACTTGGCGAACAGCTTGGCGCCGATCTGGTCCTCGAGCTCGCGCAGCTGCCCGCTGATGGTCTGCGGCGTCAGATGCAGGATCTCCGAGGCGCGGGCGATCGAGCCGTGCGTCGCGACGGCCCAGAAATAGCGTAGATGCTTGAGGTTCAGATGCGGCATCTGACGCGGGCGTGAACTCGGGTCAAGGCTCGGCATCGATCACGACAGGCTGGGCGAGCGGTTCGTCGTCCAGGTAGGCGAGCCCGTCATCGCCGAGCGCGAGCCGCCCTTCGGCGATCCAGCGCACTGCCAGTGGGTAGATGCGATGCTCCTGGGTCAGGACCCGGGCGGCAAGCCGCTCGGCATCGTCGTCCGGGTGGACCGGGACCTGCGCCTGAACGATGGCCGGGCCGTCGTCGAGCTCGGGCGTGACGAAATGGACCGTCGCGCCATGGATCGGCTCGCCGGCCGCGAGCGCTCGCTCATGGGTGTGCAGGCCCCGATACTTGGGCAGTAGCGAGGGGTGGATATTGAGCATCCGGCCCTGCCAACGGGCGACGAGCTCCGGTGTCAGGATGCGCATGAAGCCGGCAAGCGTCACCAGTCCCGGCGCATGGCGATCGAGCAGTGCGGCGAGCTCGGCATCATAGGCCTCGCGACTCGGGAAGCCGCGATGGCTGAGCACCTGGGTCGGGATCAGCGCGCGCCGCGCCCGCTCGAGGCCATAGGCATCGGAGCGATTGCTGATCACGACTGCGATCTCGGCCGACAGTCGTCCGGCCCGTTGCGCATCGATCAGGGCCTGCAGATTACTACCGCTGCCTGAGATCAGCACCGCCACGCGCAGCGGCACGCGCCCGGACTCGACCTTCGGGCTCGAGCCGGCTGTCCCAGCTCCGGCTTCGATCTCCGTCATTGCTGAGCCTCCAGTGGCCCGGCGCACCGACAACCTGGCCGGCTGGCTGATGAGCGTGCGGGTCGGCGTGCTGGCAGGCACCTTGGTGCGGCACCGTTCGAGCGCAGTCGGGAGGCAGGGCCAAGATGCCGAGTCGCGCGGCCAGAGGCGATCAGATCGGCGTCAAGTCGAGTCATCTCAGGGCTCCCAGATACGACACATAGGGGGCCGCGGCATCGGCGCTACTGCTGCCGGAATCGGCATTGGGCGCACCGCCATTGTTCCGATCATTGGCCTCGATGGACCCGATGACCCAGGCCTGCTCGCCCAGCTCGGCGAGCTGTTCGCAGGCCGCCGCGGCCTGCTCTGCCGGCACGCAGGCGATCAGGCCGACACCGCAGTTGAAGGTGCGCAGCATCTCGGCCTCGGCGATGTTGCCTTGCTGTTGCAGCCAGTCGAAGACCGCCGGCAGCCGCCAGCTATCGAGATCGATGCGGGCATGGGTGCCGGCGGGGAGCACGCGCGGCAGGTTCTCGCTGAGGCCGCCGCCGGTGATGTGCGCGAGGGCATGGACCTCGTGCGAATCGATCAGCGCCAATGCCGAACGGGCGTAGATCCGGGTCGGCTCCAGTAGCTGCTGGCCGAGGCTAGCCCCGTCGAGCGGCTCGGACAGCGCGACCTGGCCGAGCTCGAGCACCTTGCGGATCAGCGAATAGCCGTTCGAGTGCGGGCCGGATGAGGCCAACCCGATCAGTGCATCGCCGACGCCGACGCGATCACCGGTCAGGATCGACGCCTTCTCGACGATACCGACGCAGAAACCGGCCAGGTCGTAGTCGCCGGCCTTGTACATCCCGGGCATCTCGGCGGTCTCGCCGCCGATCAGGGCACAGCCGGCCTGCCGGCAGCCCTCGGCGATACCGTTGACGACATCGGCCGCGATATCGACATCGAGCGCGCCCGTGGAGTAGTAATCGAGGAAGAATAGCGGTTCGGCGCCGCAGACGACGATGTCGTTGACGCACATCGCGACCAGATCGATGCCCACGCTGTCGTGTCGGCCGAGCTCGATCGCGAGCTTGAGCTTGGTCCCGACCCCGTCGGTGCCCGAGACCAGCACCGGCTCGCGGTAGCCGGTCGGGAGCTCGAAGAGCCCGCCGAAGCCCCCGATGCCAGCCAGGACCCCGTTGCGATGGGTGGTCTTGACGGCTGGCGCGATACGTTGGACCAGGCGCTCGCCTGCATCGATGTCGACCCCGGCGTCCTGATAGCGAAGCTGTTGTTTGCTCAATGTCCCCCCATCGAGAAATGCGTGATCATCGGCGGCGTCAAGCGACCCGTTCGGCGCGTCGGCCTGTTGGGGTGTTGGCGGGCCCTGGCTCGATTCTAGCGTGAAAATGGGCTCAGCCCGAGTGTTGGGGGCGGCTGCGGTCGAGCCCGCCGGCCCATCATGTCGATTCGGCATGTCGATTCAGCACGTCGATCCCGGGGGGCGGCCTGAGTCGATCGGCCGGCGGCGACCAGCGAAAGCGCCTGGAAGGCAGTCGGGAAAGCATCTGACGTCCACGTGGTTTTGCTTGAAATCTGGCCGCGCACACGCGATCCAACGCTGAACAACACTTTCGGAGAATTGTCGAGCCGATGTCTACCGTCAAGAGTACCTGCTACGAATGTGATGCGAACTGCGCGATCGATGTGACCCTGGACGCCCAGGGCGAGCCGGTCGCGATCGACGGGCCGGACTGTCCCCGCTGCTATGTCCAGATCGACCGTCGCAATCATCCCGATCGGCTGCTCTATCCGCTCAAGCGTGTCGGGCCCCGCGGCAGCGGCGAGTTCGAGCGGATCACCTGGGATGAGGCCCTTGGCACCATCGCGGAGCAACTGGACCGCGCGAGGGCGCGCCATGGTGCACCCGCCGTGGCCTTTTTCGCCGGCTACACCAAGGAGGCGCGGCCGCAGCTGCAGCGCCTGGCGCATGCGTTCGGCTCGCCGAACTACATGACCGAGAGCGGTTGCTGCTTCTCCGCGACCAAGGTTGCCGAGGAGGTGACCTTCGGCACCAAGATCAAGACGACCTCGACGGTGGCCTCGCACAACACCAAATGCCTGCTGGTCTGGTCGACGAATCCGCGTGGATCGATCCCACCATTCCATCAGCATCCGCTGGCGCAGGCGAAGGCGGGGCGGCCGATGATCGTCGTCGATCCGCGGCGCACGCCGTTGGCCGAGCAGGCCGATGTCTTCCTGCAGATCCGCCCGGGCACCGACGGCGCGCTGGCATTGGGCTTTCATCACCTGATCTTTGCCCACGGCTGGCAGGATCAGGCCTTCCTCGACCTCTGGGGGAGCGGCGTCGAGGCCTTTCGGCAGTACATCGCCGAGTTCCCGCCAGAGCGGGTCGCGGCGATCTGTGGCATCGACGAGGCCGACCTGCGCCGCGCCGCCGATCTGTTCGGGACGCTGAAACCGGCCCAGATCATGCTCTCGCCGACCGCCACGGTCCAGCACAGCAATGGTTTCCAGAGCCATCGCGCGGTGGTGCTGCTCTCGGCGGTGACCGGCAATCTCGACCGCGAGGGCGGTAACCGCTTCTTCAACGACAAGATCACCCCGAAGCCGATCGAGCTGTTCGACCAGTGCGTCAATGATCTCCCCCCGCGCGTCGGCGACGAGGTCTTCCCGGTCTGGACCCGGCATTGGCCCGCCGCGCAGAGCATGCTGCTGCCCGACTGCATCCTCGAACGGAGGCCGCAGCCGATCCATGCCCTGCTGGCGATGGGGATCAACACGGCGATGTGGGCCAACTCCAAGAGGATGGAGCAGGCGCTCGGTGCGCTCGATTTCTTCGCCGCGTCGGACTTCTTCCATAATCCCGCGACCCTGATGGCCGACATCGTGCTGCCCGCGGCCACGAATCTGGAGCGTGAGGCCCTGATCGCCTATCCAGGCTGTGCCTATCAGGGCGAGCTGCGCTACCGTCGACGGGTGGTCGAGCCGAGAGGCGAGGCACGCCCGGATGCCGAGATCTGGCTCGATCTCGGGGTGCGGCTCGGCATGGGTGATCAGTTCTGGCATGGCGATCTGGCCGCGTCCTGGGCGGAGGCGGCCGAGGGCATTCCGGAGGAGATCCGCCAGCAGGTTTACGATGATCCCGACGGCGTGACGGTGTTCGCGAAGGCCATCGACGATCTGGTCGATCACGGCTTCCTCGACGCCGACCGCCAGTATCGGCTGCATGGCTTCAAGACGGTCAGCGGCAAGGTCGAGTTCGATTCCGCGGAGCTGCGTGCGGCCGGCCACGACGGCCTGCCGATCTGGCGCGAGCCGGCCGAGAGCCCGGTCTCGACCCCCGAGGTGGCGCGCGACTTCCCGCTGGTGCTGACCAGCGGTGCCCGCCACAAGCATGCAACCCATTCCCAGCATCAGTACCTGGAGCGGATGCGCAAGGCCATGCCCGAGCCGCTGGTCGAGCTGCATCCCGAGGATGCGCAGAGGCGCGGGATTGAGGACGGCGCAGCGGTCAACGTCTGCACCCGACGGGGCCGTGTCCAGTTCATCGCAAAGGTCACCGATCGTATCAAGCGGGGCGTCGCCCATTGCCCTCATGGTTGGAATCACGCCAATGTCAACGAGCTGACCGACGACGCGGCGTTGGACCCGATCAGCGGTTTCCCGCCATTCAAATCGCTGCTTTGCGACGTTGTTCCGATTCAGGGTGCGGAGGCGAAGGCGGCCTGATCACACAGACGCCGCGGCTGGCGCTAGAATCCTAGCTAGAATCCCGAACTGAGTACGAGGATCGACGAGGGTAGGGTGGCCATATCGCGGTGACTGCGCAGACCACTAAGCAGGGCGAGCCAGATCGGAAACGGCGGCAGCTTGTGCAAGGGCTGGCCGCGGCCTCGGCGGCCGCGGCCTTCCCGGCGATCGTTCGTGCCCGGGATGATCCGCCAACGCTGCGCGTGCTGGGCACCCATGCGACGCTGCAGGAGCCGCTGCGTCGCAAGGCCGAGCAGGATCTCGGCTTTCGCATCGACTTCCTTCCGGGTGGCAGCTCGCAGGTGCTGCTGCGTGCGGCGACCGACGCTACCGGGTTTGATCTCTACGAGCAATGGTCCGACAGCATTCGGCTGCTCTGGCAGGCCGGGACCGTCCAGCCGATCGAGGTTGAGCGCCTGACCCATTGGGACGAGGTCAACCGCTTGAGCAAGACCGGGCGCATCACCGCCGAGGCGCCGATCGGCGCCGGTGATGCGCCCAATACCATCCTCTATGTGCAGCCTGATGGGGCGCTTGGGCCGACACCCCAGCGGCGTATCAGCTTCCTACCCTATGTGCACAATGTCGACTCGTTCGGCTACGACAGTCGCGCGATCCCGGCCGCGGAGCCTTATCGGGAGGAAAGCTGGGGCTGGCTGCTCGATCCAGCCTACGCGGGCAGGGTGGCCCTGGTGAATGCCCCGAGCATCGGGATCTTCGATCTGGCGCTGGCCGCCCGCGCGCGCGGACTGATCGAGTTCGGCGATATCGGCGCGATGACGGCGGACGAGGTCGATGCGCTGTTCGAGATCGCGATCCGCTACCAGCTCGATGGCCAATTTCGCTCGTTCTGGCGGTCGGTGCCGCATTCGGCCAGGCTGATGGTCTCCGGCGAGGTCTGGATCGAGAGCATGTTCTCGCCGGGAGCGGCGATGGCCCGCAGCGCTGGGGTTCCCTGTCTCTATGCCGCGCCGCGTGAGGGCTATCGCGCCTGGCACGGGGTGATGTGCCTGTCGCGCGCCTGCACCGGCGAGCGGCAGGACCTGGCCTACGCCTATATGAACTGGTGGCTCTCGGGCTGGCCGGGGGCCTATATCGCCAAGCAGGGCTATTACATCTCGAACCCGGCACGCTCGCGGCCGTTCCTCGAGCCCGACGAGTGGGGCTACTGGTACGAAGGGCAACCGGCGGAGCGGCCGTTGCCCGGTCCGGACGGACAGGTCGTTGCGCAGCCGGGCGAGACGCGGCGCGGCGGGTCCTACCGCAACCGGTTCTCGCATGTCGCGGTCTGGAACACGGTGATGTCCACCTATGACCAGAGCGTGCGGCGCTGGAGCGAGCTTGTCCTCGCCTGAGCGCGACAGCCGATCCTGGGCCGTGCGCTGGCTGCCATTGCGCCAGCGGGTCACCGCGACCGTCTACCTGGCGGTGCTGCTCGCGGCGCTGGTCGGCGTCGGGGCGACCTGGATGGCGCAGATGGCGCGGATGCAAACGGATGCGCTGATCCAACTGGCCGACGCCGCCAATGCCGTGCGCGGCTTCCGCACCAACGTCGCTGGGATGCAATTCGCCGCACACCGCTTCGTCGCCTCGAACCATACCTCGGCGGCGAACCAGGTGACGCTGACCTACACCGAAACGCGCGACTCGCTGACCGATTGCCTCGTCCGAGAATGCGCCGGCGCCGGCGCGCAAGAGCGGCTCGAGCAGCTGCTCGAGCATCTGGACCGGTTCTATCAGGCGTTCGCTGAGGCGGTTGCCCAGCGCAGCGCGCTGAAGACGGTGATCGAGAACCGCTTCAAGCCCAATCTGGCATTGGTGCGGTCCGAGCTTCCAGCGATTCAGGACCAGGTGATCGAAGACGCCGAGGTTGCCGAGACGCGGGCACTCGAGCGCCATCTGCACGGTGTCGAGGAGGCGACCAATGCCCTGCTCTACACCGCGGACCTGAAACCCTATGCGAGCCTGACGGCGGAGTTCGAGTGCGAGCGTGAGCATCTCAAGCGCTTGTCCGCTTCGGTGTCGCCGCTGACGCTAAGCGCGATCGAGACAGCGCTGCGGGAGATGGAGACCACCTGGGCGACGCTGCTGCAGCGGGCCAGGAGCTACCTATTCCTGGTCAATGTCGTGATGGCCGCCGACGCGCATGAGATGCGGGAAATGGCGGACGCGCTCGAAGAACAGCTCGACGCCTCGCTGGCGGAGGCGCATACCGAGATCGACCACGCGCTCGGGTGGTTCACGGTCGCGCTGATCCTGTTGCTCGTCCTCGGCAGCCTGGTCGTGCTCGTGGTCGGCCGGACGATGGCGCGCAGCGTCACGGCCCCAATCCAGGCGCTGACCCGGACCTTCAACGAGCTGACCGCCGGCTCCAGGGCGCCGGTGCGCTTGTACAGCCCGCATCATGACGAGATCGGCGAGCTGGGCCGGGCAGCAATGCGCTTTCGCGACGCGAATGCGGAGATCCATGACCTGTTGCGGCGCTATCAGGCGCTGAACGAGGACCTGGAGTCCAAGGTCGCCGAGCGCACCCATGCCTTGGAGGAAAGCAACCGGGAGCTGGAGCGGCTCGCCTATACCGACCGGTTGACCGGCGTGCTGAATCGCCGCGCCCTAGAACGGCTGATCGCCGATGAGGTCAAGCGCGGGCACCGTTATGCCCGGCCGCTCTCGTTGCTCTTCTTCGATCTCGATCATTTCAAGGTGATCAATGACCGCTACGGACATGAGGTTGGTGACAGTGTGCTGACGCGGCTCGCGGCCGAGGTCGGGCCGATGCTGCGGGAGAATGACCGGCTCGGTCGGTGGGGTGGAGAGGAGTTTCTGATCCTCTGCTCCGAGACCGGATGCGAGGATGCGCTGTGCCTGGCCGAGCGTATCCGTAGGCACGTGGAGCAGTTTGATTTCGCAACGGCGGGTCGTCTCACCCTCAGCATCGGCATTGCCTGCTTGGGTAAGGGACAGACCGCGCACGAGCTGATCGCAGGGGCGGATCAGGCGATGTACCGGGCCAAACGGTCCGGACGTAACTGCACCATCCTGGCGCCACTTCCTGACGCATCGAGAGCCGCAGCGGATGACCCCGGTCCGCGCGGGCGGGCTTGATTTGTCGCGCAGGTGCAAGATCTCTGCAACAGCGAGGTCCCCTAATCGTCAGGCGGCCTGTCGTGTTGGAGGATGAATCGCTCGCAGCCGTTGCCTCGCTTAGGCGATTGCCGGAAAAGCTCGTACCGAATGGCGCAGGATTTTCGTTTGCCTTCGAGGAACGTCGCCGGGAGCATAGCCGGGCTATGTGACCGGCGGCGCGACGAAGAAGGCGAGCGAAAAGACCAGCAAGGCGGTATGAGCTTTGACAGAAATCGCCTTAGACCCTGAGGAGTGTTTATGCCCTTTATTGGCGTCCTGCCCGAGCGCAAGCACCTGTTCAAGCCCGAGCCACGCACGGAGCTCCCCGTCAGTGATGCGGCCGCCTGGCGGCTGAATCCGGCGCATCGGCACATCTACGACAAGCTGCGTCTCGCGCTCGATGCCGGGGTGACGGCTGCGCCTTGCGGTGTCGCGCCGATCGACCTCGGTATCGCCGAGGATGCCGAGGTCTTTTTGAAGCCCATTACCAACCTGGCCGGCATGGGCCTGAGCGCGCGGACGGTGCGCGCCGACCAGGTGCCGATGGAGCCCGGAAGCTATTGGTCCGAGCGGCTGAGCGGGACCCACAGCAGCAGCGACTGCCTGGTGCAGGACGGCGAGCCGCGCTGGTTCGCACATACGCGCGGCTCGGATCAGAAGGATGCCTCGCGCCCGCTCTACTGGGAGATTGGGGCCGATCTTCCGGGCGCTGAGGCCTGGATCAGCGATTGGGTGCGGCGCAACCTTTCCGGCTACACCGGCATCTGCAATATCGAGCTGATCGGCGGCAAGCCGATCGAGGCCCACCTGCGTGGCTCCAATGGCTTCTTCGATCTCTACGGTCCCGATTTCATACCGGCCTGGGTCGCGCTGGTCGATGGCGAGGCGTTCAGCCCCCCGCCATCGATCCCGGGCGGCTATGTGATATCGGTCTTCGGCGAGGCCGATCTCCGCGATGAGAACCTGCAGGCGGCCGAGGAGGCTGGGGTCAAGGTCCAACCGGACCCGAGTACGCCGGGGCGGGCCGCGATCCTGCGCTGCCGCGAGCGCGAGGCGGGGTTCGAGGTCTATCGGATGCTGACCGGGCAGAGGCTGGATTGAGGCTATTTCGACACGGCAAGCCAATCGCGCGGCACCAGGTAGCGCTCGTAGAGCCGTGCCTCTTCTGATCCTGGCTCCGGGCGCCAGTCGTAGCGCCAGCTGACCTGCGGCGGTAGCGACATCAGGATCGATTCGGTGCGGCCGCCGGACTGCAGGCCAAATAGGGTGCCGCGGTCGTAGACCAGGTTGAACTCGACGTAGCGGCCGCGGCGGTAGGTCTGGAAGGCGCGCTCGCGCTCGCCGTACGGGGTGCCCTTTCGGCGTTGGACGATGGCCTGGTATGCGGGCAGATACTGCTCGGCGACACTGCGCATGAAGGCGAAGCTGCGCTCGAAGCCCCAGGCGTTGAAGTCGTCGAAGAACAGCCCGCCGACGCCGCGCGGCTCCTCGCGGTGCTTCAGGTAGAAATACTGGTCACAGGCGGCCTTGAGCCGGGCATGGAGCGCGGCCGCATCCTCATCGGCGTCACCAAAGCCCGCGCAGGCGGCGCGCGCGGCGCGATGCCAGTCGTGCACGTCGGCATCGAAGCCGTAGTAGGGCGTCAGGTCGAAACCGCCGCCGAACCACCAGACCGGCTCACTGCCGGGCTTCTTGGCGATGAAGAAGCGCACGTTCATGTGCGAGGTCGGCACATAGGGGTTCCTCGGGTGCATCACCAACGAGACCCCCATCGCCTGGAAGCTGCGGCCGGCGAGCTCGGGCCGGGTGGCGCTAGCGGTCGGCGGCAGCGTTTCGCCATGGACATGGGAGAAGTTGATGCCGCCCTTCTCGAAGACGGCCCCGTCCTCGAGGATGCGGCTGCGCCCACCGCCGCCGCCGGGGCGCTCCCAGGCGTCTTCGCGAAAGGCACTGCTACCGTCCTCTTCGGCGAGGGCCTCGCTGATACGGTCTTGGAGATCGAGCAGATAGCGCTCGACGGCGGCGCAGTCGGGCGGGGCGGAAGCAGTCATGTTGCGGTCATTCGGGTACTCGCGGCGAAATCGGTGCTGCGGTGGGGCCGATGCAGACCAGGCGGTCATTTTGCCCGGCCTCTAAGCCTGCCAAGGCCTACGCAGGTGCAGCGCCGGGGGCTTGGGTGGTACGGGCTCGTCAGGTCGCACGGGCTTCCTGGATCATCTCATAGGCGCGGCGGATCTCGTGGGTCTTCTGCGCCGCCATCTTCATCATCTCCTCGGGCAGCCCCTTGGAGACGAGCTTGTCCGGGTGGTGCTCGCTCAGCAGCCGGCGGTAAGCGCGCTTGACGGTCGCGTCTGAGTCCTTCGGTGACACGCCGAGCAGCGCATAGGCCTCCTTGAGGCTGGGGCCGCGAGATGGGGCCTGACGCCAGCCGCCGCCTGCGCCGCCCCGGGCCCCCTGAGCGCCGGCTCCGGCTCCGGCACTGGCGCCGAACTGGCGCTGCAGCCGCACTAGGGTCTCGAGTTGCCGGAACAGGATCTCGGGGATGCGCAGGCCGCTGCGGATCTGGTTCAGGACCCGCCGTTGGCCGGGGTTGGGCTCGCCGTCCACATAGGCGGCCTGGAGTTGGACCTCGAGGAACATCTGGATCAGCGCGCGCTGCCCGCGGCACTCGCGGCGGAAGGTCTCGACGACGGCGTTCAGGTCGAAGTCCGGCTCCTTGCCCTGCTGAAAGAGCTTGATCGCGGCGCTGCGCATCTCCGGCGATAGCCGCAACTGCGTCATGATGTTCTCGGCGAGCGCGATCTCGGCCTCCGAGACCCGGCCATCGGCCTTCGACAGATGGCCCATGGTCGCGAAGGTCGCTGTGAAGAATGCGCTCTGGATGCGTTGGCGGTCGCCTGGTGGCAGCTGGGCGTTGCGCTGCAGCCTTTCGATACCGCGATCGACACCATGGCCGAGTGCGGTGCCCAACATCGCCCCGAACGGCCCGCCGGCGGCGAGCCCGAGGAAACCGCCGACGACCTTGCCAATCCACTTCATGGACATGGCTCCTACTACTTGCCGTTGATGTATTCCACGTCTGAGAACGAGTACACCCAATGGGGCCGGAAGGCAACCAGGATCACCATGATCCAGCCGTTCAGCATCGCCTCCGGCAGGAACAGCAATGGGAACAGCGGCAGCACCGTCTGACTCAGCTCGGACATCGTGTAGGCGCCGGAGCCGACCAGCAGCCAGGCGGCCATATAGCCCATTGCGACGCCGACCAATCCGGCTGTGAGGAAGCCGTTGACCAGCACATAGACAAAGAATTGCTTGGGCAGATACCAGCGGATCAGGATCAATAGGACCTGAGTCAGCGTGATCGGCAGCACGCCTGAGACCAGGGCGTTCAGCGCGAAGCCCTCCCAGGGGTTGCCGGCATTCAGGTAGACCCCGAACAGTGCCAGCGAGGCGGCAATGACTGCAAAGGACCAGCCGAAGATCAGCGTGGCCGCCGTGAGACCGAGCAGGTGATACGACAATCCAGGCTGGACCTGTGTCTCCATCTGCCACAGCAACAGCAAGACCACCGTCGCCCCAAAGAAGACATGGGTCAGCCTGGCCTGCAGCAAGCCCCGCCATGGCGCAAGCCGGAGCGCGAGCAGCAGGCAGGCGGCGTAGAGAATCGCAGCGATCCAGGTCGCGGCCGGCGTGAAAAGGGCGGGATCGAGTGTCATGATGGATGCGTTCGGGGCTGAATGGTCGCGGCAGGCGGTCCCGCGCAGCGGGGCGGCCAAGGTCCTTCACATCGTAGCTAAACAGTTTTAGGTAGAGTTGAGGTCCTGAGACCTCAATCAATCGGTCCCGCCACCAATCTTGCAGGAGCCATTATGAACCAGCGCCCTCTGGGAAAGACCGACCTTCGAGTCAGCGAGCTCTGCCTTGGCACCATGACCTTCGGCGAGCAAAACACCGAGTCCGACGCGTTCGCGCAGCTCGACCGGGCCGTGGACGCCGGGATCAATTTCATCGATACCGCCGAGCTGTATCCGGTGCCGCCACGGGCCGAGACCCAGGGCCTGACCGAACAATACGTGGGCAACTGGCTTGCCCGGCGCGGCGGCCGTGAGCGCCTCGTCATCGCCAGCAAGGTCGCCGGCCCCGGCGACTGGGTCGACTATCTGCGGATGCCGGGGCGGCGGCTGGATCGGCCCAACATCGAGGCCGCACTGGACGCCAGCCTCAAGCGCTTGCAGACCGATTATATCGACCTCTACCAGCTGCATTGGCCGGATCGCGAGACCAACTTCTTCGGCAAGCTCGGCTATAGCCCGTCAGAGCAGGATGACAGCGTGCCGCTGCTCGAGACCTTGCAGGTGCTCGATGAGCTGGTGAAGGCCGGCAAGATCCGTCATGTCGGCCTCTCGAACGAGACCCCGTGGGGGACGATGCGGATGCTGTCGCTCGCCGAGACCCACGGCCTTGCGCGGATGGTCAGTATCCAGAACCCGTACAATCTGCTCAACCGCAGCTTCGAGATCGGCCTGGCCGAGGTGGCGATCCGCGAGCAGTGCGGCCTACTCGCGTACTCGCCGCTCGCGTTCGGCATGCTCAGCGGCAAGTATCTCGAGGGTCAGCTGCCGGCCGGTGCCCGCCTGACCTTGTTCGCCCGCTTCGATCGTTATTCGAACGAGGAGGCGGTGCGGGCAACGGCCGATTACTGTCTGATTGCACGGCGCCATGGCCTGGACCCGGCGCAGATGGCGATCGCGTTCGTGACCAGCCGCCCGTTTGTCACATCGAATATCATCGGTGCGACGACCCTGGAACAGCTCGACAGCAACCTCGCCAGTACCGAGTTGACCCTGGGCGACGAGGTGATCGAGGAGATCGAGCTCGTTCACAGGCGCCAGCCGAACCCGAGCCCCTGATCGCGGCCCTTCCGACTCCGGTCCGCCGGCTTCTGACCCGCAGTGCGACCCGAGCTTGGACGACGCTCTCGCGGTTCGACGACGCAGCATCCTGTCCTTGAACAGGCATCGATGGCTTGTCCTGCGCCTTGCATAATGCGATCGTTGCCCCCGATCCGCCGTCTCGTCGTCCGGCCGGTCTTGCGGGTGAGCAGACCCGACGCACATCGGCCCCGGCCTTTCCTCTTTGAGCCTCAGTGACAGAGCACCGCCGAGGAGACTGCCATGAACAGAACCCGGAAGCCGCTGTCAGAGGCTGACGCCGACCCTCTTGGGCTGAGCTCGACCGAGAGCAGCCTATCGGCTGATGACGGGGTGACTGAGCAATCCAATGCCTCAGGCTACCTGCTGACACTCTATGTTGCGAGCTTGACGCCGCGCTCAATTGTCGCGATTCAGTCGATCAAGGAATTCTGTGAGAGGCATCTCCGTGGCCAGTATTCGCTGGAGATCGTGGACATCTACGAGTATCCGTCGCTGGCCAAGAGCGATCAGATCATCGCGGCTCCGACACTGATCAAGCGCCTGCCGCTGCCCCTGAGACGGCTGATCGGGGATATGACCGATGAGCACCGGGTATTGGTTGGGCTCGATCTGCGCGCGAGGGAGGAAGACGGCTGGTCACTGCACCGTCCGACCTAGCTGTCCGCGATGCGGCGCCTGTGGCATTGGAGGCCCTGACAGACTGCGTGCCGGCGCCATCGAAATCGGCAGCTCTTGCAGGTCACTGCGACGCTCGCGGGATTCATCGCTCGGGTGGCGGCCTGTCCTGAGCGTGATGGCAGTCGTCCGATTCGGGCTGCTTACAGCGAAACAGTGGCTGCGAGCGTCTCATTCGCGGGTGGGGCGCACCGGTAACCGTTAGACTGACCTCGAAAACCCTTGCCGCAAGTGTACGACGATCTACTAAGCGAGAACCGGGAGCTGCGTGCGCGCCTCAAAGAGGCCCAAGAGGCCCTGTGCGCGATTCGCGAGGGTGAGGTCGATGCTGTCATCGTCAGCGGCAGCAAGGGTGACCGCGTCTTCTCGCTGACAGAAACCGAAAACCTGCATCGGCTCATGGTCGAGACGATGAACGAGGCCGGGCTTGCGGTCTCCGCCGAGGGTCTCTTGCTCTATGCAAACGACCGTGTTGCCAGGCTGCTTCAGCGCTGCCGCAGCAGCCTGCTTGGGCGCTCGATTGAAGAGTTCGTTGCGCCGGCAGATGCGGACCGGCTGCAACGATTGCTCGATGCCTCCCAGGCTGGCACTGCGGATGACCGCGTCGTGTTCGTTTCGTCCAGCGGGGCCGCCGTGCCGATGCATCTCTGGGCGAGCCGTCTGCCACGCACCGGCGAGGCGGTGGTTTGTCTGGTTGGAACGGACCTGACCCGGCTCGAGGCGGATCAGGCATTGGTTGCCGAGCTACGTGAGCATAAGGAAGCCCTCTCGGCCTCGCGGGCCGAGGCCCTCGAACTGATGTCGCAGGCGCTGGTCGCGCGCGAGCAGGCTGCGCAGTTGGCGCAGGAGCTACGCGAAAGCGATCGGCGCAAGGATGCCTTCCTCGCGACCTTGGCGCATGAATTGCGCAATCCGCTTGCCCCGATTCGTAATGCGCTCGAGATCCTGCGCTTGCTGGATAGCGGGACCGCCGTCGGGGTCTCGGCGCGCGAGATGATGGATCGTCAGTTCGGCCACCTGGCGCGGCTGGTGGATGATCTGATGGAGGTCTCCCGGATTACTCACGGCAAGATCGAGCTGCGCCCCGAGCGCGTTGCACTGGCTGCCGTGATCGAGAACGCAGTGGAGGTTGTTCGCCCGCTCTTGCAGACAGGCGGGCAGCAGCTAAGGATAGAGCTTCCGGCCACGGGCCTCTGGATCGATGGCGATCCGACCCGGCTGGCTCAAATCTTCAGTAATCTCCTCAACAACGCGATCAAGTACACTAAGGCGGATCAGGAGATACGCATCGTTGCCCAGATCCAGCCGGATGGGATGGTCAAGGTATCGGTGCAAGATAGCGGGGCAGGCATCCCAGCCGATATCCTGCCTAATGTCTTCGAGATGTTTGCCCAAGGTGATGCCTCGTCAGGCCATCAGCAGGGCGGGCTCGGGATTGGCTTGACGCTGGTGCAGAAGCTCGTTGAACTGCATGGTGGCCGCGTCGAGGCATTCAGTGCAGGCCCGGATCAAGGCAGCGAGATTCGGGTCTTTCTGCCCCTGCCGCTTGAGCAGGGTGAGAGGCATGATCCCTCTGAATGGCGGGGACTGACCGGCGAGGACGCGCTTGCCGTCAAGCCGCGCCGCATCCTGGTCGTCGACGATAACCGGGATGCGGCGGACAGTCTGGCGAGCCTCTTGCAGCTCAAGGGTGCCGATGCCTGCGTCGCCTACGACGGACAATCAGCCCTCGCTGCCCTCGAAGAGGACCCTGCTGAGCTGGTGATCCTGGACATCGGGATGCCAGAGATCGATGGCCATGAGGTGGCGCGTCGTATCCGGGCCCGACCGGAGTGGGACCGGATTCGGCTGATCGCGATGACGGGGCTTGGCGAGGCGGCGGTGCGGCAGATCTCGACGGAGACCGGCTTTGAGCAGCATCTGGTCAAGCCAGTGCCGTTGGAGGTCATCGACAAGGTCTTGGCCCCGTCATCCGGCCAGCGGTTTGGCCTGCTACCCAGTGCTAAGCGCGCTACACCGAGCAACCAGCCGCCCCTGGCTGCTGGCTCGGCCGGCACGCAGCCTGGTGCGTCTGCAACCGACGATCGAGCGAAGCCCTCGCTCATCGGGTCGCTGCTGCACGATCTCGCCCAGCCTTTGAGCTCGGCAGGCTGTATCGCTGCCGCGACGAAGACGCTAGTCAAACAGTCAAACGCCGAGAGCGCGCCGGTCCAGGATGCGCTCGAGCGCATCGAGGTGCAGGTTCAGCGCGCGAGCAGGCTCGTCGAGCATCTGCGGCGAGCGCTGGGTCAGGCTGAGCCCGAGGCCGCAGCCAACTTCGGCGTGGAACGGTTGGGGTCCGAGCGCGACTAAACGACCGGTCTCGACTGCGACGTTCCGGTTGTGATGACCGACAAACTGACCCCCTGATAGACCACTGATTGCAGATATCCTTTGAAGCCGCGACCTCGGGTCGTCGGCGATACAGTGATCGAGATGAACTCTGAACCTGTCGCCTATATCGTTGATGATGATCCCGCGTTGCGGGATGCGCTCTGCATGTTGCTTGAATCCGTCTCCATACGAGCCAGGGCGTTCAGTAACGCGACGGATTTCCTCAATTCGGGGGGGCTGCAACAGGGTGGTCCAGCCTGTCTGCTCGTCGATGTGCGTTTGCCGGGCATCAGCGGGTTGATCCTGCTCGAGCGTTTGCAGGAGTCGGGCATCCGCATCCCAACCATCATGATCACCGCTTATGGAGACATCCCGATGGCGGTGCGGGCGATGAAGCTCGGCGCCATCGATTTCCTCAGCAAGCCATTGAACCCCCAAGCGGTGCTCGAGCTCGTGCAACGCACACTCAGTGATGCCGACGCTAGGGCTAGCCTAGCTGAGCCGGGTAGCGGGCGCGATCGCCGGCGCGATCGCGAGCAGGAGGTGCTGCTGGAGCGTTACGCGAGATTGACACCCCGCGAACGGGAGGTCTTTGAGGGGATTACGGCTGGCAACACCAATCAGATGGTCGCCGAGCAGCTCGGCATCAGCGTCCGGACTGCTGAGTTTCATCGCGCCAGCGTCATGAAGAAGATGCGGGCGCGAAATCTTGCAGACCTGACGCTTACCCGCACGTCCATCGAGGATCGCATTAGTCATTCCGCCTGATCGGCGGACAGAAAGCGCCGGAACAGTCAGCACCGATGGGCTCAGCTTGTCCGGAAACCAGGGCGAGTGACTATACCGTGAATCACGCGGGATTCATCGTCCGGGGTGGCACCATGCCACGAGCGTTAGCCAGTGAGAGCTGGATGCGCCTGACCACGCGCCCCGAGTGATACCCCGGCATTGAGCGGGTGTCGGCCTGGGAGAATAGCCAGTCGAGCCCGCGCACCTGATCCTCATGGGAGGACCAGGTGCGCATGAAAGGCCCCTGTGCCGGCTTGTACGGGTCGAAAAAAGACCCCGAGGTGCCCGCATCAGTCGGCACCTCGGGTCACAGAGGGCAGCGCCTGCAGCGCTGAGGCCGAATGACTCAATTCCTAGCCAGCGAGGAAGTTATACGCCGGGCTGTTGAGAACGGTGTTATGGACGGCCAGTGCGATGAGCAGCACGACGAACAGGATCGGCATCAGCCAGATACCGGGATGGCAGACGGTCCAGATCTTCCAGTCGTCTTCGGGGTTGCGCGGACGATTGACTTGTTGTTCAGCCATTTTCATTACCTCGTATCAGGATTGTCTCGGATGACGGTCTCTGGGATGGGAAAGCGCCCTTAGAACCAGGGCTTCCAGGCCAAGACCAGCAGGTGCGCAAGGGCGGCGATGCCGACGAACGTGGTGTAGGTGATCTTGAACTGCTCGTGGAACTCTTTCGCTTGATCCGGGGGCAGACCTGTCATGGGAGGTGACCTCTTCGTTAACGCTAGGGATGAAGCCGCTCAAATCGGGGCGGCATGTTCATTGCCGACAGGATCGGCAACAAAGGTCTTATTCAGCGGCCGCTTCTGCAGGGGCAGCGGGGGCCTCGGCAGCTGCAGGGGCTGGAGCAGCAGCGGGGGCTGGAGCAGCAGCGGGAGCGGCAGCGGTCTCGACCGGAGCTGCTTCATCGACTAAGAAGTAGTACTTGCTGCCCTCTTGCAGGACGGTCCCATGCACCGCAAGGGCAATCAGCAGGGTCACGATCAGGATCGGGATCAGCCAAATACTCGGGTGGACGATGGTCCACACCAGGTAATCGCGCTCAGACGGCTTGTAGTTGAAGACTTTCTCGAACATAGCGATAACCTCGCCGATAGGGTGATCTCAGAACCAGGGCTTCCAGGCCAGGACCAGCAGGTGCGCAACGGCGGCGATGCCGACGAACGTGGTGTAGGTGACCTTGAACTGCTCGTGGAATTCTTTCGCTTGCTCAGGCGATAGGCCGGAAAGGCTCTTTGCATCAGCCATTACGTAATCTCCCGTAAGGGTGTTTTGTTGATGTCGCGCTTGTGCTTGCGACAACCTCTGACCCAGCACGGCTCAGCTGATCAGACTCAAGCGCCAGCTGTGCTAGTGGAGTTCCCTCTGCCGTTCAACATCCTCGAGTGTCAGTCTAGTATGACATCCGAGGTTGTCAAGATCGCGTGACACGAAAAAATACGTAATCCTGGCCGGTGACGCGACTCGCAACCCGCGCGGACGCCGTCGAGTGCATCGCGTCAGAAGTGCCGAGGGCCTTTCCCTGCCAACTGGCTCTCAGCGCTGTAGGAGTCTGCTTGCGGGCGACCACACCGCGCTCGCGGCGGCGAAGATCGCCCGCAAGCGGGCTCCTACCCCGCGACCATTGGCGGCAGCGACAATCGGTCTCGGGATTGTCGCTGTCTTGCACGAGACGGTTTTGGCTGAATTCAGGCAACCACCGGGGCGTTGGAGAGCAGTCCGTCGATACCGTGCTGACCGCAGCTGCGGCCGGCGAGGGCATTGGCCTGCTCGAGGACGGCGGCCGGACCGGCGTTGTGCAAGAGCGCGTCGAGGGCCGCCGCATTGAACACATCGCCCGCAGCAATGGTGTCGAGGATGCGGTCGGGCGGCTGGGCTGGCGCAAAGAACAGCTCACCATCGCCAGAGCGCGCGTAAGCCCCGTCCGCGCCCCAGGGCAGGAGCAACAGCCTGGCGCGGCTCTGTGCCGCGAAACGTTCCAAGAACGACTCCGGCTCAATCCGCCCGTGCCGCTCCGCGAAGGCGCGCGAGATGATCAGCAGGGTCTGCCGGTCATCGGGCAGCTGGAACAGCCGCTCGATCTCTGGACGCGGTTTCTCGATCTCGACCGAGATCGGCACACCGGGTCGCTCGGTCGTGACGCGGGCGATCATCTGCTCGACCTCTACCGGGTTGCGTCCCTCGAAATGCGCCCAGTCGACCCCGTTCAGATCCACGCGGGCGAAGTCGGCTGCGCTCAGCTCAGGGAGGTCGCGATAGTGGACGATGGTCCGGCTCCCGGTCGCTTGGCTTAGTGTGATGTACGAGGTGGGTGTTGCGCCGCCGCGGATGATGCTCACATCGTCCAAACCGATACCGCGCCCGTTCAAGTCGTCGCGGATCAGGTCTGCGGCGCCGTCATCGGCGAGGGTGCCGACCCAGCGGCCGCGGTGGCCGAGCTCGCTCAGCGTCGCCAGGGTATTGGCGCAGTTGCCGCCGCGGCGGATATGTTGCGCACTGGCGCGGACCTCATCGTCCTCGGCCGGGTAGCGGTCGACCTGATTGATGATGTCCAGGGCAGCGATACCGACGCCGAGCACGCAGCGCGAGTGGCGGCCGGTTCGGATGGGAGATACCTCGGGGCGGAGCCTCTCGGTCGCGTGCTGGGATGGGTTGTTGGGGTGAGAAGCTGACATGGTGATTCACTGGATGACGAACGAGTGGGTGGTGCCTGGGGCGAGCCAGCCTCCAAGCAATCATGGATGAAAGGCATTGGCCTTGATTGCGCCCGCGGTCTTCGTCGCTGCAGACCGCTGAGCCGGTGCCGAACTGGTGCTGGGCCGGTGCTGGGCTGGTGCTGAGCCGGTGCTGAGCTGGCCCTGAATGGGCGCGCACGGCCTGTGGAAAATGCGCTGCGGACACCTTGTCGATTGGCGATGGAGGACCCAAACTGCCAATTATCCCAACCGAGAAGGAGGTTTCGATCATGTCTCCATTCCAACACCTGCGTGATGAGTTCAGCCATGCTTGGGACGCGTTGATCGACGGCTGGCAGCGGCTCTATCGCCGCGCTGCCGGGGCGATGACCCGCTTCACCCACGGGGCCGAGGCACAAGCTGATGCGGATGCCCCAAACGATCTCGCCGAGCGCAACACGGGCTGGGGTGTGCTCGCCGGCGAGGTGCTCGATGGTGAAGATCAGATCGTCGTGCGCTTGGAGACGCCGGGCATGGAGAAGGACGACTTCGACCTCGAGGTCGTCGGTGACTATCTGGTGGTCCGCGGCGAGAAGCGCGTGAGCCAGGAAGAGACCCGCGGCCGCTGGCAGATCACCGAGTGCGCCTATGGCCGCTTTGAGCGCGCCATCCCGCTTCCGGCACCGGTCGCGAGCGACGAGGCGAGCGCGAGCTATGACCAGGGCATCCTGCGGGTTGAATTGCCCAAGCGGCAGCCGCGCGAGCGCGGCGTCAAGCTCTCGGTGAGCTGACGAGCCCCAGCCTCCAGCCGGCAGCGACCCCGTTCAGGGGGCGCATCCGGGCTATCCAGTCCAGCGCCTCAGCAAACAGGCGATACGCCGACGTGCGCATCGCTTGCCCTTCGGGCCTTGTCAAGGCGGCGCGGGCTCGCTCGCCCGGTCCTTAGATGCCCCCTGAGGGAATGCGTCCTTTGGCAGGCTAGATTGATGCCTGCACGAGCGAAGCGGCCGTTTTGATCTGGCCCCTTACAGCCATTCCGCCTGATCGCCGGATAGAAAGCGCCGGAACAGTCAGCACCGATGGGCTCAGCCTGTCCGGAAACCAGGGCGAGTGACGATAGAAAGGGTGTTTGACCGCTTCGCAGATCAGACAACGGCGAGCGCTTCCGCTCCGTTCTGCCTTGCTGGACAGCGCGCCCGGAACGCTCCCGGGTTGATTCTGGGGTTCGTTCTGGGTTCGTTCGGCTGCCGCTTCTAGTGATAATGGATGTTTTTCCGAAGCGAGGGGAACGAGCTTGAAGACGGATACCACTCATGCCGCCCAGCAGGGCCTGCCCGTCCAAGTCAGGCCGCTGCTGTTCCTTCCGATGCGAGACGGCACGCGGCTGGCGGCGAAGCTCTGGCTGCCGCAGGGGGCCGAGACCGAGCCGGTCCCGACGATCCTCGAATACATACCCTACCGCCGCAACGACAACAAGGCCAACCGGGATCACCAGATCCACGCCTTCTTCGCCGCCCACGGCTATGCCGGGCTGCGGGTCGATATGCGCGGCTCGGGCGACAGCGAAGGTGTGCTCACCGACGAGTATCTGCCGCTCGAGATGCAGGATGGCCTGGACATCCTGGCCTGGATCAGCGAGCAGCCCTGGTCGGACGGCAAGGTCGGGCTGTTCGGGCTGTCCTGGGGCGGCTTCAATGGCCTTCAGCTCGCAGCCTTGCGCCCTCCGCAGGTCGGCGCCGTGGTCACGGTCTGCTCATCGGATGACCGTTACGCCGATGACGTGCACTACATGGGCGGCTGCCTGCTCACCGATAACCTCTCCTGGGCCGGCAACATGTTCGCCTTCAACAGTTGTCCGCCCGATCCAGCGCATGTCGGCGACGACTGGCGGCGGATGTGGCGCGAACGGCTAGAAGGCTCGGGGCTGTGGCTCGAGACCTGGCTTAAGCATCAGCATCGCGATGCCTATTGGAAGTCCGGCTCGGTGAACGAGCATTACGCCGCGATTCAGGTGCCGGTGATGGCCGCGTCGGGCTGGCGCGACGGCTACACCAACCCGGTGTTCCGGCTGATGCAATACCTCGATGTGCCGCGCCGCGCCATCGTTGGACCTTGGGGGCACAAGTATCCACATACCGGCGGACCTGGTCCGGCGATCGATTTCCTCGGCGAATGCCTCGCCTGGTGGGACCGATGGCTCAAGGGCGTCGAGAACGGGATCGAGTCTGAGCCGCGGCTGCGTGCTTGGATGATGGACCCCTCATCGCCGCTGACGATCTCGAGCCCTGGGCATTGGGTGGCTGAAGCCGAATGGCCATCGCCGCATATCGATGAGCAGCCCTGGCGCTTTGGCGCTGGCGCGCTGCTGAATCCCGGACTGATCCCGCGCGCGCGGGATGCCGAGCCCCTGACCATCCAATCGCCGCTGTCGGTCGGCCTGTTCGCCGGCAAATGGTGCTCTTACGCCGAAGAGACCGATCTGCCCTGGGATCAGCGCCAAGAGGATGGCGGCGCGTTGCTGTTCGACAGCTGGCCGCTCAAGGATGCGATGGAGATCATGGGGGCGCCGGTCGTCGAGCTCGACATCGCAGCCGACCAGCCGGTCGCGATGGTCGCGGTGCGGCTCTGCGATGTCGCGCCGGACGGGCGCTCGTCGCGCGTGAGCTTCGGTATCCTCAATCTGACCCATGCCGAGAGCCATGAATTCCCGCGGCCGCTGCAACCGGGGGAACGTCAGCGGGTCAAGGTCACGCTCAACAACATCGCCCAGCGCTTTCCGGAGGGGCATTCGATCCGGATCGCGGTCTCGTCCTCCTATTGGCCCCTAGCCTGGCCATCACCGCGCCCGGCGCGGCTGACGATCTATCCTGAGCACTCGCGGGTGATCCTGCCGGTGCGACCGCCGCGCGAAGAGGATGATGCACTGCGGCCGTTCGGGCCGCCGCGCATGGCCGGCTCGTTGCCGATGACCCTGCTCGCCCCGGCCGATCGGCGCTGGAACGTCAATCTGGATCTGGGCTCGAACCGGGTCGAGCTGAATGTCGTCAACAACGACGCCCGCTACCGGCTCGACGAGACCCAGCTCGAGATCACGCGCGACGTGCGGGAGACCTATTCCTACGCCAATAACGACTATGCCACGCTGCGCGGCTTCGTCGAGCAGATCCGCCGATTCCACCGCGCGGATTGGTCGGTCAGCACCGAGACCCGCACGGTGCTCAGCTCCACCGAGACCGAGTTCGTGATCCGCGCGACGCTCGACGCCTATGAGGGCGAGGCGCGTATCTTTTCGGCGAGCTGGGACGAAAAGGTGCCGCGGAATCTCGTTTGATGGCGCCGGCGCTGCGCTCCCAATCCATGAGGAGGTCCCAATGACCCAAAAACGCCAAGTCTTCTTCGTCGGCCTCGACGAATTCAATCAGCAGACGCTCGCGACCTTGCCGCAAGCCGCCGAGTTCGACTTTCGTCCGGCCCTGACGCTGGCCGAGATGCGCGATGACCCGGATGTGGACTTGACCGAATTGATCGAGCTCGCGGCCTCGCGCATGGCCGATGCGCCGGGTGGGCCGGCCGGTGTGGCGAGCTTCTTCGACTTCCCCGGCACCATCATCGCTGCGGCGCTCGCCGAGCGCTTCGCGCTGCCCGGACCGGGGCTCGAGCCGATCTTCAAGTGTGAGCACAAGTACTGGTCGCGCTTGGAGCAGCAGAAGGTCGTGGCCGAGCAGATCCCGCCGTTCGCCGCCTTTGATCCGCATGACGACGAGGCCTACACCAAGATCGGGATGCTGCCGCCGTTCTGGATCAAGCCGGTGAAGTCGTTCCGCTCCTATCTCGCCTACGCGATCAACGGCCCGCGTCAGTTCGCCGACATCATGGCGGTCTGCCGCGAGCGGGGCGGGGCGATCACCGAGCCGTTTCGCGCGGTGATGCGCGCCTACGAGATGCCGCCCGAGCTGACCGAGATGCCCGAGAGCTTCATCGCCGAGTCGTCGATCGGCGGGGCGCAATGCACGCTCGAGGGTTATGCCTACGACGGCAAGGTCGTGGTCTACGGCGTGGTCGACAGCGTGCGCGAGGCGACCTCGTCATCGTTCGCGCGCTACGAGTATCCGTCGATCCTGCCGCTCGAGATCCAGCACCGGATGATGGACGTCACCCGGCTGGTGATCCAGCAATTCGGCTTCGCGCACGGGCCGTTCAATGTCGAGTTCTTCTACGACCAGACCAACGACAAGGTCTGGCTGCTCGAGGTCAACCCGCGCGCCTCGCAGAGCCATGCCGACCTCTTCTTCAAGGTCCATGGCGTCTCGCACCTGTCGGTGGTCGTGGACCTCGCGCTCGGGCGTAAGCCCGCCCCGCTCGGCCGCCAGGGCAAGTGGAACGTCGCGGCGCACTTCTTCACCCGCGCCTTCGAGCCTGGTCGCGTCACCTTCGTGCCCAAGCCTGAGGTGCTGGATCGCGTCAGCCGGCGCCAGGGCGACACCCGCATCCAGGTGATGGTCAACAAGGGCGATGATCTGCTCCAGCTCGCCAATCAGGACAGCTACAGCTTCGAGCTGGCCAACAGCTACATCGGCGGGCGCGACCGCGCCGAGCTGCTCGACAAGTATGATCAGGTACTGGACGCGCTGCAGTTCGATATCGAGTTCGATGTCGAGACCGATTATGCGGCGCCGGTGTGACGATCGGCATTGGCGGCCCCCTTGGACGACTGATCCGGCGCAGGCTAATCCGGGACAGGCTCAAACTCGAGCGGAAGCCGTCGGACGCAGTCGTCGAACTTCGCCTTGAGCTCGGCTTCGTCGTCGCCGCCGACGAAGATCACGGCGACCTCGTAGCTGTAGCTGTCCTGGTCGCGCAGCTCCGACAACCGCTTTCCCGCCTCGACCATGATCTCGATCCGGACGTGGGGGATCGCGGCTTCGAGCTCGGCGATCTCGTCTGCACTCGGTACCCGGCTGACGATCTCGTCGGTGAATCGGCGCACCATGAACTTCGCTGCGATCTGACAGCTCCCCTCCCCGGTGGTGAAGCCTGGCCGGCGCCCGAGCCCGAGGTCGATCATTACCTGGTGGTGGTAGCAACCATCGACCAGCTGGAACAGAGGCGCATGGGACTTGGAGATGCGCGGATTGATCTCGAGCAGCCAGATCTGGTCGCGCTCCGGATGCCAGAAGTATTCGATGTTGAACGGTCCGTTGTCGTAACCGATGTGGCGGATGACCCGGCTACTGATTGCCGTCATCCGGGCCAGGACGCTTTCCGGAAGCTGTGATGGATATTGGTACCGTTCGAACGACGAGCCGGTCGGTCCGATGCGTCGCGAATCGATGGTCCCGTACACCTGCACCTCGCCATCGAAGGCCCAGCCCTCCTGGGTGACCTGGTATTCGGCCGCGATCATGCCCTCGGCGATGCAGCGATAGCCATCGACGGCCGCGATCCCTTCGGGCAGGTCGGCTTGCTCCAGGATCAGGTTGAAGGGGGCGCCCCAGCGGCGAATGTTCGCGCGGATGAGGGTCAGGGCCTCGTCGAAATCGACCGCGTTCTCGATGCGGAAGCCCAGGTTCGAGAGCACTGCCTTGACCGGCTTGAGCCAGAACGGGTACTCGATCCTGACCTGCGCCAGCGGATCATCCGCGAACGGATCGACCTCACAGAACGGCGGGACATGCTCGGGCGCTACCTCTGCCTGAAGACGCCGACTCCAATACTTGTGCTCACAGCCGAGGACGGCCTCGAGCGAGGGGCCGGGTAGGTCGATGGTGCGGCGCAGGATCGGCAGGATGGTGCTCACCGGGAAGTCCCAGTAGCCGATGACCGCGTCGATCTCGTCTTGCTGCTCTTTGAGCCATCGTACCCCTTCGTCCAACAGCCATGCGACCGGTTCTTCCGTCGGTTGTTTGGCCTCGTCTCGGCTCAATAGTGGCAGGAATCGAGACTCGTGCGCCTCCGGAAGGGCTTGTAGCTGCTCGAGATGCCCATCATCGAGGCCGACGACGACGATCTGTTTCATCGGGTACCTCCACCATACAGATAGGCGTCTGGCTGTGGCCGTCAACGGCGTTCAAGCTGCCGCTCACTCGTCGCGGAAACGACAGCCGTTCGTGCCCCCTAATCGTGCAAGACAGCGGAAATCCCGAGACCGATGGTCGCTGCCGCCAAGGGTCGTGGGGTAGGAGCCCGCTTGCGGGCGATTGTCGCCGCCGTGAGCGCGGCCTGGTCGCCCGCAAGCGGGCTCCTACAGTGCTGAGAGCCAGATCGCAGGAAAAGGGTCTCGGCATTTTTGACGCGATGCACTAGAGAGCTTAGGCGATTGCCGGAAAAGCTCGTACCGAATTGCGCAGGATTGTCGTTTGCCTTCGAGGAGCGTCGCCGGGAGCATAGCCGGGCTATGTGACCGGCGGCGCGACGAAGAAGGCGAGCGAAAAGACCAGCAAGGCGGTATGAGCTTTGACAGAAATCGCCTTAGGTCCTCCGTCTGGTTGTTGTGGCCGATCGGATGCGTGCGTCCAAACGGGTCCTAAACCGCGTCCAGAGACAGAAACGTCATTTTTCCGCAGCAGGCGCGGTCAAAATTGCACATCCCAAACTGGACGCGGTGTAACGGCGCGTGGATCTTAGGCATTGGTCTCCTGGAGCGGCAACGCGCTCGCGAATCAGCGAGGCAAGCGGATCGTCAGCTCGCCGCCGCGCTGGATGAGCTCGAAGCGTCTAAGAAAATCCATCCCGAGCAACACCTGATCGCCGGGGAAGTTCGGCAGTACCGTGGCGCGCAGGTTGCGGGCGGACAACCCGCCCAGGCTGACGCGGTCGAGCCGGGTGGTCCAGGTCCGCACCAGCCCATTTGCGGTCTTGCTCATGCCGCCCGGTTGCAGCCGCAATCCGAGCTGACGCGCGAGCTCGAGTGGCAATGACACCGTCGTCGCGCCGGTGTCCAGCATGAAGACCACCTCCTCACCGTTGATGGACCCGGTCGCGACATAGTGGCCGGAGCGGTTCTGTTGCAACACGACCTGCGGCGCGCCGCCCGGGCCGGCCTGGAGCGCAAGGTCCTGGTTCGGGTTGCGCTTGTGGGAGAGGTAATTCTGGAACAGGGTCGCGAGCAGCACGACCCCGACGATCCAGGCCGCGAACAGCATCGCCTTGCCCAGGCGGGAAGGACCGTCGTCTTTGGTTGGAAGTCTCTGCATTGGCATCCTACTGAATGATATGGGGCAGAGCGCCGGTTTTGGCGAGGGTTGGCGTCAGGTTTGGCGCTAGGGTGAGTCGGGCTGCGGCTGGTTCATGAGCGGTAAAACGGGTAGAACGGCCCGAGCGCTTGCCGCCTCCGCCACGCGCTGCTTTCGGACCGTTCCTCGCCGGTCGTGAAGCGGTAGCGCCAAACGCGCACCCGCGCCCGCTGCGGTGGTCCATCGTTGAACGGCGGGTGCTCCAACAATGCGGTCACCGACGGCGATCCGGTGAGCAGTCGATTCAGGAACCGCTCGAACCAATCCAGGAATACTGGCCCGCGTGGAACGAACCAGAGCAGCCAGTCGAACCTCGGTTGATGGGGAACGATGAATGCGGGCGCCTGGTCGGGCCGATCCGGAGCGTAGCGAAAGTCCAGCGGCACCCAGTCGCTTCCCTCACGCCAGACCTCGATCTGAATCGCGATCCGCTCGCTGTCCATGGTTGGGAACACATGGTAGCGGTTCGCGACCCGGAACGACTCGAGCTTGTCGTTCCAATGGCGGAGCATCGGGATCGGACGGCCGCTGATCATCTCCGCTGCGGAGACCAGACCGGCCGGCACGGTGACCAGCGCGACGATCAGTGTCGCAACGGCAACAGGCGTGCTGGCCGAGGCGCGCAGCGACGATGCCGCGCGCAGACGCGGGATTAGCCGCGTTGGCATCAAGCGCTGGACCGCGCGGTCGTCGAAGAGCAGCAGGCACAGCAGGATCGTTAGCAGATTGAGCCAGTTGTGGTTGCTGGTGGCGATGATCAGGAGCTGCCAGCCGATCGTGAGCCAGGCGGCGATGAACCGCCAGCGGCGGGGCAGGAACAGGAAGAAGGGCACGATGAGCTCGACGAACAGGGTCCCAGCGGTGCCGATGCGCAGCAGCCAGTCCGGCAGCTGATGCGCCAGCCAGGCTCCGATGTGCGGAAGCGGCTGCGTCTCGAAGTAGTGCTCCACCGCGGTGAGGTCCCGCCACCGCGGGTCGCCGCTCAGCACCTTGGCCAGGCCGGACAGGAACCGGAGCTTGAACAGGACCCAGCGCAGCAGCCAGATGACCAGGCGCGAGCCGCCGGGTAGGAAGATCGCGAGGAAGCCGGTCTCCAATAGCAGGTAGTCCCACTGGAAGCTGGTGAAGGCCTGACCGGCGTGGTACAGACTGAGGTATCCCAGGTAGAGCAGGACCAGCATCAGCCGCTCGCGCACGCCGATCAGCAGTAGCAGCGCCAGCGCGCAGCCGCCCCAGGCGACCGCGAGCAGGGCCGTGTCGCCGGCGGCGATCCAGAACAGCGAGGGATAGTGCCAAAGCCAGGCGTTGCCATAGCGCTCGCTGGCAACGGCAAGCTGCTCGGCGATCGGATAGATCCCTTGCTCGCCCGCCAATGCGGTGATCTGCAGTGCCAGCGACGCGAATGCAGCCAGATAGATCAGCGCGAGTCCGCGCAGAAAGAGCCAGCCCACGAGCTGATAGCCATCGGCCGCCGGCATCAGCGACAGGGGCCTCGACAGGGTATACACGCTACTGGGCCGCGCAGCTGGCCGGCAACGCGGGTTGCGGTTCAGGTCGCAGCGGTCTCTGGCGATGGCTCAATGCTGTTCCTTACGGAGATATCGAGCATACTTCTCCGCGCTGAGACGGCAGCGTACCGCATACCAGAAGACAGCCAGGCCGAAGAGCGAGATCAGCAGGATGTCCCAGCCGAACGGGAGCAGCCGCAGGCCCTGCCCGAAGTCACCGAGATAAGAGATGATTCCAAGCCCACCCAGGAAGGGAATGAGCCAGGCGGCCTCGGCCAGGTCAAGCTGCTCGCTGCGCGTTTTCTTGACCTTGATGATCAATAGCAGCAGTCCGATCGCGAGGCAGAGCGCAAGGCGCCAATAGGTGTCCCAGCCGCTCCAGTAGATGATGAGGGTCGAGACAATAAAGGCGAGGGGCGCGAGGATGCCTGCCGCTGGTAGCCTGAAGCCGCGTTGACGCGCGGGGTCCAGCCGACGCAGCGCGATCAGAGCGATCGGGCCGACTGCGAACGACAGGATGATGGCTGCGCTATTGAGGCTGAGGATCTCGCTGAACGGCAGCAGGACAAAGATCAGCGAGGCGACGACGAAGTTCAGCAGCATTGCCGATGCGGGGACGCCAAAGCGGTTGAGCCGCTCGAGCGCGCGCGGAAAGAACCCGTTCTGCGCCAATGCCAGCGCCAGACGCCCCATCGAGCCGACCGCGACCAGGGCGCCGCCGAAGGGAGCGATCACGGCGCCAAGGTTGAGCAGACTCACCAGCCACAGGATACCGGCAGCCGCTGCCAAGCCGCTGAGCGGCCCGAAGTCGCCGCTGAAGTGGAGCTGTTTCCAGCCGTCCGCGAGCTCGGCCTCGGTCAGCGCGCCGAGAAAGGCGAGTTGAATGGACGCATAGATCACGAAGCAGATCAGGATCGTCAGCAGGATTGCGGCTGGCACCGTGAACTGCGGGTTCTTTGCCTCACCGGCTAGATCGATGGTATGGCGGAAGCCGAGATAGGCGAAGATGATGCCGCCGCTCGCGATCGATGCGAGAATGCCCTCGGTGCCCATCGTGAAGAAACCCCCGCCCGCTTGCAGGTTGGCGCCGTCGAAATGCTCAAGCATCAGCACGGCGGCAACGAGGATCGGCACCAGCAGTTTCAACCAGGTGATCGATGCGTTCAGTCGGGCGAAGACCCGCACACCGAAGATATTGAGCACGGTGAACAGCAGCAGCATGAGGCTGGCGGTGAGCATCCCGAGTGCTGTCAAATTTCCCGGCGTCGAGCTCTGGTAGAGCCAGGGCAGGTGCGGTGCCAGGTACCGCAACATTGCCTCGACCTCGATCGGGGCAGTGGTGTTGTAGCCGATCCAGGCGCTCCAACCCATTGCCATGCTGACCACGTTGCCGTGGCTGAACTGCGGCAGTCGGGCGATACCACCGGCAACCGGGAGCATCGCGGCGATCTCGGCAAAGGTCATCGCGAGCAGCCCGATCGCTAATCCGCCAAGTAGCCATCCCAATAGTGCGGCTGGGCCGGCGAGCTGGCTCGCAAGAAGCGGTGCGAACAGCCATCCCGAGCCGAGTACGCCGCTGACACCGATAAAGGTCAGGCTGAGCAGTCCAATCTCACGCCGCAGCGGGCGACTGGCGGGTTGGGGCGAGGGGTTAGAACGAGGCATCGGTAATCATCTTGAGCTTCGGTATGGACGGAGTGACGTCCCCGGTTCGGTGCCGCTGTTTCTTGGCAATGATGATCAGGACAGCGTTGAGGGTTGGCAAGAATCGCCGAGTCTGCCGGATAAGCCCCTGATTTCAAGAGTGACAGGTGCATTCTGTTCGAGCTTCTTAGCGGCGTCGACCGCCTCCGAACAATGAGCCGAGGACACCGCGCACGATCTGGCGCCCGATCTGGGTCCCGAGCGAGCGGATCGCGCTGGTGGCGAAGGCCTCGACCGGGGTTTGGCGACGGCTCCGGCTCGCGGTCCGGTCGCGCTGTTGGGCCGGGGTCACCGGCGTCGCTTCGGCCGCTTGGGTCGCCTGCTCGGCCATGCGCTGGAGGGTCTCATAGGCGGATTCGCGATCCAGGCTACGCTCGTAGACGCCTGCGACCGGCGAGCCTTCAATCAGGGCGCGGCGCTGATCGGCGCTGATGGGGCCGAGCCGGCTCCCGGGCGGCGCGACCTTGATCTGCTCGACGATGCCCGGGATGCCGTCCTCGTCGAGCGTCGAGGCGAGGGCCTCGCCGACCCCGAGCGCCGTGATGGCGGCCTCGGTATCGAGACTTGGGTTGGTGCGAAAGGTCTGTGCTGCGGCACGGACGGCCTTCTGATCCTTCGGCGTATAGGCGCGAAGCGCGTGCTGGACCCGGTTGCCGAGCTGCCCGAGCACGTCGTCCGGGACATCCATCGGGCTTTGGGTGACGAAGTAGACGCCGACGCCCTTGGAGCGGATCAGCCGGACCACCTGCTCGACCTTGTCGACGAGCACCTTCGGCGCGTCGTCGAAGAGCAGATGCGCCTCGTCGAAGAAGAACACCAGCCTCGGCTTCTCCGGGTCGCCGACCTCGGGGAGCTGCTCGAACAGCTCCGAGAGCAGCCAGAGCAGGAAGGTCGCATAGAGGGTGCGGTTGCGGATCAGCTTGTCGGCCGCCAGCACGTTGATTAGCCCGTGCCCGTAGAGATCGGTCTGGAGCAGGTCGGCGAGATCGAGCGCGGGCTCGCCGAACAGCCGGTCGCCGCCTTGATCCTCGAGCTTGAGCAGGCGCCGTTGGATGGCGCCGACCGAGGCGGCCGAGACGTTGCCGAAGGTCGTGCGCAGCGCGCGGGCATTCTCGGCGACGTGGTTCAGCATCGCCCGTAGGTCCTTCAGGTCCAGCAACAAGAGGCCGTTGTCGTCGGCGACCCGAAAGCAGATGTTGAGCACGCCTTCTTGGACATCGTTCAGGTTCAGCAGCCGTGCGAGCAGGAGCGGCCCCATCTCGCTGATCGTGGTGCGGACCGGATGTCCCTGCTCGCCGTAGAGGTCCCAGAGCGTGACCGGGCAGGCCTGGTAGGCGAAAGCCGCCTCATCGAGCTGCAGCTCGGCGACGCGCTCGGCGACCTTGGCGTTGTTGCCGCCCGCCTGGCTGATGCCGGCGAGATCGCCCTTGACGTCGGCGAGGAACACTGGAACGCCGCGCCGGCTGAACTGCTCGGCCAGCCGTTGCAGTGTCACGGTCTTGCCAGTTCCGGTCGCACCGGCGACGAGCCCGTGTCGGTTCGCCATCCGCGGCAGGAGCTCGACTGCCTTGCCCGTGCCTCGACCGATCAGGATACCTTCTGCCATCGGGTCCTCACGCCTCACTGGGTCTCTGTATGATATCGGCGAGAAGTATATAGCCCTCTGCCCTGACGTTCGGACAGGGTGAGCGCCATCGGCACTGACCGTTCCTGCGCGTTCTGTCCGGTGATCAGGCGCAATGGCTATATCCTGACCTGATCCTCGCTCAGACCCGGTTCGGCGAGCCGAATCCGATACCTCGGCCTGCGCTATTGTCGGGCATACGTTTGATTGGGAAACCTTATCAAGACAGCCGCTTGACTCGTGCATGCCTCCGATCCGACGATCATGACGGTGCGCCACTCTGGAGGATAAGACGCTCGAAGCCGTTGTTTCAGGGTAACTCGCCGTATTGGCCGTTCTGTTAGGGCTTCCAAGGGTGCTTCTATGTTCTACGCCGTTTCCGAACAGGAACGTCGCCGCGCCAAGTCTCCGCATGAACTGGCGATGGTCAATCTGCTTCTGTTCAATCTGCTGGCTGGGGTCGCGCTGCTGGCCGGGTCGATGGCGGAGCCGGACTCGGCCATGGCCAGATATCGATGGGTCGCGGTCGCGGTGCCGCTATTGCTCTCGATCGCGGTCGTCACCTTCACTTGGGTGCGGGCAGCGAGCATGCGCGGCGCGGCAGCTTGGTTCATCGCCGCGCACTGGCGGCTAGCGGCGGGTCGCTATCGCATCCTGTTGCTCAGCTATGTCCTGAGCGCAGCGGTCGTCAGTATCGGCTTCTTCGGTGGCGCCGACCACCAAGCGCTCGAGCAACGTATCGCCGCGCTGCCGCCCGCGCTGCAGGAGATGGAACGCGAAAAGATGGCGTCACAGGATATGGGCACCGCGATCTGGGCCAGGATCGGGGTCGTGCCGCTGGTGCTGACGGTGATGGCGCTGTTGATGCTCGAATCCGGCGCTCTCTATCAGGCCGGGCGCGGTGAGCTGCCCGACAGCGCAGCGGCCGCATTTCCGCCGCCCAAGGGCTTGGCAGCAGGCTCTGATCTGTTCCCTGCCGATTAGCCTTAGGGGCTGCGCGGCGTCAATAATACCTGACGCCATGCCCGTCAACCTGGCTTGTCACTGCTCGGACGTTGTGCCAGCATGCTCTAAGAAGGTTGTGCCCGGTGCCAGAATGCGGGAACCGCCGACCGTTCAGGTTGGCCCAACCGCCGGTACGAGCGTCTTAGAGAGCGATTGCAGATGAAGCACGAAACCGTTTCGTTCGATGACGAGCCGTTGATCCTGGTCGATAGCGACGATCGCGTCATCGGGCATGAGACCAAGGTCAACGCGCACCTCGGAGAAGGGCTTCTGCATCGCGCATTCTCGATCTTCCTGTTCTCCGATGACGACAAGGTGCTGCTGCAGCAGCGCAGCGGGGACAAGCCATTGTGGCCGCTGTTTTGGTCCAATAGCTGCTGCAGCCATCCGCGCCGCGGCGAGGACCTCGAACAGGCCACCCATCGGAGGTTGCGTGAAGAGCTGGCGATCGACGCCGAGCTTCGCTACCTCTATAAGTTCCAGTATCAGGCGGACTTCGGCGCTCTGGGCGCCGAGCATGAACTGTGCTCGGTCTATGTCGGTAAGGTGCAGACGCCGGTCACGATCAACGTCAATCCAAGCGAGATCGCGGATTGGCGTTGGATTCCCTGCACCGAAACGGACCGCATGGTCGCCGAGGAGCCGCATCGCGTGACCCCTTGGTTTGTAATGGAATGGAGCCGGTTGCGCAGCGACTACCGCGAGGAGATCGCATCGCTGTCTGCAGCACCGTTGAGGCAGGTGGCGTGATTGTGAGTGTCCTGTCTGTTCCGCTCCTGGGCTGCGGTGTCCATCGGAGGCTGAGCCGATGAGCACGCACCGCGATCACCTCGCCCAGTCGCCAACGATTCCGAAGGTCCTGACCCTACCCGTGGGCTTGGTGCCGAGTGGTGTGCGCACTGCGGCCTTGATCCAGATCCTGAATCGGGTCTTTGCGCCGGAGCTGCGTGAGGGGGAGCTCGACTTCCTCGACGGCCATGTGATGCGAATCGGTGTGGACGATGCGCGGCTCGAGTTCCGGTTGACACTGGCCGGAACGCAGATCAAGGCTGCACCCCATGGTGCCGCGAGTGATCTCAGCATCGATGGGACGGTCTACGATTTCCTGCTGCTTGCTACCCGGCGTGAGGACCCTGATACCCTGTTCTTCAATCGTCGGCTGCGACTCGGCGGCAGCACCGAGCTCGGCCTCTATGTGAAGAATTTCCTCGACAGCGTCGAGCTCGAGGGACGTCTCGGTCCGCTGCTGAAGCTGATGAACTGCGCGACGGATCTGCTCGGGCGTTTCGGGCGCTGATCGCTTGGAGCTTGACGATCGCTAGGAGTCTGACAGAATGCCCCCTATAGCCAGATAGATCAGGAGGTTGCGCGAGTCAAGCGGCTGTTTCGATAGAGCCTCTAAGACCGGCTGATGGCCGCGGGTAAGGGTCGTCTGCGCGTGGAGTGGTGTCCCTAGCGTTCATGGCACGGTGCCGCCCCGGACGATGAGTTCCGCGTGATTCACGGTAATGATGTCTTATCGGAACGACCGCCTAGCCGGCTCAAGCTGCGGATGGAGTTGAGCCAGAGGTCTACTGTTAGAGCCTGCTAGAACCTGCCTTGCCTGGGGTAAAGCCATTCTGAAAAGCCAGTGCGATCGAACGGGCGCCAACGATCCTCCGGCTGCGCGAGTCGGTCCGCAATGGCATAGAGTGCTAGCGGGTGTGCGCCAAGGCCGAAATGGCTGGAGATGATCTCGATGTTCTCGGCCTGTGGGCCTGTTGGCTCGAGGCTGTGCCGCCACGGCACGATCCCATCGCTCCGGCTGAAGAGGGCGCTAGCAGGCACTGGCAAGCTCTGATCAAGAGGGCCGATCTCCTCCGGCAAACCCATCGGTTGTCCGCTCGTGCGCTGAACGATGCGCCATAGCTCTGCCGGCGCGACCGGACCGCGCAGCGGTGTTCCGAGGCTGATCACCTGCCGTACCAGCTCCGGCGCCTTCAATGCCATGGCACGTGCATAGAGACCGCCGAGGCTCCATCCGACGAGACTGACCTTGCGTCCGTGCTCGAGGTTCAGGTCACGTAGCCGCTGCAGGCACGCATCGAAGGTCCCCGAGCGCGGCCCGAGATTGACCCCCAACCCCCAGCCAGTCGCAGCATACCCCTGCTTGCGGAGGACCTGACGCAACGGCTGCATAGTCAGATCGCTTCCCAGTAGCAGCGGCAGAACCAGGACCGGGTGCCCATCGCCCCGGGGCGCGAGCGATAGCAGCGGTCGAGTGGCAATCCCGGCCCCGTGCTCCCAAGGCGCGCGTACCTCCAAGGCCAGGCGGAACGGAGCGCTGAGCTGCTCCTGCAGTAGACTGGTGAAATCGATTTGCATGGGCCTTCGGCTGAGCTCTATCGGTCTGTCGGTCTGTAGGACGGGCCTTGATCATCCCCTTGCCAAGCTGCTGAGGCCGACTCGAGCCTAACGCTCATCGCAAGTTGCCGCCCCAGGCAACAGATTCCAGGAAAGCCACGGTAACAGGCATTCAGCCGGATTTGCCAACGCGCCAATCAGGGCATCGCCTCTGCTGCTTGGTCATGGCACGGCGATGGTCTCGGGCGAGACATGGATTCGGCAGCGTTACTCCGTGCTCGCCCCGTTCTTTTCCTCGTCGTGCATCAGGTCTCGTAATCTCGCTGTTTGAACCTCGCAGCGCAGAAGCGCCTCGCCTCCTGCGGTGAACATGATGCAACGGTGACAGAGGAGAGCCGCATCCTCGCCAGGGTGCGCCGTATTCACCGGTTGGCCACTGCGCGAGGTCGGCGCAGCGACGACGACGTCGACGCGATTGTTGCTGCGCAGCGCTCCCTGCAAGCGCCGGTCGATGCTGATGCGGTGAGATGCATAGACGTGAGGGTCGTCTTCGAAGTCGCAGCCTTCGGCCCGTCCGCGCTCGAGCAGCGCGCAGGAGATGAGCGATGCAACGAACACCGGAGGAAACGACACCCGCTCGTCGAGCTCGTCAAAATAGTGGTACTGGTCGACAAGCGAGCCGAGCAGAAAATTCTTGCCGTTGCTTGTATTCAGATACTTGCGCTTGAGGAATAATCCCCCGTCGCTGAGGAAGGAACGATCCGAAGCGCCTTGGAGCTGGCTGGGGTCGACGGGATTCCAGTCTGGAAGAAAGCGGGGCTCGAGCCCATCTCGGCGGTTACCAAGGATGATCGGTCTGCCGTCGGCTCGACGCATTACGACGCGGTTTGTCCGGCCTGCTGCCTTGTCGCGCTTCCGTTGGGTGCGGCCCACCTGAACGGTAAACGGCTCTTCAGGAGACAACGCCGAGGCAAAATGGAACTCGTAGTTGCTGAAGGGCAGGGGAACGACATCAAGACCGGACTCGCTTGCGTGCTGCTGCTCGATCCGATAGTCGGCGAGGCTTTCGAGCTGGAACCCGAGAACGATCGGTCCACCATAAGGATTATCACGGATGTTCTGCCAGCGGTGAGGATCATGGAAAGGGTTGAAATCGTCGGTCGCGTTGCGAGCGACATCGATATGGAGTTGATGAAACTGGTCCTTAGGCATGGTTTCAGTCCTCTTCGAGCGTGACAGAGACGACTGGCGGGATGGTCTGATGCGCTCTGGGGTGTCGATTACCGCCGTGGCTATTGATGCCATGGATTGATCGTTGGGCGTTAACTGGGCTGGCTCTTGGAGATGGTACGATGTCAGCTGGACTTTCTAATCCCCGATCTCGATGTGACGTCAAGATTATAGTCGGCGCTAGCAACCGAATTTTGGGCTGAGCGGACCTAGAGTGTCGGCTATCTTAGACCGGTTCATCATGCTCTTCGCAGTGGTAAGAGCACGAGATAGGCCGGTTCTGGCTCTGATCGCTGGCGTCGGGTGCACTGCCGAGAACCCGATCCGTTAGCTCTAGTGCTGTTCCTTTGCTGCTTGGAGGCTGACCGTGGACCGAATTGTCGTCGAAGAACTCAGTGGTATCACGAAGCTCATCGAGCAGAAACCGACGCTGGAGGACGGACTGCGCGACCTGGCGGCCTTGGCTGCTCGGTCGCTAGGTGCAGCGCGCTGCTCGGTGATGCTGTTGTCCGGCGTCGAAGACAACGGCAAGCAGAATCTGAAGGTCTGCTCGCACTTCGGCGATCTCCCCGACGCAGCCTACCAGGTACCGGCAAAGCCGGATTCGAGCATCGCCTGCCATGTGGTCTCCACGGGTGAGGCCCTTCTCGTTAACGACGTGCAAGCTTCGCCAGTGGCTAGCCTTGCGCGGCAGAGCTCGCTGGGCGGCGTCGCCTTCATGTCGGCCCCCATTATCACGGCAGAACGTGTGATCGGGGTGATCAACGTCAGCAGGAAGACGCCGGATGAGCGCTTTTCGACGGCCGACCTGGAGTTGCTCAAGCTGTTCTCGTTGTTTGTCGGCAAATCAATCCACGTTTTCCAGCTCGAGAAGCTCTCTGAATCGCGTCTACTGCAGATGGCTCAGGTGCTTGATGCCCGTGAATCGGGCAGCGAGGGGCCGATCACACCTGACCCCGCACGAATCGCGAAGATCGTGGCTAAATCGTTCTATCGCGAGCTGTCGCTGGCTGGTTTTGGGCCGAATGCGATTATTGCTGTCGCAACAGAAGTCTTGGGCCAATTGAACGAGAATCTGCAAATGCACCGAGAACGGATAGAACGTAGCGACAAAGATTGAAGGTTCCGCTTATGGTTGCATAAGAGCCGGCCGCTGCAATAAGTAGCTGGAACATGCTCTTTGTTTCTTTCCATGCGCGAGAACGCGACTATCTAATCCGAGGTCGACCTCCGTTCGCAGTCCAAGAGATCTGCCATCGGCGCATTAAAATTCCGCGCACTGATCCCATGGGGACGTGGGTTTGTTTCAACTATTAACGGCCCAGACTCAGTAATCGCGATATCTAATCCTGAGAAGCGCAGCTTTGGAATCGCTCGGATTGTTGCCTTCGCAAGCGAAATACACTCCTGCCAAAAAGGTACGGTAACCCCTTCGACCATTACACCCGTATCGGGGTGATGACGGAGTAGCTCGGGAAATAAGGTTCCTGCTTTAACACGCCCGAGGCGTCCAGTGCTCAAGTCAATGGGTGCAAGCAAGCCGCCTTGGGAAGTATTGTCTACTACCTGCCCCGCCCGCCCCATGCGAAGCAGTGCACCGCGGACGTGCACGGTCTCGCCGCACTGCAGCACCCAAACACGCAGCGTATTTACGCTGCTTGGGTTGATCGCGGCCAGCACTGGATGCTGCAAGATATACCTTTCGATAATCAATCCATCGTCCATCGCTGGTGCGACGTCGTCTCGCAGAAACTCGTCAAGAGAGCGCGCAAAGGAAGTGTTATGAACATCACGCGTAACGTATTTTGAGTCTTCGCGTTCCAGGGATGCTGCGATAAAACCATGACCCTTTACTCCTTCAGCCCGTTTCATGCACAGCCTCGCGGGGCAAATCTCCTTCAGGAACAAGTTGAGCTGAGATAAAGACGTCAGCGGTCGACCATGAAAATCAATACCTTCGGTGGGGTGTAGGTATCCAAGATAGTCTGCGGTTGGTAAGCGAAAAAGCGACAGCAGCGCCTTCTCCACGAGCTTATGGTTGGCCAAGCTCTGGTAATTTGGCGGATTGAGCTGCCCGATGCGGTCGTGATACTCTTCGCTTGTTAGGCAACGTAGTCTATCCTTCTTGGAAAACTCGTTTCGCCACAATTGCTGCTCGTAATATAATAGAGGTCCGAAACGACGATATAGGTAGAGTTCTAGGATCGCAATGAACTGGCGAACACGTGGTATGCCTTCACGCCTGGAAATTACTCCAGAGAAGAACCAAATATATCTCAGCTTTTTAAGTCGGCTAGCGTGGTGGTCGATTGGCATCTCAAAATATAAACTTAATCTGTTTTGGTTTGTATAGGGGGTTTCTGCACTACCACATAGTTGAGTTCCCAGTTCATTTTAATTCCAGAGTCTTCTTCATTATAGCCGAGATATTCCTCAATGCCCGCCTCCACGTCGGCTCTTGCTGCGAGATCGAGTCCGAAGAGGTGCTTGCAGAAGTCCGTCATCTCATCGCGACCGGGAAAACACCACTTGAGCGTTGGACGGTGGACCTGGATTAGTTCCAGGCCGCATGAGTCAATATTGGCGAGAAACGTTTCATCGAGAAACAGACCCTCGTGGCCCATGGAGTTGAAGCGGTGGACAAATTCGTTGAGAAAGGAGGCGGTACCAGTTCCTGCTTCTACGTCGGCCAACACAGCGATCCCTCCGCTAGTGAGAATTCGCCTGAATTCCGACAGTGTGCGCACTTTCTCGATGATGTGATGTAATGCAGCCAAGCAGAGGAGGTGCGTGACAGAGTTATCTGCAAGTGGGAGTATTTCCAGCTTAGCTTGCAATGCCCAATGTTTTGCATCCCTGGGGCAGTGGGATGCGAACAAACCGCTGGTTTCAACGAACAGGCATCCTGCATCAGTTGGAAGAAAACGGCCAAGATAGCCACCTCCAGCCGGGACGTCGCAAAGTAAACTGCCTTCCGAGAGGTTCAGGTAGCTTATGGCCTGCTGGAACTCCTGCCGACGAGCATCCGGAAACCGTGTCATCGCAGAATGATAACTGTTGGCGCGCTTCTTGAAGATTTCTCGGTAGGTGCTAAACATCTCGTCGATCCGGATGGTTGTAGGGGAGAGCTCGATGGGGCTCTCCGCGGACCTGATTTTGCTCAGGGAACCGCATGGGGTAAAGACGTAACAGGTCTAGGCGGTCTGATAGGTTGTTGAGCGGTGTCTGACGATCACAGGAAACCGCGGATGATCCGCGACAGCTCCGGGGTGCGCAGATAGCCGATGCCGCTGTGGTAGTCGGGGTGCTTTGCGTCGTCGTCGAGCACGGTGTCGTTGCAGACGAGATCGTCATGGACGTGCACTCCGTCGTCGTTGCCCCGATAATCGCCTGCAAGATGGGTGTCGAACGCGACCGGGTCCCGCCGCTCGGCGAGATTGGTCCATTTGCGGACGATCGACGGCGTGCGCACCAGATCATGCTCCCGGCTGATGCGGAACTTCACATTCGGCAGACCGAGCGGTGCACCGATGGTCACCAGATGGTCGACGCTGAGGTCGCGACGCTCGCGGCCGATCGCGCGCAGGGTATCGTACGCGATGATCGAGCCCATCGAGTGGCCGATGACCATGATGCGCCGCACAGCGCCGTACGCCTGGTCCAGCGCGGCACGCAGGCGACCGCGCAGCTCGTCGCGGATCGCCGGTTCATTGTAGTAGCGTCCGAGATCGGTCAGCGTGTGCTTGAGGACGACATCGGCCACCGGGTCGGCACCGAGCCAGCGCTTGGCGAGATCGAGCGGCGTGTCGACCAGGTCTTGGAGCTCGGCCCGAAGCGCGTCCCAGTAGCCTTCGTCGTAGGACGGGAAGCGCCCCGGATCGGGCCAGGCCGGGTAATCTCGGTCCGGAAGACGTTCCGGGCCGTGCAGCACATCGGCCCAGAACACCATCTCGAAGGCCGGCGCAGCATCGCTGGTTCGTCCCTCGTTCCGCCGCAGACCGTCCATGATCGCCTCGCTCCAAAGCCGCGTCAGGTTCTCGCTTGACGGCTTATTGTTCAGACCGTGCACGCCGATGATCGCGTAGTTGCTCATGGGATCGCCCTCAGGGTCGATAGGCTCGATGCCTGGGGATGGCTCGAGCGGAAGAAAGGTACAGCTTGAACGACTTCGTCGCGCGGGCGCCCGGTTGCGGCCAATCGCTCTCCGTTGCGCCCAACCGGCCCCGGTAGGCCCCGGTAGGCCCTGGCAGCCTCCGCCGAACCCCAGCAGAGATCAGTAGAGCCCGATCGGCTTGCCGGCAGCGCGTTCGGATGCGGTGATCCGCAGCAGCAGGATCAGCACCAGCACCAGGAACACGGCGTCGACGATGGCGATGGAGAGGTAGCCGATCGGCGCGCCGAAGCGCAGCACCATCACGGTGAAGAAGGTCGCGCCACAGAGCCGCGACGGAACGCAATGGAACCAGGCATTCGCTCGGTAGCGTTCCGGGTTCCAGGCCGCGGGGATATAGAAGACGCTGATGATGAAGAGCAGCATCCCGCTGGCCCGGGCGAGGATGGTATCGGTGAGCGGAATCCCGAGCAGCGCAAAAAGGGTGGTCGGGAAGAAGAACAGCGGGATCACGAACAGCATGTTGAGCCCGATACCGGTCCAGATGACCCTGGGCAAGGCGCGGCGGGGATCGGCGAAGAGCGCGGTCATGAGAAGGACCTCGTCGCGGGTTCGGTGGGCGGAAGCGATGGGCGGAGGCGATGGCCACTTCGCCGTACCTAGAGCGTCTTCAGGTAGGCCAGCAGCGCCGATTGATCTGCAGCCGGCAGATCGGTCCCATAGCGATGCCCGCCATTGCCGTTGCCGGGAATGCGGGTGTCGTAGCGGTCGCCGACGCGCTGAGCGACCGGACCGTCGGCGATGAAGCCGCCGTTCTCGGCATCGAGGACGTCGTAGCCGCGATAGAAGACCTCGGGACGGTCCTCGGGCGCGCGCAGCATGTCGCGCAGGGTCGGTACCGAACCGTTGTGCAGGTAAGGCGCTCGCAGCCAGAGGCCGGTGTGTGGGACGGCGACGTAGCCGTCGATGTCGCGGAACCCGCTGAAACCCCAGTCCTTGCCCTTGTCGCGGTAGTTGTTGTAGCGGCGGGCCGCCTCGGCGGTCCACATCTCGACCCGATGACGGTCGGTGCCGACCTCGTCCACCGGGATTGGGGTCCGGAAGCGCGCTCCGTCGGGGCTGTGGCAGAGGGCGCAGTGCTCGCGGTGCAGGGCCTCGCCGCGCGCGACCTGCTGCGGATCGACATGGAACGGGTCGGATGGGTCACGCTCCGGTGAGTAGGGCGATGGCGGCGGCGTCAGCTCGCGGACGAAGGTCTCGATCCGGGCGATGCGCTTGTTGACGGCATTGCGCTGATAGTTGCGATAGCTCATCCCGTCGCCGACGGCGCCGGTGACGACCACCTCGTGCAGGCTGGTGCTGAGTCCGTCCCAATGCAGTGAGCGGGGCTCGCCGGCGCTGTTCTCGCCCTCGGAGAGGGCCTGCTGCCACAGCGGCATCATGTCCGAATTGCCGATGGTGCCGTCATTGCCCATCTCGAGGATGCCGTATTTGATTGGATTGAATGGGTCGATCCGCCCTCTGCCCCAATCCGGATTGGCGTCGGTCCACGCGAAGTTGCGGCCTTGCTCCTGCAACGCGCGCTTGGTCGCCGGGATGAATAGGAAGCGATAGGTCAGGCGCTGCCACCAGGGCATCTCGTAGATCAGCGTGATCGCGTCGAGGATGGTGTCGGCGTTGAAGCGCGGATCATTGCCGGCCCGCGCCAGAAAGCGCAGATAGCCCTGGACCGCGATCCGGTTGCCAGGCCCGGCGACGACGAGCCGCGACTGCTCGTCGGGATGGAGCCGGTAGCTGCCCTGATGGCAGAAGGCGCAGTTGATCGAGACCCGCTCGGTGCCGACGACCTTCTTCGAGAAGCCGACCGGCAGCTCGGCGCCGGGCTCCCAGAACAGGCCAAGGGAGCTGTAGGCGGTCGGCCCGGGAAGATAGTCGTTGAATAGCGTCGGCAGGACGCGCCAGATCCAATACGGGATGCCCTGCACATCCTCGTTGCCGATCGAGCCGTGATTGAACTCGGCGGCCATGTCTGGGAACGGCTCCTGCGCAACCGTGCGGAAGGCGATGAGCCAGACGCTGATCGTAACCAGCAGGATCAGAAGGACTGCCGCGGTCAGCCAGCGTGCCAGCTTGGTTTTCAGCATCGATGGATCTCCGGTTTCGAGTCGCAGCCTAAACGCGGTCGTCTCTTGCGGGATGCGCGCTCCGCCGCGAGCGCGCCCCAGCCTGAACTGGGCTTGCCGGCGCCGGATTGGCATCCCGCGGCGGCCCGGGCCGAGGGCGCCCGCTTAGGCGATTTCTGTCAAAGCTCATACCGCCTTGCTGGTCTTTTCGCTCGCCTTCTTCGTCGCGCCGCCGGTCACATAGCCCGGCTATGCTCCCGGCGACGCTCCTCGAAGGCAAACGAAAATCCTGCGCAATTCGGTACGAGCTTTTCCGGCAATCGCCTTAGAAGGTCTTCATGTACTCGACGATCGCGTCCTTCTCCGCGGCAGACAGGTCGGTTCCGTATTCCGGCCCTTCGTGTCCGCTGTTCGCGTTGCCCGGGACGCGCGTGTCGAACAACAGCGACGGCCCGTCAGCTGGCGGCTCGGTGCGATAGCCGACCTCCTCCCAGTCGAAGACGTCGCTGCCGCGATAAAAGGTCACCGGCCGCTCGACAGCGGGATCGAGCAGCGCGCGCAGGGTCGGGACCGAGCCGTTGTGCAGGTAGGGCGAGCGCGCCCAGATGCCGTCTAGCGGATGGTTCGCATACCCATCGGTCTTCTTGAAGTGCGTGAAGCGCGCGCTGCACAGGCGTTCGGCGCAGCCGTCCGCAGGGCGCGGATAGCCGGCGTAGAGCATGTTCTGATCACCGGCGAAGGCCTGGGTGTAGGAGCGCCAGCGGCCGGGGTCGGTGCGGATGGCCGCCAGCGATTCGACCTCGCCGAGGCGCGGATAGCGGCTGCGGTCGTAGTCGTAGCCGCTACCGTCGGCCTTCGGCGCGCCGTGGCAGGCGGCGCAATATTGGGCATAGAGCGGTGCGCCGGCGGCGGCCTGCTCGCGATCGATCCGCTCGGCCGGAAACGCCGGTGCTGGCAGCTCCCAGAGCCAGTCGCGGATGCGCTCCAGGCTGGCCATGTCGATCGTCGCTGGGGTCACCCCGGCACCCAGTGACGCGCTGAGATTGCGCTCCTCGACCGAGGCGTTGTTGCCGTCCCAATGCAGGTTCATGCCCTGACGCGGGCGCTGCATCCAGATCGACGGATAGTCGGCGGCGCCCGTCAGCTCCGCGTCGGGGATGCGGTCCATCGCGTAGTTGAACTGGATCTTCTTGTAGGGGTTGAAGGTGTCCACCCGGCCTGGCCCCCAGTCGTGGCCGAGCTGCTCCTGGCGATCGAGGAAGTCCAGCTGCTCATCCAAGGTCAGCAGACCATCGCGCACCTGCTGGATGACCAGGAATCGGTAGAGCAGCCGCTGAATGAAACCAAGCTCGACCCCGGCCTCGTCGATCTTCGCGAGGACATAATCAGGGTCCCACCGGTTATCGATCGCCGCGGCCCGCATGAACTGGACAAAATCGAACAGCCGGAGGTTGTTCGACGGCGCACCGATCAGAAGCTGCCGCTCAGCGCCGGGCTCGTTCCGTACCGTGCCGACATGGCAGACGGAGCAATTCAGCCAGACCCGGTCGATGCCCATGACCTTGCGCACCGAGGTGCCGATCGGCAGATCCTTGCCGGGCTCGTAGAGCAGTCCGAAGGCACTATAGTCGGCTTGCGAACCGGGCGGCAGCTTGTCGGCGAACATCAGCGGCAGCGCCTTCCAGATCGCGTAGGGGATGCCACTGACCGGCTCGCTGCCGATGGAGCCGTACTTGAAGTGCTCGACGGGGTCGGAGTAGGTGACCGGCTCGGTGCGCGTGAGCAACGGATACAGGATCACGACGGCGAGCCCGATGATCGCGATCAGACCCAGCCAAAGCAGGTGATGTCGGCGGCGCGGTTTTCGCTGTAGATGGGGCTGTGGCTGGGGCTGCGAATCGGGATCTGGCTGGGGGCCCGTCTGCCGGGGGCTGGCGTCGGTGGTGTCGGCGGCGGTCATCAGCGTCTCCGCATCGGCGTCAGTCGAAGATCAGCCACAGGATCAGCAACAGCAGGATGCCGCGGATGACCCATTGAGTGCGGCGGGCGTACTGCTCGACAGGTGTGAGGGGCGGCTCGTTTGTCGTATAACGGCTCATATTCGTGCTCCGGTCTGCTCGGGATGAAGGCGGCACTCAATCAGGGAATGACAGGCGCGAAGAGCTTGGCGGCTCGAACACCGCCATCACGGTCTGCATCATGTTCGCGTAGCGTTGGTCGAAGTCGGCGCCGTCATAACGCGAGAGCTCATAGCAGCCGAGCGGGTTCTCCAGGTCGTTGAGTAGGCACTTGTTGCAATAGGTGCACTCCTTGCCCGGGTCGGGGCCGTCCTGGCGCTCCAGGATCTTCGGCAGGTCCGGATTCGCGATCAGCGGTCGACCGATGCTGACGCCATCGCAGGCACCGCTGTCGATGGCCGCGGCGATGTGCTGTGCGTGCTGAAAGCCACCGGTGCAGAGGACCGGGACCGAGACCTGCTGCCGGATCGCGCGCGCATAGTCCAGGTTGATGCCCTCGATGACCGGGCCCCGGCGGTAGTTCCAATAGCGACGGAAGAGCGGTCCGAGCAACGGGTCGCCGAAGATGAAATGGTTCAGCCGCGTGCGCACACCCTCCGAGAGCATGCTGTCGTACCAGCGCGCGGCCGAGCGCATCGGCAGATCACCGGGCGGATTGCGGGGATGCGGGAAGGTGCTGCCGCTGGAGACGTGGAAGGCGTCGACGCCGTTGCCGTCGTCCTCGAGGATGCGGCAGATTGCGATGTACTCGTCCAGGCTGTTGCCCTTGGGCTGCCAGGGATAGAGCCAGTCGTTGTGGTCGACGCCGTTGATCTTCATCTGCAGGTGGAAATCGCGGCCGCACTCCTGGCGGATCGCGCGCACGATCTCGAGCACGAAGCGGGTGCGATTGGCCACCGAGCCGCCATAGCCGTCGGCGCGGTCATTGATCCCCGAGCTCAGGAACTGGGTGATCAGGTAGCCGTTGGCGCCGTGCAGCTCGACGCCGTCGAGTCCGGCCTCGCGGGCGCGGCGCGCGCCGGCGGCAAACTGCCCGACGACCTGATCGATCTCTTGCTGGGTCATGGCCTGACACAGCAAGCCGTGGAAGAAGTCCTTCTTGTCGGTGGAGCTGAGCTTCTTGTGATAGATGTTCTCGACGCCGCCGAGGTCCTGCTGCCGACCGGAATGGCTCAGCTGCAGGATGAACTTGCAGTCATGGCGGTGCACGCGCTCGGCCACCAGCCGCCAGAACGGGATCTTGTCGTCATCATCGATGGTCGCGTAGCGGTAGAGGATGCGGCCGCGGATCGCGATCGGGCAGTAGGACGAGATGATGGTCCCGACGCCGCCGCGCGCGAACTGTTCCTCCCAATTGATCCGGGCATTGCCGCCGTGACCGTTGTAGTCGTCGAACATGCCGGCGAGGTTCGAGCGGAACAGGCGGTTCTTGACCCGCAGGTTGCGGAACTCGAGGGGGCTGAAGATCAGCTCGCGATGGCGCTCGTGATTGGCGGCGGTCATGTCGGGCCTCTTGCCGAAGGGCTAGTCGCAGCGGGCGGTTGGGGAAGGGCCGGCGTCTTCGAGGATCAGGTCGCTCGCCTTCTCGGCGATCATGTAGACGGGGGCGACCAGGAAGAGCCCGGGGATGCGTGGGAAGACCGAGGCGTCGACCACGCGCAGGTTTTGCGTGCCGCGCACGCGCAAGCGGCTGTCGAGCACCGCCATCGGGTCGGCGTCCGCCCCGATCGCGCAGGTGCAGGAGGCGTGGTGGCCCCAGGCCTCGTCGCGGACGAAATCGGCGAGCAGCCGGTATTCCCGGCTCGGGTCCGTCGGGTCGGCGCAGCCCGGCCCCGGGACCTCCTCGTCGTCGATCAGGTGCTCGTAGGCGCGGACCATCTTGCGCACCCGGCGGATGGCCGCGATGACGGCGCTGAGATCGGCCTCGTCCGGGGCGTTGCCCTCGTCGAAGTAGTGGAAGTCGATCGCCGGCGGCTCCAGCGGGTCGGTACTGCGGATCGCGACTCGGCCGGCGCTGTTGCCGGTATGGGCCTTGAGGACGGTCCAGGTCAGGTAACGGCGGGCTTCGCGAATCCGCTCGGAATAGCCAGGGTAGTAGCCGCGGAAGTCACTGAGCAGGCCGAAGATGAAGAGGTCCGGGTCGGTGATGCGACGCTCGCTGCGGTCGATGATGCCGAGCACGGCGCCATTGGAGGTGTAGATCCCGCCGCCGCGCTGCCATTCGCGGAAGTGCGGGTCCTTCAGGTCCGGCGTCATGGTCGCGTCGCGCATCGCGGCGAAGGGCTCCTTCATCCGGTAGACGACGCTGATCTCGTAGCGGTCTTGGAGGTTGGCGCCGACACCCGGCAGCTCGTGGCGGACCGGCACGCCGGCGGCCTCGAGCACATCCCGCGGGCCGATGCCGGAGAGCTGCAGCAGCTGCGGGCTGTTGAAGGCGCCGCCGCAGAGGATGACCTCGCGGGCGGCGCGGACCTGCCGGGTCGGCGCTTCGCTGCTGCAGTGCAGCGGATCGGCGCGGTAGAGATGGGCGCCATCGAGGTATTCGACACCGACAACCCGGTTCGCGGCCGGATCATCCTCATCGAACAGCAGCCGCGTCACCAGCGCATGCGAGCGGAGGGTCAGCCGGTCTGGATGCTCCGCAGCGGTTTGCCGCAGGCGTTGGCGTACGCCGTTGCGGCGGCCGTGGGCCACCGAGAGCGGCACCTGCCGGACGCCGACCCGGTGGCGGCGCACGCTGCGCCAGTCGTTCGGGTCGGCCCGGGTGAACAGGGTGCGGATCAGCCGGTTGATCCAGAGCGGGACACGGCTGCGGGTGTGGCCCAATGCGTAGCGGGCCGAGTCGAGGATGATCTCTCGGATCGCCTTGTCGCCGAGCACCAGCTTCGGGTCGGCGAGGGTGGTCGTCAGCCAGCCGTCGAAGCTGTGACCGCTCGGGTTCCAGCCCAGCAGACGCTGAAGGAAACGCTGGAAGGGCCGGTACTCGCAGCGCTCCAGGCGCCGGAAGTAACGGCTCATCGGTTCGGCGCCCCAGCTCGGGTCGCCGGTGATGGCGGCGATCCCGTCCCAGTCACTGTTGTGGGGGCGGACGATGATCATCGCGTGGTGCTGGGTGCAGCCGCCGAGGGTCGCGGCGCGGGGATAGTAGATGCCGCCGCGGGAGGGGTCATGGCTGCAGGGGCGGTGCTTGGGGTCCCGCTGCTGGCGGTTCTCGTCGCGGTAATGGCGCACGAAGAAGGACCAGGAGATGCTGTCCTCTTCGGAGGCCGACGCATGGAAGGCCGGCACCTGCTCGGTGATGTCTTGCGCGTCGTCGCCGGCCTCGAGCAGCAGCACGCGGTGTCCGGCGCTGGCGAGGTTCGCGGCTAACGGGCCGCCGCCCGCCCCTGAGCCGACGACGATGTAGTCGTAGTCCATGCCGTCAGAAGGTCTTGACGTACTCGATCAGGGCTTCCTTGTCGGCATCGGACAACTCGGCACCGAAGGTATGGCCGCGGTCGACGACGAAGTCCGGGCAGGAGCTCAGCGCGATCAGGTCCGGGACCAGGTCGGAGAGCTCCTCGGTCGCGAGCCGGTTCTGCTCCTCGGGGCCGAGGCCCTCGTCCTCGATGATCCGGTTGATCTCCTTGAAGTGTCCTTTGGCCTTGCGCAGGAAGCCGATCAGGTCCCAGCCGCTGACGCGCTCGTCATGCAGTTCCATGTTGATGTTGGCGATCAGGTTGACCGGCGTGCCGCGGGGGATCGGACCGATGCTAAGCCGCTGGGAGCCATCGACGTCCTTGACCGCCCAGCCGATGCCGAGCAGGCCCCGCAGTGCGGCCGAGGCTGGATTGTCGCCCAGTACGACGCCGACGACGCCCGGCAGCGCCGCGAGGGGGACCTCGAGCCAGGTGACCCGGTCGGTGCGATGGACGGTCCCGTCCCGGGTCTCGGGCCAGAGCAGCTCGCGGATCGCGTCGTCGAAGGCCGCCATGCGCCCGGCGGTGGAAGGAGCTGTCGACGGGTCCTTGGGGAAGTCGCCGATCTCATTGTTGTGCAGGAAGGGCGCCGAGGACCAGACCGCGATCAGCGACGGCACGCGCTGATAGCCGCGTCCGCCGGCTGGCGCCTGCCAGCTGAAATCCTCGCCGGTAACGGCGTTGGTCAGCGTCAGCTCGCCCATGCCCGGCAGGTCCTTGTAGGTCTGGGATGAGAAGTTATCCCAGACGCGGCCTTCGATCGCATTGCTCGCCATCGATGAGCAGACCTCGGTCTCGAGCAGCGTCACCGGGATACGGGCGTCAGTGGAGAGGTAGTTGTCCTCGAGGAAGTCGTCCCGCAGGACCAGCTCGGTCATCTGGGACTTGAATGCGTCGGTCTGGGTCCATTCCCAGTACTGGCTCCAGCAATCGATATAGTCCCGGTCCTCGCCGCAAATCACGGCCTGATCCAGGCCCGGCGCCGGTTCAGGTAGCTTGCTGGAATGGCAGCGCGCGCAGTTCTCGGCAAAGGCCACTTTGCCGCGCTCGAGCAGGGACTGGTATTCATCGTCGCTGCGCGCACCCTGCAGGTAGTCCGTTCCATTCGGGGCCTCGGCCAGCGGCATCGGTGCGCCGGCGCGGATCAGATACTTGGCCATGTTGCCGGCGCGCTCCTGGGTCGCCTGCCAGTAGACCGAATGCGACTGCGCGTCCTCGACACGGATCGGCGTCTGCGGCTTCAGCCCGACGATCGGATTGATGTGGCGAATCCATTCCTCGTGGTACTCGCCGATGTTGATGTAGACGCGGGTCAGTGCGGCATCGATACCGACCGAGTCGGCCCCGTCCCAGAGCACGTGCGGCACGCCGAAGGTCGGCCCATACTCATCGACCTCGGGCAGTTCGAGAGCGCCGCCAGTGCTGGTCTCCTCACCAAAGCGCTCCGCCGCGCCGAGGCGCGCCTCGACATCGAACACGGCATTCATCGCGCGCGGGTTCAGGATGTAGTCATTCGGCACGAAGGAGGTATCCACAGCGCCAGGCTGCTGCGTCGCAAGGATGTGCCAGATGAAATTACGCCTATTCACATTGGGCGCGAAGATGCGTCCGAACCAGAAATACTGGGCGCCGATGGTGCCGGACAGGTTTGCGAACTCCGGATTCTCGGGATCATCCGGCGGGTTGGTTGGGTGATGGCTGACATGACAGAAGGAGCAGGCCATGCCGACGCGATAGGGGCGCACCAGGTCGCGGTCCTGGTAGTAATCGGGGTCCGTGTAGTATCTCGGCGCGCTACTGTTCGCCTCTTTCCATTTCGCCTCCGCATCCTCGTCGAAGTTCGGGTTCGGAAAGAGTCGCAAGCCGAGTACACCCGAGGGATAGCCATAAACCTCAGGATCAAAGGGGTCTTTGGCGTCGACCGCCTCATCGATGCAGAGGCCGTATTCGTCCGGCTTCGTCGGCCGCTGAAAGCCGGGCTCGTTCATGAGGCCCAGATACTCGAAGCGGCTGTCGCGATCGTAATAGGCGTAGTAGTTCCTCGTCTCACCCGAGTCGCTCCCGCTGCCACCGGTATAGCCGCTGCTGTATGCCGCCTCCGGGATGTCGCCGGCGGCCCCCTCATCGAGATTCGCCAAATAGGCGCGCTGCTCGTCGGAGCAGGGAAAGGATGAGATCGTCTTCAGCAGATCGAAGGTGCCGAGGCTGTTGTTCGCCAGGTAGTCCCAGAAGGCCTCATTCCCACCGGTCCACACCATCCAGGTATTACGGCCCTTGATCTCGTCTTCGCTGAACTGATCGCCACCATCCATATCGGCAAAGTAGTCGGCTGCCGATTCGGGGAAATCCCCTTTCGTCTTACCCGCCTGTTTCGCTTCATCCTCAGCTGGACCGCCACAACCGCCGAGCAGCACGCTGAAGCACACAGGCCAAATTAGAATTCGCAAATATTGTGATGCCATTGCGGTGCTTTCCCCAGCCTCGACAAGATGATGGAATGGCGGCATCCAAGAACCCGACCGCCTCGGTCGGGTTCAAGCATAATCGAAAGCCGGGGAAAAGCAACGGGGCTTCAAAGGTTGATTGCGGTTTTGATGCGTGGTGTCGAATATCGGCCGGCGACTATTGGCCAACCACGAGTCGCTCGGTCGTCTTGCCCAAGTCACCGGATATCAGTCGATGCTTCAGGTGGTTTCGCCCGAACTTCCAGCCCTTTTCCGTGACCAGGCAGCAGGCGCCCGGAGATCAGACCATCTTTCGCAGTGCGTATTCGAGGATGCCTTCAGCGCCTGCTGCGCGCATTCGCGGAATGAGATCACGCACCGCGTCGGCATCGACGATGGTCTCCACGGCGAGCCATTCGCGGTCGTAGAGGTAGCTCACCGTCGGGGCGTGGAGGCTCGGCAGCATCCCGACGATCTCGTCGAGCTGATGAGCGGGCACGTTGCACTTCAGCGCGACCTTGTGCCGAGCGGTCAGGGCGGCCCGGAGCATCAGCGCGATCTGGTCGATGCGGGCACGCTTTTCCGCATCCTGCATCGCGCTCGGGTTGGCGATCAGGCGGGTCTCGGTGATTAACAGGTCTTCGACGATCCGCAGCCCGTGAGCGCGGATGGTGCTGCCCGTCTCGGTGATCTCGACCACCGCGTCGACCAGCCCTTCGACCGCCTTGGCCTCGGTGGCGCCCCAGGAGAATTCCACCTCTGCCTCGATGCCGCGCTCGGCGAGATAGCGGCGGGTGAAGCCGACCAGCTCGGTTGCGATCTTGCGTCCTTGCAGGTCCTCGACGCGCTGGATCGGGGAGGCGTTCGGCACCACCAGCACCCAGCGGCTGGGCCTGTTCGATGTCTTTGAATAGGTCAGGGTGCTGATCTGCTCGACCTCGGCCTCGGTCTCGAGGATCCAGTCGAGCCCCGTCAGCCCGAGATCGAGCGTGCCGTCGGCGACATAGCGGGCCATCTCTTGGGCCCGGACCAGCGAGCAGCGGATGTCCGGGTCGTCGATGTCGGGGAAGTAGTTCCGCGAGTAGCTGCTGATACGCCAGCCCGCCTGCTCGAACAGCTCGATCGTGGCGTCTTGCAGGCTGCCTTTCGGGATGCCGAGATTCAGTATGGTCACGTTCCGTTCCGCCTGCGTTCGTTCATTTGATGGGGGCGCCTGAGATCGATCGATCAGGTCAGGTGCTCGTTCGGCTACCGTTGGGTCGAAGGAGGCTGAGGGCCGTTCATGTGCAACCCGTGCATTGGTGCTCGGACACTATGCGATGGCGTGCTTGGCCATTCCGGCCTCACCATGCCAATAGCCATCGCAGGGGCCGACCGGCATCAGCGCGTTGAGCTGCGCAGCAGCCTCGGCCGGGTCGACACTGTCACGCAGGGCCTGATCGAACAGCGCGATGATCTGCTCCATGTGTTCGGACTGCGGGCTGATGCGCAGGATGTCGACCCCGAGCTTGCGCATCGCCAGCAGCTCCGCGAGCAGGTTGACGGTATGCGCCGACTGGGTCTGGATGCCGTTCAGGACCAGGAACTGCTGGTCGTCCTGGGTGTTGACGACGAGGCCGTCGGCGTAATCGATGCAGGCGTCGCGGCAGTCATCCTTCGGTAGGTCCTTGTGCCGGGCCGTGAAGCAGCGCGCCGAATAGGCGAGCGGGAGACGGCCGTAGGCCATGACCTCGGTCTCGACGCCGTCGGGACGGGCGCGCTGCATCTGCTCAAGGGTCTCGCGGGTCAGCTCGACCGGATAGACCCAGCGCTTGAGCCCCTGGCCGGCCAAGACCGCGAGGGTGCGATCGTTGTAGCAGTTGACGCTGTGGCCGATCGCGAACGGGCGCCCGGCGAGCAGCTGCACCGCGCCCATGTCGTTGGCCTCGACCAAGAAGCGCGATTGCTCGCAGATCGCCCGCAGCCGCTTGAGCTCGGATTCGGCCTCGACCAGTGCCAGCGTCGAGAGAACAACCTCCTTGCCGTGCTCGGCGAGGCGCTCGGCGATCGCCATCCAGTCCTCGAAGCGGACCTGATTGCGCTTCGAGCAGATGGTCTCGCCGAGGTAGACGATGTCGACCGGCGATTCGGCGACCATCGCATAGAAGGCGTCGACCTCGGCCTTGGGCCAGTAATAGCTGATCGGCCCGAGCGAGAGGCGCGGGCCGATCAGCTATTA
>NZ_NRSJ01000025.1 GCF_016584085.1 Halochromatium glycolicum | reverse complement strand
CGCGCAGCAGTCCCGCGACGCTGAGGTGCTGGCGTGAGAACGGACCACTCATCAATACCTGCCTCGCAGCTTGAGAAGGTCGTGGCAGTATACTGATTCGGCTTCAAAAGTTTACGAAAGATTTTTTTCGGCTCAAAGCCAACTTATTGTTTCTAAAGCAGATATTTTTGCGGCGGGAATTGCTGCGCTGCTGAGACCAAAGGCAACATGTCGTCCATGAAGCTCCGCAAGATCGAACAGACCAAGATTGCCTGCGCGCGCAAGTTCTTCGACGAGATCGGCCAGCGCGTCAGCAAGGACGAGGTGAAGTACTCAGCGTCCGGAGTCTCCCAAAGACAGAGCTGCCTGAAGTCTGCATACCAGTCCGGCCGCGGCCTCAGCGGCTTCGGCATGACCCTGTTGATTCCAGTGCCCAAAACCGGGTCGGCCGCCAGGTAGACCATATAGGGGCTGATCGGATGTCTGGCCTGGAGCCGTCCAGCGTGCAGGAAGGTTCAGTACCGCTATTCGATGTCGTGTCGCCACTCGCAGCAGTCGGCGTACCGGGTAACCGAGATCGTCAACGCCAAGTGCTGCAGCAAACTGCGCGCGGCCATGGGCGTTGGGATGGACTTGTGCCCCGGTGCCGATGATCATCAGCACCGGCGCGGTGCCGCTTGCGCGAGCCTCTGCGGTAAAGGCCGCCAAGATCGCCTCTGTCGTGTCCCAGGCGGCCGTCCAGGCTGGTGTGGTGGGCTGGCGATAGACGCCGTTGTCGACGCCGAGCTCTTGCGGCCCATCTTGGCGTGATGTGGTCGCGGGAGCGATCTTGCGCATTCGTAGCGCATCACGTGCCTGCAGCACGAGTTGCGCAATGCGCGAATGCTCTACAAGCCATTGCCGAGTCCGCCCTGTCAGGCCCGTTGCGGCAGCGTATTCGGGCGAATGCCGGAATTCCGTATTGAGAACAAGACCTTGCTCAGTTGGTATGAGGTAAGGCCGCAGCGGTTCTTGATCCAGGGGACGAACGCTCTCGGTCAAATCGTTGCCGATGAAGAACGCCAGGATCGCGACATCGGGCGAGAACTGTTTCGCAAAGGTTCGCCATGCCAGCAGCGACTGCGCGGGGCTGTAGCCGCTTACGGCGAAGTTCAGCACCTCGAACGATTTGTCGGGCGTATCGCTAGCGCAAGCGCCGCGATTCAAGCTCGCCTCCATCAGGCGCCACCAGGTCTGCTCAACCGGGATCTGAACGGCTTCGGTAAATGAGTCACCGAGCACGGCGATGCGCAGCACGTCCTCAGGTTTCGACGGACGATGGTTGCGGTCACGAAAGCCGAGGGCGTTGGTGCGCACCAGCGCTTCGCCTTCAAAGCGTTGCCAAGCCGAGCGATCGGGTGGTGGCCGCCATCCAAGGACCGGGTCAGGCCGCTTCGCGAACGCCCAGTAGTAGGACTGGCCGGCAAGGCGCAGACCGACTTCGCCGAGCAGCAGTGCCACGACCGTGGCGACAGTCAGCAAAGCGAGTGAGCGGAGCAAGGAGCGGAGCGAAACCATCAATGCAAGACAATCACCGCGCAATGCGGGGTCAGAGTTATAGCCATTCCGCCTGATCGCCGGACAGAAAGCGCCGGAAAAGTCAGCACCGATGGGCTCAGCCTGTCCGGAGCCCGGGCGAGTGACTATAAGAAGCCCTAACAGAATGCTCTCTGCGGCCTAACAAATCAGCAGCTTGTGCAGGCTAGCCGGGCATTGTGATAGGGCCGTTTAGTCTGGTCGACATGTTAACGAGATGCGAAGAGGAGGACCTCTCGTTCGCAAAACGGTCATCAACAGTTGCTAGCCTAGTGGTCTGAATCTCATGAGGAGCCGGCGTTCCACTCGTCGGCCCCGGCGTTACGATCAGTCCCTCTGTGATGCAAAAAAGTTTGATGACAGGAACAGACGCGACCGTAGCCGGTCCATCTCTTCGACCGCAGGGCAAGACTCTTCGCCGTGCTCCGCTGGCGACGATACTGATCCACTGGCTTGTTGTCCTGTCGATCGGCATCAGCCTCGCGACCGGTTGGCGAATCGCAGCGGATGCGCCTGATGCAATCGTTTCTGCGGCCTTGGCCCCTGTCCTGCCCCAAGGGACCGTCTTCTATTGGCACCTGATATCGGGCTGCGTGGTCCTGGCCTTGATGCTGACCTACACGCTCTATCAGATCAGCTCCGGGCTTGGGCGTCGCCTGACGCACTTGCGAAATACTGAAAATAAAAGCACCTCTAGCGCTCAGTCCGCCGTTCGCTTGCAGCGATTGGATCGGAAGCTGTACTGGCTGGCTTTCGGCCTGCTTTCGCTAGCGGCAATGACGGGATTGCTGCAATACCTCAATGCTGCTTGGCCGACCACGGCCGCGATCGAGGCGTTGCATCGCCTGGCGGCTTGGGGCCTTGTCGGATACGCGATCGCACATGTCGGCCTTCAGATCGCCGGCGGCGGATTGCGTAGGCTAGCCACGATCTTTCTACCCCGCAACGTCCACAGCCGCATCGCGGCCATGTCTATGGTAATCGCTCTTGGGGCGGTTGGCGGTGCGGTCGCGATGGACCGTCTTCTGCTGCACCACCTGAGCATTGAGCGCACCAACACCGCCCCGCGCATCGACGGCTGGCCGGACGATGCCGTCTGGAACAGTGCAACCACGGTTGAATTGAGTCTGGCTAACGGGGCAAACCTCCCGGGTGGGGAGACGACGGTGGTGCTCAAGGGCTTGTACGATGGCGAGCGCATTTACCTGTTGTGCGAATGGGCTGATCCGACCCATAGCGCAGCACATGTCCCGTTGCGCAAGACCGAGCGGGGCTGGCAAATCATGCAGACAGCCTATCGGCAAGCGGACGAGAACCGCTACTACGAAGACAAGCTCGCGTTGATGCTGGCGTCATCCAATCCGATGGCCGCGTTGACCTCAGTCCACCTCGGCACCCGCCCGCTAAAGGGGGAACCGGGCGCCCCAGGCGGGCGCGGTCTGCACTACACCACCGATGGCACCATACTCGATGTCTGGCACTGGAAATCGGTGCGCAACGCCTACCAACGGCAGGCGGATGATAACTTCTTTGGGCCTCCGCTACCGGCGCCCAGTGCGACGCCGCGCGTCCGGGACCCGGACAGTGGCGCCTGGCTGCCGCGCTACACCGCTGGCTATCGCAAAGACCCGCCGGGTACCTACAGCGGCTATGAGATGAACTGGGAGTTCTTCGACGAAGGTTGGGTTCTGCCGCTGCGCCTGCCAGATGACCCCCGGGACATCGCTGAGCCTGGGTTCATCGAGACAGCCTCAGCTGGGGGCGCACGAGGGCCTTCCTCGATCAAGGGGTGGATTGAGTTCAACGACACCCGGCCTTACGCGGCCGGAATCGATCCGCTCCCAGTCGGAACCTTGTTGCCGAGCGTGCTGCCCACAGGCCAGCTCACTGGCGACCGAGGCGATATCAAAGCGCAGGGTCGCTGGTCTGAGGGACGGTGGTACCTCGAGCTGAGCCGCAGGCTCGACACCGGCTCTAAGCGCGATATCCCGATCGAAGACGGAACCCTGCTGTGGGTCGCCGTGTTTGATCACAGCCAAACTCGACACGCCTACCACCTGCGCCCGGTGCAGCTGCAGTTGAACTGACTGACTGGCTGGCGTCTCGCGAAGCCAGGCGGTGCGTTCACGACTGGTCAGCTTCGCTAGAAAACCGAAACCTGACCGACCTTAAACCGTCACGCCTGATCGGTAGCATGTCTGCTGCGCTCAAGCTGTGACAATGATCACGTTTTGGAGGACCGGTCCCGAACCGTTGACGTCCAGTTGAGCCGCCTATCCAACGATATTCCCAATCAGGGGGCGCTGATGTACCGATCGAGAACGGGCCTCACCAAGCTTGCTGGGGCGATAGCAACTGCGACGCTTGCCGCGTCAATGCTGTCGCCGATAGCCCAGGCCAATCAGACACTTCGTTACCAGATCATCACCAGTAGTGATGACGCGGAAGAGTTCGCTGGGGTAATGGACATAGGGAGCTCAGACCTCGAGCTTACTGAGGACAATGCTGGAGATGCTCAATACATCGGCCTGCGCTTTAATGGGATCGAGGTTCCTCAAGGGCTGCCAATCCTCGGCGCATACCTGCAGTTCAGGACTGATGAGGACGACAAGAACCGTGATCCGTTCGAGGTCGCTATCCACGGTCAAGCAACCGCAAACCCGTCGACCTTTAGTGAGACCAACTTCGACATCAGCGATCGGCCCCTGACAGCGGCCCAGACGGAGTGGTTCGACATCCCGGCTTGGACCGTCGAGCACGAGGCTGGTGAGGCCCAGCGCACGCCGGAGATTACTAACATCGTTCAGGAGATTGTGGATCTGCCTGGCTGGCAGAGCGGTAACCCGATGGCCTTTGTCCTCAGTGGCTCAGGCACCCGTACTGCAGAGTCCTATGACGGCTCTATCGACGAGGTCGAGGTCGCCGACCTCGCTCCTGAACTGATATTGAGGGTGCCATCGCTCGAGACCTACCGGGTTGCAGCCTCCGATGATGACGCGGAGGAGGGTGATGATGGTCCGGGGGTGATGGATATCGACAGCTCCGACCTCGAGCTCGTCGAAGACCATGCGAATGAGCCCGAGCGTACTCAGACCGTCGGTATTCGCCTTACCGAGGTGACGATCCCGAAAGGCGCGCAGATCCTCTCGGCGCATCTTCAGTTCGCGGTCGATGAGGGTGACAAAAACTCGGACCCCTTCGATGTGACGATCTGGGGCGAGGCCGCCGACAACGCTAACCCCTTTCAAGATGTTGCCTACAACATCTCAAGCCGTGCTAAGACCGCGGCCTCGGCGAGTTGGTCCGGCGCTCCAGAGTGGACGCTTGCCGAAGAAGGCGAGCCTGGTGGTGAGAATCAACGGACGCCGGATCTGACTGCGATTGTCCAGGAGATCGTCGATCGCGACGGTTGGGAAGAGGGTAACGCGATGGCGTTCGTCATTCAGGGTGAAGGCCAACGAACCGCCGAATCCTTCGATGGTGATAGCGCGCTTGCCCCAGCGCTCGTTGTGCGCTTCATCGGCGAGCAGAGTACTCCTTCGAGCTACCGTGTTCGCCTCACCTGGGCTCCCGGCGATGATCCGACAACGCAGATGAATGTGATCTGGGATCAGGTGCGTGGCATTGGCGCCAAAGTTCACTACGATCTCTACAATCCGGCCGAGGGCTGCCCAACAGACCTCGATACTTACACAATGAGTCAGGCGCCTCAGCGAATCACGCCTTATCGCTCCATGAATAACCACTTCGCCAAGTTGAGTGGGCTCATGGCGGACACCGACTATCGTTTTGTGATCGCTGACTCCGACGGCGTCGGCGACTGCATGTGGTTCCGCACGGCGCCAAGCGTACCCAAGGCATTCACCTATATCACCGGGGGCGATACCAAATCCTCCGGTAACGCATTGCAAGCCGGCCGCTGGTCCAACCAGATGGTCGCGAAGCTACGCCCGCTCTTCGTTCTCTTCACCGGGGATTTCAATTCCGGCGATGGCACCAGTGACGCAAGCTGGCTGCAGTGGCTGACCGATTGGTCAGAAGGCACCAAATCGAACGACGGGCGGATGTATCCGATCATTGCTGTACATGGGAACCACGAAGACGGTGACTTCGAGGTGCTCTACAACCTGTTCGATTCCGGAAACGCCGATCCGGCCCAGTCAGCCGATTACAGCTATGGCTCTTGGACCATTGGCGGTGGTCTGCTGCACGTGATCAACCTGAATTCGCAGTTCTACCTGAACGGAATGCAGGCGGCTCATGAGCAACAGTTGCTCTGGCTCGGCGAAGACCTGGCCGTGCATGCTGCCGATACCTTCAAGATCGCCGGCTACCATAAGCCGATCCGTCCTCACACCTCGAGCAAGTCCGAGAATGATCATGAGCTCGCTTGGGCGGAGCTGTTCGACACCTACGGGCTCACTATCGCCAACGAGAGCGATACCCACAATCACAAGTTCACCTTCCCGCTGCGCCGCTCGGACGAGCCCGGCAACGACATGGGCTTCGTTCGTGATGACGACAACGGGGTGCTCTATGTGGGCGAGGGAAGCTGGGGTGCAACGCCCCGCGCCGATAATGACGATAAGTCCTGGACCCTCGACAGTGCGTCTCTGAATCAGCTCAAGTGGAACCACGTGTTTCCGGCAGCAGGTGAAGAGCCGGCCCGCATCGACATCCACACCGTGGTGACCGCACGCTACGAGAGCGGTGAGCTAGTGAATTATGTTGAGGGAGTCGGTGAGGTGAGCGAAAGCGAGCCGTTCGCGTTGCCGGATAGCATCTCGCTGCACGCTGCGCCTTTCTATGGTGAGGTCATCAGCGTTCCGTTCCAGGCCCTGAGCGGTGAGCCACCATCAGCACCGAGCAATCTCAACGGCGAGGCGACCTCTTACACCGACATCGTGATCAGCTGGACCAACAACGAAGAGCCAGCCAACATCAGCAATCTTAGTATCGATCGCAAGATCGGCACCGAAGGCCCTTGGGAGACGGTTGCAGGCGGACTGGACGCGGATGTCACGAGCTTCAGCCAGTCAGAACTGATGGACGGAACGGACTACTACTACCGCGTGCGTGCCAACAACGTGTTTGGCTCCTCTGAATGGTCGAACGAGGTTCTGATCAGCACGCCGGTGGACGATCGCCTGAAGGTTGTACTGAGCGAGGGCACCGATGGCTACACCGGAAGCCAGGTGATCGCGATTGCCTCGGCAAGCCCCAATGACAGCTTTGCCGGCGAATCGCTGAGCTTCGATCAGTCAACCAGCGATTACGGTGGGCCGGGTGTGTCTCACGGGCTGGTTCGATTCGATGGTTTGTTCGACGGCTTGCCTGCGAATGCCGTTGTTACTGCTGCCGAGCTCCGGTTCTGGATCACTAGCGCGACCAACGGTCCCGTCGGTTTGCATCAGATGCTTCTGCCCTGGGACGGGGGAAGTAACTGGAATAGCTTTGTCAATGGCGTGCAAGCGGATGATATCGAAGCGATTGCAGCTCCAGATGACAGCAAGCCGAACCTGCAGGGTGGTACCTACACCACCTTCGATGTGACGCCAAGCGTACAGGCCTGGGCTGCGGGTCAAGGTGCGGAAGGCTGGCTGATCCTGAACCAGAGCACCGATGGATGGGATATCGCGACCGACCTCTATAACGGCACCGATGCGCTAAGCCGACGGCCTAGACTGACCGTCTTCTACAGCTTGCGTGGCGATGCCGACGGGAGTGGTGTCGTTGACAGCGACGATGTGAATACGATGCGCAGTCATCTCCGTCAGCCGGCGAGCAGCTGTCCGGGGTGTGACCTCGATGGCGATGGTGTCATTTCGATTCGCGACGCTCGACTCCTCATCCTTGAGCTGAGGAACTAGCCCCCGTGAGGCGCCGGTCGCCCATCGATGGCGACCGGTGCCATCTCCTGCCCGTCTCCATCCTAAGGAGTGCCCGAAACCATGAAGCAATTAGCCCAATGCACCGCAGGCTCGCGCTAAGCAAACGTGCCCTCGATGTTCCTTTTTGGGTTGTCCCTTCTCGGACTCGCCGCTTCCGTCTGCAGATCGACTGAGCCCGGGAAAGGACTGCAAAGCGGTTGAAGTCCATAGAAAAATACACTTGAGTGCGATAAAACTCAGCATGTGTCCTGGGATTGATGAGCTCTAGAGGCGCAGACAAAGACCGATGTGTTGATAGCAAGGTGCACGACCTTTTTCCGTTACCCCTCTGCCTGTGCGGTTGGAGGATAATTCACTTTCTGGGAGATTCCATAATGAATAAATCTGTTTTCGCGCTCGCTGGCCTGCTCTCGACTCTGGCTGTTCCCGCCGTTGCCTTCTCGGCGACGATTTCTGCACTGACTCCGGCTGACCCGATTGAGGTCGGCGATCAGACGCAGGTCAACCTGCGCATTTCAGGGCTTGGGGACTTCACCGCGCCGACGCTAGGGGGCTTTGACTTGAGGGTTTCCTACGATGATAGTGTCGTTTCGCTGACCGACGTGAGCTTCAGCACTTGGCTGGGCGGGCCTGATCCCTCGTTTCCCCCGGAGTGGGACGACACAGCGGCTGGCAGCGGCAGCTTATATGAGGTGTCGCTGGAATCTACCGAGTTTCTCGACAACCTGCAGCCGGATGCCTTCTTGCTCGCGACCCTCTATTTCGAGGGGGTCGCTCAGGGGACAAGCGACATTGATTTCAGCAATGTGTTTCTAATCGGTGCCGATGCATTCGCCAGCGAAATTGCGGTCGACGAACTGAACCCGGGCAGCATCACAGTCGTCCCCCTACCGGCGGCTGCTTGGCTGTTCGGCTCGGCTGTGATCGGTCTGGCCGGCATCGGGTGGCGTAGAAAGGCTGTTTGAGCCCCAATGGCGTCAATCGTCTGGTCCTGAGGAACCGGGCCGACTAGGTGCTTGTATCGGAAAACTTAGCAGCACCTTCACTCCGCGTTGGCGCGATAGCTGCTCTATGGCAGGTGGGGGCGGTGAAGCCCCCAATACCTCCAGAATCGGCTGCTCAGGGCCTCGATGATTACTCATTGCGATGCTTCATAGAGCGCCAGTACCTTATCGATCGCCGCTGCGGCTCCTGCCAGGCTAAAAGCCACTTCTCGGTAACCGCCGTCCTCAAGGCGATAGGTCACGCGAAGCTGGCCATGGGCTGAATGCAGTGCCGTAAGCGCTGAGGCCGGATTGCCGAGATTGTCGACCGCCGCAATCGCGAACGTGATGTAGCGAGGGCCGGCGTGGGAAAGGGCGGCTGGGGGATCATCGCAGTAGACGCTGACGGCCTGGGTGACCTCAGCGAGTGAAAAATCCTGGTTGTTGTCGTCGTTGTCGTCAAGCGTCCAGCGCAGCCCCCAGTCGGTGTCCAGCGGGATTGCTGAATCCGCAGGCAGCAGGAAGGTGGCCCAGATCCGCGTCTCGTGGCTTGGCGCGTGAACCTTGAATTGATGGGCGTCCGAGCTGCTTGCTGATGCGATTCGGACGCCCACGTCCTCGACCTCGTCGTACAGGTGCATACTCGTCCAACCCCCCTCGGCTAGCGCTGATGGACACTGCACCCAAACAAGTGCCGCGATCAGGGCACACCGAACGGACCAAGTTGGGCGCATTGACGGTCTCCGTACAAAAGCGAAAGACCACCGATCCTCCGCGCTGATCCGTTCCGATGTCCACCACAGGGATCAATGATCGCCGTTCAAGCGTTACCGGACGGCTTCGTCCTCCAGTCTTGCCCTGGCTCAAGCTTCCCGGTCAGCTGAGGGGCCCCCTGCTATCGATCTGCGATCGGCTGGGACCGAACGAGCGCATCCATCTCGCCGCGCTGAGCAGGCTGATCCGGTCTCTGAGCGAGAGCGGTCTCACGACGATGGCGGCCAACCATGTCGGGGAATGAGGCGTTAACAGCCACTGTGTCACGGTAACCCGGGTCCAGGAGGCGGCACGGGAGCAGTCCAAGAGGTCCGGCCGCACGTCGTTACCTATCGCATCCCTGGGATTGACCGGTAACAAACGGGCGTTGTCGTGGCCTGGCACCTATCCAGTGCCGGGGCTTAGACTCGGCCGAACTGAAAGTCCGTAGACGCTGACCGCTTGAGTCTAATGATGATCGACCTGATTGCTTTGCTGTATCTGAGCTCGGCCGCCGATTCGCTCACCGAAGGTGATCTGAACGATATCTTGCAAAGTTCCCGGACCAATAACAGGCAAAACGGCATCACCGGTGTTCTGTGCTCAGGCGGTGGTCACTTTATCCAGGTCTTGGAAGGTCCGCAAAGAGAGGTCCTGAAGAGCTACTTGTGTATCCTCGACGACCGCCGACATAAGGATTGCCAGTTGATCGGCATCACGCCGTTGAGGAACAGGGTCTTCAAGGACTGGGCCATGGGGCATGTCGATGTGGCACCTGAGCGGATGCTGGAACGGCGTAAATCGCTGATCGACTGCCTGTACGACCAGCATGCGAGTAATGGTCCGGAGCTGATCCAGATCATGCAGTCGCTGATCCAGGGTTCGACAAGGTGAGGGATCGAGACGACGGCGAACAACTGAACGAGCTCGGTACCCGTTCGAACCCCTTGGCCTCAGACCCCTTGGCCTCAGACGAAGACAGCCTGATCGAGCTGATCGACCTCGAACTGATCCAGAAGGCGCTGGCCGAGGCTGGGGAGGAGGCGAGCGCCGACGAGCGCGCCCGTGCATTTGTCGCCGCGCTATCGGCGATGCTGCTGATGCACGGTCAGTTCGAGCTCGGAAACGGGCTTGGCGCGCTGATCGGCCTGAAGCCGCTCGATGCCGAAGTGCTGGAGCGATTGGCAGCGACGACAGATGATGAATCCGATGGATAGGCGAATATAGCCATTCCGCCTGATCGCCGGACAGAAAGCCCCGGGACAGTCAGCACCGAGGGGCTCAGCCTGTCCGGAAGCCAGCGTAAGTGGCTATACCACTGTTCTCACCCTAGAGGCGGCTTGCCGGCTGTTGCATCCCGATGGGATGATTAGCCTGCTAGGCTATCGTGCCCGTCCCGGCGGCGAGGCAGCGTATCACGCGATCCGAGACTGGAACCGGAGCCCTCAACATGAACGAGATTGTCCTTCTCGACGGCGGCATGGGGCAGGAACTGATCGCTCGCTCAAGCCAGCCCGCCTCACCGCTGTGGTCGGCGAAGATATTGCTTGATGAGCCGGAGCTCGTTGCCGCCGTCCACCGTGATTATATCGACGCGGGGGCGACGGTGCTCACCCTCAACAGCTATGCGGTGACCCCGCAGAGGCTGGCCGCGCAGGGTAGTGAGGAGCTGTTCGAGAGGCTGCAGGCGCAGGCCTGCGAGATCGTCACCAGGGCGCGCGATGAGAGTGGGCGGGATGTGGCCATCGCCGGCTGCCTGCCGCCGTTGGTCGCCAGCTATCATCCCGAGGTGTCGCCGAGCGACGAGGCGGCGCTCGCTGCCTACCGCCGGATCGTCGCCGCGCAGGCCGAACATGTGGATCTCTTCCTCGGCGAGACCCTCGCGAGCACGGCTGAGGCGAGCGCGGCCGCCCGCGCCGCGCTCGAGAGCGACCTGCCGGTTTGGATCAGTCTGACGATCACGGACGACGACAGCATCACGCTGCGCAACGGCGAACCGCTCGCCGAGGCCGTGGCGGCGCTGCGCGAGCTCGGTATCGATGCCCGGCTGCTCAATTGTTCCCGCCCCGAGGCGATCACCGCCGCTTGGGATGTCTTTGCTGCCAGTGGCGGCGTGACCGGCGCCTACGCCAACGGCTTCACGTCGATCGATGGCCTGAAGCCCGGCGGGACGGTTGATGCGCTCGAGGCCCGACGCGACCTCTCACCGGAGGCCTACGCCGACTTCGCGATGGGGTGGGTAGGGCACGGGGCCTCGATCGTCGGGGGCTGCTGCGAGGTTGGGCCGTCACACATCCGCCACCTGCGCGAGCGCCTGGAGGCCGCAGGCCATACCGTTGTCCGCCCATCGTCGCGGTGATCTTGCGCGCGCTCAGGTCGCCCTGAGCAGCAGCAGATGCCCGGAAGTGGCGATCCTTTGAGCGCTCGTCGACGCGAATCCGACGCCCGCCTCATCGCTATCCGCTCAGCAGGGTCGCTATCCGCTCAGCAAGTCGGTGCCGGCGCGCCAGCACGCAGAACGCGTGCCCGAACCGGGCGCTACGAGAGACTGTGACCGGGTTCGCGTCCGAGTGCCTCGCGTTTTGCTGGTGTCGTGACCGTCTGCTACCCTCTTTAGGCGTACATTGCAGACTACAGAGGGTCTCATCATGGATGCTTCCGTCAACACGGCCGTCAGTGCATCGCTGGGCATGAGCCAAGCTCAGACCGCGCAACAGGCTCAGATGCAGATCCTGCGGGAAGCGCTCGATATGCAAAAGCAGCAGGTGACTGCGCTGATGGAGTCCTCAATGGCCGGTACGGGCGCGGGATCGGGTTCCAACCTCGCATCTGAGGGCCACCTTGGTACCCAAATCAATACCTATGCCTGACTGCCATCCCGCCTGAAGAGCGATCCCCATCTTGCTGAATCCGCTCTTGCCCAATCGACCGCTGAGCGGGCGCCGTCACAGGCGCGATTAGGATGGGGTCTTTCGTGAGGGATTGGGCTTGACGCAGGGCGGCTGTCGCAGCGCCGCTGCTTGAGGCGCGATATCCCATTCTAGAATCTGCGCGACACCTGCGCCAGCTGGCGGCTGCACGCGGGCGTGCCGCTGGCCGCGGTCCGTAACATCTTGGGCCAGGCATCGGTCGTGATCAGGGAGCGGTACGCACAGCTCGCATCGGAGGCGATGCGCTTTGCGCGAGGGTCTGCACAAAGTCAACCGCCCGATGCGACGTCACCGATCAGGTTATGTCGTCCCAATCAGAGAGGGAGAGGTCAGCGCAATACGCTGAAAAGTATGGCGCGCCAGGAAGGATTCGAACCTCCGACCACCTGGTTCGTAGCCAGGTACTCTATCCAGCTGAGCTACTGGCGCGTCGAGCGAAGCATTGTCGCGCTCGGTGGCGCTGCTGTCAATACTCGGATGTTGCGAATCCTGTGGCTCGTTGTCCAGAACGCTCGCCGCAACAGGTGAAAGGCCTGATCGTGTATCCTTCGCGCTCGAGCCAAGGCTAGCCGGCTAGCCGTTGGCATCCATACTAATCGATCGGCCCCGGGATTTGAGATGCGGCTTGTATTGATCGCGCTCGCGACGCTGTGGGCGGCTGGTGCTCTGGTTGCGTTCCTGCAGACACGCGAGCGCCCCCTCGATGCGAAGTTGAGCGCCGGGTATCTTGTGCTCTGGCCGGCGCTACTGGTCTTGATGTACATCAACCAGCCGGTGCCGCTGTGGGTGTCGATCCCGGTCTTTTTTGGGTTCATCCCCTGGTTCCTGGCCGGCCCGCACCTATGGTCGATCCTGAAGGACCCAGGCCGGATCAAGCCCGGCGAAGTGGCGGGGATACCGGTCGGCTATTGGAAGTGGGGTGGAATCGCTGCCGTACTGCTTGGGGTGCTGTTCGATGTGCTGGTGAGGCCCTGAGCTAGCCCTTTTCTGGCATCCAAGATCGAGCGCGCAATGGCAATCGCAGGACCCGCAATGAGCAACCAGCCTCCCGAAGAGATTCGTCAGATCGACGCCTTGTTGCAGATCGTCGCGCGGCTGCGTGATCCGGAGCGCGGCTGTCCTTGGGACCTGAAGCAGACGCCGCGCAGCATCCTTCCGTTCACGCTGGAAGAGGCCTATGAGGTCGCCGAGGCGATCGAGAACGATGATATGCCCGAGCTGCGTGAGGAGCTGGGTGATCTACTGTTCCAGGTGGCGATCTACGCCCGTATGGCGGAAGAGCGAGATGCCTTCGATTTCGCCGATGTCGTCGAGGCGATCTGCGACAAGATGATCCGGCGTCATCCGCATGTCTTCGGCGATGTGCGGGTCGAGTCCGAAGAGGAGGTACGCGCAAACTGGGAGCGGATGAAGGCCGATGAGCGTGAGACCAAGCACGAGCGGCCTCATATCAGTGTGCTCGATGGCGTTGCCCAGGCCCTGCCGGCGTTGGTCCGAGCCGAGAAGCTACAGAAGCGGGCGGCGAACGTTGGCTTTGACCTCGATGGCTTGGACCATGTCGTCGAGAAGATCCGCGAAGAATTGCACGAGTGCGAGGAAACCTTTGCCGAGCATGCAGATCCGACCGAACGCGTCCACGAGGTCGGCGACCTGCTGTTCTCCTGTGTCAATCTCGCCCGCCATCTTGGGGTCGATGCCGAGCAGGCGCTGCGCGCAGCCAGCCACCGCTTCGAGCGCCGCTTCCAACGGGTCGAGGTCTGTTTGCGGGCCGCCGGTCAGGTGCCCTCGAGGTCGCAGCACGCCGAGATGGACCGGCTGTGGGAGATCGTCAAGGCAGAGGAGCATTGATGAAAGAGACGATTCGGCTTGTGACGCGCAGCCGCGAGGTGCTTGTGGATATCACCCCGCAAGTGCGCGACGTGGTCAGCCGCAGCGGCGTTCGCAACGGGTTGGTCAATGTCTACGCGCAAGGTGCGACCGCCGCTGTGATGATCCAGGAGAACTGGGATGACAGCGTCCAGAGCGATGTCGTCGATCTGCTGCGCAAGCTGATCCCGAACGGGGTCTGGCGGCATGATGCACAGGATGGCAATGGTGATTCGCACCTCAAGGCTGGTCTGGTCGGTCCCTCCGAGACGATCCCGTTGATCGACGGCCAGCTTGGTCTCTCGACCTGGCAAAACATCTTCTTTTGTGAGTTCGATGGTCCGCGTGGTGACAGGCGTGCGGTCTGCACCGTGCTGGCCGATTCGGCAGGCTGAGCCGGGCCCGCGCCGTTTCGATCAGCGATGCCGAGCGTTCCGAGCCGACACCATCCGAATGCGCGTCACTGAACCTTCCCTGGCGTCTGCACTGATCCCTGTATGAGCTTTCTCGCGCGCATCGATGAATGTAACCGCTGGGCGCCGGGCGAGTTCGTCGCCTTTGTCGTCAGCGGCGAACGTCTTGGAATGGTTCATCGGGTCTTCGCCGAGCGCCTCGTAGAGCTGCCCTGCGGATTCGTGCTGAACCCGGATGGCCTGCATTGGTTCGACGCGCCGGCCGGATTCGAGGCGCGCACGACCGCAATGCAGGGCGTCTGCGCCGAGCTCTTCGAGCGCGGACTGATCGATCACCAGCACGGCGAGTCGTATCCGGTCACACCAGGCCGGCGGGAGGACGCGCGCTTTCTGATCGATCGTGCCTGCGCCCCCTACTTTGGGGTCCGAGCGTTCGGCCAGCATATCAACGGTTTTGTGCGCCGCCCTGATGGGCTCCATATGTGGATCGCGCGACGCTCGGCGGACCGACGGGTGTACCCGAACCGGCTCGACAACATGGTGGCAGGCGGGTTGCCCTGGGGGCTGACGCTGCGGGAGAACCTGGCCAAGGAGTGCGCGGAAGAGGCGGGGATGCCGAAGGCGCTCGCCGAACGCGCGACCTCGGTTGGCGCCATTACCTACTGCCGGGCGTCTAAGCGCGGCCTCAAACCGGACGTGATGTACTGCTACGACCTGGAGCTGCCGGCGGATTTCGAGCCGCGCTGCCATGATGGCGAGGTCGCCGGCTTCCATCTCTGGCCGGTCGAGCAGGTCGCTGAGATCGTCCGCGACAGTGATGCGTTCAAGCTCAACTGTAACTTGGTCATCATCGACTTCCTTGTTCGGCATGGGCTGTTGACGCCTGACCATCCCGATTATCTTGAGATCGTTCAGCGGCTGCGGTCACTTGCCTGATCCAGCGATGTCGATACCAGGCTGAGCACTTGCGGCTTCATCTTTGAGGGGTTTATGAGCAATCAGACCTTGATCCAGCGTCGTCAAACGGTTCCTGTCGTCATCGGTAATCTGAATGTCGGAGGCAATGCGCCCGTGCGGGTGCAGTCGATGACCAATACCGATACCGCGGACATCGAATCGACAGTGACCCAATGCGCAGAGCTGGCGCGTGCCGGCTCTGAGTTCGTGCGCATCACCGTGAACAACGAGACCGCCGCCGCGGCTGTACCGCGGATTCGCGAGCGTCTCGATTCGATGGGCGTGCCGGTGCCGCTGATCGGTGACTTCCACTTCAACGGACACCGGCTGCTGAGCGACTACCCAGCCTGCGCCGAAGCGCTGGCCAAGTATCGGATCAACCCAGGCAATGTCGGTCGTGGTGAGAAGCGGGACGCCCAGTTCGCGACCATGATCGAGATCGCCTGCCGCTATGATCGCCCCGTGCGCATCGGGGTCAACTGGGGCAGCCTCGACCCGGAACTGGTGGTGCGGATGATGGACGACAACGCCAAGTCGCCGAGCCCTAAACCTGCCGACGAGGTGATGCGCGAGGCGATGGTCGAGTCTGCAGTCAGTAGTGCGCTGCGCGCCGAGGAGCTCGGTCTCGGACGCGATCACATCATCCTCTCTTGCAAGATGAGCGGCGTGCAGGACCTGATCGCCGTCTATCGGATGCTTGCTGCGCGCACCGACCATGCCCTGCATCTCGGTCTTACCGAGGCCGGAATGGGATCGAAGGGCATCGTTGCCTCCACGGCTGCACTCTCGGTGCTACTGCAAGAGGGAATCGGGGACACGATCCGCGTTTCGTTGACGCCGTCGCCCGGGGAATCACGAACCCGGGAGGTTGTCGTCGCGCAGGAGATCCTGCAAACCATGGGAATGCGCTCGTTCGCCCCCATGGTCACGGCGTGCCCAGGCTGCGGGCGGACGACCAGCACGGTTTTTCAAGAGCTTGCCGAGGATATCCAAGACTATCTCCGAGATCAGATGCCGGTCTGGCGTGAGACCTATCCGGGCGTCGAAACCCTGCAGGTGGCCGTGATGGGATGTGTCGTCAACGGCCCCGGGGAGAGTAAGCACGCCAACATCGGTATCAGCCTTCCCGGAACAGGAGAGCAGCCCTCGGCGCCAGTCTACATCGATGGCGAGAAGGTCACGACGCTGAAGGGCGCCGACATTGCCGAACGATTCAAGACCATGGTCAACGATTACATCGTCCAGCGTTTTGGACACCAGTGAGTGCAGCCCATCGCGTTCAGGACCGGAGTGGCGATGAACCTGATCACGGGTCCATCGATCCCTGCCCAAGGGCAGTTGCGCAGTCAGGCGCGTCTCCGGCTCGGCTGCGGAGCCGCAGCCGCCGTTCCGCTGGTCATCTGTAAGCTGCGAAGAGCCGCCCGCTGCGACCTCAGTAGACCTTGCCGTGGTTCCACCGCGGCGTCTGACCACCACCAACCCAATTGCGGAGATCAAAACAATGAAAAGTCAGGCCATTGCCGTTGCGATGGGCGCAACCCTATTCTCCAGCGCGTTTACGATCGGCACGGCCAGTGCGGCCGACGAGCCGATGATGGTGTCGGTGAAACGGATGTCGTTGCAGACGGCGCAACGGATCGCTCAGGCCACCGTCGACGCCTGCCGCGAGAAGGGGATTCAGATCGGCGTCACCGTCGTCGACCGCGACGGCGTCGTCCAGACCCAGTTGCGCGACACGATCGCCGCACCGATTACCATCCCGATTAGCTACAAGAAGGCCTATACCGCGGTCAATTTCAACGCGGCGACCTCAGCACTCGAGGAACGCGCCGATACCGCCGTCGGCCGTCAGGACTTCTTGGTCATGTCGGCCGGTGGTGTGACAGTCGAGGTTGGCGGTTCGCTGATCGGCGGTGTCGGCGTCAGTGGCGCACCCTCGGGTGAGACCGATGAAGAGTGCGCCCAGGCCGGCGTCGACGCGGTACAGCTCGATCTCGATATGGCAATGTAACAGGAGCGAACGCCTGGCCGCGAGCACGCTTGCGGTCAGGCGAAACGATTTGACGCCTTGTCACTGCGCCACTGGGAGCGCCTTACTGGGAGCCTTACTGGGAGCCTTGTTGAGAGGCGTCTTGGGAGCCTTCTAGAAATTGCCAGTTGCTCCGGCAGTGATGATCGACAGCATCTCACCATTGACGGTGATCGCGATGGCCTGTAGCTCGGGCGGCAGCTCGTAGGCATTGATGATCATGTCGAGGTTGAGCATCTCCAGCCAGAAGCGTCCGTCACTGTCTTCGACCAACGAGATGGTGCAGGGCATATAGGCCGCATAGATGGTGTTGAACTTGACCATCTTGATCGCGTCCTCGGGCCGGCAGAACTGGAAGATCTCGAGTCGTGGGGATTCGATGCCGCGAGCCTCGAGCTCGGCACCGACATTCTGATGACCGACCAATTTCATATTGAGCTCGACAGCCTTCGAGTTCATCGCGTCGACCGCGTCATCCGGGCTCACCCCATCGACAAGGCCAATCTTGAGGACCGTCTGCCCGATCTCATACATGTTCACTTCCGGCGCATTGTCCAACGCGTCGGAGGCGGTAACGACGGGTGCTGCAAAAGGCAGCGTAGCGAGCAGCGCAGCTGCAAGCGCAGTGGTGGGTTTGAGCATCTCAGCAACTCCTTGGGTGGCAATGACCTGTGCGAGACCCGCAGCGATCGGGCCTAGGCTCGCCGGTCTTCGTTCGTATTAGTCGTCGTCTTTATCGTCGAGCGAGGCGATGTAGGCGAGGATATCGGTCAGCTCGTCGGGCTCGTAAGCGACGAAGGTCTTGTCCTCGGGATCATCGGCGTGGATGCGTTCCTTGTTGATGAAGAGCTGGATCTGACGCTCAAGATACTCATGGTATTGGCCACGCAGTGGCGGTGAGTCCTTGCGCGATTTGCCTTCCGCCTTGCGTCCATGGCAGGTCTTGCAATCGTATTTGTAGAGACGCCGCCCGGAACGGGCGCTGCCTTCCTCGGGCCCGGGTACGTCGAGGTCGATTTCGATGTCCGCGATGTAACCGGCCAGGTCCATCAGGTCGCGGTCGTCGTATGTCTTGAGCCCGCCGACGACCAGCATCGCGTCATAGCCGCGCTTGCCGGTTTGATAATCGCGTAACGCGTTCATCAGGTAGTACTCGGGGAGGCCGGCAATGCGCGGATACTTACCGCCGAGGATACCTTGACCGTGTTTGCCATGGCAGAGCGCACACTGGCGGAACATCACTTCCCCAGCCTCGAGGTCTGGCTCGTAGTCGTCCAGCGCCTCGTTACGAGCCTCGTAGTCATCACGGGCCTGGCTAGAAAGCGATAATCCGAGCGCGACGGTAGCCGCAAAAAGCGCGGCGAGAAGCGAACGCGACAGCGACATCGAAACTTGCTCCATTCTCTCTTTGTTGGAACTTCGCCTTGCGCGAAGGGCTCGAGCATCGCGACGGATCAGGGCCGCGCGCTCGTCGTTGTTTTCAGCGCGCCTAACATAGGCGATTGCCCTAGGCACTGCAACCGTGCGCCCGGCAATGAGATTCCTCATTAGGCACAGATCAGCCGGGCGGCAGCAGGATGGCCATTGGCAGCCCCAGACTGTCGGTGGGAGCCTGCCTCGGCAGCGATCCAGCGGTGCCGCATTGCAGAATCCGGCGGGCTGCGAACGCGAGGACAGCGGCATCGATGGCATCATCGAGCGCCAGCTCCCGGCGAAGGTACTCTGTCATCATCCGGTCGACGGTCGCCTCGAGCTGTCTGCTATGGGTTCGGAGCACTTGGCGTCGCTCGCGCTCTCCGGCGCTGGCGCGCTTATTGAAGCGCATCGGTTGTCGGCCATTCAGCCACCAGAGACAGACCTCCGGGTGGCTCTCGCGGACCTGCTCGCGCAGCCCGGGATGGTGCTGCAACAGCGCATCGACCTCCTGCATCTTCGGCAGGATGTTGAAGGTCTGCTGCGAGAGCGCCACGCCAGTCGCCTCACGATTGACCTCGCAGGCCCGCGAATAGCCTTGGTCTGCGACCGCCAGTGTCGCACGGCATGGCGGTCGAAACACGCTGCTGGCGCGCGGGCGTCCGAGGAGCGCGCGTGCCTCGCGGTCGCACGGGCGCTCGGAGCGGCCGCCATCGAGCAGACCGATCGGCATGTCGATCAGGGTCAAGCGCGCTTCCGCGAGCAGCGGGCGGAGCTGCTCGAGCCGACCGACAACCCCGCCGCACCAGCGCTCGTCCTGATTGCCGATCCAGACCCAGCCGCCCCTGCAGCCGTCGATGCCCAGTGCTTGCGGGCTCAGCGCGCCGTCTTGTTGGGTCAATCGGATGCGTGCCCCAATGAGTGCCCCAGCCAAGCAGCAACGGCCTCGCCGGTACGGCGGCCGCTACCCAATGCCCAGTGGATCGAGGGCGGCGCACTGAGCTCGCCGCAGAGCCAGACATGGTCCGACACAGGTTGGCTCGTGCCGCTGGCGCCCTCCGTCGGTGCGCTGACGGGCGGGGCCTGCACCGGCAATGCATCGGCGATGCGATAGACCGCTAGCCGTTTCCAGGCGTCGACCGATGCGCCGAACCACTGCCGCAGTTGGCGCCGCACCGCCCGCTCGAGCGTATCCGGATCATGGGCGTACCCGAAACAGTTCACCGTGATCAGGTGTTGCTCCGGCGGTGCGTAGGCGGATGACAGGTTGCTCGGACACAGCAAGCTGTTGATCGGTCGTTCTCGGTTGCCGTCCAGCACCAGGTAGGGCCCGCTGATCGGCGGCGCATCGGCACTGAAATAGAAGCAGGTGGTAGCACGTGTCTCAGGTGGCTCGCGACCGAGCAGACGCGCGGCTGCCGGCCCATCGGTTGCGACCACGACGGCCTTGGCGGCATGGTGCTCGCCGCCACGCAACACCACCCCGGATGCCTCCAATCGTTCCACGGGCTGCCGGAGCTCGAGGCTATCGGACGGCAGCTGAGCGGCCAGCTGCAGCGGGATCTGCGCGATACCCTGGGCCGGCAAGGCGGTATCGCCGAGGGCGAAGGCGCGAAACACGAACTCGAAGGCACGGCTGGAGACAGCCAGCTCCGGCTCGAAGAAGACACCGGCGAAGAACGGCTTGAAGAAGCGCTCGATGATGCGCTCCGAAAAGCCCAGTTGCTTGAGATGGGCAAGCGCTGTGGTCTCGGGACGCGCATAGAGTGCCTTCAGGTCACCCTGCAGCGCGCGCTGCCGCAGACGCAGCAGGCGTACCTTGTCGGCCATTGAGCCGACCGGCGACAGCAGCATCTCGGGCAAGCGGGTGGGGTGGCGCCAGATGTCGCTGACGCGGTGGAACCTGTCACCGATGCGGACCTGGGCGCCGGGATAGAAGGGGCGCAGATCGAGTGCAGCATAGTCGAGCTGGCGTTCGGCCTCGGGATACCAGGTCTGCAGTACCTGGAAGCCGCGATCGAGCAGGAAGCCGTCGACCTGATCGGTGGCAATGCGCCCCCCGATCCGATCACCGGCCTCGAGGATCAGACTGCTGATCCCGGCGCGCTGCAGTGCAATGGCGCAAGCGAGCCCGCTGAGGCCTGCGCCGATCACGATCACGTCGTGGTTCATCTCTTTCTCCAAGTGCGGAGGCCGGTTGGCACGGACCCGTTTGATTGCGTATGCCCAGGCCCATGGGTCAAGCCAGCAGGGACTCGCGCAGCGCGCCCGCCTGAGCCCGGATCGCGGCCAATTCGGCCTGATCGAGCCGCTCGAGGTTCCGCCACATCAGCGCCGTACGGGGGTGCTGCGCGAAGCGATCGCGATGCGCGGCGAGGAAATCCCAGAATAGGGTCGTGAACGGGCAGGCGCGGTCGCCGGTTGACTGCTTCGGGTCGAAGCGGCAGTGCCTACAGTAGTTGCTCATGCGCTGGATGTAGGCGCCACTGGCAACATAGGGCTTGGACGCCAGCAGCCCACCATCGGCGAACTGGCTCATACCGAGTGTGTTCGGCGCTTCGACCCATTCCACAGCGTCGACGAACATCGCCAGATACCATTGGTGCACAGCTCGCGGCTGCACACCCAGCAGTAGCGCGAACAGTCCGGTCACCATCAGGCGCTGGATATGGTGGCCATAGCCGTATTCGATGACTTGGCCGATGGCGGCGCGCAGGCATGCCGCATCGGTCTCGCCATCCCAGTAGAACGCCGGCAGCGGCTGTTGTGCCCTGAGGGCATTACGCTCCAGATAGCCGGGCATCTCCCGCCAGTAGAGGCCGCGCACGTATTCACGCCAGCCGAGCACCTGCCGGACGAATCCTTCCACCGACTCCAGCGGGGCGCGTCGCTCGGTATGAGCAGCAACCGCCGCATCGATCAGGGCTCGCGGATCGAGCAGCTTCAGATTCAATGCCGCCGACAGCCGGGCATGATAGAGGAACGGCTGCTCGGTCCACATCGCGTCCTGATAGGCGCCGAACGCCGGCAGCCGATTGGCAAGGAAATCCTCGAGCGCCGTTGCGGCCTGCTCGCTGGTGACGGGCCAATCGAACCGACTCAGATCGCCTGGGGCCTCGGGAAAGCGTTCCGAGACGAGATCGATCACGGCCTGCGTGGTCTCATCCGGCGGGAAGCCAACCGGCTCAGGCAACCGTCCCGGTCCCTGCTTCCCGAATGAGCTGCGGTTGGATTTGTCGAAGTTCCAGGCGCCTCCGATCGGCGCGGCGCCGCTCATCAGCACCTGTTCGCGCTTGCGCATCCAGCGATAGAAGTGCTCCTGCCGGATGGTCTTGCGGCCTCGGGCCCAACGCTCGAAGTCGGCGGTCGAGCAGAGGAAGTGGTCATCATCGAGCACCTCGACTGGCACGTGCTGCGTCGCACAGGCATCGCGTAGCGCGATGAGCAGCCGGTGCTCGCCGGGATGCGTGATCCGGGCCGACTGCGGCTTCAGGCGCTGCAGATCAGCGCTCAGTGCCGCGGCGAGGCTGCTGTAGGGGTGCTGATCCAGCGCCAGGTAGCGCACCGGGAGGCCGCGTGCTCGCAGGCGTTCGGCAAAGTGGCGCATTGCCGAGAGGAAAAGCACGATGCGTGCCTTGTGCGAGGGCACCTTGGTTGCCTCCTCAGACGCCTCGCAGAGCCAGATCAGGTCCAGGCTCGGGTCCAATTGTCTGAGCGCCGGGTTGTCCTCGTTGAGCTGGTCGCCGAGCACGATGCTTAGCCTACGGACCCGCGTCATCGCGTTCGTGTCGCTCATCGGTGATCGCTGAGGACGTCGCGGTAGGCGACCTGACGGGCAAAGAGGGCAGAGACCGTCTCGATGTCGTCGGCCTCGGCGGCCGGCTTGTCATCGCGGTAGCGCCGCACGCGGGCGAAGCGCAGGGCGAGCCCGGCCGGATACTGACGGCTGCGCTGGAGCTCGTTGAACGCGATCTCGACGACGAGCTCGGGTCGGACCTGGACGATGATCCCGTCGCGGGCGATCTCGCGGGCGAGCAACTGCTCGGTCTGCCAGGTCAGGAGCTGGTGGGTCAGTCCCTTGAAGGTCTTACCGAGCATCACGAAGCCGCCATTGCTGCGCGCGCCCAGGTGGAGGTTGGAAAGCCATCCCTGCCGTCGGCCGCTGCCCCATTCGGCAGCCAGGACCACGAGGTCCAACGTCTGGACCTGCTTGATCTTGAGCCAGTGGCTGCCGCGACCGCCGGCGGCATAGGGCGCTTGCGGGGCCTTGGCCATCAATCCTTCATGTCCGGCGGCGAGGGCCTGCTCGAGAAAGGCCTTGGCCTCTGAAGCCGAGGTGGTGCGAAGCGAGGGCATTCGCAGGCTCGCCGGGACCACATCGCGCAGCGCCGCTTGACGGCTCAGCGTATCGGCGTCGATCAGGGTCTCCCCATTCAGGCGCAGGCAGTCGAAATAGAAGCTTTGCAGTGGCAGCTGGGCGCGGAGGGCAGCGTCGTCACTGCGTCGGCCGAAGCGCCGCATGCTGGTCTGAAACGGCCGCGGTGTACCGTCGTCCCCAAACGCGAGGGCCTCGCCGTCGAGCACCAGGTCGGAGACTGGTAGTCGCCGGACTGGTTCGACGATATCCGGGACTGCTTCGGTCACCTCGTTCCCCTGGCGGCTGAAGACGCGGACCTCGGTCTCCTGCTTGTGGACCTGGACCCGAGCGCCGTCCAGTTTGTACTCGAGCAGCGGCTCGCCGAGCGTCGCGATTGCCGCGCCGAGATCCTCCGCCGGCTGAGCCAGCATCGGTTGGACCGGGTGAAACAACCGCAGCTCGAGCGCATCGACACCGGCGCGACCCTGTGTACGGGCGACGGCCGCGACCTCACCGACCTCGCCGGTGAGCATGTGCGCTCGCTGAATGCTGCCAAGCGGAAGCACGAACGCCGAGGCGATCGCCTCGATCACCAGGCCCAAGAGAGCGCCCTGACGCAGCTCGCCAAGCAGCAGGTGCGCGAGAAACTGCTGCTCCTGTTCCGTGGCGGCCGCGAAGAGGCGGGCGAGTCGATCGGCCCGAGCCGCCTTGCTGCCGCCTCCTTTGATTGCCCCGATCTCCTGGAACCAGGCGGCGACATCGTCCACCGTAAGCCGAGGGCTTGATGCCGGCTGCGTGGTGCAGGCGGTATGGACCTGGGCCGGCCCAACCCCGAGCCTGGCTTGGGCAGGCTCGCCCGTCATCCAGCGCGCAACTGTCGCGGCCTCTGCATCGGAGCAAGCGCGCAGCAGGGCCGCGATGCGCTCGATCTTCTGTCGCCGACCATGCAGTGCGCCCAGCTCTCGCGACGCCTCGGCCAGCTCCCGAAGCGCGGTCATCGTCGACTCGGCACGGATGGGTCCAACGTCTGCCCGCTCAGGTCAGTGGTATTGCTCGGTTGTGTAGTGGCCCGGCTCGAGCCGTCTGTGGCGGTGCAATCCGTGGGCCTCCAGCCAGGCGCGGACGTCCTTGATCATCTCCGAGTTCCCGCACAACATCAGGTGGCTGTCGTCGGCGGTGATCTTGGCGCCGGCGGTGTCCTCGAGCACACCGTTCTCGAGGAGGTTGGTGATGCGGCCCTGTAGCGCTGTTTCGCTCGAATCGCGGGTCAGGGCAGTGATGAAGGTAAAACTCTCCTCATGCGCGGCCTGCAGCTCGGCGATGGTCTCGCCGTAGGCGAGCTCGCCGGTATTGCGGGCGCCGTGCACGAGGATGATGCGCTCGAAACGCTCCCAAGGCTCCATGGTCTTGAGCATCGAGAGGTAGACGCCAAGCGCGGTGCCTGTCGCTAACATCCAAAGGTGGCGCCGGGAGACGACGTTATCCATCGTGAAGACGCCGCTTGCCTTGGCCGAGACCCAGACCCGATCACCAACCTCAAGGTCGGAGAGCTTCGGCGTCAGTGGACCTTCCGGGATCTCGTTGAAATAGATCTCGAGCGGGCTCTCGTGAGGGGCATTGACGAGCGAGTAGGGTCGACCGACGCGCTCGCCGTCGAGGTCGAGCGCGACCTTGATGTACTGTCCCGCTCGGAACGAGGGGAGTGGCGCATCGATCTGTAAGCTGTAGAGCGCCTGAGACCAATGCCGCTTCCCGGTTATCCGGCCTTCGATCCAATCAGCCATTCGACTATTACCTCTGTCTGCATCTGGAATCCCGGTTAGTTGGCCTCGGAAGCGCAGTTTCAAACCATGTCCAGAGAATGTTCATGTCTGCTCGGCGACTTGATACGGTAGGATCGAGCGGGATCTGAAGCCCCGCTGCCTTCCCAGATCCGGCCTTGCTGTGCGATCGAAGACAATTACGACGACCGCAAGTTGTGTTTCCATCGCGTCCACCCATCTTGGGCCTGTCGATGATTTGCACAACCGCGATGAGGTCCTACGATGCGACATCTGGCGCTGCTCACCTTGATCGGAGGAATGACGATGGCTGATCCTGCTGCCGCCGCTTGCGCTCCCGCGCTCGATTTCGAGCTCCGCCGGTTGGCCGGCGATGAGACTGTTCGGCTCTGTGATGCCTACCAAGGCAAGGTCGTGTTAATGGTCAATACCGCCAGCAAATGCGGCTTTACTGGCCAGTACGACGGCCTCGAGGCGTTGTACGACCGGTACAAGGATCGCGGCCTGGTGGTCTTAGGCTTCCCGTCCAACGACTTCGGCAATCAGGAGCCCGGCTCGGAGGAGCAGATCCAGAAGTTCTGCCGGCTGACCTACTCGATTCAATTCCCGATGTTCGAGAAGATCCACGTGAAGAAAGGGCAGGCTGCTCCGCTATATCAGTACCTTGCCGAGCAGACTGGAGCCTACCCGAAATGGAACTTCTACAAGTATCTGATAGACCGTGAAGGAAACGTGGTTGACTACTACTCGAGCATTACTTCACCACAGAGCAAGAAGTTCCTGAAAGCGATTGAAAAACTACTCTGATCCTCCGGCTGATACGGCAGACGCTAGCTGGACACTAGCGTGAGCGTCTTCAGAAACTGGCTCTCGAAGTTGGCACAAGCCATTGATTCCGATCATTCCAAGTGTTGCTTTCGCAGCGCAACACCTGTCTTCAATGCATGCCATCCAAGGCAAGCCTTGCCGAGTGAACAAAAGTCCCGCTCGACAACAAGTGCTCCAGCTGGGAGCAATCGGCGCAATCAATGAGCCACCGAAATGGCTGAAAACTCGAGTGAATAGGGTCGCCTTGGGAGGCCCGGCGAATGTGACAGCCGCAGCCTAAGCAAACTCTGAGCAAGCCTCGGTTAACGTTCATGGCGGCGCGCCAGCGCGCCACCCCTGAGAATGAAACGCTCACAGGCGTTATTTCACGGTAAGCGCACTAGTGAAAGCCGACTCGCCGTGCGGCCGGAGCCGGTCCGCCGCACGTCGGGAGCGGGGTCCGCACCTGGTTTGCCCGGGAGCGGGCCAACCGCGACAATGACGTCTGTCTGAGTCGTCGCCGAGTGAGGAAGCCGCGTTGCCCGATCATCGTTCGAATTCTGAAGCGCACAGCGAACAGCCTGAAACCGGGTTGGGCGAGGACCCGCCACCGGCCCTGCCCGAGGACTTCGGCGCTGAGCTTCCTCATTCGCCGACGGACGCCGTCTCGGAGCTCGCCGACGCGATGCCGGGGATGCGGGTACCGCCGCACAACCTGCAGGCCGAGCAGTCGCTGCTCGGCGCGCTGATGCTCGAGAACAGCGTCTGGGAGCAGGTTGCGGACCGGGTGCGTGAGGGTGACTTCTATCGCCAAGAGCATCAGCTGATCTTTCGCGCGGTGGCGATCCTCGCCGAGCAGGACCAGCCGTTCGATGTGATCACGCTCTCGGAGGCCCTCGAGAAGCGCAAGCTGCTCGATGATGTCGGCGGCATGGCCTACCTCGCCGAGATCGACCGGAACACCGCCTCGGCCGCCAATGCCGCACATTACGCGCGCATCGTGCGCTTCAACTCGGTGCTGCGGCAGCTCGTGCGTGCCGGCACCGGCATCGCCGATCTCGCGTTCGACACCAAGGGCCGCAGCGAGGCCGAGATCCTCGACGCCGCCGAGGCCAAGGTGTTCGAGATCGCCGAGCAGCTCACCCGCGGGGGCGGCTTCAAGTCGATCGAGGACCTGCTGACCATCGCGGTCAACAAGATCGATGAGCTCTATCACCGCGATGAGCCCATCACCGGCCTGCCCACCGGCTTCATCGATTTCGACATGAAGACCTCGGGCCTGCAGCCGTCGGATTTGATCATCTGCGCGGGTAGGCCGTCGATGGGAAAAACGAGCTTTGCTATGAACTTAGCTGAGAATGCTGCGATCAAGACGAGCAAGGGCGTGGCCGTCTTCAGCATGGAGATGCCCGGCGATGCGTTGGCGATGCGCATGATGTCGTCGCTCGGGCAGATCGACCAGCATCGGGTGCGCACCGGCAAGTTGAGCGAAGAGGACTGGCCACGACTGACCTCGGCAGTCACCATGTTGTCCCAGGCACCGATCTACATCGACGACACGCCGGCGCTGTCGCCGACCGATCTGCGCGCCCGGGTGCGCCGACTGCAGCGCGACCTCAAGCGCGAGGAGAAGGAGCTCGCGCTGATCGTAGTCGATTACCTGCAGCTGATGCAGGCGCCGCAAGAGGGCGAGAACCGCGCCACCGAGATCTCGACGATCTCGCGCTCGCTGAAATCGTTGGCAAAGGAGCTCAATGTGCCGGTCGTCGCCCTGTCGCAGCTCAACCGCAGTCTCGAGCAGCGTCCGAACAAGCGTCCGGTGATGTCGGATCTGCGTGAGTGCGTAACGGGCGAAACCCGTGTCATTCTCGCTGATGGACGCTGGCTACCCATCGCGGAACTTGTGGGCTCCACGCCTGACGTGATTGCTGTGGATGACAACCACCAGCTCGTCACCGCGAGAGCGGAGCAGGTCTGGTATACGGGGCGCAAGCCGGTATTCTCGATCAAGCTGGCGAGCGGCCGGTGTCTCCGGGCGACCGCGCAGCATCGTCTGCTAACCGGTCGTGGCTGGAAAACAGTGGAGACAATCGCTCAAGGCGATCGGCTCGCGATCGCGCGCGCGCTCGCGAGCCAAGCAGCGATCGAGGCTTGGCCCGACCACCAAGTGATTTTGCTTGCGCACCTGATTGGTGACGGCAGCTACCTCAGCGGACAGCCATTGCGATACACCACGGCGTCAGAGGACAATAGCCGCATCGTAAGCGACTGCGCATCCAATTTCGGTGTCCGTGTCAATAGGTATCAAGGACGGGGCGCCTGGCATCAGTTGGTTTTCAGTGGGAATGGAAACCGTTGGCATCCGGCCGGTGTAAATAGGTGGCTGCGTGGGCTTGGCGTATTTGGCCAGCGATCGTACGAAAAGCGTATCCCCCAAGCAATCTTCGGTCTCGATCTGCGTCAGATTGCACTTTTTCTCCAGCATCTTTGGGCCACCGATGGCACGATTTCGGTTCGTAAACCAGGTCAGCGTGGCAGCCACGCGATTCACTTGAGCACCAATAGCCGCGGCTTGGCCGAGGATGTGGCGGCACTGTTGCTGCGTTTCGGTATCGTTGCCAAGATTCAATCGGTCGACATGGCTCAATACCGCACGACCTACATGGTTTGGGTCCGAGGCGTCACGGCTCAGCGTCTTTTCTTGGATGAAATCGGAGCCTTTGGACCTCGTCAGGCTGCTGCTAGTGCGTTGCGGTTACGTCTCGAAGGGGTTTTGGCAAACCCGAATGTCGACACACTTCCGGATGAAGTGTTCGCGCAGGTCCGCCAATCGATGCAGGCGCGGGGGATCTCACAGCGACAAATGGCAAGTTTGCGCGGTACTTCTTATGGCGGCTCAGCCCATTTTCGATTTTCGCCATCGCGCAAGACCCTGATGAGCTACGCTGCTTTGCTTGGCGACGATGAATTGCGCGTCACAGCGAATAGCGGCTTGTTTTGGGACACGGTGGTTGCCGTCGAGCCCGACGGCGAAGAAGATGTCTATGATTTGACGGTCCCGGGACCAGCTTCTTGGCTGGCTGATGGGATCGTGAGTCATAACTCGGGCGCGATTGAACAGGATGCAGACGTGATCGTGTTCATCTATCGCGACGAGGTCTACAATGAGGACAGCCCTGACAAGGGCGTCGCCGAGATCATCATCGGCAAGCAGCGCAATGGCCCGATCGGCACTGTGAAGCTCGCCTTCCTCGGTCAGTACACGAAGTTCGAGAACCTCGCCGACGACCTCTACGGCGACCTCGATTACCAATGAAGCCCGGGCCTTGGGCGCGTATCGACCTCGATGCCCTGCGCGCCAACCTCGCGATCTGCCGCCGCGCCGCACCGGGCAGCCGCATCTGGGCCGTGATCAAGGCCGATGCCTATGGTCATGGGATCGGTCACTGTGCACAGGCGCTGCAGAACGCCGATGGCTACGCGGTCGCCAGGGTGCAGGAGGCGCTTGGCCTGGGTGTGCTCGGCATCGATAAGCCGATCCTGGTCATGGAAGGGATCATGGACGCTGCGGAGCTGAGCAGCGCTTTTTCGATGGGATTGGAGCTTGTCATCCATTCCCAATGGCAAGCCGAGTTGATCGACGCCCAGCTCAGTGCCCATTCCCATCCGCGCCCGTTGCGGGTTTGGATCAAGGTGGATACCGGCATGGGCCGGCTCGGCCTACTGCCGGAGCAGGTCGAGGTGTTGATCCGGCAACTGCAGCGGCTCGGATCGGCGCTCGAACTGGCCGGTTTGATGACCCATCTTGCGAATGCCGATGATCCATCGCTCCCGATGACCGAGCGGCAGTGTGAGCAGGCGAGGGCGCTCGCAGATCGGTTCGGGCTGCCGCTGTCGATCGGCAACTCGGCTGGTATGCTTGCCCACCCGGCTGCTCGTACCGATTGGGTTCGCCCAGGTATCATGCTCTACGGGGGCTCGCCGCTGCTTGGCCGGTCTGCTGAAGGTCTCGGGCTGCAGCCAGTGATGACCCTATCGAGCCAGCTGATCGCGGTGCGTCAGCTCGCACGCGGCACGCCAGTGGGCTACGGTAGCACCTATCATTGTCCCGAAGCGATGCCGGTCGGCGTGGTCGCGATCGGCTATGGCGATGGCTATCCGCGCCATGCGCCGACCGGCACGCCGGTGCTCGTGCGCGACCGACGCGCAGCGTTGATCGGTCGCGTCTCGATGGACATGATCAGCATCGATCTGCGCAACATACCGGACGCGGCCGTCGGCGATCCGGTGACCCTCTGGGGCCAAGGGCTTGCGGTAGAGGAGGTCGCTGCCCAGGTCGGCACCATCAACTATGAGCTCTTGTGCCGGTTGTCGCCGCGCGTGCGGGTTGTTCACCAGCGCGGCCAGACGACTGAACGGGCGCATGAACAGGAGGGGGGCGCTTGAGCCAGACCGCGAAGAAGGGCCGGACCCTCTACGTCTGCAACAACTGCGGCGGACAGTCGCCGAAATGGAGCGGCCGCTGTGCCGATTGTGGTGCCTGGAACAGCATCGAGCAGGTCGTGCAGCCGCCGAAGACGGCGTCGCGGACGGGCGCTGCGGGGTACGCCGGTGCTGCGGCGCAGGCCGAGGCCGCGACCGTGCATCGTCTCGCCGAGGTCGCGCCCGAGCACGAGGTGCGCCGCTCCTGCGGCATCGCCGAGCTCGACCGCGTGCTCGGCGGCGGGCTGGTGCAGGGCTCGGTGGTGCTGATCGGCGGTGACCCCGGCATCGGCAAATCGACCCTGCTGCTGCAGGCCAGCGCCGCGATCGATGCCAGCCCAGAGTTCGCGGCCGCGCGCGGCGCGGTGCTCTACGTCACCGGCGAGGAATCGCCAGAGCAGGTGAGCCTGCGCGCCCAGCGGCTCGGCCTTGCGCCCGGCAAGCTCAATCTCGTCGCTGAGACCTGCATCGAGCAGATCCTCGCCACGGCGGCGGCCGAGACGCCGCGGGTGCTGGTGATCGACTCGATCCAGACCCTATTCACCGAGGCGCTGACCTCGGCGCCGGGCTCGGTCTCGCAGGTGCGCGAGACCGCCGCCCAGCTGGTGCGCTACGCCAAGCTCACCGACACCACCGTGTTCCTGGTCGGCCATGTGACCAAGGAGGGCGCGCTGGCCGGGCCGCGCGTGCTCGAGCACATGGTCGACACCGTGCTCTATTTCGAGGGCGAGGCCGGCAACGCGCATCGTCTGGTGCGCGCGGTCAAGAACCGCTTCGGCGCGGTCAACGAGCTCGGTGTGTTCGCGATGACCGACCGCGGCCTGCGCCAGGTCTCGAACCCGTCGGCGATCTTCCTGTCACGGCATAGCGAGGCTGCACCGGGCTCGATCGTGCTGGTGACGCGCGAGGGAACGCGACCGATGCTGGTCGAGGTGCAGGCGCTGGTCGACCAGAGCCCGCTCGCCAATCCACGCCGGCTGGCGGTGGGTCTGGAGCAGAACCGCCTGGCAATGCTGCTCGCGGTGCTGCATCGCCATGGCGGCATCGCGATGTTCGATCAGGATGTCTTCGTCAATGTCGTCGGCGGCGTGCGCGTCACCGAGACCGCGGCCGATCTGGCGGTGCTGCTGGCCGTGCTCTCGAGCCATCGTGATCGGGCGTTGCCGGTCGATCTGGCGGTGTTCGGCGAGGTCGGGCTCGCCGGTGAGATCCGGCCGGTCGCGAGCGGCCCGGACCGGCTGCGCGAGGCCGCCAAGCATGGCTTCAAGCAGGCTATCGTGCCGAAAGGCAACGTCCCCAAGGGCGGCGTGGAGGGCTTGCAGATCCGCGCAGTCCTGAGCTTGCGCGAGGCCGTGGATGCGCTGTAGGACTGCAAGCCGTTCTGAGCGCGCCTAGACCAGCCCGCCAAGCCCCAGCGCCACGTCATCGAGCATCGACGGGCTGATCCGGTGCGGCGCTCCGAGCTGGAAGCGCGTTAGAACTCCTTCTACGTCAGTGGGCCGTTGCGCGTGCGGCTTGCTCGCGGGTGTAGAAGCGGCCGTCGCGAATAAACCCAGAGACCACGTCCGGGTCGATCGCGGTGACATGCCCGTGCTCATCACGCTGCTCGACCCAGGACTCGGGAAGCCCATCGAGAAGGTGGATGGGCGCCGCGCGGCCGTCGCCAAAACGCGACAGCGAGAGCTCGCCGGTGGCGCGGTTGAGATAGCCGGGGCGAAAGCCGAGACCGCGGTTGCATTGGCTGATACCCGCAGTGCTGGCATAGCGGCGATTCTCATTGCGCAGCGTCAGCTCGTTGAGGGCGCCACGCAACCGGCGCTCGCGCTCGGTGATCGGGGACTCGTGATCGAAGACTTGGGTCTGCAGTTGCTCGTCGTACATTGCCGTGCTCCTCTTGCCTTGCTTGGTATATCGGCAAGAACGAGCCGGTTCCGAGTGCCAAGCCGCGAAAAACGGGGGGCAGAGAGCAGGTTCAATCGAATTCTGCGACCCGCTGCAGATTTCGGCGTTCCAACCGGAGAGGCGTAGGGCTCGATATCGACGGTCTGCGCCGCTGGTGTCGGGAACCTGCTCGCGGTCGTCAGCACCGCGAGCTGACGGGTGCCGGCGGCAGACCGCAGGTCATGGCTCGCCGAACCGCAGCGCCCGCGCGTCGCGAGCACCGTGCATGACGCGCACGATGATGACCTCGATGTCGGTGAAGCGGTAGTACAGCGCGTAGTCGCGATGGAAGTGGATGCGCAGGCCTGCGGCCAGTCGATCTCGGCGCGAACCGATCTCGGGACGGTCCCGGACGGTCTCGAAGCGCGCCTCGATCTCCCGGACCAGCTTCGATGCCGCCGTGCGGTTATCGGCGGCGATGAAGCTCCAGATCTCGGTAAGGTCCTGCTCGGCGCTCTCGGTCAGTCGGAGCCGGCGGCGCGGCTCTGCAATCGCTCTTCTCCCCGTCGAATGATGCGCTCGGCGTCGAAGTCGCGCACGCGCCCGGCCTCGATGTCGTCGAGGCCCTCCTGGACCGCGGCAAGCAGGTCGGCGAGCTCTTGCGCTTGCAGCGCGCGCTTGTGACGCCAGTCGCGCAGGGCCTCGCGGATGATCTCGCTGCTGGAAGCGTACTCGCCCGCCTCGACGGCGCCGCGCACGGTCTGGGCCATCTCGGGTGTGAGGGTGATGGTGATGCGTTCCATAGTGTTCATACGTATGAACATATCATACGGTCGGCGATGTACGCCCGTGGGAACGGCGATGCACAGGACGTTCTCGGGCAGCGCGCCCATCTGGTCGAGGCTCCCCAGGGCCAGCGGATGGTCGGCGAAGAATCGCAGCCAGGCTGGGTGCCGCCCAGCTCGTCGACGGCGCTCAGCATCTTCTTGGTCGGGAAACACGAAGACGCGTCACGGCCAGTCAGGACGCGGGTTCTGGCCATCCTGACCCCCTTCCTGAATTGCGCATAATGTATATTATGTAAAATAAACCATCTCGGTCCACTGAGCGCTCAGCATGGTCGTGCTAGCATGCTGGCTTTCCTACTGGTACCTCGCTGGTACCTCGCGCCGTGACTGAACATCATCCCCGCAAGCGCTTCGGCCAGAACTTCCTCCATGATCCCAGCGTTATCCACCGTATCCTCAACGCAATTGCAGTTCAGCCAAATCAACATCTCGTCGAGATCGGTCCAGGGCAAGGAGCGCTGACCGATGGATTGTCCGCGTTGGCCGATAGGCTTGATGCCATCGAGATCGACCGGGATCTGATTGGGCCACTCACTAGGCGGTTTGGGAGCGATAACGATCTCGACCTCGATCCGTCTGCAGAAGCAGCCATCGCATCCGCCGGTCAGGGCTCAGGTTTTCGCATCCACAATGTGGATGCCCTAACCTTCGATCTTTGCTCGTTGCAGTCGCCTCCGTCCGAATCGAAGCTGCGCCTCGTCGGTAACCTGCCGTACAACATCTCGACACCATTGCTGTTCCGGTTCCTGGAGCAAGCGGACTGCATCGAGGATATGCATCTCATGTTACAGAAGGAGGTCGTCGATCGGATCGTGGCGGCGCCTGGCACCAGGGTCTACGGCCGGCTCTCGGTCATGGTGCAGAGTTATTGTAGCGCCGAGCGTCTTTTCACTGTCGCGCCAGGTGCCTTTCGGCCGGCCCCGAAGGTCAGCTCGGCCGTTGTTCGGCTTCGCCCTCACCGCCCGCTGCCCTACCCGATCGTCGATCCCATCTGGCATGCACAGATCGTGGCGGCAGCCTTTGGGCAACGCCGTAAGACGCTGCGCAACAGCCTGTCCAACCTGATGACCGCGGATCAGATGGCCGCCGTCGGGACCGACCCCGGCACGCGCGCCGAGAGACTTTCGATCGCCGACTTCGCCAGCCTTGCGAATGCCTCGACCGCTTGCATTGGGCAGGAAATACCCTGAGGTTAGAAAGCGTTTTGACGCCAAGACTGATGAGGAGCAGATGATGAACGACGAGGTTTCCGAGCCCCAGAATCCGGATGACGCGTCCACTCAGGATGACGAGATCAAACTGGCCCGCGCGCGTGATGTCCTGCCGTCGTTGATCCATCTGCTGCCAGTCGCCTCGCGGCCGTTCTTCCCTGGGCAGGCGGTGCCGCTCTTGATGGATGCCGAGCACTGGCTGCCGACGATGAAGGCGGTCGGCGAGACCGAGCACAAGGTGCTGGGCGTCGTGCTGGTCGCGAGCGAGACCTCAGAAGAGGCCAAGACCGGCGATTTCGAAGACGTCGGAACCGCTTGTCGTGTCCATCGCGTGCACAGCGAGGAAGGCAAGCTCCAGGTCCTGGTGGAATGCCTGCAGCGTTTTCGGATCGAGTCCTTCGCCAACCGTAAGCGGCCATTCTCAGCGCGCGTGGAGTACATGCCGGAACCGTCTCCCGAGCCGGAGGACCAGATCAAGGCCTACGCGATGGCCGTGATCAACACCATCAAGGAGCTGCTGCCGCTGAATCCACTCTATGTCGAGGAACTGCGCATGTTCCTCGACCGCTTCGGCCCGGATGATCCGTCGCATCTGGCCGACTTCGCCGCCAGCCTGACCACCTCGAGCAAGGAGCAGTTGCAGGAGGTGCTCGAGGCCGTGCCGTTGATGAAACGGATGGAGAAGGTGCTGGTGCTGCTCAACAACGAGCTCGAGCTGGCCAAGGCACAGCACTCGATCAGGCAGTCGGTCGAGGAACGAATGCAGAAGCAGCAGCGCGAGTTCTTCCTCAAGGAGCAGCTGAAGGCGATCCAAAAGGAGCTCGGCATCGCCAAGGACGACCGCACCGCCGAGGTGGACAAGTTCAAGGAGCGCCTCGCGAAGCTGACGCTGACCGAGGAGGCGCAGAAGCGCGTCGACGAGGAGATGGAGAAGCTCGCGATGCTCGAGACCGGCTCACCCGAGTACTCGGTCACGCGCAACTATCTGGACTGGATCACGCTCTTGCCCTGGGGCCAGCACTCCAAGGACAAGCTCGATCTCAAGCGCGCGCGCCGCGTGCTCGACCGCGACCACTACGGGCTCGACGACGTCAAGCAGCGCATCCTCGAGTTCTTGGCGGTCGGGATTCACAAGAGCGAGATCGCCGGCTCGATCATCCTGCTGGTCGGCCCGCCCGGTGTCGGCAAGACCTCGATCGGGCGCTCGATCGCCGATACCCTCGGCCGGCGTTTCTACCGCTTCTCGGTGGGCGGCATCCGCGACGAGGCCGAGATCAAGGGCCACCGCCGCACCTACATCGGCGCGATGCCCGGCAAGTTCCTGCAGGCGGTCAAGGATGCCGGCACCGCGAACCCGGTGATCATGCTCGATGAGATCGACAAGATCGGCGCTAGCTATCATGGCGATCCGGCCTCGGCCCTGCTCGAGGTGCTCGACCCGGAGCAGAACGTCGATTTCCTCGACCACTATCTCGACCTACGCTTCGATCTCTCGAAGGTCTTGTTCGTCTGCACCGCCAACCAGACCGACAGCATCCCCGGCCCGCTGCTCGATCGCATGGAGGTGATCCAGCTCGCCGGCTACATCGCCGATGAGAAGCTCGCGATCGCGAAGAAATACCTATTGCCACGCCAGATCGAACGCGCCGGGCTGCCGAAGAACACGGTCAAGCTCAAGACCAAGACCCTGCGCGCACTGATCGAGGGTTATGCGCGCGATGCCGGCGTGCGCCGGCTTGAGAAGCAGATCGGCAAGATCGTGCGCAAGGTCGCGGTGAAGATGCTCGAGGGCGCCGAGACGCCGGTCGACGTCGGCGCCGACGAGCTCAAGGATTATCTCGGCAGTCCGGTGTTCCGCGACGAGCGCAAGCTCTCCGGCCCCGGTGTCGTCACTGGGCTCGCCTGGACTGCGATGGGCGGCGCGACCTTATCGATCGAGGCGGTGCGCACGCACGAGTACAGCCGCGGCTTCAAGCTGACCGGTCAGCTCGGCGACGTGATGAAGGAATCGGCCGATATCGCCTACGGCTATGTCGTCAGTCACGCCGCCGAATTCGGCACCGACGCCAGCTTCTTCGAGAAGGCATTCATCCATCTGCATGTGCCGGCCGGCGCAACACCGAAGGACGGCCCCTCGGCCGGCATCACGATGGCCTCCGCCCTGCTCTCGCTGGCGCGGAACGAACCGGCCCGGCGCATCGCGATGACCGGCGAGCTGACCCTGACCGGCGAGGTGTTCCCGATCGGCGGCGTGCGCGAGAAGCTGATCGCCTCGCGTCGCGCCGGGATCAAGGAGATCCTGCTTCCCGAGGACAACCGCGGCGAGTTCGACGAGGTGCCCGACCACGTCAAGAAGGGCCTGAAGGTCCACTTCGTCAGCCGCTTCGAGGAGGTGGTCGAACTGCTGTTCCAGTGATCGCCGATGCGACCGCGCGCTTCAAACGCGCGCCGGACGAGCTTGTCGCTGGCTTGTCTCGACTCAGCGGCGAGCCGCGTCGCCGCCCTCGGTGGGTTGATCGGGAACGGGTTCTCCCAAGAGCTGCTCGCTGAGCTCGGTGACGGCTTGAAACAGCCGATCCGGGGCCCGTGCGCATAACACGGATTCGCAATTGTAGCCCCAGGCCACGGCGCCGGCGGTGGCACCCGCGCGGCGGGCGGCCTCGATATCGCGGACCTCGTCACCGATATAGATCATCGCGGCGGTCGGGACGCCGGTGCGCCGGCTCAGACGTTTGAGGCGTTGCGCCTTGCCGTTGAGCGCGGCCCCGCATTCGAAGGCATCGATGCCGGCACAAAGCTCGGGGCCTAGCACGGCGCGGATGTTTTCACGCGCGTTCGAGCTGATGATCGCGACGCGCCGATCGCTCGCCGCGAGCCGACTGAGCAGCGGCGCAATTCCCTCGAAGAGCGCGATTCGAGCGATGTCGCGGGTCATCCGACGGCGCAGGTCGCGTGCGATCCAGGGGATCTTCCAACGCGGCACCTGCAGCTGGCGAAAGATCGCGTCGGCGCTCAGGCGCCGCAGCCGCGCCGCCTCCTCGTCCGTCACCTGACGGAAGCCCCAGTCACGGGCAACCGCATTGAGCTCGGCCGCAAACCAGGGGAAGCTATCGGCAAGGGTGCCGTCGAAATCGAACACGATCAGCTGGGGTTGGACCCAGTCTGGTCCTCTGCGCTCCGCGTCGTTCGCCTTGCTCGACCTGAAAATCGCCATTCGTACTCACCCTCGGACATGCCGCTCCCCTCGACACTGAGCCTGTCGCTTTCGACGTCTTGCGGCTGACGGTCAGGCGGAACCGGTCTCAGCGCAACGACCGAGATGCAACCAGAAAAAGGCCCTCCGCCCCGAGACCCCGCCGATGGAAGTCCTCGAGATCGCTCCGCTCATGTTCACGCTCGCGCTCGCCGCCGGCCTGATCGATGCCATCGCCGGCGGTGGTGGCCTGATCACGGTACCGGCCTTGCTTTGGGCTGGGCTGCCGCCGGTCGGTGCGCTCGCGACCAACAAGGCGCAGGCGGTCTGGGGCTCGTTCGCGGCGACCGCTCACTTCGTGCGTCAGGGTGCCATCGCGCTGCGCCCGGTCGTGTTCACGGTCGTTTGCACCTTCGTCGGCGCGGCGCTTGGTGCCCTATCGGTTCAACATCTCAGCACCGAGCTGCTCGAGCAGTTGGTGCCGATCCTGCTGATCGGCTTCGCGCTGTACTTTCTGGTCTCGCCGCGGGTCTCTGACCTCGATTCGCACCAGCGTATCCGCGTTCCTGCCTATGCACTGACCGTTGGATTTGGCGTCGGTTTCTACGATGGCTTCTTCGGGCCCGGAACCGGGACCTTCTTCGCGATGGGCTATGTCGCCCTGCTCGGCTTCGGAATGCGGCGCGCGACCGCGCATGCGAAGCTGCTGAACTTCACCAGCAACCTCGCCGCCCTGCTCTTCTTCCTCGCTGGCGGCCATATCGTCTGGGCGTTGGCGCTGGTGATGGCAGTCGGGCAGCTCATCGGCGGCTGGCTGGGGGCGCATCTGGTGCTCCGGCACGGCGCGCGGCTGGTCCGGCCGGTCTTGGTGATCGCGTCGATCGCGGTCTCGTTGAAGCTGCTGCTGAGTGGCTGAACCCGTTGGTCATTCACCCGGTTTCCAGTCGGGTTCGTTGGCCCAGGCGATCACGTCCTGGTCGTAAGGCGCTGTTTGGGTCATGATCGCTCTGGCTCGTCTGCCATCAGGCCAACGGCGACAATTCAGCCTTGATCCTGCCGAAATCAATCGATGCGCTCAACCCTGTTCACAACTACCCCGTCCGCCGATCGACACCGCCGGCTGCTGCTGATCGGCTACGGCGCCACGGTCTTCCTGAGCTCGGGGCTGCTGCTGGTGCTCGAGATCGTTGCCGGCCGGCTCGCGGCGCCCTACGTCGGCGTCTCGCTCTACACCTGGACCGCGATCATCGGCGTCATCCTCGCTGGGCTGTCGCTCGGCAACTGGCTCGGCGGACGCTGGGCCGATCGCGGCGCCGGCGCAGGCAGCGCGGGTCTCGTGCTCGGCGCCGCGGGCCTCTATTGCATCCTCGCCTTGCTCGTGATCGATCCGCTCGGTGCCGCCTTGCAAGGCGCCGGGGTGAGTCTGCTGGGCGCAAGCTTCGCGTTCGCGGCCGGTCTGTTCTTCATACCGGCCGCGCTGATCGGCGTCGTTACCCCGTTGCTGACGACCCTGGCGCTGCGGCTCGATCCGCGCGCTGGCCATGTGGTCGGGCGGATGCACGCGCTCGCGGCGATCGGCAGCATCCTCGGCACCTTTGCTGCCGGCTGGCTGCTCGTGCAGTTCCTGGGCTCGCGCCTCGTCGTCTTGGTCTCAGGCCTGCTGTTGCTCGCGCTCGGGCTGCCGTTCCTGCGCGGGATCGCGCGCTGGCGCTGGTGGGTGCTCGCGGCAGCGACCCTGCTCGCGGCCGGCCTCGGGTTGCGCTCGGCGCTGGCTGCGAGCTGCGATCGCGAGAGCCGCTATTTCTGCATGCGGGTCGTCGATCAGTCCCCGCTGGCACCGTTCGGCGAGGCGCGCGGGCTGGTGTTGGATCATCTGCTCCACGGCATCAACCATCGCCAAGACCCGGCATTGCTGATCGCCCCCTATGTCCATGCGATCGATGAGCTGGCCTATGCCCACTTTGGGGAGGACTATGACGCCGGCCTGCGCTGGTTCTTCGCCGGCGGTGGTGCCTATAGCCTGCCGCGCGCGCTCGGGGTGCTGAGCCCGAGCTCCGAGATCCTGGTCGCCGAGCTCGACCCGCGGGTGACGCGGCTGGCCGAGGAGCGCCTGTTCCTCGACCCGTCCGCGCTGCACATCGTCCATCGCGATGCCCGCCTCGCGTTGCGCGATGCAGGCCGCGTGTTCACTGAGCGGTTCGCTGATCCCTCGTCGGGTCGGGCATCTGACCGAGCCGCCGACCAGGCACCTGGCCGGACACCCGATCGCGCGCATAATCGGACACTTGACCGAGCACCTGATCCGGCGCCTGACGGAGCGCCCAGCCGGGCATCCGACCGGGCATCCGACCGGGCATCGGATCGCGCCCCGCTGCGCTTCGATGTGATCGTCGGCGACGTCTTCCACGATGTCGCGATCCCACAGCATCTGGTTACCCGCGAGTTCGCGGCCTTGGTCAAATCGCGGCTGAGGCCCGATGGACTCTACGTCATGAACGTGGTCGACGCCTTCCCGGACCCGCGCCTGATCAAGAGCATCGCCAAGACCCTGGCGACCGAATTTCGCGCGGTCGACCTCTGGATGGAGGGTGTGCCCAAGGACCCGCGTGTGACCTTCGTCGTCACCGCCAGCAATGGGCAACGCCTACCGAAGACCGTGACCGCCCGTACCGGCCCGCCGCGGGCCTGGAGCCGGATGACCGAGGCGATCCTCGGCTATGGTAGCGATCCTGAACGGCTGCCGGTGCTGACCGATGACTACGCGCCGGTCGAGCGGCTGATCGCCGATCTGCTGATCGGTCAGGACGGCTGAGTGCGCACTGAACCAGCGAGAGTTTACTGATGGCAAGCAAGCATCCCTGGCGCCGGGTCAAGCTGATCTCGCTCGTCGCCATCCCGCTGTTGGTCTTGATCGCATTGCCGATCAGTGCACTGGTGTATGCCGATGTGGTTGTCGACATCTGGTGGTACCAGTCACTCGACCTAGGGTTCTATTTCTGGCAACGACTGCTCTACAGCTATGTCGTGTTCGCCGTCTTCACCGCGCTGTTCTTCCTCTTCTTCTATTCTAATTTCCGCATTGCGGCGCGCTATATGCGGGCCAAACGGCTCGGCCCGGCCAAGCTCCTGCTGCGGCTGCGACTGCGACGCAAAAGGAAGCGCGCGACACCGAAGAATGCGCTGGTGCTGACTACCCAAAGCGAGCGGCAGCGCGACCGCCTCAGCCCGCTGAATTGGCTCATCCTTGGGCTGCACAAGCTGGCGATCCTGGTGTCCCTGCTGTTGGCGATCGTGCTCGCCTATCCGCTGTATTCTCAGTGGGAAGAGACGTTGTTGTTCCTCTTCGCTCCAGAGGCCGGGGTCGTTGATCCGGTCTATGGTCAGGACATCAGCTTTTATCTGTTCGCATTACCGCTCTTTCGTGACATCCTGCTAGAGGTGTTCTTTGCGCTGGCCGTGCTGCTGGTGATCCTCGGCCTGATCTATTACCTGCAGCACCAGGAGCTCAAGAAGCGCGGCCTGAATATCGCAGCCGGCGCCAGGCGGCACCTCAGCATGATCGTTGCACTGATGTTCGCTGTCGGCATCACGGAATTGCTGTTCCAGCGCTACATGCTGCTCTATGGCGATCGCCATACTCCGCTCTTCTTCGGGCCCGGCTACACCGAGATGACGATCGTGCTGCCGCTGATCTGGGCGTCGATGTTGATGCTGCTCGCCCTCGGCGTCAGCAGCATTGTCTATCTCAACAGCAAGCGCGGGCTGTCGGCCGTAGTGGTCTTCGCAGTGCTGCTGACAGGAACCCTCGGCCTGCGATACTGGGAGGCCCTTCCCGAAACGATCCAGGACTATCTGGTCGAGCCGGATGAGCTGGCACGGCAACAGCCCTACATCGAGCACAATATCGCCGCCACCCTGGATTCGTTCGCTTTGGACGAGGTCGAGATGCGCCCCTATCGGGTGGCGATCGAGGCGGAAGCTGCCGAAGATGCCGACCCCAACGACATCGATCCGGCCGCGCTGCGCAATGTTCCGGTGTGGGATCGCGAGATGCTGATCGATGTCTATCGCGAACTGCAGGAGATCCGCAGCTATTACAGCTTCCTCTCGGTGAACACCGATCGCTATACCATCGACGGGCGGTATCAGCAGGTCTTCCTCGCCGCGCGGGAACTGGATTTCGAGCAGTTGCCGCAGGACTCGCAGAACTGGGTCAATCGCTGGTTCCGCTATACCCACGGCTACGGCGCCGTGATGTCCCCCGCGGCCCAGGTCGGCGAGGAGGCCATGGAATGGTACCTGAAGGACCTGCCGCCGCGCTCCGACCATGGCTTGACGATCGAAGAGCCCGGCATCTATTACGGCATGCAGGATCTCCATGATGTGATCGCCCCCAATGCGCTCGGGGAGATCTCCTATCCCGGCGCCACCGGCGTGGTGCAGGACGATTATCGCGCCGACACCGCGATCCCGATCGATGGCTGGTTCCGACGCGCCGTGTTCGCGCTCCATTACCGCGATTACCGGCTGTTCTTCACCACCGCCATCGAGGCCGACAGCCAGATCCTCATCCGCCGCAACGTACCGAGCACCATTCGCCAGATCACCCCGTTCCTGGAACTCGACGATGATCCCTATCTGGTGGTGACGCCGGAGCACCTGTACTGGATCCTCGATGCCTATACGCTCTCCGATCGCTATCCCTATGCCGAGCCGGTGAACCGCAATGTCGGCGCCCACCCCGATCATGGCATGGCAAGCCCGATCGCGAAGGAATTCAACTATATCCGCAACTCGGTGAAGATCGTGGTCGATGCCTACACCGGGGAGATGACCTACTATCTCGCCGATCCGAGCGACCCGATCGCACGCGCCTACCAGCGGATGTATCCCGGCCTGCTCAAGGAGATGGACCAGTTTCCAGAGGCCTTGCGGGCGCATATCCGCTACCCGCAGGACCTGTTCACGACCCAGATGCAGGTCTACGCCAAATATCATCAGACGGACCCGGCGGTCTTCTATGCCCAGGAAGACCGCTGGATGTTTCCGCGCATTGTGCGCGAAGACAGCGTCGAGACGCTTTGGCCCTATTACGTCACGCTGAACCTGATCGACCGCTCGCGTTTCGAGCACCTGCTGCTGGCGCCGCTGAACCCCAAGGGACGCGACAACATGCGCGCCTTTGCGGTGGTGAGCTCGGATGCGGAGAACTATGGCCGCATCATCGTCTACAGCCTGCCCACCGGGATGCTGGTGCTGGGGCTGTCGCAGATCGATGCGCTGATCGAGCAGGATTCCACGATCGCTGAGCAATTCACGCTCTGGGGACGCGGCGGCGCCGAGATCGAGCGCGGCAAGCTGATCCTGATCCTGCTCGATGAGGTCATCACCTATGTGCAGCCGGTCTATCTGCAGGCCGCGCAGGGTGTGACCATCCCTCAGCTCAAGCGGGTGATCGTCAGTCAGCGCGGCAAGGTGGCGATGGCGCCCTCGCTGGAAGAGGCGGTCGCCGCGCTCCGCGAGCGGCAGCGCCGGGACAGGGCGCGCGCAGGAGCGGCGCCGGGGGTCCAGGAACGGGCGCCGCAGCCCGACTCGGGCACCGAGGCAGACGCTGCCGCATCGGGCGAAGCGGCAACGACCGCCGCTGAGGCGCTCAGCGGCGGGAGCCGTCCCAACGCGCCCAGCGGGTCGGGTCCGCGCCCTGGCTGAGCGCCAGTCCGATCTGCTGCCTGGCCTTGAGCTCATCGCTGTGGCCGAGGCCGGTCTCGTTGCTGCCGACGTAGTAGAGCCGCCAGGAGCCATCATCCATCGCGACGACACAGGGGGCGCCCACCGCGAACGCATCCCAGGCCCCGGACCCGCTCGGCGCATGGGCGAACACCGAGCCGTCCGGTTCCGGCCCCGGCCGCCGCGTCCAATGCACGCCATCCTCGGATTCGGCCAGCCCGATCGAGTGCCCATTGCCGGCGACGCCCTCGTAGAACATCAGCCAGCGGTCTTGGTGCCGGAGCACGCAGCGCGTGCCGATGCCGAGCGCGTCGAAGGCGTCCGGCTCGCCGGGGCCAAGCACCTGGCCGCGCTTGTGCCAATGCAGGCCATCGCTTGATTCGGCCAGCCCGACGCCGAACACCATCCGCGCCGGATCGAGGCTGTGATAGTAGAGCCGCCAGAGGTCGGTGCGGACCTGCACCACCTGCGGCCAGCCACAGGTGGCGGCATCGAACTCGCTGTGGCCGCCGAAATCCAGCAGCGCGCCCTGATGCGGACCGTCCAGACGCTGCCAATGCACCCCGTCGCGCGAGATCGCGCAGCCAGGGCGCAGCTTGAGCCCCTTGACATCGAAGCGTCCGATGCGAAAGCGGCTGTGGTCACCGCCGAAATACCACATCCAATAGAGACCGTCGCGCCGCACCACCTGGCTGCAGCCGAGATGGGTCGAATCGAACCGCTCCGGGTGTGGATGCACGTCGAGCACGGCCCCCTGGGTCAAGGGTCCCGAGACCCGCTCCCAATGCAGTCCATCCTCGGATTCGGCCAGCCCGACGCGGCCGGTCGGCAGGTTGATCTCGGGGTCGAAGCCCTGATCGCGGCCGTAATACCACATGCGCCAGCGCCCGTCGGGCTCGCGCAAGACGCAGGGGCCCGAGACGCGCTCGTCGTCCCAATGGCCGCTCGGTCCGGGGCCGAGCAGCAATCCCGGATGCCGCGCGTGATGCGGATCGGTTGTCGTCATCCTGCAGCCTCGCTGATCTGTATCAAAAACCGGTCACCTCGGGCGCGGCTGACGCCCCCAAGGCGATGATCCCGAACGCCGACCCGTGTACGCTCCCCGCCTGCCGTTGGCGGGTCGACCGGGACCGTTCGTCCCGCGTCGGATTGCGATGACCGGCGCGGCGACGAGTGCACCCAAGCCAACGAGCCCACACCGGTGAGTCCACACCAGTGAGCCCAGACGTCCGAGCACGATACAACGCCTTGACAATCGAGACATGACGCAACGTATTCGATGGCTCGGCCGCTGCGGCCCCTTATTCCTGCTCGCGCCCATCATGGCCTGGAGCGCAGCCGAAGCCTCGTCCACCCAGTCCCGCGACGCGCTGAGCCGGGACCGCGACTGGGACAGCGACTGGAACACCGACTGGGGCGGCGATCTGCGCCTGCGCCAGGTCTTCATCGGCAACGTCGGCCTGAATGACGACGCGGCCATCGCCGACCGGACCTTCCAGCGCTATCGCGGCCGGCTTTGGGGCCGCACTGCGCCGACCACTTGGCTCGCCGCCGACGCCCGCCTGATCTGGGAAGGTCGGCACTACAACAAGCCCGAGGCCGCCGACTGGCCGGTGCCCGGCTTCGAGACCTGGTACTCGGGGGGCGTGCTGTTCGATCGCCTCGCGCTCAGCTTCGACCAACCTGCCGACCTGCCGTTCAGTCTCAAGCTCGGCCGCCAGGACCTGGTCTTCGGCCACGGCTGGCTCGTGCTCGAGGGCACGCCGCTGGACGGCTCACGGACGATCTACTTCGACGCCGCGCGCGCCACGCTGGATCTGGATGCGATCGAGACGGTGCTGGACCTGGTCTACATCGACCAGAATGCCGACACCGGCCGCTTCCCACGGCCGTTCAACGACGCGATCGAGGACCAGACCGAGCAGCACGAGACCGGCGTCATCGCCTATGCGCGCAACCGCGCGCTACTCCCGGGCCGCGATCTCGACGGCTATTTCATCTATCAGCATGACCGCCCGCACCCGACCCCGCGCAGCATCCGCGTCAACAACGGCGCCCCCTTCCCGTCCTCGAGCGATGCCGGCGACCTCTACACCATCGGGCTGCGCGTCGACGGGGACCTTGCGCCGGGCTGGAGCGGCCGGGCCGAGGGCGCCTATCAATGGGGCGAGCTGAACCAGCGCACGGTGAACGCCTTCGGCCTCAACGCGCAGCTCGCCTATGCCTTCGATGATCCGCTGCAGAACCGCCTGCGTGCGGACCTCGAGTATCTCTCGGGCGATGATCCCGACGACGCCACCGATCAGGCCTTTGATCCGCTCTGGGGCCGCTGGCCGCAGTGGAGTGAGCTGATGATCTATCAATGGCCGCTCGAGACCCGCGTGGCGCAGGCGACGAACCTGTTCCGGCTCAACCTCGGCTGGGCCGCCCAGGTGCATCCGACCACCCTGCTCACATTCGACTATCACGCCTTGTTCGCCAATGAAGAGAGCACGCGGACGCCCGCCCAACTCGTCAACCTATCGGGCGACGGCCGGTTTCGCGGCCATCTGCTCACCGCCTGGCTCAAGGCCAAGCTCCATGAGCATCTGTCCGGCCACCTCGTCGCCGAGTATCTGGCGCCCGGTGAGTTCTACGCCGCGCATCGACGCGATGATGCCTATTTCGTCCGCGCCGAGCTGGTGCTGAACTGGTGACCCCGCCCGCTCGACCCTGATCCGAGAGACTGTTGGTAGACGCATGAACCAAGAACGCCTCCTTCTCACCGGCGATGACGCCGTCGCGCTCGCCGCCCTGCACGCCGGGGTCGCGCTCGGCACCGGCTATCCCGGCACCCCGTCGACCGAGATCCTCGAGACCTTCGACCGCCTCGGCGGCCGCGCGCAATGGGCGCCGAATGAAAAGGTCGCGCTCGAGGTCGGCATCGGCAGCGCCTTCGCCGGCGCCCGCACCCTGGTGACGATGAAGCACGTCGGCCTCAATGTCGCCGCCGATGCGCTGTTCACCGCGACCTACACCGATGTCGACGGCGGCCTGCTGATCGTCTCGGCCGACGACCCCGGCATGGCCTCGAGCCAGAACGAACAGGACAACCGCCATTTCGCCCGCGCCGCCGGCGCGCCAATGCTCGAGCCGGTCGACTCGCAGCAGGCCTATGAGTACACCTGGCTCGCGCTCGAGCTCGGCGAGCGTTGGAAGATCCCGGTGATCCTGCGGCTGACCACGCGGATCTGCCACGCCAAGACGGTGGTGCGCCCGCGCCCGCTTGAGCAACGGCACGCCCCGCGCGACGACAGTTCGCGACCCGATGACGCGCAGATCAAGCGCCACTTCCGCCGCGACATCCCGGCACGGGTGATGATCCCGGCCTTCGCCAAGCCGGCGCATCATCGGCTGCGCGAGAAGCTCGCGGCCATCAGTGACTGGAACGACGCCGAAGGGCCGGTGACCGAGCATCCCGCTGCGCCGAACAGCGACCCTAGCGGCAAGCCTGATGTGGGGTCTGACGATGCGCCGCGTCTCGGCATCATCGCCACCGGCGTCGCCGCGATGCATGCGCGCGAGGCCGCGCCTGGGGTGCGCCAGCTCAACATCGGCCTGACCTATCCGCTGCCGCTCACCCGGATTCGCGCCTTCGCCGCCGAGGTCGAGCGCCTGTTGGTGATCGAGGAAGGCGATCCGGTGCTGGTCGACGATCTGCGCGCAGCCGGGATTGCCGCCGAGGGCAAGCCCGAGCGCTTTCGCTTCGGCGAGCTCGATGTCGCGCGCGCGCGCCGGATCATCGCCGGCGATGACACCACCGAGCCCGCCCCGGCCAAGGGCAAGCCGCCCGAGCTCTGCCAGGGCTGCTCGCACCGCGGCGTATTCGAGGCGCTGCGCGATCTCGACTGCATCGTCGCCGGCGACATCGGCTGCTACACCCTCGGCGTGCTGCCGCCGTTCTCGGCGATGGACACCTGCGTCTGCATGGGCGCGAGTATCGGCGTCGGGCTCGGGCTGCGGCACGCGCTGCCGGACGCCGAGGCGCGGCGCGTGGTCAGCGTGATCGGCGATTCGACCTTCGTCCACTCGGGCCTGACCGGTCTCGCCGAGATGGTCTACAACCCGCCCGAGACCGGCCATCTGGTGCTGATCCTCGACAATGAGACCACCGCGATGACCGGCCAGCAGGAGCATCCGGGCACCGGCCGTTCGCTCAACCATGCGCCGAGCGCGAAGATGCACTTCGAAGCGGTCGCGCGGGCGATGGGGGTGCAGAACGTCGAGGTGGTCGATGCGGCCGATAAGGATCTCTCGCTCAAGGAGCGCATCAGCGCGCTGCTCGCGCGCGACGAGACCTCGCTGCTCGTCGCCCGCCAGCCCTGCGTGCTCGCGGCGCCGAAGATCCGGCTCTACGAGAAGGCCGCGGCCGAGGCGCGCACGCAGGCCTCGACAGCCTGTGCTGCGGTCACTGATGAGTGAGCCCCATAGCGGTCTTCAGCGCCGCATCGGCGTGCGCTTGCTGCAGGGCATCGCCGGCTCGGCGCTGGAGCGCGTGTCACGGCCCAGCCGCTGACAGCGCATTCGTGCCGCGCCCCTTTCTGCCAACCATTCCAAGCATTGCCAACCAGTCTCCACTCTCGATGATCACCAATATCGTCATCGCCGGCCTCGGCGGCCAAGGCGTCGTCAAGGCCTCCGATATCCTCGCCGATGCCGCGCTCGCCGCCGGCTTCGACGTCAAGAAGAGCGAATTGCACGGGATGAGCCAGCGCGGCGGCTCGGTCACCAGCGACGTGCGTTTCGGCGACCCCGTTCACAGCCCGGTCCTGAGCCCGATGGTCCCGGCCGGCGAGGCGCATCTGCTGCTGGTGCTGGAGCCGACCCAGGTCGAGGTCGCACGGCCCCTGCTGCACCCGGAGGGTCGTCTGCTCAGCCCCGAGCTCATCGAACCCGGCGCCTTGAAGAACAAGAAGAGCTTCAATGTCGCGATGCTCGGCGCCCTGTCGACCGCGCTCGAGATCGGCGAGGACAACTGGCAGCAGGCGATCCAGGCCAATCTCGCCGAGAAGCTGCATGCGATCAACGCGCAGGCGTTCGCGATCGGCCGCGCCCGCGGGCCAGGCCCGGGGCCGGGTTCGGGCCGGGGCCAAGGCGCGCGCTAGGCCGGGCCTGCGCTTGGGCTGCGATCCTGGCACTCGAACGAGCGCCCCCGGCAGCGGCCAGAGGCCCGACTGCAGCCTCGGCACGCGCTCCGATCCGCATCATGGGCGAGCCCCTGCTCGGGCCTTTTGGACGTGCCCCTGCTCGGGCCTCCACGGCTGCAATGATGATTTACGACGACCGCCGCGATCGCTGCCCGCGATCCGGCGCTAGATGAACCACGAGGCTCCACCATGCTGAAAGAGCTCTGGAATGACGCCGAAGGTGGCTTCCATCCGGCGAGCGCGCCCGATTTCCTGCCTGACGCGCATCTCAAGGCGGTCCAGCTGCGGCGGCTGCGCGCGGTCGTCGCGCGCGCCTACGACAATGTGGCGCTGTTCCGCGAGCGCATGACCGAGCGCGACCTGACGCCCGCATCGATCCAGTCCCTCGACGATGTCGCCAAGCTCCCGTTCACGGTCAAGGCCGATCTGCGCGACACCTATCCGTTCGGCCTGTTCGCGAGCCCGATGGGCGATGTGGTGCGCCTGCACGCCTCCAGCGGCACCACCGGCAAGCCGATCGTGGTCGCCTACACCCGCGAGGACATCGAGGTCTGGTCCGAGGTCATGGCACGCACGCTCGCCTGCTGCGGCCTGCATCGCGGCGACATCGTCCAGAACGCCTACGGCTACGGCCTGTTCACCGGCGGGCTCGGCGCGCACTACGGCGCCGAGGCGCTCGGCGCGACCGTGATCCCGATCTCCGGCGGCAATACCGACCGCCAGGTCATGCTGATGCGCGACTTCGCCTCGTCGGCGATCTGCTGCACCCCGAGCTATTTCATCCACCTCGTCGAACGCGCCGGCGAGCTCGGGGTCGACCTGCGCGAGCTGCCATTGCGGGTCGGCGTGTTCGGCGCCGAGCCCTGGTCCGACGGCATGCGCGCCCATGTCGAGGCCACCGCCGGCATCAAGGCCCACGACATCTACGGCCTCTCCGAGATCATCGGCCCCGGCGTCGGCGTCGAGTGCGGTGAGCAGCAGGGCCTGCACATCTTCGAGGATCACTTCCTCCCCGAGATCATCGACCCCGAGACCGGCGAGCCGCTGCCGGACGGGAGCGAAGGCGAGCTGGTGCTGACCACGCTCAGCAAGAAGGCGATGCCGATGATCCGCTACCGCACCCGCGACATCACCGCGATCATCCCCGAGCGCTGCGGCTGCGGGCGCAGCCTGCGCCGCATCCAGCGCATCGGCCGTCGCTCCGACGACATGATCATCATCCGCGGTGTCAACATCTTCCCGTCGCAGGTCGAGGCGGCGCTGCTTGCGGTCGAGGGCACCTTGCCGCATTACCGGATCATCCTGACCCGCGAGCAGGGACTGGATCAGATGACGGTCGAGGTCGAGGTCACGCCCGAGGTCCTGAGCGACCAGGTACGGATGCTCGAGGACGTGCGCCGGCGCATCGCGCAGGCGATCGAGCGTATCGTCGGCGTGCGCGTCGGGCTGCGCCTGGTCGAGCCGCACAGTATCGAGCGCAGCCAGGGCAAGGCCAAGCGCGTGATCGATCAGCGCGGGGATTGAGCCGAGCTCGATCCGCGCCCACAGGACAGGACTGGCACGAACGGATCAACCAAATGGACCCAGCGAATCATCGATCCGATCCGCACGCCTGCCCTGGATGTCTCAGCCGATGCCGTCCATTCAACGCGTAGCCCTAGCCCTGACACCGGATTCGCAGCCTCCAACGGGGACCCCATGAAACTCAACCAGCTCTCTCTCTTCCTCGAGAACCGCCCCGGCCGGCTGATCGAGCCGACGCGGCTGCTCGCCGCCGAGGGCATCAATGTGATGACCCTCTGCCTCGCCGACACCGCCGAGTTCGGCATCCTGCGGCTGATCGTGCAGGACCCGGAGCGGGCGGCGCAGGTATTGAACGACGCCGGCTGGGCGGTCAACCTCACCGAGGTGGTCGCGGTCGAGGTGCCGGACCAGCCCGGCGGACTCGCCGAGGTGCTGGAGGTGTTCGAGCAGGCCGGGCTCAATGTCGAGTACGTCTATGCCTTCACGCTGCGGCGCGAGGACCGGGCGATCCTGGTGTTCCGCTTCCAGCAGCCCGATCAGGCGATCGCAGTGTTGGAGGCGAGCGGCCACAAGGTGGTCGACGCCGAGCGGCTGGCGGCATTGGTCGGCTGAGACAGGGCCAGCCGCGCCCAACGAGGGTTGGATGTCGATACCCCGAACCAGCCAGAGCCATCCGCTGCAGATCGCCGAGGTCCGCGCGCGCCCCGAGCATGGACGGATCGGCATCACCCTCTGTCCCGGGAAGCAGGACCCCTTTGCCTATACCGGCGCCTGGGAACGCGATCTCGCGACCGATCTGGACGCGATCGCCGCCTGGGGCGCGACGCTGGTGCTGACGCTGGTCGAGCCCGAGGAGCTGTCGATACTCAAGGTGCCCGATCTCGGTCGCGAGGTCCGAGAGCGCGGCATGGCCTGGTGCCATCTGCCCATCGCGGACTTCTCGGTGCCCTCCCCGCACTTCGAGCAGCAGTGGGTCACGGAGGGTGCCGTGATCCGCCAGCGGCTACGCGACGGCGACGATGTGCTGGTGCACTGCAAGGGCGGCCTTGGCCGGGCCGGCATGATCTCGGCGCGGCTGCTGGTCGAGCTCGGCATGGAGCCCACAGCCGCGATTCGCGCGGTACGCCGCGCGCGCAAGGGGGCGATCGAAACGCCGGCGCAGCTCGGCCTGGTGCGTCGCACCCGAGCGCTATCCTAAGCGCTTGGTTGCCTGCGCTCCTTGCCTGATCTCGTTATCCGAGCGCCTTGCCTGAGCCAATAATCGCGATGATCTCCAATCGGCCACCGATGGATACCGCCGCTCTGCAGCGAGTCGGCAATCAGCTGGGCACCAATCCTGCCGGCATCTTCCAGGACGACAGCGGACAACGCTACTACGTCAAGATGCTGGAATCACCGATGCACGCCCGCAACGAGATGCTCGCCGCGCGGCTCTACCAATTGACCGGCGCGCCGACCTTGACCTATGTGCGCATGGCGGAGCCCGAGCGGATCGCCACCGAGTGGGTCGAGCTCGACAAGCGCTGTGTCGCGCACCTCGACGAGGGCGAGCGCCGGCAGGCCCAGCGCTGGCTCGGCGTGCATGCCTGGACCGCCAACTGGGACGCTGCCGGCTTCGCCGGCGACAATCAGGGGGTCGTCGACGGTCGCGTGCTGACGCTCGACCTGGGCGGCGCGCTGGCCTTTCGCGCCCACGGCGATCCCAAGGGCAAGGCCTTCGGCACCCAGGTGAACGAACTCGAAGTCATGCGAACGGACGCCGACAACCCGCATGCGGTCAAACTCTTCGCCGACATGTGTCCCGATGACATCAAGGCGGCCATCGAAGTCGTCGCGCGAATCCCCGGCGAGCGGATTCGCCAGGTGATCGTCGAGGCCGGCGGCAGCCGCAAGCTGGCCGAGAAGATGGTTGCGCGCAAAGCGGATCTGGCTGGGCGTTTGGCGAAGGATCGGAAAGCCCCATCACGCGCAGCGCCGTAATCACCGTGCGCGGCCCCTGCACGAGCAGGGTGCCGATCACCAACACCTCCACATGCGCCCAGCTCGGACGCGCGAACAGCACGGCAAACGGCTCTAAAACGGGTACCATCGTCAACGGCAGAGCGGGCATGGGCGGCACAATTTGGCGTTTTGGTCGACATCAGACGAGACCGCCTGCTCCGCTCTGCCGCCAATCGCTCAGCCGAGGACTGCCCCTCGCAGGGGCCACTCTCCGGGGACCAGCACGCTCGGCGAAAATGGCCAAACTCGAGGTTCGATGTCGTCGACGAGACAATCCTGGTGGGCCGGGTTCTCCATCGGCGAGAGAGCTACAGATGACCCAAGACCAACTCAGCCAACTGGGCAATAGCCTCTAGGCCATCGCCGACGAGCTGTCTGGCGCAGCATCTAAGAGCGCGCCGGCACCCAGGACGCCGAATGGCGAATCGGTTGCGCGCGTGCCGCTTGCGTTGCGCATCGGCTGAGTCTCAGTCGCTACCCTCGAGCGGCGCGAATAGCAGATCGAGATCCTCAGGCGTGAGCGACTTTGCCGCCGTGCCGCCGCCCTCGAGCATCGCATCGGCCAGCGCCTGCTTGCGCGCCTGCAGTTCGGCGACGCGCTGCTCGACGGTCCCCTCGGTCAGCAGCTTGTAGACGAATACCGGCTTGTCTTGGCCGATCCGGTGCGCGCGGTCGGTCGCCTGGCGCTCGGCGGCCGGGTTCCACCAAGGGTCGTAGTGGATCACGGCATCGGCCGCGGTCAGATTCAGGCCGCTGCCGCCGGCCTTGAGGCTGATCAGGAACAACGGCACCTCGCCGGCCTGGAAGCGGTTGACCGGGGTCTCACGATCGCGGGTCTGGCCGGTCAGCTTGACGTAGTCGCGGCCCTTCTTCTGATCCAACCGCTGCGCCAGGGCCTCCTCGATCAGGCTCAGCATGCTGGTGAACTGCGAGAACAGCAGCACCCGCCGCCCTTCTTGCAGCAGCTCCGGCAATAGCTCCATCAGCAGGTCGAGCTTCGCCGAGCCCCTGACCCCGCGCGCGCTCTCGAGCGAGACCAGGCGCGGGTCGCAGCAGCATTGGCGCAATTTCAGCAGCGCATCGAGGATGATGATGCCGCTCTGCGCGAGGCCCTTGCGCGCGATCTCCTTGCGCACCTTCTCGTGCAGCGCCAGGCGCAGGGTCTCGTAGAGGTCGCGCTGATCGGAGGCCAAGGCCACCTCGCGCAGGATCTCGGTCTTCGGCGGCAGCTCGGCGGCGACGTCCTCCTTGGTGCGGCGCAGCAGGAAGGGTGCGATCCGCCGGCGCAGGGGCTCGGTGCGCTCGTGCTCGCCATGGCGCTCGATCGGATTGCGAAACAAGCGCCGGAAGCTGCGCTCGTCGCCGAGCAGATCGGGCATCAGGAAATCCATCAGCGACCAGAGCTCGCCGAGATGGTTCTCCAGCGGCGTGCCGGTGAGGCAGAGCCGATGTCGAGCGTCCAACGCGCGCGCCGCCTGCGCGCCCTTGCTGCGCGGGTTCTTGATCGCCTGCGCCTCGTCGAGGATCAGCAGATGCCAGGCCTGCGCGGTCAGCACCTCCAGATCGCGCGGCAGCAGGGCATAGGTGGTCAGCACCAGATCCTGCTCGGCGAGATGGTCGAAGTGCTGCTGGCGTTTCGGCCCCTGCAGGATCACCACCCGCAGCGACGGCGCGAAGCGCTCGGCCTCGCGCTTCCAGTTGAACATCAGGCTGGTCGGCGCGACCACCAGGCTCGGGCGATCGGTGCGGCCCGCGGCCCTCTCGAGCAGCAGATGCGCTAGCGCCTGGATGGTCTTGCCCAGGCCCATGTCATCGGCGAGTACCCCGCCGAGCTCGAAATCGCGCAGGAACTGCAGCCAGTTTAGCCCGTCCTGCTGATAGGGCCGCAGATCCGCCTGCAGCTCGGCGGGCGGCGCGACCGGCTCGATGCGCTCGAACTCACGCAAGCGTCGGCCCCAGGCGCGCGCCTGCTCGCCGCCGCGCCAGCGCAGCTCCGGCGCCTGCTGCTCGAGCTCGGCGAGCTCGGTGGCCTGTAGGCGCGACAGGCGCATCCGGCCATCGCCCTGCAAGCGGGCCATCGGATCGTAGAGCTCGATCAGGGTTGCGAGGATCGGCTTCAGGCGCGCGGCCGGGAAGAAGATGTAGCGGCCGTCGTCCAGCCGCAGGATGAAGCGGGTGTCCTCGTTGATGCGGGCAAGCGCCGGCCCTGATAGGTCCACCTCCGGATTCTGAATCAGGTTCACCAGGATCGGCAGCAGGTCCAGCCGTTCGCCATCGACCTCGATCCCGAGGCTCAGGTCCAGCCAGCGACCGCCCTCGCCTTCCTCGATGTCCAGGTCCCAGTCGCCGACCCGCCCGACCGGGAAGCGGAAGCTCGGGTCGACCTCGATGCGCCAGCCGGCCTGCTCGAGCGCCGGCATGCCCTGATCCATGAACCTCAGCCAATCCTCGACCGCGGCGGGCGCGAACGGCTGCCCCGGCTCATCGCGATTGTCCGTCAGCTTCAGCAGGCCCTGGGCATCGAGCTGATCGACGGCCTGGCGCTCGGCTGCCGGATTGCGTTCGCAGGTCACCATGATCTCGTCTTCGATGTACTCGACCCGCTCGCCGGGCTGGTGCGGATCGATCCGCACCCCGGCATAATCGTATTCGAGCCGCGCCTCGTCCTCCCATTTCGGCTGCGCCGTGCTGCCGTAATAGCCGCCCCAGCCGCCGTAGACGGGCTGCGATTGGACCTCCCGGCTCAGCAGCCGCAGGCAGGGGGTCGGCGCCTCGACCTCGAGGGTGCGCTGCTCAGGACGCGGGGGCGGCGGCAGGTCGAGCCCCTTCAACCGCGTGCGGGTCGCCTGCTCGAAGGCCTCGAGCTCGGCAAGCGGGATCGCCGGCGCGCGCACCAGCGCCGTCGCCTGCGCCTCGCTGAACGGCGTCTCGATCGGGCCGCAGGCGCCCGAGCGCGGGTCCAGATACCAGGGCGGGCTCAGCGGCAGCAGCACCAGGCCGGCATGCTGATTCTCCGCTCCAGCCCCCTGGCTGGGCGTGGGCTCGTCCTCCGGCTCGGAGCGGTGCCCGGGCTCAGGGCCGGCCTCGCGCTTGGGCGCACTCTCGCCCTCGAGACCCTGCTCAGGTTCCTGAGGGTGTTCCTGCGCGTGTTCTTGCTCGTGGTCGGTCCCGTGCTCCAGCTCCTGCGCAGCGGGCTCATGCTGTGGCGCCGGCGCCAGCGCGGGTTGCGGCTCCCGCTCCTGCTCGCGCTCGAACACCAGATGCAGCCTCGAATCCTCCTGCCAGCGCCAATTCAGGGTTCCCGCCACCGGCGCGCCCGGGACCAGACGCGGGCCGTCCTGATCCTGCCAATGGCCGCGTCCGCAGGCGAGGATCGCCTGCAGCAGCGCGACCCCCAGCTCGTCATCGAGGACGGTGCCGTTGACCTCGCCCCGCATCGGCTGCGCCGCCACCAGCGCCATGATGCGCCGGTCGTCCGGCTGGATGAAGCGCGCCTGGGAATGGCTGCGCAGGTTGAACGGTGCCGGCTTGCCGTAGCCGCCGCTCTGGAGCCGACGCACCTTGACGCCACTGACGCGCACGCGCGGATATCCCATCGCGCGCGTTTCCAGCCGCAGCAGATAGAGCAGGCAGTGCGGATCATCCGGGCGCGCGGTCAGCCGCTCGGTTTCATAGAGCCAGTTGCTGAGCGCATGCGGCAGCTCACCACTCGCGGGAGCGAGCCGCCGCCCGCTCACGGGCTGACCCGGGGTGCTCGATGCCGCCTGCACCGAACGGCCCGCGGCCAGCAGCACGGCGGCGACATGCTTGCAGTTCCAGCCCACCGGGCAGCTGCAGTGTCCATGGATGATCGGGATTTGACCCGCATCCTCCTCGATGTGCACCTTGACCTGATAGATGCGCGAGCCCGAGCCGCGCACCCGACCCGTGACCATCCCGGCCTCGGGTCGAGGATCGACGCTGAGCACATGCCCGGTCGCGAGGTAGCGCATCCCGCGCTGGACATAGACCGGCGGGAGGAGATCGGCAAGCTGTTCGAAGTCGTAGATCAAGGCGGCAGAGACTTGCTTTGGCCTGGGCAAAGCGCGAAAGAGTACGAGCCTTGCCGTCGCAGGGCAATCGCGACCGACCTTGCAGACGTCCTCTCGCCGCTGCCCGACGCGCTAGGCACCAGCAGGACATCCATTACCGCTCAGTCGAGCCCTTCGATCTCCTCGTAGATCGACTCGAGCGGCAGCCTGATCTCCAGACAGTCGAGCCCGAGATCCCCTTCGGTCAGCACCTCAGTGGCCCAATCCAGTGAGCGGCGATAGTGCCAGACCTCGCGCCGCGTCTGGCTCACCAGCAGATAGTCCTGCAGGCTTGGCAAGGTCGTATAGGCCAGGAACTTCTCGCGCCGATCGATCCGCTCGATCGAGTCGGACAAGACCTCGACGACCATGCAGGGCTTGGTGCGAAAGTAGGTCTCGCGATCGTCTGGATCGCAGCTCAGCAACAGATCCGGATAATAGAAGATGTCCTGCTCGGCTATCTGCAAACGGACCTTCATGTCATTGGCAAAGAGCTGGCAGCCGCGACCACGGATCAGTGGCCTCAGCCCCGCGACGAGATTGGAGACGATCAAGCCATGCCGATCGCTCGCTCCGGTCATGGCATAGATCTGACCGTCGATGTACTCGTGACGCACTTCGCCGCCCTCCTCGCTGGCAAGATACTCCTCGACGCTGAGCCTGGACGAAGACTGCTTGGCGAACATCTGATTGAGTCCTCCTCGGCCACTCTGGGTTGTTTTGCACGGTGTTGAAAGATTCCACAAGTATCGCAGGCACGAAACCATTGACTGAACAACACACCCCGATGATGCAGCAGTACCTGCGGATCAAGGCCGAGTATCCGCAGATGCTGCTGTTCTATCGCATGGGGGACTTCTACGAGCTGTTCTTCGACGACGCCGAGCGCGCGGCGCAACTGCTCGACATCACCCTGACCAAGCGCGGCCAGTCGGCCGGGCAGCCGATCCCGATGGCCGGGGTGCCCTACCACTCGGTCGAGTCCTATCTGGCGCGGCTGGTGCGCCAAGGCGTCTCGGTCGCGATCTGCGAGCAGAAGGGCGATCCGGCCAAGTCCAAGGGGCCGGTCGAGCGCGCGGTGGTGCGCATCGTCACCCCCGGTACCCTGACCGACGAGGCGCTGCTGGAGGAGCGTCAGGAGAACCTGCTCTGCGCGCTCGCCGAGTCTGGGGCCACGCCTGGGACTGGCGCCGGCGAGCGCGTCGGCCTCGCCACCCTGGAGCTGGCCAGCGGTCGCTTCCGGGTGCTGGAGCTCGACGACGACGAGGCCCTGTTGGCCGAGCTCGAGCGCCTGCGTCCGGCCGAGTTGCTGCTCAGCGAGACCAGCACCCTGCCCGAGCGGCTGGGCGAGCTCGCCACCGGCCTGACCCGGCGCGCGCCCTGGTCCTTCGATGCCGAGAGCGCCGAGCGCCTGCTGTGCGAGCAGTTCGGCACCCGCGACCTGAACGGCTTCGGCTGCGCCGAGCTGCGTCTGGCGATCGGCGCCGCCGGCTGCCTGCTGCAGTACGTCAAGGAGACCCAGCGCGTCGCCCTGCCGCATCTGCGCGCATTGCGCACCGAGACCCGCGACGAGGCGTTGATCCTGGATGCCGCGACCCGTCGCAACCTGGAGCTGACCCACGCGCTCAGCACGGCCGCGAGCACCGGCCAGGCGAGCGGCACCCGCGATCAGCACACCCTCGCCGGGATCATGGATCGCACCGCGACCGCGATGGGGGCGCGCCTGCTGCGACGTTGGATCAATCGCCCGTTGCGCGACCGCTTGGCCGTCGCCGAGCGCCATGAGGCGATCGCGGCGCTGCTGTCCACGGCGGCCTTCGAGGTGCTTCAGGAAGAGCTGGCCGCGATCGGCGACCTGGAGCGCATCCTGGCGCGCGTCGCGCTGGGCTCGGCACGCCCGCGCGATCTGGCCGCCCTGCGTGACGCCCTCGCGCGCCTGCCCGCGCTGCACAGCGGGCTCGACGGTCCCGACAGCGCGCGTCTGCGCACATTGCGCCCGCAGCTCGGCGAGCATCCGCAGGTGCTCGCGCTGCTGCAGCGGGCGCTGATCGAGCAGCCGCCGATGCTGATCCGCGACGGCGGCGTGCTCGCGCGCGGCTATGATGCCGAGCTCGACGAGCTGCGCGACCTGGCCGAGCACGGCGATCAATTCCTGCTCGATCTGGAGCAGCGCGAGCGCGCGCGCACCGGGATCAGCACCCTCAAGGTCGGCTACAACCGGGTACACGGCTACTACATCGAGCTCGGCCGCAGCCATGCCGAGCAGGTGCCGGCCGACTATCAGCGCCGCCAGACCCTGAAGGGCAGCGAGCGCTACATCACCCCCGAGCTCAAGCGCTTCGAGGAGCAGGTGCTGAGCGCCCGCGAGCGCGCCTTGGCGCGCGAGAAGCAACTCTACGACGCCCTGATCGGCCAGCTCCAACAACAGCTCGAGCCCCTGCAGGCGAGCGCCGGCGCGATCGCCGAGCTCGATGTGCTCTGCAACCTGGCCGAGCGCGCCGAGCGACTGGACTGGAGCCGGCCGGAGCTCGGCGATGCGCCCGGCATCGCGATCGAGGACGGCCGCCATCCGGTGGTCGAGCAGGTGCGCGCCGAGCCCTTCGTCCCGAACGGGCTCGAACTCGACGAGGGGCGGCGGATGCTGCTGATCACCGGTCCCAACATGGGCGGCAAATCGACCTTCATGCGCCAGACCGCGCTGATCGTCGTGATGGCCTATGCCGGCAGCTTCGTCCCGGCGCGCGCGGCGCGGCTCGGCCCGATCGACCGCATCTTCTCGCGCATCGGCGCCGCCGATGACCTCGCCGGCGGGCGCTCGACCTTCATGGTCGAGATGGAGGAGACCGCGAACATCCTCAACAACGCCACCGCCGAGAGCCTAGTGCTGATGGACGAGATCGGCCGCGGCACCAGCACCTTCGACGGCCTCTCGCTGGCCTGGGCCTGCGCCGAGGCGCTCGCCGATCAGCTCCGCGCGTTCACCCTGTTCGCGACCCATTACTTCGAGCTGACCGCATTGCCGGAGCGCTATGAGGGTGTGGCCAATGTCCATCTCGATGCGGTCGAGCACGGCGAGCGCATCGTCTTCCTGCACAGCCTGCGCGACGGTCCGGCGAGCCAGAGCTACGGCCTGCAGGTTGCCGCGCTGGCCGGGGTGCCGGCGGCGGTGATCGCCCGCGCGCGAGAGCATCTGCAGCGGCTCGAGGCGCAGTCGAAGGCAAATCAGGCGGACGCGGTTCAGCTCTCGCTGTTTCCACCCGCGCCGGACCCGGCGCGCTCGAACGCATCGATCTCGGAGCCGGCGATCTCTTCGCCCAGGCCGGCCTCGGGTCGAACCCCGAAGCGCACCTCGAAGCGGGCCTCGAAGCGCACTTCGAAATCGACGCGCCCCGAGCACATCGAGAAGCCAGAACAACCGGCCCTCGACGCACTGCGCGCGTTGGACCCGGATGACCTCAGCCCGCGCGAGGCGCTCGAGGCGCTCTATCGGTTACAGGCGTTGGACCGCAACGGGTGACAAGCGATCAACCAGAGTTCCGCTAACGCACCTCGGCCGAGCTCCCCTCGATCGGCGTGAGCGGCTCGGCGCGGCCGCCGAGCTGTTCGGCGAGGAACTGCTCGATCCGGGCATTGGCGTCGAGCCGGTTCTCGGGGCGGGCGAAGCCATGGCCCTCGTCCGGGAAGACGATGTAGGTCACCGGTAGATCCTTGTCGCGCATTGCATTGACGATCTGGTCCGCCTCGGCGATCTTGACCCGCGGATCATTGGCGCCCTGCAGCACCATCAGCGGTGCCTGGATCTGCTCGGCATGGAACAGCGGCGAGATGCGGCGGTTGAGCTCGGCATCGTTCTCGACATCGCCGACGCGCTTGACCAGCTGCCTCTTCATCGGCGCCCAATACGGCGGGATCGATGCGAACAGGGTCTGGATGTTGGACGGGCCGACGATATCGACGCCGCAGGCATAGAGCTCGGGGGTGAAGGTCAGGCCGGCGAGCGTCGCATAGCCGCCGTAGGAGCCGCCGTAGATGCAGACCCGCTCCGGGTCGGCGAGGCCCTGCTCGATGGCCCAGCGCACCGCGTCGGTCAGGTCATGCTGCATCGCGCCGACGCCCCACTCGCCGTTGCCGGCGTTCAGGAAGGCCTTGCCGAAGCCGGTCGAGCCGCGGAAGTTGACCTGCAAGACCGCATAGCCGCGGTTGGCGAGCCATTGCGCCTGGGCGTCGTAGCCCCAGTCATCGCGTGCCCAGGGGCCGCCGTGGACCAGCAGCACCATCGGCAGCGCCTCGGGCGCAATCCCCGGCGGCAGCGTCAGGTAGGCCGGCAGGGTCAGGCCGTCGCGGGCCTCGATCAGGCGCGGCTGCATCGCCGCCAATTCGTAGTCGAGCAGCTCGGGGCGGGTGACGAACAGGGTCTCGAGCCTGCGCGGCTCGCGCTCATAGAGCGAATAGGTCACCGGCCCGTCGTCGGGCTGATCGGCGATGATCCAGCGCTCATCGGCCAGGGTGCGGCTGACCACCGACAGGCTGCCGGTGGTCTGTTCTTCCAAGAAGGCGAGATCGTCGGCGATGGCCGGATCGAGCACCTCCCACTCGGGCTGCAGGTAGTCGAACTCGACCGCCTGCACCCGATGCGCGGTCGGGTGCATCATCACTGCGCCGACATCGGCCTTGTCATGCACCGCAAGCGTGTCACTGACCTCACCGCTTTCGATGTCCATCAGCAGCAGCCGGGTGGTATCGGAACCGAGCGAGCTGGTCAGATAGAGCTTGTCGCCGTCGGCATCGAAATCCAACGCGCCACCGTTCTCGCCGAACGGGAAGCGCACCAGCTCGCGCCAGGGCTGATCCTCGTCCGCGCGCACCCGCACGATGCTGTCCCCACTGGTCGGGTCCATGGCCTCGGCGGCACGGATGCGGAAGTCCGGGTCGGTCAGCCAACTGACGACATCGCCAGGGTTCTCGGTGTCCAGTGTCACCTCGCCACTGTCGAGCCTGATCCGGTAGAGGTCGAACACGCTCGGATCGCGACGATTGAGGCCGACCAAGAGCTCGTTCGGATGCTCGGGATCGGTCATCAGGTTCTGCGCGCGTACGCCCTCGAACGGCGTCAGGTCGCGCGTCTTGCCGCCATCGAGCGGTGTGGCGTAGAGGTGCCAGTTCTCGTCGCCACCGACGTCCTGCAGATAGAGCACCTGGGAGCCGTCCTCGCTCCAGCCGTAGCGGCGGATACCGCGCTTGCGATCATCGGTGATCTGACGCGGCTCGCGGCTGCGGTCGGCCGGCTGTACCCAAACGTTGAGCACCCCATCGGCCGAGGGTGCGAGCCAGCTCAGCTGCGCGCCATCGGGCGAGAGCTGCGCCTGGGTCCGGGTCGGATTCCCGAACAGGACCTCGCGCGGGATCAGCGGCGGCAACTCCTGGCTGCTCCCCGCGGGCCCGGTCGCACGGGCTGCGGGGGCCTCCTGCGCTCGGGCCTGCGCTCGGGATGACGCGTCCGCTGGCGTCGAGCCGATGGTGACGTGCCCGCCGCCATCGGCGGACTCGGGCGAGGACTCAGTCGCGAATCCCAGTGCGGTGATGGTCATCAGCAGACTCCAGAGCATGAGTAATCCCATGCGCATGAACCTTGGCATTGGAACGGGCCTCGGCGGTCTCAGGCGGTTATTGATCCGCGGTCCGCGCGGCCCGCGCCTTCTCGATCAGGCGGTCGGCAATCCCGAGCAGCTCGCGATGGGTCTTGGCGCCCTCGCCGAGCACCTGATAGCGCCCGTCGACGATGATCATCGGGACGGCATTGACCCGGTAGCGCGCAGCGAGCGTACTGGCGCGCGCCAGTGCCGCTTCGACCGCAAAGCTCTCGAAGAGCCCCTCGAACTTGGCTCGCTCGACCTCTCGCTCCCCGACCCAGTCCAGGATCGCCTTCTTGGTGTAGAGATTGGCCCGCTGCTTGGTGACGGCATTGAAGACGTTCTGGTCGAGCCGCTCGAGCTCGCCGGCGAGTTCGAGGGTGAAGAACAGTCGCGCCAAGCTCTCCCAAGCGGCACGGCCGAAGGTCACCGGCACCCGCTCGAAGCGGACATCCTCCGGCAGCTCCGCGGCCCAAGCCTTGATCAGCGGGTTCAGATCACCGCAGTGCGGGCAGCCGTAGGAGAAGAATTCCAAGACCTCGATCTCAGGGGTATCGGTCTGCGCCGGCCCCGTCTTGACCGGTTGCCAGTGGCGGCCCTCGATCAGTTCCGACGGGGCCGCGAGCAGCGGCGCCCAAGGGAGCGCCAGGAACGCGAACAGGCTCAGCATCACGACGGTCGAGCGACGGCGAATCGCATCCATTGTTCAATCTCCGAGAATCATCAGTTCGAGAGGGGTGAGGGGGCGTCCGCCAAGCCGCCCCGGTCCGCTGCTGTGCAGACGGTTCCAGTCGTTTGCGAGCAAGCGCTTCGGTTGATCATCGAGCCGGGGTTGACTCACCAGTGTGATCGACGTGCCGCATTAGCCGTGAGCCAGAGCGCCAGCCCGAGCACGGCCAGGAAACAGATCAGGGACCAATTGACCAGTGAGAGCCCCAGGATCACCAGCGCCTCGTCCTCACAGAAGCCGGTCGCCAGGAACAACGACGGCAGGCGCTGGCCGAGCCATTCGACCAATTGCTCGATCGGGCCGAGCTCGCCGCCGATGCAGGAGACGCTGCCAGGCGGCTGTTGCTGCAGCCAGGACTGGTAGGCCGCAGTCCAGGCCCCGGCAGCCGCCAGCAGGCCGACCGAGACGCCGGCGACCCGGCGCAGCAGCGCGGGCGTGAAGGCCGCGACGAGCGCGAAGACCGCGATCATCATGAAGAGCAGCCGCTGGAAGATGCACAGATGGCAGGGCTGCAGCTGCAACCAGACGGTCAACAAGACGCTGGCGATCGCGAGGACGGCCGAGACGGCCGCCGCTGTCAGCCAGAGCAAATGGTTCACGGATGAAACGCTTGACTACTGCTGCTCCAGCACCTGCGCGAGGCGCTTCGGCTCGACGAAGCCCGGCACCATCTGGCCGTTATCGAGCACGATCGCCGGCGTGCCGCGGATGCCCATCAGCTCGCCGAGCTCCATGTGCCGCTCGACCGGATTGGTGCAGGATTCGCTCTCGACCGGTTGGCCGTTCTTGGCCGCGGTCATCGCCTTCTGCTGATCGTCCGCGCACCAGACCGCGACGGCCTTCTGATATGACGGCGTGTCGACACCGGTGCGCGGATAGAACAGGTAACGGACGCTGATGCCCTCTTCCGCATAGGCATCGATGTTCTGATGCAGCTTGCGGCAATAGCCGCAGTCGATATCGGTGAAGACGGTGATCTCGTGCTCGGCATCCGGGGCCTCGAAGACGATCATCTCGTCTTCGCCGACGGCCTCGATCGCGCGCAGTCGGGCCTTGTTCTGCGCGGTCTCGGCGAGGTTCTCCCGGGTCTCGAGATCGACGATCGCGCCGTCGAACAGATACCGGCCATCGCCGGTCATGTACATCACCTGCGGGCCCATCTCGACCTGATACAGGCCGTCGATCGGCGTCGGCTGCACGCTGGTCGGCTTCTCGCCGGGCAAGACCTTGGCCAGTGCCTCGCGGATGGTCTTCGCCTCACTGGCATGGGCCAGCGCGCCCGCCGCGAGCAGCACTGCGGCGACGAGGCCGATTCCGATAGGTTTTGTCATCCTGTTGTCCTCGCTTCAGTATCAATAACACTGAGCCTGTCGCGATCAGACGGCTCAGAATGTGAGGGATGGCAACATAGAGCATGCGGGCGACCAGGTCCACAGTCCGCCGGTTACGATCCAGACAGATCCCCGTCATGCCGTGTGACGGGGCGATAGTGCATCAGCGAGCTCGAGACCGGATTCAGGCACGTGGATGGTGCGTCGCATGCAGCTGCTTCAGGCGCTCACGCGCGACATGGGTGTAGATCTGGGTCGTCGAGAGATCGCTGTGGCCGAGCAGCATCTGTACGACACGCAGATCGGCGCCATGGTTCAGCAGGTGCGTGGCGAAGGCATGGCGGACCGTATGCGGCGACAGCGGTTTCAGGATGCCGGCCTCGGCCGCATAGCGTTTGATCAGCTGCCAGAAGGCCTGGCGCGTCATGCAGTCGCTGCGCTGGGTCGGAAACAGATAATCACAGGCGCGGCTGCCGAGCAAGACGGCACGCGGGCCGCGCACATAGCTCGCGATCCAGCTCGTGGCCTCCTCGCCGAGCGGCACCAAGCGCTCCTTGCCGCCCTTGCCGGTGATCCGGACCACGCCCTGGGTCAGACTCACCGCATCCGGGCGCAGGGTCACCAGCTCGGTCACCCGCAGACCGCTGGCGTAGAGCACCTCGAGCATCGTGCGATCACGGTGGCCGCGTGGATCATCGGCGTCCGGTGCCGCCAGCAGGGCCTCGACATCGGCCTCGGTCAGCGTCTTCGGCAGCGGCCGGCCGAGGCGCGGCGCATCGACCCGCTCGCTCGGGTCCTCGGTAACCAGCCCCTGGCGCAGCAGGTGCCGGTAGAACTGCCGCAGGCAGGACAGCACCCGCGCCGAGGAGCGCGGCTTGCGCCCTTGCTGGGCGAGCAGCGCGAGATAGTCGAGCAGATCGGCACGCTCGGCGGCGTCGAGGGCGCGTCCACGCTCATGGCTCAGCCAATGCTGGAAGGCGCGCAGGTCGGATTGGTAGGCCGCGAGCGTGTTCTCGCTCAGCCCGCGCTCCATCCAGAGCGCATCGGCGAAGGCCTCGATGATCCGCAGGCCCCTGCGATCACCGCCCTCGGGGTCGGCTTGATGCTCAGGGCCGGCTTGCGTCATCAGCGCTGTCCTCCTGTGCTGCCGGACGGCGCATGCGCCGCGCGCCGGTCTCCTCCGTGCCGAGCGCCCGCTCCGTGCCGAACGTCCCCTCCGTGCCGAGCGTCCCCTCGTGCGCCAGCAGCCAGCGCTTGATCGCGAGCAGCCGGCCGTCGCGATCACCGGCGAAGCCGCCGAGCCCGTTTGCTGCGACCACCCGATGGCACGGCACGCGCAGCGGCACCGGGTTGGCCCGGCAGGCGTTGCCGACGGCGCGCGCCGAGCTGCCGAGCGCGCTGGCGAGCGCGCCGTAGGTAACCGTTTGGCCCGGCGGGATCACCGCGATGCGCGCCCAGACCCGGCGCTGGAACGCGGTGCCCGCCGGCTCGATCGGGCAGTCGATCGGCTGCGCGGGATCGGCGAAGTAGGCGTCGAACGCCTCGCTGATCCAGCGCGGTGCCGGCGTCGGGTTCTGGTGTCGGGTCGGCATCGGAGACGGCTCGGCAGCGACAGCGTCGGCAGCAGTGGCGGTAGCGATGGCAGCGCTAGTAGTGGCCGTAGCAGCAGCGGCGGCGGTAGCAGCGGCAGCACCAGGAGCCGCAGCAGCAGCGGCGATAGCGCCAGGAGCCGCAGCAGCGGTAGCGTTCTCGGCGCGGGGCGCGACGGCGCCCGCCTGCGGTGTCAGCAGGACGCGCAGCAATCGCTCTGCCTGCCAATGGAGGCCGATGGGGCCGAATGGGGTCACGACTTCACTGTAACTCATGCCGCGGAACCGGTTATGGTAGCGAGCCTGCGAGTATCGACCAGCCTGCGATGATGGCCAACCCCCAGATGCCCTCCCCGA
>NZ_NRSJ01000024.1 GCF_016584085.1 Halochromatium glycolicum | reverse complement strand
CGCGCAGCAGTCCCGCGACGCTGAGGTGCTGGCGTGAGAACGGACCACTCATCAATACCTGCCTCGCAGCTTGAGAAGGTCGTGGCAGTATACTGATTCGGCTTCAAAAGTTTACGAAAGATTTTTTTCGGCTCAAAGCCAACTTATTGTTTCTAAAGCAGATATTTTTGCGGCGGGAATTGCTGGACCGCTGCTGACGACCACTGTCTCACCACCGATCCTTTTTGTATGCGGTCGTCTTCACGCCCGTGCCCGGTATCGACACGGCCTGGCGCGTTCTTGCAGCGAGGCGCCGCGCATCCACAGTGATGACCCATGACCGGTATAATCGCGCGCACCTGGCGCCGCCCCGGCGCATGAGCCTGTGGTAACCCAGCATGGACAGTGGCGACCGCCTCGCCCGAGCTCAGGCGATCAAGCGCACCACCCTGATCGGCGCGATCTGCAACCTGCTGCTGGCGGTGGGTAAGGTCCTCGCCGGCTGGATCGGGCAATCCCATGCGCTGATCGCAGATGGACTGCATTCGTTGTCGGATCTGCTCTCCGATGGCCTGGTCTGGATCGCGGGTCATAAGGCCGGTCAAGCACCCGATTCTGAGCACCCTTACGGCCACGGGCGATTCGAGACCGTTGCGACGCTGGCGTTGGGGTTCCTGCTGTTCGCAGTGGCGGTCGGTATCGGCTGGGATGCGAGCAATCGGCTGTTTCAGCCGCATGCGCTGCTCGAGCCGGGGCCGATCGCACTGATCGCGGCGCTGATCTCGATCCTGGTCAAGGAGGCGCTCTACTGGTACACCCGCGCCTATGGGCAGCAGGTGCGTTCCGATCTCCTGATCGCCAACGCCTGGCACCATCGCTCCGATGCGATCTCGTCGGTCGTGGTCCTCATCGGCATCGCCGGCACCTTGGCCGGCCTCTCCTACCTGGATGCGGTCGCCTCGGTCATCGTCGCCGTCATGATCGCCAAGATCGCGTGGAATCTGGGCTCGGAGGCCACGCGCGAGCTCGTCGACACCGCCGTGAGCCCGGAGCGGCTGCGGGAGATCAGCCAGGTCATCCGCCGCAGCACCGGCGTGCGCGATGTCCACATGCTGCGAACCCGCACGCTCGGTGGAAACGCCTCTGCCGATGTGCACGTCCTCGTCGACCGCGACATCAGTGTCTCGGAAGGGCACGCGATCAGCGTCCTGGTCGAGCAGCGGCTGAAGCAGGCCATCGATCGGATGACCGATGTCACCGTCCACATCGATCCTGAGGACGACGAATCCCGCGCGCCCACCAAAGGGCTGCCGATGCGAACCGAGGTGCTCGAGCATCTCGATGCGGCCTGGGAGTCGATCCCTGAGGCCGTCACTCGCAAACGGGTACTCTTGCACTACCTCGACGGCGCCATCGCGGTCGACGTCTTTTTCCCGTTGCGCACCTATACCGACGAGCCGACAGCTCGGCAGCTGCGTGAGCGGCTCCTTGAGGCGCTGCGCGGTGACTCAAGATTCTCGGACGTGCGGATCTACTTCGGCTAAGCCGGGTTGGGCTCCATCAGGTTCGGCCAAATCAGGCTTTGCACTGTTATAGTGCATAAGCGTTGGCACCCTGTTTCGTTTCTGTGCAGTGATTCCGACTCAGCCTCCATGCATAGATAACCGATGCGTGCTGCTGATGCCCTGGAGACCGCTTCCCTACCCATCCGGAGCGATGCGCTGGGCGCACTTCGCCTCATCACGCAGGCGCCTGATCAGTGGTTTAGCCAATGAGGTCGTGATCGAGCGCCCGGACGGGGCCTGGAGCACGGGCGGCTTGGGCTCTTCTATGGCATGCGGCATGCTTATTGACGGGCTCGAGCGGTAATCAGATCAGCGGCAATGCCCGCCAGCGCGGGATCGCCGTACCTCTCATGCGCAGACTGGGACCGGCCCGCAGACTCGGTCCTTCACCCCTTTCCCTCTAGCTCAAGACAAAACGCGGGAGATTTCGCAGATGTCCGCCACTGACGTGTTGAAGACAATCAAAGACGAGGACGTAAAATTCGTAGACCTGCGGTTTACGGATACGCGCGGCAAGGAGCAGCACGTCTCGCTCCCAGCCGGCGTCATCGACGAGTCGCTGTTTCAGGATGGCAAGATGTTCGATGGCTCATCGATCGCCGGCTGGAAGGGCATCCAGGAGTCGGACATGGTGCTGATGCCGGAGGCCGCGACCGCGATCATGGACCCGTTCGCCGACGAAAAGACCCTGATCGTGCGCTGCGACATCCTCGAGCCTTCGACCATGCAGGGCTATGAGCGTGATCCGCGCTCGGTGGCCAAGCGCGCCGAGGCCTTTCTGGCATCAACCGGCGTTGCCGACACCGCGTTCTTCGGCCCGGAGCCCGAGTTCTTCGTCCTCGACGATGTCCGTTGGAGCGTGAGCATGGCCGGCGCGTTCTACAAGGTCGATTCGGAAGAGGCCGAATGGAACTCCGAGCGCGTCTTCGAGGACGGCAATATGGGTCACCGTCCGGGCGTCAAGGGTGGCTACTTCCCGGTGCCGCCGGTCGATTCTCTGAACGACATCCGCGCCGCGATGTGTCTGGCGATGGAAGAGATGGGCGTCCCGGTCGAGGTCCACCACCACGAGGTCGCGACCGCCGGCCAGTGCGAGATCGGCACCAAGTTCGACACCCTGGTGCGGCGGGCGGACATGAATCAGATCCTCAAGTACTGTGTGCACAACGTTGCGCATGCCTATGGCAAGACCGCGACCTTCATGCCCAAGCCGCTCGTCGGCGACAACGGCAACGGCATGCACGTGCACCAGTCGCTCGGCCTCAAGGGAGACAATATCTTCTCGGGCGACAAGTATGGCGGCCTGTCGGAGACTGCGCTCTATTATATCGGCGGCATCATCAAGCACGCGCGGGCGCTGAACGCCTTCACGAATGCCTCGACCAACTCCTACAAGCGTCTGGTGCCAGGCTTCGAGGCCCCGGTGATGCTCGCCTATTCGGCCAAGAACCGCTCCGCTTCGGTGCGTATTCCGCATGACTCGAACCCGAAGGCGCGTCGAATCGAGGTGCGCTTCCCGGATAGTATGGGCAACCCCTACCTGTCGTTCGCGGCGATGATGATGGCCGGCCTCGACGGCATCCAGAACAAGCTCCATCCCGGTGAGGCAATGGACAAGGACCTCTATGACCTGCCGCCGGAAGAAGAGAAGGCGATCCCGCAGGTCTGCTATTCGCTGGATCAGGCACTGGACGCACTCGACAAAGACCGCGAGTTCCTGACCGCGGGTGGCGTCTTCACCGATGATGTGATCGACGGCTACATCGCGCTAAAGATGGACGAGGTCACCCAGCTGCGGATGAGCACCCATCCGGTCGAGTTCGACCTCTACTACAGCCTCTGACCGAGCGAGTCGCGGCGCGCCAGCATTGGCGCGCCGTCCCCCCGCCCTCCACCGCGCCCCTCACGAGACGAACCATCCTACAAACGGCAGTTGACCGCCTCCGCCTCGGAGCAACCGTTACGGCCGTTGGGGTGGGTTCCGCGTTCCTGATCGCAAACAGGTCAGCCAGGCACAGTGAGTCAGACGACTCAGGCCCTATCGGAATGCCCGCCTCGCCTAGACAAGCTGCCGAGGCTTAGAGACCCGATCAAAACGACCGCCTGACTCGCGCAAGCTTCTGATCTGACTGGCCGTAGGGGCCATTCTGTTAGGGTTTCTTGGCTGAGCTGGGCGACCGCGATCGGTTCAGCGACCTCGACGACTGATCTGGCGCTGCTCATGTGTCCATCGATGGTGCAACGGGGTGCAGCCTGCGCCGAGGATTCGCACTAGACTAGTGCAGTCAGTCGCAATCGAGATGCTGGATCGATTGCTTGAACCGAGGCTTACTGGCTGATCCCCATCTGGCTCGTTGCTTGCTTGTAAAGCGCGGAATGGCCGACGCGATACCGGCCGCAGATGGCTGAACTCAAGGGGTCCAAGGTCAAGCCTTCCTTCCAGATCAATGAATACGATACTGAATGGGTTCGGCCGCCTGGGTACGATGATCCTCGATAACCTCAGCACCGCGGTCCTGCTGTTCGACCGTGAGTTGCGGCTTCGCTATATCAATACTGCCGGAGAGCAACTGCTCGCCGTCAGTGCCAAGGCGGTCCTCGGGGAGAGCGCCGGCGAGCTCGTGCCTTGCCCGGTCGACTTGGTCGAGAATCGGCTGCGTCAGGCGCTGCTGACCCGGCAACCCTTCACCGAGCGCGAGGTCGAGGTCAAGCGTCCGGACCAACAGCTTATCCGCGTCAACTGTACCGTGCTGCCGCTGCATCCGATCGAAGACCCCTACGATCTGCTGATGGAGATGCAACAGGTCGACCGCCAGTTGCGGATCGCGCGCGAAGAGTATCTGATCTCCCAGCATCAGGCGACCCAGGCCCTGCTGCGCGGCCTCGCCCATGAGATCAAGAATCCACTCGGCGGTTTGCGCGGCGCCGCGCAGTTGCTGGAGCGGGAACTGCCGAATCCGGGGTTGCGGGAGTACACCCGCATCATCATCGACGAGGCCGACCGGCTTCAGTCGCTGCTGAATCGGATGCTGGGGCCAAACCAGCTCCCGCAGCTGCAGCCGGTCAATATCCATCATATCACCGAGCATGTCCGCGGCCTGCTCGAGGCCGAATTTCCGTCCGGTCCGACGGTCATCCGGGACTATGATCCGAGTATCCCGAACATCAAGGGCGACCCCGACCGGCTGATTCAGGCCCTACTCAATATCGCGCGCAACGCCGCCGAAGCCGCCGGTCAGCATGGACAGGTCACGCTCCGGACGCGCGTGCTGCGGCAGTTCACGATCGGAAGCGTCCGTCACCGGCTCGTGCTCGGCATCGATATCGAGGACAACGGCCCCGGCATCCCGGATGAGCTGATGGACCGGATCTTCTTTCCGATGGTCTCCGGCCGCTCCGGCGGAACCGGGCTGGGGCTGGCGATCGCACAGGAGCTCGTGAATCAGCATCAGGGCCTGATCGAGTGCGACAGCCGCCCGGGATGCACGACCTTCTTCGTCTATCTCCCGTTGGAGGCATCGCATGAAGAATAGGGTCCCGCGGATCTGGGTGATCGACGACGACCGCTCGATTCGCTGGGTCCTCGAGCGGGCGCTGCGCCAGGCCGAGATGGACGTGACCAGCTTCTCCAACGGCGTCGGCGTGATGGATGCACTCGAGCGGGAGACCCCGGACGTGATCCTCTGTGACATCCGGATGCCCGGCATCGACGGCCTTGAGCTGCTGGAACAGGTCAACAGCCGTTATCCGCAGATCCCGGTCATCATCATGACCGCCCATTCCGATCTGAACAGCGCCGTCTCGGCCTTCCATGGTGGTGCGTTCGAATACCTGCCCAAGCCGTTCGATATCGATGAGGCCGTGGATCAGGTTCAGCGCGCCTGTCGGCGCCAGCATGAGACCCCACCCGAGCCCGCGCCCTTGCCTCACAGCCCGGACATCATCGGTGAGGCACCGTCGATGCAAGAGGTCTTCCGTGCGATCGGTCGGCTCGCCCGCTCCAACATCACCGTGTTGATCAACGGTGAGTCCGGCACCGGGAAGGAGCTCGTCGCACAGGCGCTGCATCGGCACAGCCCGCGCTCCGAAGCCCCGTTCATCGCGCTCAACATGGCCGCGATCCCGCGTGATCTGATGGAGTCCGAGCTGTTCGGACACGAGCGCGGTGCCTTTACCGGAGCCCAAACCCGGCGCGAAGGCCGCTTCGAGCAGGCCGATGGCGGGACCCTGTTCCTTGACGAGATCGGTGACATGCCGGCAGAGCTGCAGACCCGCCTGCTGCGCGTGCTGGCCGATGGGGAATTCTATCGGGTCGGCGGTCTGACCCCGATCAAGGTCGATGTGCGCATCATTGCGGCGACCCACCAGAACCTCCGCGAGCTGGTGGGCAAGGGTAGCTTTCGCGAGGATCTGTTCCATCGCCTGAACGTGATCCGCATCCAGTTGCCGGCCCTGCGGGATCGGCGCGAGGATATCAGCCTACTGATGCGCCACTTTCTGGCCCAAGCGGCCAAGGAGCTCGGCTGCGAGGCCAAAGTGCTGGCGAACGATGCGCTGGAGCGGCTCGAACGGCTCGACTGGCCGGGCAATGTCCGTCAGCTCGAGAATACCGCGCGCTGGCTGACGGTGATGGCCTCCACCAAGCAGATCCACGTCGGCGATCTGCCGCCAGACCTCGATGGCATCGAGCAACCGGAGCGTGCCCATGAGCAGTGGGAGGGGGCGCTGAGGGCCTGGACCCGTCGCCGGCTGCAGCAAGGCGACCGCGGCATCCTCGACTCGGCGATGCCGGCGTTCGAGCGTATCCTGATCCAATCCGCGCTCGAGCACACTGGTGGCCGCCGCCAAGAGGCCGCCAAGCTCCTCGGCTGGGGCCGCAATACGCTCACGCGCAAGATCAAGGAGCTCGGAATGGAGGCCGAGGGACCCGAGCCGCCTGAAGAGGAGCAGCAGGTCGGCTGATCAATGGATGCTGATCGCGGTGGTGGCGGTGCGATCCCTGGCAATTCGGCTCAACTGCCCCATTCTCCGGGCCGATGCGCGTATCCCGCGCCCATCCCCTCAGCAACCTATCAGTCGAGGATCAGCCCATTGGACAGTAGCAGTATCCGTCTTCCCGGTTCCGAGATCGCCGACATCCGCTTCGCCGACGGGACGCTCCAGGTACGGTTCTCTCGCGCCTTTATCATCAAGACGATGACCGGCTCCGCCGAGAAGACGCTCTGGTGGCAGGCCGGCGAGCTTATCCTGGAAGGTGCCGAGCTACTTGCTCCGTTGCCGGAAGCGACGGCGCGTTCAGGATCGGAGCCGGCCTTCATCTGCGATGGCGGCGACATCGATGAGAATGTCTACACCTACCGCGACATGATTCCGATCCCGCTCGAGAGCCGCGGTCTCTGCCGCTGCGATCTTGCGCTGCGTGATAGCGATCAGCGCATTCGGGCCCAGGGCGAGACCATCCACCTGGCGATGGAAGAGACGCCCCATTACATCGAGCACATCCGTCCCGACGACAACTGAACCCCGCGAAAGCCGCGTGAGGTTCAAGCCCTGCTGTGCGTCGCGGGTGCGGCGCATAGCAGGAATCCACTACCGCCCTACAGCCGGTTCGAGCCGACGATCTCGTGGGCGATATCGACGACGCGATTGGCCATGTCCATGTACTCCTGCCGGTAGTCGGCCAGGAGCCCGTCTTGAGACGCCCAGTAATCCTTACCGCTGATGCCGTGCTCATGCTCGTGATCGATGAACTGCTTCTGCATCTCGAGCATCTTGTCGATCAGCTCCTGCTTCTCTTTCTTCAACGCGGCGATATCGGTCATGGTCTTCTCCCCCGCAGGGTATCGTTGCTATCGTGATGCGAGCGGCCGGATGGAACCGGTTCCAGCCTATCAATAGTATATGCCGAACCGTTAATATACCACGGCCGTTTCAGAAAGGGTCAAGCGTGGGCGACAGCGGTCGACGCAGCATCGACCCCGCGCCCCATTGCCTCCGGTTGCGCCTACCGGGAAGCGGTCACTGTAAGCTCAGGGACGCCCTCTCCCGATGTTCCATGTCATCCTCTACCAGCCCGAGATCCCGCCGAACACCGGTAACGTGATGCGGCTCTGCGCCAACACCGGCGCCCAGCTCCATCTCGTCGGTGTCCTCGGGTTCGAGCTCGACGACCGCCGATTGCGCCGTGCCGGACTGGACTACCGGGACTGGGTCGGTGTGCAGCGGCACCCGGACCTGGCCAGCTGCTGTGGGCGTCTCGGCGCACCGCGCCTGTTCACCCTCAGCACCCGCGGCCTGAAAACCTATGCGGATGTCCGCTTCGCGCCAGGGGATGCCTTCCTGTTCGGGCCGGAGACGCGCGGGCTCCCGCCCGAGGTCCGTGATGGGGTGCCGGCCGAACAGCGTCTCCGGCTGCCGATGCGCCCGGGCAATCGCAGCCTCAATCTATCCAATGCGGTTGCCGTCGTCGTCTATGAGGCCTGGCGCCAACAGGGCTTCGAGTAGCCTCTCGTCGCGCATCGTGCTACGCGGTCAGTCGCGACCGGCGTTCAAAGGGCTCAAACCCTCGAGCTCGGACTTGCCGGCGCGCTCCAGTAGCTCTCGGGTCGCTGCGGCGGGCGTCTGTCCCGCGTAGAGCACGGCATGCACCTGCTCGGAGATCGGCATCTCGATCTGGTGCTCGCGGGCGATCCGGTGCACCGCCCGTGCGGTCACGACCCCCTCGACCTCCTGGCCGATGGCCGCGATCGCCGAGCTGGCGCGCGCTCCCTGAGCCAGCGCCAGGCCGAGCCGACGGTTGCGGGATTGATCGTCGGTGCAGGTCAGCACCAGATCGCCCAGTCCGGCGAGGCCCATGAAGCTCTCCTGCCGGGCGCCGAGCGCGCGCCCGAGGCGGATCAGCTCGGCGAGGCCGCGGGTGATCAGCGCCGCGCGGGTGTTGGCACCAAACCCGAGCCCATCGGCGATACCGGTTGCGATCGCGAGCACGTTCTTGGCCGCTCCGCCAACCTGCACGCCGATCAGGTCGTCATGGGTATAGGCGCGGAAGCGTTCTGACCGGACCAGCTCGGCGCAGCGATCCGCAAACGCCATGCTCGATGCGGCAAGCGTGACGGCGGTCGGAAGCCCCTGGGCGACCTCCTTTGCGAAGCTGGGACCGGACAAGACCGCGAGTTCGCGGTCGCCGGTGAGGTCCTGCACCACCTCGTGCAACAGGCGTCCACTGTCGGGATCGAATCCTTTCGTCGCCCAGATGACACCGAGCCTAGGCGAGAGGAAGGGCGCCAACTGACCGACGACGTCGGCGAAGAACTGGCTTGGCACCGCGATCAGGACTGCTGACGCCTTATCGAGCGCCTGTTCCAGCGAGCTGGTCGGCCCGATCCGGTCCGGCAATGCGATCCCCGGCAGGAAGCTGCGATTCTCGCGGTCGCGGAGCAGCGCCGACACCTGCTCGGCGTCATGACTCCAGAGTGACACCTGGTGGCCATTGCCGGCCAGCAGCACGGCTAGCGCCGTGCCCCAGGACCCTGCACCGATGACAGCGATACGTTCCATCCGACCCGACTCTAGTTGACCGCGACTAATGCGTCGTCGGCGACGGCTCGCCGCCAGCGCCCTGCTTGGCCTGTTCTGCCTGCTCGGCCTGCTTCTGCGCGTAGATGGCGTCGAAGCTCACATGCTGCAGCACCAGATGCGGAAACCCGCCCTTGAAGACGAGGTCCGAGACCGCCTGCCGCGCATAGGGAAACAGCAGGCTCGGGCAGTAGACGTAGAACAGGGGTCCGAGCTCCTCCTGCGCAAACCCGCTGACGGTGACGATGCCGGCCTGCTGGATCTCGATCAGGTAGGCGGTCTGCTCGCCGACCTTGGTGGTCACCGTGACGGTCAGCACCACCTCGTGCGTGTCCTCGGACAGGGCCGAGAGCTTGATATCGAGATGCAGCGAGGTCTCCGGCTTCCACTCCTGCCGAAAGATCGCTGGGGTGTTCGGCGCCTCGAACGAGAGGTCCTTTACGTAGATGCTGCGCAGCGCGAACTGCCGATCGCCCTGAGGCTGTTGATTCTCGGCCATGATGAGCTCCGGATGACTGGAATGGGGGGTGGCGCGGGCGGACCGCGCGTTAGCGCTTCTTGCGGGTCAGCGGCAGGTTGGCGCTCTCCCAGGCCATGATCCCGCCCTTGAGGTTATAGACCTCGTCGAACCCGGCCTTGCGCAGCACATGGCAGGCGGCCTGAGATTGCGAGCCTGAGCGACAATTGACGATGACCGGCCCGTTCTTGTAACGCGCCAACGCGCCGGTCTGTTTCTTGAACCCGTTCATCGGGACGTTGACGGCATTGATGATGTGCCCCTTCGCAAAATCTGCCGCCGGGCGCACGTCGATGACCGTTGCGTCGCGCTGGTTGATCAAGACCGTGGCACTGCTCGGGTCCACCGAGCCTTTGTCGCCAATGATCAGCGTATAGGTGAGCAGACCGAGGATCACACCAAGGGCGGCGAACAGCACCCAATGGTTTCCGACGAATTCGAGGAGCATAGCCAGTGTTGGAAACGCTAGACGGAGGGATGAGGCCGCGAAGACGCGCTCAGCGCCGCATCGCAGCGCGGACGGCTCGCAAGTATAGGTTGCAGCGGATCAGTCGTCACCTGCTAGGCCGCAGCCGACTGGTGCCGGTCGCTGCGCCGGATGATCGGTTGAGCCCCTTTTTGCGCCGTTGAAGCCCGATGCTGGCTGCTAGAGCCTCGGCATCGAGGGACCCTGGCCTTAGGGGATGCGGCTGCAGAAGACCTCGCGCATCATGCCGATCAACCGCAGCGTCCGCGCGTCACCGACGCGATAATAGACGCGGTTGGCATCCTTGCGCGCTGCGAGGATGCCCTTGTCGCGCAAGATGGCGAGGTGTTGGGATATGTTGCTCTGTGAGGTCCCGACGTGATCGACGATGTGCTGAACGCTGACCTCTTCATCGCCGAGCGTGCACAGGATCTTCAGGCGCAGTGGGTGCGACATCGCCTTGAGCGAGCGGGATGCGCGCTCGATGTCGGCGTCATCAGCAAAGAGCTCCAGCTCGGTGTCTTGATGCACCTCGTGATGCCCCTCGTCAAAACCCTGTTCGGGTGGCGCCTGTGCACGGAGCAGCTGCCGCTCTTCATCCATATCGTTCGCCCCAATATCAACGCTTCATGAAACGATGATAAACCTTTCCGATGCGCTGGCAAGTCGAAGGCGTCACATCGATTATTGCGCAGGCTTCGGCTTGGCTGCACTCGGCGCGGTGCTGGCCGCGAGCGCGGCGGAACCCCTGAGCGCAGCAGCTCAGCCCAGTGGTTCCGATGGCGAAGCCCAGCGGCGAGCACCGACAGAAGCGCAGACGGAAGCGACGATCACGTCGGTATCCGAGACTGAAGCCGACGGCGACTCCCCCGACCCGGTCGCCCGGCATCAGGCGGCGCTGCAGCAGGTTCGCTCTCGGCTCCAGGCGCTGCGCGCCGGCATTGCCGATCAGGTGCTCTATCGCAAGGCGCTGCGCGCGGAACTGCGGCAGAGCGAGCAGGATATCGACGACCTCGCACGCGCCAACCGCCAGCTCACCGCGATGGCGGTCTCACAACAGCAGGCCCTAAACGAGACGGCCGAGCGGTTGCGGCAGACGCGCGAGCGTCTGGCACAACAACGCGCTGCGTTGGCCGAGCTGATGCGGGCCGCCCATGTGCGCGGGCACGGCGGCTATCTGCGGCTGCTGCTCGACGACGAGGCGCTGCGCCGAAAGACGCGCGCATTCGGGTATTATCGTGTGCTCGCCGATGCGCGAGCCGCCCGCGTGGCGCGCATCGAGCTGTTGCGCCAGGACCTGGCTGCGCTTGAGCGCGAGGGTCGGGATGAGGCCGCCCGGCTGCAGCGGTTGGCTGCCCGGCAGGAGCAGACCCGACTCCGGCTCAGCGATGCACGCCGCGCCCGCGCAGCGGTTCTGGCCGATCTGGAGCGGGCGCTGGCTGAGGACCGGGGCCGCGTAGCGGCGCTTGCGGCCGATGCCGAGGCGTTACATGCACTGATCGAGCGGCTGAAGCGCGAGGCCGAGATCCGCGATGAGATCGAGCTGGATCAAACCGAGATCAGTGAGCGGCGGGGCCAACTGACCTGGCCGATTGCGCCGGCGCAACTGGTGCGGCCCTTCGGCAAGGACCGCGGTTCCGGCGCGCTGCATGCTGACGGTGTGCTGCTCGCCGCGGCCCCGGGCGCCGAGGTGCGCGCGGTGCACCACGGGCGCGTTGCCTACGCCGATTGGCTCCGCGGCTTCGGCATGTTAATCGTGATCGATCATGGCGGTGGCTACATGACCCTCTACGGCCATAACCAGACGTTGCTCAAGGAGGTTGGCGAGTGGGTCGCGTCCGGCGATCTGATCGCGCTCTCGGGCAACAGCGGCGGTGCCGAGCGCGATGCGCTCTACTTTGCGATTCGCCATCAAGGGCAGGCGCTCGATCCGAGCGATTGGTGCCGGGTGCGGGCCGGCTGATGCCGGTCGGAGGCCCCGGAGGCTCCGGAAACCCCCGAGCCCCTGGGGCGGAACGCAATGGCGCTTCAGCGCTCCGACTACACTGACCTGACGAACCCCATTCAACCGGCCTGCGCTGTGGGCCAACAGGATAGAACCTATGATCGATCGCCAGCTTGCGCTTGCCTGCCTGCTCTCGTTGATCTCAGCGTCCATCGCGCTGGCCGAGCCAGGGCAAGGCGGTGAGGCCGTCCCGGAAACGGACGCGCCGCCAGCAGCCCCGCCAGCAGCCCCGTCACCAGCCTCCCCGGCAGCCTCTCCACCAGCCTCCCCCGCAGCCCCGGCCGGGTCGACTGAGACAGGCCCGGCCGAGTCGAACGAGCTCGACGGCCCGCCGGGTGCAGTCCCGGCCACGGTGCCGCCCGCGGTCCAGCCACCCCCACCCGGGTTCAGGCCCACCGGGACCCGGCCCGAGCCGAGCATCGAAGAGGCCCAGAAGGCTGCTCAGGCGGCCCTGGACGAACAGGATGACCCGGATGGTCTACCGCTCAAGGAGCTGCGCGTCTTTGCCGAGGTCTTCGGCCGCATCAAGAGCGACTATGTCGAGCAGGTCAAGGACCGGGAGCTGCTCGAGAGCGCCATCCGCGGCATGCTGGCCGGCCTCGACCCGCACTCGGCCTATCTGGAGCCCGAGCAGTACAACGACCTGCGCGTTGGCACCTCGGGCGAATTCGGCGGCCTCGGCATCGAGGTCGGCATGGAGGACGGCTTCGTCAAGGTGATCGCGCCGATCGATGACACTCCGGCCCAACGCGCCGGGATCCAGGCCGGCGATCTGATCGTGCGCATCGACGACAAGCCGGTCAAAGGCTTGAGCCTGAGCGAGGCGGTCGAGCTCATGCGCGGCGAGCCCGGCAGCACCATCAAGCTGACCCTGATGCGGGACAGCGAGGCCAAACCGCTTCAGGTCGAGATCGAGCGCGCCGTGATCAAGGTGGCCTCGGTCAAGAAGCGCCTGCTCGAGCCGGGCTTCGGCTACCTGCGGATCGCCAACTTCCAGGCCCGCACCACCGATGACCTGGTGAAAGCGGTCGAGGCCCTCCAGCAGAAGAACGACGGCCCGTTGAAGGGGGTCGTGCTCGACCTGCGCAACAATCCCGGCGGCGTGCTGAACACCGCCGTCGGCGTGAGCGATGCCTTTCTCGAGGACGGCCTGATCGTCTACACCGAGGGGCGGATGGAGGACGCCAAGCTCGAGTTCCATGCCGGCCCAAACGACGTGCTCGACGGCGCACCGCTGGTCGTGCTGGTCAACGGCGGCAGCGCCTCGGCCTCCGAGATCGTCGCTGGCGCGCTGCAGGATCAGCGCCGGGCGCTGATCATGGGCAACCCGACCTTCGGCAAGGGGTCGGTGCAGACGATCATCCCGGTCGACAACCGCACAGCGCTGAAGCTCACGACCGCTCGCTACTTCACCCCGTCCGGACGCTCGATCCAGGCGCTCGGGATCGAGCCCGACATCATCCTCGAACGCGGCAGTCTGACCTTGGCCGCCGAATCCGACGTGGCCCCCCTCAAGGAGGCCAACCTGATGCGCCACCTCGAAGACGATCGCAGCCAGAGCGACGAGAATGACGCATCGGCCTCGCCCGATAACCCGGATCAGGAGGCGGAGCAGGATCAGGAACAACCGTTGGCTGCCGAGGACTACCAGCTCTCCGAGGCGCTCAATGTGCTCAAGGGGCTGGCGATATTGGGCCAGACGCCGGCTGCCGCCGCCAAGGCCGGCGTTGCCGACGCTGACGCTGAAGCGGCCGCATCGAGCCCGGCGCCCGAATCGAGCAGCACGCCGTAGAACGATGCAGCGCGCGCCCCTGAAGCAAACAACAGCCACCGCACCGAGCGGCGCGCCCCAGAAACCCGAGCAGAATCTGGTGACGACGCGCACCCGAACCCAACTCGCATACAGGAGGAGCCCATGCCCCGTGTTCTGATCCCCCTGGCGCCCGGCTGTGAAGAGCTCGAGGCCGTCACCATCATCGACCTGCTGCGCCGCGCCGAGATCGAGGTCATCACGGCGGGCATCGAGCCCGGCCCGGTCCAGTGCAGTCGCGGAACCCGGCTCGTCCCCGATGCCGACCTCGATGAGGTCGCCGAAGACGAGTTCGATATGGTGGTCCTCCCGGGTGGACAGCCGGGCGCGACCCACCTGGACCGCGACACGCGTGTACACGATCTGCTGGCCCGTCAGGCCGCTGCCGACCGCTGGAGCGCGGCGATCTGCGCGGCGCCGCAGGTCCTCGCCAGCACCGGTCTGCTCGACGGGCGCACGGCGACCAGCTTCCCGGGCGCGATCGACGGCGCCCGCTATCCCCAGGTGCAATTGGTGGAGCAGCCGGTGGTCACCGACGGTAAGGTGGTCACCTCACGCGGACCGGGCACCGCGATGGATTTCGCCCTGCACCTGATCGAACTGCTGATGGGTCCCGAGCGTCGCGGCGCCGTTGAGGCAAAACTGATGCGGCCGGCCTGATGGCCCCTCTCGCGGGTATGCGGTCGTCTCCCGCGGCAACCGGATTGGACTGGATGAGCCCGATATGGACCTGATCGCCGCGGTGCCGGTATTGATAGCGGCAGTGATCAGCATCACGGCGACGGCAGGGTTGGCTAACAGGCGCTGGCCTGTGCTGCAGGTGCTCGACCAGCCCAACGCCCGTTCATTGCACGCGCGCCCGGTGCCGCGCAGCGGCGGTCTTGCGGTGCTCACCGGCTGGTTGGTGGCGCTGCTGCTGATCAGCGTCCTCGTTGGCCTGCGTCCGGAGCTCGCCTGGCTGGCCCTGGCGGTGATGCTCGTCGCCGCGGTCTCCTATTGGGACGACCGCCATGACCTCTCGACGCGCACCCGGCTCCTGGTCCATCTTCTAGCCGCCGGTCTGCTCTGGCTCGGCGGGCTGCGCTGGGACCTACTCGGGCTGCCCGGCCCGCTGGTCCCGCTTCCTCAATGGCTCGCCCTTGCGCTCACCCTGCTCTATCTGACCTGGATGATCAACCTCTACAACTTCATGGATGGGATGGATGGACTGGCCGGCACGATGTCGGCCGTCGGATTCGGCGCGCTGGCCTGGCTCGGCCTCGCCGGCGGCGACCTGCTCTACGCGACGACCTGCGCCGCCGTGGCGGCAGCGGCGGCCGGCTTCCTCACCGGCAATCTGCCGCCAGCGCGCATCTTCCTCGGCGACGTCGGGTCATCGAGCCTCGGCCTGCTGGCCGGCGGCCTGACCCTTTGGGGGGCATCCGCCGAGCTGTTCCCCCTGTGGGTGGGCTGGCTCGTCTTCTCGCCCTTCATCGTCGATGCGACTTGGACCCTGCTGCGCCGCGCCTTCCGGCGCGAGCGCTTCTGGGAGGCGCACCGCTCCCACCACTACCAGCGCCTGGTGCTCGCCGGCTGGGGACATCGCCGCACCCTTGGCTGGGCCGCGGTGCTGATCACTGCGGTGGCCGCGAGCGCCCTGGCGGCAGTCGATATGACGACGGCCGAGCAATGGCAGCTGATCGGCGCCTGGGGCCTCGTCTACCTGCTGATCCACCTGCGCGTCGGTCTCGCCGAGCGCCTCCAGCGAGGCTGATCCGGCCATGTGGCGGCGCTGGTACGAACGGCTGCGCTCGCGCACCGCGGCCTTCGCGCACGATCTGGTGATGGTGCCCGTCGCCTGGCTCGGCGCCTTCTGGATGCGGTTCAATCTGAGCGACGTCCCGGACGCGTTCATGACCGCCGCGGTCGACCAGCTGCCGCTGGTGATGCTCATCTGTGCCGTCGTCTACTGGTCGTTCGGGCTCTATCGCGGTGTGTGGCGCTTCGCCTCGCTGCCGGACCTCGCGCGGATCGCCAAGGCCGTGACGCTTGCCACGCTCCTGGTGGTGCTGGCGCTGTTCGTGCTCAGCCGCAACGAATTCCTGCCGCGCTCGGTACCGCCGCTCTTCCTGTGCTTCCAGGCGATCCTACTTGCCGGTCCAAGGCTGCTCTATCGGCGGCTCAAGGACCACCGCCTCGGCCTGCGACCGGGCGAGCGCGTGCTCGTGGTCGGCGCTGACCGCGCCGGCGAGATGCTCGTGCGCGACATGCTGCGCGATCCCGGCCGCAGGTACTTCCCGGTGGCCTTCGTCGATGACAAGCTGCGCCGGCACGGCGGCGACATCCATGGGGTGCCGATCAAGGGCGGCTCGGTCCAGATCCCGGAGCTGGTCGAGTCCTTGGGGATCGACCTGATCATGCTCGCGGTACCGACTGCGACCAACGCCCAGATGCAGAGGTTGGTCGAGCTCTGCGAGTCTACCGGGAGGCCATTCCGCACCGTGCCGCAGCTCAAGAATCTGCTCTCCGGTGCGGTCACCATCCGCCAACTGCGCGAGGTCTCGATCGACGACCTGCTCGGCCGCAATCCGGTGCAGCTCGATTGGGCTGCGATCCGCGCCGGTCTCACCGATCGTGTGGTGCTGGTGACCGGTGCCGGCGGCTCGATCGGCGCCGAGCTCTGCCGGCAGATCCTCGCTGCGCAGCCGAGGCGATTGCTCCTGGTCGACAACTGCGAGCTCAACCTCTATCGGCTCGACCATGAGCTCGCTGGGCGCGAGGACCGGCCCCCCTACGAGGTCCAGCTTGTCGACGTGACCGATCGCGCCGCGATCGAGTCGCTGTTCGCTGCTCAGCGCCCGCACACGGTGTTCCATGCCGCAGCCTATAAGCATGTGCCCCTGCTCGAGACCCAGGTCCGGGCCGCCGTGCGCAACAACGTGCTCGGCACCGAGACCGTTGCCGATTGCGCCAGCCGCCACGGCTGCGAGCGCGTCGTGCTGATCTCGACCGACAAGGCGGTGAATCCGGCCAACGTGATGGGAGCGACCAAGCGCGCCGCCGAGATGCTCTGCCAGGCGCGCGCTCAAGCGGCGTCAACGACCCGCTCGAGCGCCCTGACCGAGACGGCCTCGACCTCTATGGGCTCGTTGCCGACCGCGAGCCCATCGACAGACCAGCGAGCGGCCCAGCGCTCAACCGGACTGCTGATTTCGGCACCGGCAACGCGCTTTATCACCGTGCGCTTCGGCAATGTGCTCGGCTCCGCCGGCAGCGTCGTCCCGCTGTTTCGCCAGCAGATCGAGCAGGGCGGGCCGGTGACCGTGACCGATCCGGAGATCGAGCGCTTCTTCATGACCATCCCCGAGGCCTGCCAACTGATCATGCAGGCCGCGCTGATCGGCGCCGGCGGCGAGATCTTCGTGCTGGACATGGGTAAACCGGTCAAGATCCGCTACCTTGCCGAGCAGATGATCCGCCTCGCCGGGCGTGAACCCCACACCGAGATCCCGATCGAATATGTCGGGCTCCGCCCCGGCGAGAAGCTGTACGAGGAGCTGTTCTACGATCGGGAAGACCTGATGCAGACCGAGCATCCGAAGATCAAGGCCGCGCGTCGCGAGCGAATCGATGCCGACTCGCTCGACCATGATCTCAGGCGCCTGCGCACCGCCTGCGACGGCGCCCCGCCGGACGAGCTGCTCCAGCTCTTGCGGGAGCTGGTGCCGGAATGGCGGACGCCGCCGGCAACGCGCGGCGACCCTGCTGCCGCGCAACCGGCGGCTGAGCGGGCGTCGAGCCCGCCGGTGCGAGCGGCGAGCTAGCGCAAGACAGCGGAGCTCCCGAGACCGATTGCCGCTGCCTCCAATGGTCGTAGGAGCCCGCTTGCGGGCGACCAGGCCGCGCTCGCGGCTGCGAAAATCGCCCGCAAGCGGGCTCCTACAGCGCTGAGAGTCCGATGGCAGGAAAAGGCTCTCGGCATTTCTGACGCGATGCACTAGCGAGGTCGAATGAGCATGAAGCAAGCCAAAACCTCCGTCGCGCCGGAGGACACCATAGCGACGCGACTCGGACCGCAGCCATTCGGTGAGACCCGCGAGCCCCGCGACACCCGCGAGACCGGGCAGACGACACGCAACGCACGCGACCACCGGCGCGAGCCCAAGCTCGGATTGTTCGATGAGCCGGTTGGTCCGGATTACAGGCGCGCCCGCGAGAGCGGTGCCGACGAGCCGGTTGGTTCCGGGCAGGGCCTTTCCGATACCCGACCAGACTCCACGCCAGGCGAAGCCCCAGCTGTGACAACGAGCGAGCCGAGCACCGAGCAACGGCTGATCGAGGCCCTGCAGCAGCGCGGCAAGTGCTCCCCCGGCGATCTGGCGCGGGCGCGCAAACTGACCGAGGAGAGCGCCGATCCGCTTCGATTGATGCTCGTCCGTCTGGGGTTGGTCTCGGAGCGCGATATGGCCGCAGCGGCGGCCGAGGTGCTCTCGATCCCATTGATCGGCGCCGACGACTATCCCGAGACCCCGGTCGCTGAGGCAGACCTGAGCCTGCGCTTCCTGAAAGACGCCAAGGTGGTGCCCTTGTTCGAGACCGAGCAGGCGCTCGGCATCGCGGTCGCTGATCCGCTCGACAGTTTCACGACCCAGGCGCTGCAGATGGCAACGGGCAAGGAGATCGACCTCAAGGTCGGTCTGCCGACCGAGATCCAGGCCGTGCTCGAGCGGCTCTACGAGCAGCCGAGTGATGACGATGCCGAGGCCGAGGCCGAGGCCCAGGCCGAGCTCGGCAACTTCAGCGAGGAGGACATCGAGCACCTGCGCGATCTCGCCAGCGAGGCCCCGGTGATCAGGATGGTCAACCAGATCCTCCAGCGCGCGGTCGAGTCACGCGCCTCGGACGTCCACATCGAGCCCTTCGCCGATCAGCTCAAGGTGCGCTATCGGATCGACGGCATCCTCAAGGAGGCCGACTCGCCGCCGGTCAGCTCCACCGCAGCGGTGATCTCGCGCGTCAAGATCATGGCCAAGCTCAACATCGCCGAGCGCCGGCTGCCCCAGGACGGCCGCATCCCGCAGCGCATCCAGGGCAAGGAGCTCGATCTGCGCGTCTCGACAGTACCGACCATGTTCGGCGAGAGCGTGGTGATGCGCCTGCTCGACAAGGAGAGCGTCCGCTTCGACTTCGACGCCCTCGGCTTCGACGGCCTGCCGCGTGAGCGGATGCTCAAGGTGCTCGATCAGCCCTACGGCATCTTCCTGGTCACCGGCCCGACCGGCAGCGGCAAGAGCACGACGCTGTACACGGCACTGAGTCGGCTCAACACCGAGGACCGCAAGATCATCACCGTCGAGGACCCGGTCGAGTACCAGGTCCCCGGCATCAACCAGATCCCGGTCAAATCCTCGATCGGCATGACCTTCGCCGGCGCCCTGCGCGCGATCGTCCGCCAGGACCCGGACATCATCATGGTCGGCGAGATGCGCGATCTCGAGACCGCGCGCATCGCCGTGCAGTCGGCGCTCACCGGCCACGTCGTGATCTCGACGCTGCACACCAACGATGCCCCCAGCGGCGTCACCCGTCTGCTCGACATGGGCGTCGAGGATTATCTACTCACCAGCACCATCAACGGCATCCTCGCTCAACGGCTGGTGCGGCGGCTCTGTCCGAACTGTCGTGCCTCCTACCGGGCCCAGCCCGAGCTGGCCGGACGCTTTGCCCACATCAAGGGATTGTCGGGGGTGGTCGACCTGCACCGCGCCGTCGGCTGTGACCAGTGCAACGGCACCGGCTATCGCGGGCGTCTCGTCATCAGCGAGGTGCTGCTCATGTCCGAGGCCCTCCGCCAAGCCATCCTTGCCCACGCCACCGCGACCGAGATCAAGCGCATCGCCATCGACGAAGGCATGGAAACCATGTATCAAGACGGCCTGCGCAAGGCGCTCGATGGACGCACCACCATCGAGGAGGTGCTGCGCGTGGCTGAAGTCGACTAACGTTCATCGCACGGTGCCACCCCGGACGATCAATTTCGCGTGATTCACGCGAACAATTGCTTGCTACTCAGTGGCTTAATCGTCTATCGTCGCTGGTCGTCGTGACTGCCCGTAACCCAGGCTGCCGAACCGAGGCCACCCAGGATAAACATGCTCTCTGCCGTTGAGCTCTACGAGGCCCTTGCAAGCGCACCCGATGATCGCGCCCGCGCGCGCGTGATCGCCGAGGCCTTCGAGCAGCTTGAGGAACGCTACCCTCATCTTCCTGATCTCGCGACTCAGCAGCATCTGGGCGAGACCGAGCTGCGCCTGCAACGAGAGATTGAGCAGATACGCGCAAACCTGTCCGTGCAGGTCGAGCAGGTCCGTGCAGAGCTCAAGACGGACATTGAGCAGGTGCGTGCGGAGCTGAAGACCGAGATCGAACAGGTGCGCGCGGACCTCAGCATCGAGGTCGAGCGGATACGCGGGCACTTCAGTACTGAGATGGAGCAGATGCGCGGTCATTTCAGCACTGAAATTGAACAGGTACGGAGCGATCTGCGAACCGAGCTTGAGCAGATGCGCGGTCATTTCAGCACTGAAATTGAGCAGATGCGTAGCGATCTGCGAACTGAGCTTGAGCAGATGCGCGGCCATTTCAGCACTGAAATTGAGCAGATGCGGAGCGATCTGCAAACTGAGCTTGGGCAGATGCGCGGCCATTTCAGTACTGAAATTGAGCAAGCGCGTGGCGAACTGCGCACCGAGATAGAGCAGATGCGCGGGCAATTCAGTACTGATCTTGAGCAGATGCGGGGGCAACTGCAAACGGAGATCGAGCGCAGTCGCAACACGCTATTGGCCTGGCTGATACCGCTGATGTTCGCGCAGGTCGGCGCCATTACCGCGCTGGTCAAATTGCTCTGAAGGGTGGACGCTGCTGCCCAGCGCTCGATCCACCACACAGCCATGCCTCGATACTTCTATAAAGCGGTCAAGCTCGATGGCGAAGAGGTCGAAGGCGAGCAGGAGGCGGCCGATGAGGCGACCCTGATCGCGCGGCTGCAGGCCGACGGGCTGCTGCCGCTGAAGACGCGCTCGGCAGGCGGGTTGACCGCCCAGCTCGCGCGCCGGCGCCAGCGCGGGCTTCAGGCCAAGGACATCGAGGGCATGACCCGCCAGCTCGCGACCCTGCTGGAATCGGGTCTGACGCTGGACCGCTCGCTCGGCGTCCTCGCCGAATTGACGCCGGAAGAGCACGTCAAACGGGTGCTGATGGATCTGCAGGAGCGGGTGCGCGGCGGGGCAACCTTCTCGACCGCACTCGAGGCCCAGGGCGGCCAGTTCCCGAAGCTCTACGTCAACATGGTACGGGCCGGCGAGGCCAGCGGCGCGCTCGATCAAGTGCTCGGCCGGCTGGCGGACTATCTGGAGCGCAGCGCCGAGCTTCGCGGCACCGTGACCTCGGCGCTGGTCTATCCGTCGATCCTGCTGGTCGTCGCCGGCCTCTCGGTGATCATGCTGCTCGTCTTCGTCGTGCCCCAGTTCACGGTGCTGTTCGACGACATGGGCGCGGCCCTGCCAACGCCGACCCGTATCGTCGTTGGTGCCGGAGACCTGTTCCGCGACTACTGGTGGGCGCTGCTGGTGTTGGTCGCTGTAATCGCCGTGGTGCTCGAGCGCTGGCTGAAGAACCCGGACAACCGCCGCCGCTTCGATTACAGGGTGATGGCCGTTCCGTTGTTCGGCGATCTGATCTGGAAGATGGAGACGGCGCGCCTCTGTCATACACTCTCGACGCTGCTCAAGAACGGCCTGCCGCTGCTGAGCGGGCTCAACCTCGCCAAGGAGGTCGTGAACAACCGCAAGATCGGTGACGGCCTCGACGAGACCGCCGAGGACCTCAAGCACGGACGCGGTCTCGCCGAGCCGCTGACCAGCCGCGGCGTGCTGCCGCAGCTGGCGCTGCAGATGATTCGCGTCGGCGAGGAATCCGGCACGCTCGATGCGATGCTCGCCAAGGTGGCCGACATCTTCGACCGCGAGACCCGAACCAGCGTCCAGCGCCTGTTGACCCTGCTCGAGCCGGCGCTGATCATCGGCCTCGGCGTCATCGTCGCTGGTATCATCATCTCGATCCTGATGGCGATCCTTGGTGCGAACGAGCTGGTGTTCTAGAGGAGATGCTGATTGATCGGCCATCCTGGCCAAAAATCAGACGGGGCTCCTACCCCGCGTGAGAAACGCTGACCAATCAGCGTTTCCCTGGGGCGGTCCGCAACATCTGATGCCTGACAACATCGAGAATCATTTGCTCAGACCACGCAATAAAACCACGCAATGAGAGGCGTTTTACATTCATGGAAGCCGTCGCCCTGTCTCGCCCAGAAACGCTGCTGAATCGGCAGATTCTTGACCGCCAGCGCCATCGGCTGTGTCGCGCCGATTATCACCGCATGGCTGAAGCGGGGATCTTTTCTGAAGACGATCACATTGAATTGATCGACGGTGAAGTGATTGACATGCCGCCCATTGGTGACGAGCATGCGGGATTGACGACCCAACTCAATCATCTCGTCCATCGGAGTGGAATCAAGGATGCGCTCGTATCGGTGCAAAGCCCTTTGGTGTTGGGCGAGCACAGCGAGCCTGAGCCAGACCTGATGCTGCTACGTTTTCGCGCGGACTATTACAAGCACGCCAAGCCGCGCGCGGCCGATGTTCTGCTGTTGATCGAGGTCGCGGATTCTTCGCTGAGCTATGACCGCTCGGTCAAGCTGCCACTCTATGCTCAGCATGGCATCGCGGAAGTCTGGATCCTGAATCTTCAGGATCGCGTCGTGGAAGTTCATCGCAATCCAGATGGGCAGCATTATCGCGACACCTGGTTGGCCCGCGCCGGGGATCTCTTGCACTCGCAACAGGCGCCGGATTTTTCCCTTTGTGTCTCCGAGTTGCTCGCTTAGAGGCCCTATCAAAACGCCCGGATAGCCCGCCCACGTTGCTGATTTCTGATTTATTAGTCCACAGAGGGCATTCTGTTAGCGCTCTTAGGAGAGTCGGTGCTGCATTTAGCCATGAAGATTGAACCCATGCTCCCACAACAACGCTCAAAGCTAGAACGAAAAAGCCGCGGCTTCACCCTGGTCGAGCTGCTCGTCGTGCTCGCGATCCTCGGCCTGCTCGCCGGGCTCGTCGGTCCCCAGGTGATGAAGTTCCTCGGCAGCTCGAAGACCAAGACTGCAGCGCTGCAGATCGAAGATCTCAGCGCAACGCTCGACCTCTACCGGCTCGAGGTTGGGCGCTATCCGTCCACCTCCGAAGGACTCGAGGCGTTGGTCTCGGACCCGGGCAACGCCCCTAACTGGAACGGTCCCTATCTGAGGAAGGCGCAAGTGCCGGACGACCCCTGGGGCAACGACTACCAATACCGCTCACCCGGGCAGCACGGCCCCTACGATATCTGGTCGCTCGGCGCTGACGGCCAGGAAGGCGGCGAGGGCGAGGATCGGGACATCACGAGCTGGGAGCGTTCATGAGGTACCCCGCTCGGCGCTGCTCCATTGTGGCCGATACTGCCGCGATCGCGCCTGGCGGCCTGCGCCTGGTGGCCTGCGCCGGGCGGTGCTGTGCGGCTAAGAGGCCTGATCAAAATGCCCGGCTACCCCGCACACGTTGCTGATCTTTAAAGCCATAGAGGGCATTCTGTTCGTGCTTCTAAGTGACCTGCGAGCCGATTGGCCGCGGCGCATTCCGCCATGAACGAGCGCACGCGCATCGGCGGCTTTACGCTGGTGGAACTGATCGTGGTGCTCGCGATCGGCGGGCTGCTGCTCACGCTGACGCCGCCGCTGATCACGGCGGCACTGCCGGGCGTCGAGCTCAAGGCCGCGGCCCGGCGCACCGCTGGCGCCCTGCGTCAGACCCGTGAGATCGCGATCGCCAGCGGTCAGGATGCCGCTTGGCGCCTCGACATCGAAGCCGGGCGCTACCGCGTACCGGGCCGCAACCGCGATGGCGCGTTGCCCGACGGGCTCGAGATCGAGCTCATCGCAGCCCAGGACGAGATGGAGAGCGAGCGCATCGGCGGTATCCGTTTCTATCCCGACGGAACATCTTCCGGCGGCCGCGTGATCCTCAAGCACGGCGATCGCGGCTATCAGGTCGGCGTCAACTGGCTGACCGGGCGCATCCTCATCGCCGATTGGGAGCGCGAATGAGCGGTGCGCCGCTAGCTCGGCCGTGCTGTCGCGGCGTTGAGCCTCAGGGTGCGGGGCCTCAAGGAGCTGGGCTACCCCAGCATGGCCTTCACGTTCAGTGGCGTCAGGGCGACGGGCTGCCGCGCGCGGCCATCGAACACGCACCACGAGTGATTCGTGCTCAGCGGCGGCACGCTGTGCTGCATGTCCGGTCGCGGCCAGGGCTCGGCTCCGCTACCCGTCTGACCCTCAGGCCTAGCGGTCATGGCTATCGGCGGCGAGGAGGCGAGCGCGGTTTCTCGCTGCTCGAGGTCCTGGTCGCCTTTGCGATCCTGGCGCTGAGTCTCGGTGTCTTGCTCCAGATCTTTTCGCGGGCACTCAACACCACTGCGCTGAACGAAACCTATAGCCGAGCCGTCGCGCTCGCCGAGGCCAAGCTCGATCGCGTCGGTATCGCGATTCCACTCGAGGAAGGCGTGTACAGCGGCGAGCCCGAAGACGGCATGGACTGGATCATCTCCATCGAGCCCTACCAGCCCGGCGGCTGGCTCGGCGACGCGGCGGCGTTTGCGTCGTACCAGGTCACCGCTGTGGCCGCCTGGCCAAGCGCCAGCGGGACCCGTCGTGTCACGCTGCGCACCATCCGGCTCGGCCCGGAGTCGGGTCTCTGATGGTGCGCGGAACGCTGCCCAATGACTGTCTTGCAGCCACTGTCTCCCGCTAAGGCTTTGTCCATCAACTGCTGTCCGAGGCTGCCGCGGCCGGTGTTCTCGGAATTGGGAGCCCATTCGCGGACAGGCGCCAACCGGTCTTTAGACACTGGTTCCTTGCCCGGGCCTGCCTTCTCGGGACCTGTGCCGCCGTGTCCCGCGCACGCGCGCGGCTTCACGCTGGTCGAGCTGCTGATCGCCCTCGCCCTGATCGGCATCATCACCATCCTGCTGTTCTCGGGACTGCGCCTTGGGTCACGCGGCTGGGAGGCGGTCGAGACGACCTCAGAGCGGGTCGCCGACCTCCGTGTCGCGCGCCAATTCATCGCCCGGAGCCTGCGCCAGCAGCGCCCGGAGACCGTCGTCGTCGATGGCGTCGAGCAGCCGGTCTTCGCCGGTGAGCCACAGGCGATCGAATGGGTCGCGCCGCTGTCCGAACATGTCGGCATTCCGGGGCTCTACATCCTCAGGCTGAACCTGGAGGAGACCGAGGGCGCGCCGCGCCTGGTCCTGAGCCGCTGGCTGTTGCACCCTGAGATCCTCGAGGGCGGCGACGACTTCCCACCATGGGAGCCCTTGCTCGAGACCGGCGCCTCCGCGCTCGATGCGGGGCCGTTCGACCAAGACCTCGCGGCCGGCGCCCAAGGCCGCACCGTGCTGCTCCCGGCGGTTCAGCGCTTCCGTCTCGACTACTTCGGCCGGATCGAAGGCGACACCGAGCCGGCCTGGCATGAAGCGTGGCTCGACCAGCGCGAACCGCCGTCCGCCGTTGCGATCGATCTGACGACGCCGGTCCAGTCCTGGCCGGCGGCGCTGATCGCGTTGGACCTGAGCCTCGCGAGTGATGCAACCGAATCGCTGCGCTGACCCTTGCCGCCAGCGCGGGATCGCCTTGGTGCTGGTGATGTGGGTGCTCGCGTTGCTGACCGTGATGGCGCTCAGCCTCACCACAACCCAGCGCACCCAGTCGGCGCTGACCGCCAACCAGATCGATGCCGCCCGGTTTCGCGCCCAGGCCGATGCGGTGCTGAATCTGGTCGCGCTGAACCTGCTGAGCACCCCATTCCTGGCACCCGAGGATTCGAGCACCGTCTGGGTGCCGGATGGTGAGCCTCGGCAACTTCAGCTCGGCGGGGCGCGTCTCGAGCTGCGCCTGTTCGACGAAGCCGCCCGGCTCAACCTGAACAGCATCCCGCGGGAGCAGCTTGCGACCTTGATCGAGCTCGCTCAGGGAGAGGAAGGCTTCGACGAGGTCCAGCGCGACCAGCTCGCCGATGCGATCCTCGACTGGCGTGATCCCGATGACCTCGTGCGCCTGAACGGCGCCGAGGACCCGGATTACTTCGCCGCTGAGCGCCCTTTCGGCGCGCGCGACGGACCCTTTCGCAGTGTCGATGAGCTCCAGCAGGTGCTCGGTATGACGCCGGCGCTCTACCGCCGCCTCGCGCCCCATCTGACCGTGGCCGACACCGGGCAGCGCGTCTCGACGACCTATGCGAGCGCCGAGGTATTGGCCGTCACCCAGGGACTCCTGCTCGAGAACGCGCGCCAGCTCGTGCGCGAGCGCGACCAGCCGCTCTTCGATGAGGCCATGCAGGCCGCAACCCCTGCCGACCGCGGCGGCCCGCTCTACCGGGCGCAGGTCAGCCAAGGCGGCGCTGACGGCGGTCGGACCATGCAGGCATTGCTGCGCGTTCCCGGCGAGCGCGGCCGACCATTCCAGATCCTCTGGCGGCGCGATGGTCTCGGCAGCCCGCCGGACCCCGCGGCTGACTATACTGAGGGTTCCTGATCCGCCCTCTTCAGGGTCGGATCATCCGATGCCATGCAACACAGCCCGCGCACCCTCCGATGTCGCTGACCCCCCGGCTAGACGCCCTGCGCCTCCCATCCAACGGTCGCCTCCTCGCTCGCCTGCAGGGCTGGCTACAGCAGCTGTCGCAGTGCTTCCCGCCGCGGCTGCGCAACTGGATCGCCGAGCGACGTCCTCGCCGCGTCATCGAGGTCGATGGCACCCAGGCGCGTGTGATGCGTGACACGGGCGGTCACCGCCAGCAGCTCGGGGATCTCGCGCTGGACATTCGCGCCGAGCAGTTGCCGGGTCAAGCCGCTGAGCGGCAGCGCCCGGCCTGGGTCGAGACCCTGCTCGAGCTGCCCGCCGACGCGGTCCTGATCCGCAGATTGAGACTCCCGGCCCAGGTCCGCGACCAGCTCCGCACCGTCCTCGGTTACGAGATCGACCGGCTCACCCCGTTCAGCCGCGACGATGTCTACTTCGACGCCCGCATCCTGGGTGAGCAAGGCGCTGGCAAGCAGCTCGACGTCGAGCTGGCGATCTGCCGCCGTGATCAGACGCGCGGCTGGCTCGAGTATCTGCGCCGCATCGAGGCCCCAGCGGATCGCTTGACCTGGTCAGGCACTTGGGCCGGCGCCAATCTGCTGCCGCCCGCCGAGCGCCCGCGGCGGCGGCGCCTGGGCCTGCTCATCAACGCCGCGCTTGGCGGGATCGCGCTGCTGCTCGTGCTGATCCTGTTGGTCTCGCCGCTGTGGCAGCGGCAGCAGATCCACCAGGACCTCGAGAACCGGCTCCGAGAGCTGCGCGGCCGGGCGACCGAGGTCACCCGGGTCCGCGAGGAGCTCGAACAGGCGCGCGTGGGCAGTGTCGCGGTGCTGCAGCGCAAGGCCGAAGCGCCGAGGATGACCGATCTGCTGCGCGAGCTCACCGATCTGCTCCCGGACGGTACCTGGGTGCAGACCCTCAACTACCGCGATGGCGAGGTCGATATCCGTGGCGAATCGACCCAGGCGACGGCCCTGATCGCGCTGCTCGAGAACGGTCCTGGTATCAGCAACGTGACCTTCCGCTCACCGGTGATGCAGATCGCCAGCTCCGGCAACGAGCGCTTCCACATCGCCTTCGACTACCAAAGGCCCTCTCCCTGAGCCCATCCCCATGAGCCCATCCCCATGAGCCCATCCCCATGAGCCCGTCCGAATCGGCCGCTCCAACGCACTGTCTGATCGCTTGGGCCCTGCTGCTGCTGTTGCCGCTGACCCTGGTCGCGGCCATCGGCCTACCCTGGTGGGGCGAGCTAGACGACCTCTCGCGGCGCATCGCTGACGATCGTGACCAGATACAGCGGTATCAGCGCGTCGTCGCCACCCTGCCCGTGCTGCGCGAGGAGCTCGCCCGCGAGCGGACGAATGACGACTTCAAGGCCTTCTCCTTCGATGAGGCGACCCCGGCGCTCGCCGGCGCCGCCCTGCAGCGCCGCGTGCAAGAGATGATCCGCGCCGTCGACGCCCGCCCGATCAGCGCCCAGATCCTGCCGACCCAGGAGGCCGACTCGCCGCCCCGCGTGCGGCTGCGTGTCCAGATCCAGGCCCAGACCGACCAGTTGCTCGACCTGCTGTTCCGGCTCGAGGAGGCGCGGCCGTTCTTGTTCGTTGATCAGATGTCCATCCGCGCCAGCACCCGGCGGGTCCGGCGTGTCACCCGCGGGCGCTCGCGTGGGGCGCCGAGCGCGACGCCAGAAGACCAACTGACCGTGCGCCTGGATATCTTCGGCTATTCGCTGGGGAGCGCCTCATGAGGTCTGTGCTGATCTCGCTCATCGTCCTGCTTGCGTTGGCGGCGGCGCTGCAATGGCGAGGCTGGCCCCCGGCACCGCCTCCGGCGCCAGCCTCCGGTACCCTCGACTTGCCCGAGCCGCCCGCGCGGCCATCGATCGCATTGGATGACACCCGGACGGCCGAGGACTATCTCTCGGTCGCCGAGAGACCGCTGTTCAGCCCGGACCGACGTCCGCCATCGGATGAGCCGGCTCCCGTTGTAGACGCCGATGCAGCGACCGCCGAGGAGCTCGCAGGGCTCGATGTCAATGCCATCCTGATCCAGAGTCCGACTCTCGCAACGGTCTGGCTCGTCCCCCCGGCCCAACGGAACGAATTGGTCAAGAAACGCCGGGGTGACGACTACGAAGGCTGGGTGATCACCGCGATCGAGCCGGATCGGGTGCGTTTCGAGCGACAGGGGCAAAGCGAAACGCTAGAATTGAACGACTTCAATGCACCCCCAGTCCGGCGTTCGCCGCCGACGCAACGCCGCGAGGCCAGACGTCCGCCCGCGCGAACGCCACGGAAGCCTGCCCCTGCATCGCAGAACTCCGGCGCCGATGATGATCGATAACCAGCGGTTCTCCGCTCGCTTGCAATACCATTGGCCCGGTGCGCTCGCCAGCGCCCGGCCGAGAGCCTCGGCTGCTCGGCGCCTGCTGCTCGTGCTGGTGCTGTGCCTCCTGCAGCTGGGGTGCAGCAGCCTGGTCTGGGACCCCACCGAGAAGGTCGGCAGCGCCGAAGGTCACCGGCTCGCGGACGGGTCGGACTCGGAGCCCTTCCGCTCGTTTCGCGAGGACAGGGGCATTCAGCTGGAGGACGATCGGGTCGGTGAGCCTGAGGACTCGATCCAAACCGGCACCGGCACCTTTGTCCGGCCGGTGCGCGCACCGCGCTCGTCAGCGCCGGACATCCAGGGCGCCGATGTCACCCTCAACTTCGACAACACCGATATCCGCGAGGTGGTCAAGATCATCCTCGGTGATGTGCTCGAGCTGAACTACACGCTGCACCCAGCGGTTCAAGGGACGGCCTCGCTGACCACCGCCAGCCCGATCAGCCGCGATCTGCTGCTTCCCACCCTCGAGACCCTGCTGCGCATGAACAATGCCGCTCTCGTCAGGCGCGGTGGCAACTATGAGGTCGTACCGATCGCCAACGCGGTCCAGGGCCGCGTCGTGCCTCAGCTCGGCAGCTCCGAGCGGGCGCTACCCGAAGGCTACGCCGTGCAGGTGGTCCCGCTCGAGTATGTCGGCGCCGAGGAGATCGCCAACATCCTCGAGCCGCTCGCGCCCGAAGGCAGCATCGTCCGCGTCGACACGCTGCGCAATCTGATCGTCGTCGCCGGCACCGGGCCCGAGATGACCACGATGCTGGACACCATCCAGATGTTCGATGTCGACTGGATGGCAGGCCTCTCGGTCGGCTTCTTCTCGCTGGAGTACGCGAAGGTCGGGGACGTCGTCACCCAGCTCGAGACGCTGCTCGCCGATGAGAGCGTCGACGCCGCGAAAGGGCTGTTTCGGTTCATCCCCGTCGAGACCGCCAACGCCCTGCTCGTGGTCTCGCCGCAGCCGAGCTACCTCGCGCGGATGGAGGACTGGATCAAACGGCTCGACCTGGCCGAGGCATCCGGTGACGCCGCCCGCCGGCTCTATGTCTACCGGGTGCGCCACGGTGACGCCGAGAACCTGGCCGACATCCTCACCAAGCTGTTCTCGGACGAAGGCGGCGCGCGCAGCCGGCGCAGCATCGGCGGCGTGGCGCCCGGCCTGAATCAGGCCGCCATCGGCGGCGCCGAGGGCGAGGCGGGTACCGCTGGCGGTCAGTCCAGCGCGCGCTCCCGCGGTGCGACCGCCAGCTCGCTTACCCTCAGCTCCGAGGTCAGCATCGTCGCCGACAACACCAACAACTCGCTGCTGGTGCGCTCCAGCCCGCGCGACTATAAGCGCATCCTGAGCGCGCTCAAGGAGCTCGATATCGTCCCGCTGCAGGTCCTGGTCGAAGCGACGATCGTCGAGATCCAGCTCACCGGCAGCCTGCGCTATGGGGTGCAATGGCGCTTCAAAGGGCCGGCCGTCGACGATTACCAAAGCCGGCAATCATTGATCGCGACAGACGACTCCAACGTACCGGTACCGAATTTCCAGGGCTTCAACTGGTCGGTCGTGCTGCGTCCGAGCGAGATCCGAGCGACCCTATCGGCCCTGGCCGAAGACAACCTGGTCAACGTGCTCTCTTCACCATCGGTGATGGTCATGGACAATCAAGAGGCCAACATCCAGGTCGGCGACGAGGTGCCGGTTCCCACGACCCAGCAGCAAGGGACCGCTGTCACCGATCGGATCATCAACCAGATCGAATACCGCAAGACCGGCGTCCAGCTCTCGGTGACACCGCGGGTCACCCCGGGCGGCCTGGTGCAGATGCAGATCGATCAGGAGGTCAGCTCCGTCATTCCCGATGCCGCATCGATCGAGACCAATAACGCCCCCTCCTTCCGCACGCGGAACATCACGAGCAACGTCGCCGTGCGCTCCGGTCAAGCGGTCGTCCTCGGCGGCCTGATCGAGGATGAGAGCTCCGGTGGCAAGTCCGGTGTGCCGGGTCTCTACCGGGCGCCGATCATCGGCCCGCTCTTCGGGCAGACCAGCAGGGATGCACGCCGCACCGAGCTCGTCGTCGTCCTGACCCCGCGCGTGATCGCCGGCGACAGCGACATCGACGCCGTCACGCGCGACTTCCGCCGCAAGGTCAAGAACCTCGACCCCCGTTTCTGAGCGATGTCGCCACAAGCGGACCACGCTGCTGTCGCGCGCGAGGTGCTGCGCATCGAGGCCCGCGCGATCGCCGATCTCGAGGCCAACCTCGACGGCCGCTTCGCCGATGTCGTCGAGCGCATCCTCGCCGCCAGCGGCCGCGTCGTCGTCTGCGGCATGGGCAAGTCCGGCATCATCGGCAAGAAGATCGCCGCGACCCTCGCCAGCACCGGCACCCCGGCGTTCTTCATGCACCCGGGCGAGGCCTTCCATGGCGACCTCGGCATGGTGACACCGGATGATGTCTTCGTTGCGCTCTCCAACTCCGGAGAGACCGAAGAGCTGGTCAAGCTGCTACCGTTCCTGCGCGACAACGGCAACGCCATCATTGCGCTCACCGGCAACGCCGGCTCCACCCTCGCACAGCACAGCAGCCTGCATCTGTCGGTGGCTGTGGAGCGCGAGGCCTGCCCGCTGCAGCTCGCGCCCACCGCTTCGACGACAGCCACCCTGGCGATGGGCGACGCGCTGGCCGTCGCGCTGATGAAGGCGCGGAACTTCCAGGCCCACCATTTTGCGCGTTTCCATCCCGGTGGTAGCCTTGGGCGCCGGCTGCTGCAGCGGGTGCGTGACGAGATGCGCAGCTGGAAGCTCCCATTTGTTGCCGGAGATGCCGCTGCCGAGTCTGTGCTTGCTGTTATCAGCGAGGGAGGGCTCGGGATTGCACTCGTCACCGGCGCACTGGGCAATGTCCGCGGCATCATCACTGATGGCGACCTCCGTCGCGCCCTGCAGGTACGTCAGTCCGGCTTCTTCTCGGCAACAGCGGAGGATTTGATGACGCCCGACCCGGTGACGATCGGTGTAGACAGCAATATGAGTGCAGCCCTTGAACTGATGGCCAGGCACGAGATCACGCTGCTCGTCGTGGTCGATGACCAGCGCGTGGTCGGCGTTGTGCAAAAATAGCCTGTTGCTTCTTTGACTACACTGCGTCCAGTTTGGGATGTGCAGTTTTGACCGCGCCTAATGCGGAAAAATGACGTTTCTGTCTCTGGACGCGGTTTAGAAGCGGCAGTTGCACGGCCATCAGGGTGCGTTCCGCGTGCCAGCTCGCAAACAAGCCAGCAAGGCGCAACGAGACGGCATAGCCATGCTATTCCAATGCGCACTAACGCAGCGGGGCGCCGCGCGGGGTGTGCCCTAGAGACCGTAGCGCCCTGCACCAGAAGGGCAGCTTGAGAGTCGCTTAGAAGCCAACTTCCCTCAAACGGTCGTTCCTATGGGAAGCGGTCAACTGCTGTTTCTAGTTAATGCAATGGTGAGCACTGTTGGAAAGACTATTCGATCTGCATTGGCGTGGCGATCTGAAGGTCCAACTGAGGCCAATTGACGTCAAGGGCTCAGTCCTTGAGAATCGTATCAAAGAGCTAAGCTTTCTCAATTACGCTTTCGCGCTTTTCTATGCATTCCGGCAGGGTATCGCACGCTGCAGCGACCCCAAGATGCGTGAGCGCATGACGCAAACCTTAGAAGCGGCAGCCCAAAACGGCTCCGGCCATCGCGAATGCGATGACCTACGAGGGGCGATCTACCATGCGATTGCCTTGAAGGTGCAGAATGGCCACCAAGCCCCATATCAGTGGCAAAACAACAAGCTCGAGACCTATCAGAGCGTTGGCTTTGATCAGCCTACTGCCTTTGCAGCAATCGTGGGGCGGCCCGCAACCGTTTGGCAAGAGGGTGATGTAGTATCGGCGAAAGCCGCAGTTCGGTTTCTTGCCGAAATCGATGGGTATGTGGGCCTCCTGCAGCGGTATTTCGCTCGAATAGAAGAGCGCTGGCGCCTCGTGCACCGTGCTGGAATGGGGGTGCGCCAGCCTCAATCGGAGCTCGCTGCCACGGACTGGAACATGCTGGGATCTCTGCTCGGGAGTATCAGCCGGACGGTGTTTGACTCACAGGATGCTATGTGGTTATCCGTCTCCGAAATTGACCAAAGATTTAGCCATGCGGGCCGCCATTGCCTGGGAAGCGAGACGAACGTGCTGGGAGTCGCCCGGCGCATCGAGGCACTCGCTGCGCGGATGCTCAAGGGAAACGCTGTCATCATTAATCTTCGGGACGCGATGGAAGCGCTCTGCGTTCTCGCCACGTTCTACGCGCGAGCGTTCGAAATGATCCCCGGAGCACAGGCATGGATCAGCGGAATCGCCGCACACCGCTGGAACGAAGTGCAGCTTTTCGCGCATGCGGCCCAATCAATGACCTCGGCCGAGGTCCGAACAGGTCGAGCCTATTCGCGCGGGCAGGCATCACGGAGCAGCTTCCCACAGTTCGGCCACTATTGCCGATGCCTCAGCCGCGACGTACTCGATCGTGAAGCATTGCTTTAAAAAGCCCTAACAGCATGACCCCGCGGCCTGCAAAATCAGAAAGCGGCCTAAGGCATAGCAGCCATCGGCAGCTGGCCAGACAGGCGTTGACCTGCTAACCGCTAGTGGCTGCGGAAATCGGGCGCAGCACGTAGCTTCCATCTTGGAGCACGCTGACCTCCTCTTCCAGTAGGTCCGGGCGGTTTTCGAAACAACTCGGGAGAAGCCAAGGCGTAAGGCGGCTCCTCAATCGGAGGTCCGCTTCCGGAAAGAGCTTGAAAACGGCTCGTCCATCAACGTCGTACTGATCGAAAAAGCGCCCCTCATTCTTAAGAATGGCGCGGTATGACGTCTTCGATTCCGCCTGCGTGACAATGAATCGACACTGAGTCTTGGCGGTCGCTACCCATGCCTGTTGGGTGACTGCAATAAACCAGTACTCGAAGTAGCCATGGCCGATGGTCTCGCTCGCGACGACCGAGATGTCGTAGTATATTCCCCTCGAGAACGGGATAAAATGAGGCCAGCTAGTTTCACTGTCTAATCCAGGCTTGTTGTATGACCTTAATTTAAAACGGTCGAGCAAGGCTGACTGGATTTGATCACCTCGTCTGGGCTCCTGATAGAGCTCTGCAACGACCTCTGTAATGAGCCATTTGCTGGCATCTTCCAAACGCGCAATGGTGGTATCCTCAGGCTTGCGAGACATGGCGGCATCTAATTGGGGGCGGCGGATGGTACGTACGTAAGCCGGTGGTGATTCCGCAGAATCAGGACTTAACATGGGTCAGATAGGGCCCCACGTCCACAGCGATGTGGGTCAACGGGAATGCATGCGGACTAAAGAAATTGAACGTCCCATGGAATGCTGACCGGGCATCTAAGGTGCCGTCGGGCTTGAACATAATCTCACGATGGCCATCCTTTGCGACAAACCTTCGATATCCAATCGGAACCGAATCGTGGGTTAGAGGCGTCGTGGTTGTTCGCTCAAGCCAGCCATCGGTTTCTTGAGCGGCGCGGATATCCAAGGGCGCATTGCCGTTCAAAATCGCCCGATAGTGCAGATGAATGTCCGGGTCGCTGGTCAGAATCGCTCGTGCCTGGGCCGGATCGGTAAACAAGATGCCGACAAGATCGCGTGTTAGAGTCTTCCCGGTTTCGCATTCGTAAACGGCGAGCGATTGCTCGAGCGTTAGACCGCCAGTCCACTGATAGAAGCTTTCTTCGGAAAAGGTCACATCGACCGCTTCGCTGCCGATCAAGGAATTGAGCCAGCCATCGAACGGCGCGCCTTGACCATGTAATTCTTGACGGAAGAACGCCTCTATCGGAACGGAGCGCTTGGTGCGGGTGACGCGGAAGTCGGTCGGTGTATGGCTGAGGTCACGCGAAAGCGCATTGAACAACGCGGCGATCTTTTCAGTTGGCACGTTGGTCGGATTGCGAGCCTCTTTGTTACCGTCAGGAGTCTGTCCAGCGAGCGCAGGCCCGCCACCTAGTAAACCCCGTGCTGCGGCCCGTGCCGACGGGGACGCTTGAGCCCAGGCTTCTGAAAACAGCTTACCCCAGTGCACGATTATGGTCTCTATTCGTTGAGTGTTGTGAACACGACTTCGGTCCAGCTCCGCAGCCATTGAGCCTTGTCGCGTCCTGCGGTGTCGAGGGCCAAGACCTTCCCGGCCTCGGGAAAACGCTCATCAAAATCGTCGCCCAGTAACAAGGCGCAGAGCACGTAAACGGACACCTCGTATTCGCTTTCTAGCCTGTACCCGCGTGCCCGTTTGATCTGTTGGGCGATCGCGTCGACTGTGACCTCACGGTCATCCTCAAGGCTCTCGGGTACATGCTCGTTGAGGATGTCGAACAAGCGGTGCGCCAGGACGTCAGGCGCAACGCTCGCCAGTGAGTCCCATTGATTTGGACTTATCCTCATCGCCTCACCTCGCCTGAGAAGCCCAATACAGTGCAGTAGTCTTCCGGCATGCGGTAGTCTCGATCAAGCAGCCTGTTGCAACGGCCAAGGCGGTTCAGCCAGCGGAATAGGCACGGTGGCTGACCGAGTCCAAGGGCACCCAGTTCGAACTAACCGATCATGACCGTTAAGCAGCCTTTCACGATCTTATTCGCGGGGCCAAGTGCCTCGACCAGGGTGTCGCCGACACGGCAAGCAGGGAGATTGTTGACGGTAACAGTCATACTGCCGTTGACCACGACGCCTGGACCATGTGGTGGCGCTGGGAGTGGCATTGGACAGGCGTGAACGTCGGCGCCCCCGGCCATACTGGAGATCAGGCTCCCCATTGCTGCGGCTTCTGCTAGTTTCAGGCTTTCTTCGGCCGCCTTGGCTGCAGGCCCACCGGGCGTGCCTGCAGCAGCGGCCGTGGCCGCTTGTGCAGTGGTGATCCGCGCCTGAGAACCGGCTTTCGCTGCCTGCAAGGCGCCAGCTGAGGCTAGCGGAAGCCCTCGCCAAGCAGGCAAGTACCCAATGAGTACATTTGGGCTGCCCGGGCCAGGGCTTAATGGGGACATCATATGTGCCGTTGCATCCGTCGTACGTGCGGCCGGCTTGCCCGCCATCGTCATGCTCCTCCAAGGGTGAGGGTTATCGCTTCAAGGCCGAACCGTCGCCGAGCATCGAGATCCCTGCGGGACTGTTTAGCGACGATGCAGTGCCCCTTCCCGGAGCTCAAATATCTCCAGCATCATAGAATCGTCGCGTTCTGCCAGAAAACAACTGATCGGGCCGAAGAACTGGGCAAGTTGTTGGTCCTCACAGGTCGGCAAGTAGGCGCGTAGCACCCTTGGGTCGTAGAAACGAAACAGCAGCGGTTCGCTGTCAGGCGAATACACATGCAACGGTGTCTGCAGATGCTGACGCAATGTCTGAAAGGCTGCGGGTGTTACCAAAAACACGCCCCAATGCTTGCCCAGTCCTTCCTTCAAAAGCCACTCAAGAAACGCAGGTTGCTCGTTAAGGTGGGCCAGGTGAGGTGCGACCCGCCTCAGCTCGGAGTCGACCTCGCCAGGCAACAAGCAACCAGACTTGATCGCGTACTGACGAAGACGTTGAACGATGTCGGGGATCATCGCCGCACCATCCAAGACTGCGTACAGCTGCGAATCATCGCCGGCTGCAGCGCGGAGTCGCTCATGGTTTGCAGCGATGGTTTCTTCGCGCATACAAAGGTGCCTCGAGAAGTATCCGCCTACAAGGACCGCGGCATCGAAGCCGTTGGCCAGTACCAGCCCAGGATCAACGGACTAGCGGTTGAGCTCGACGAATGGTGTCCCCGACTGCGCCGCTTGAGTCATGGATTGGGCTTGAGGATTCGAATAGTCTCGCACTGTTGTCGAGTCCCAAGAGCGAGGCCCCGAGGCCTCGATCGGAGAGGCTTGCGTTTCAGTCACGCCTCCGGCGTCCGCTCGATCGGCTTCCTCGGCGTCTTGAGGACTGTCCGGCGCATTCGGTGTAGCGCCCGATCCTCGTCCGGCACTCCCACCGCTATTAATCATCACCATCGAGCCGCTCAAAAACAGGCCAGCGGAATTGATGTCAATGAAGTTGCCGCCCACCTTAAGCGTCAGCTGGGTCCCAGCTTCGATGACGACATTCATCCCTGCCTTTAGGTGGATTTCCATGCCCGCATCAAGTGCATGTTTCCTATCTGTTTTTTCTTGGATGTCACCCTTGACAGCCACAGAAAGTGTACCCTGAACTTTCTGGTTGTGATCTCCCTGAACCTTTTGGTGCTTGCCCCCTTCCACCTCCTCCATCTGGTCCGCTTGCACTTTGAGATGAGTGCAGTTCTCGATGTTCTCGAACCTGTCTTTCTTAACGATCAAGTGCCTATTATTACCGATCCACTCAAAGCTGTCGTTTTTGATCCTGGTGTCTTGATTTCTCTCACCATGTACAAAAATCTGCTCGTCCCCTTTCTTGTCCTCAAAGCGAATCTCATTGAACCCACCACCACCTTTGCTTGAGCAGCTTTTCAGTGTGGATTTTGTCTTTTCCGCCGGCAGTTCATAAGGTGGCATGGCATCGGCGTTGTAGACTCGGCCAGTGATAATGGGCCGGTCTGGGTCGCCTTCCAAGAACTCGACAATGACCTCCTGACCAATCCGCGGGATATAAATCGCCCCCCACTGCTTACCCGCCCAGCCTTGCGAGACTCGAATCCAGCAGGAGCTGTTCTCATCCTTTCTGCCATAGCGATCCCAGTGAAATTGTACCTTTACCCGACCATATCGGTCGGTCCAGATCTCTTCGCCAGCCTTACCAACCACCGTCGCCGTTTGTGGCCCACTAATGATCGGTTTCGGCGTGCTGCGGATCGGACGGAACTGTTCTTGGCCATCGATGGTCGAGAAGCTGACAAGAAATGGCTGCTCGCCGGCACCGAGGCCGGAGCCCGTCTCGAATTCTTCAGACCACATCTCGTAGGTGGCATTCGTGACGAGATGCTCTCGGTTTTGGCGTGTACGCGGGTGGTCCCTGAGATTGAACAGATAGCCAACCGCGAGCCCGGCAGCGTTACCGCGTCCGGATGAGACTTCGTATTCCGACTGTAGCTCCTCGATGCGCTTCCGCGCGTAAGTATCCCCTAAGTCTTGTTCGCGATAATCCCCCGGATAATCATAGATCTCGAAATCAGATTTTGTATGAGGCCGTGTCTTGGGCCCCTTTGCCTTCAAGTCTGCTTTCGGCTTTTCAAAATTGAAGTCATTCAATGCCACAACGCCCGGCAATACCTTTTTGCGGACGTCGAGGTAGCTAATATGCTCGGTATGGATCGGCCGGTTCGAGGGATTGCAGCAGATCTCAGCATAATTAGGATAACGATCGTGAGCACCATAACTGTCGGCAAGTACAAGTACATGCCTGCCATTGTCGTGCTTGAAGAAATAGTAGATTCCCTCCTGCTCCATCAGACGGCTCACAAAGTTGAAGTCGGTTTCCCGGTATTGTACGCAGTAATCCCATTCACTATAGTCTCCAGTCAACGCCTCCTCGTAATCGGTTAGGCCATGTTCCCGAAACAGTTCTTTAATAATGTCAGGAATACTTTTGTGCTGAAAGATGCGGCAGTCACCTGTCCGGGTGAGGAACCATAACCACGGCCGTAATACCATATCGTAGGCGGCGTAGTTTCCGCGTTCTCCGGCATACCGAAATTCACTGACGAAGCCGTTGAAATAGCGTGTGCCGCCTTTCGGCTGCTGGTATCGTACCGTCGCGTTGGTGCCGAGCAGGGCATCAAGGTCGAGCTCGGCGTCGGTGCTGAGGAGATCGAGCTGGAATTCAAACAGCCGCCCAAGCGATTCCTGGCCGACCATGCGCTGCAGCAGCAGCACGTCCTCGCCGAGCACCGTATTGATTGCACTCGAGCGGAATCGTTGGGTAGCGACGGACTTTCTAAGCTCGGCCATAGGTTTCGTCGACTTTAGCGGTGTAGCGGATAGGGGGCCGTCGAGCGCTCCGCGACAACCAGGAGTCCGGCGACCGGATTGGCCATTTCGAGCCGTAGCACGACCTCGTCACTGCGCAGCAACCGCAAACCGGTATGCTCGATGACACGCTGGATATAGGCCGCCGAGTGTGCGTAGCGGCCATTGCCCTGCAGGCGATAAACGGCGCCGTTGGTAGCAACCAGTTGCTCAACGGTGAACACGAGCCGCCCTTGGGCGCGTAACGCCCTCGCACTGGCGCGCAGCGCGTGCTCGAGATCGCCGAAATAGACCAGCGTGTCGGCTGAAACCACGGCATCATACCGAGCGGAGTGTTGCTCCAAGAAAGCGGTCAACTCGGCCTTCACTAACCGATCATAGCAACCGCGCTGCTCGGCGCGCTCGAGCATCGCGCGCGAGAGATCAACGCCCTCAAGGACCGCGGCGCTGTCGCGCAGCAAGGGCCCGCACAGCCCGGTGCCGCAGCCCGCATCAAGGATATGCAGCGCGGTGACGTCTGCGCGGTCCTCCACTAATGCGCGGGCGACCAATTCGGGCGCGCGATACTCAAGGCTTTGCAACCGACGATCGAAATGCCGCGCGAACCCGTCGAAAATCGCTTCCACATAGTCATCTGGCGCCCGTGAGGGCAATTGATGCGAAGTGTTAGCGGTGTTTGCCGATAACATATGCGCTGCCACCGGATTATCGGGGTCCCACGTGAGCCATTGCTGGAAGACATCGGCCGCTTCCGCCTGCTTGCCTTGCGCGCTGAGCAGGCTGCCCAGACTGTGGAAGAGGCTCGGATCGCGGGCGCCGAGCTGCCAGGCTTTTCGGAACGCGGCGATGGCCTCTTCGACCAGACCTTGTTTACGTAGCGTCGTCGCCAGGCCTAGGAGGCCGTCCGCCCCGAGCTCGACGGCGCGTTGATAGGCAGCCGTTGCTTCAGGCAGGCGGCCTTGAGCGTGGTAGACATCGGCGAGGTTACGGTGCGCCGCGGCAAACTGTGGCTCCAGCTCGATGGCGCGCTCGAGTAGGGTTTCAGCCTCCTCGTAGCGCTCCCGATCGGCGAGCAGATGGGCGAGATTGCTATAAGCCGTGGGATTCTCAGGTGCTTGATCGATCGCTCGGCGGAGCCAGCCTTCTGCAGCCTCTGGATCGCCGCGACGTTTCGACAGCAGCCCGAGATTGTTCAAAGCATCGGTGAGCGCCGGCTGCAAATCCAGCGCCGCGAGATAAGCGGCCTCGGCGTCATCGAACTCATTGCGTTCGTAGAGCATATTGCCGAGGTTGCATTGGGCCTCGGCGTAGTGCGGTGCGACGGCCACCGCTTGACGGACATAGTCTAGACCGTCATCAGGGGCGCCGAGCTGATATCTCAACATCCCTAGAAAATGCAGCGCTTCCGCGTGCATTGGCTCGACCTCGAGCGTGCGCTGATAGAGGATCGCCGCCTCAGCGAAGCGTCCTTCTCGGTGCCAGGCAAGGGCCACCCTGACGGCCTCGTCCGGGGAGACCAGGGTGGGCGTGTCGCTAGGGTCTCCCATCGGTCAGTCTCCCGAGATGGTTGGCTTCCATGATGACCTCGGTACGCAGCAAGCGCAGTTGGCGGATCAACTGCGTGAGCGTTAACTGGTGAGCACGCAGCAGCGTGCTCACCGTGGCACGCTGGCATCTCGCATCGGCGAAGGCGCTGGGGAGGTGCGAGAGGATCAACGGCTTGGCCCAGAACAGCGGGCAGCTTGGATCACACCAGGCCTGGGCGTTGGTCGCGGGCAGGCACCAAGGTACCCCCCTTGCCGCGCGGGTAAGTAGGGAAAGGAGGGAGGCTGCAGCCTCGGCATCACCGAGCACCCACCGTTGCAGCGCATCGCTGAGCAGATCGTGGTCGCGATGACTGCAGCGCCAATCTGGCGCTTTCAGAAGGCTGATGGCTTCGGTTGCGGTGGACACAACGCTATGGATGACGCTGCTCATCACCGCCTGTGGCGCACTGGGTCCTGTCGTCCCGAACGGAGCTAGCAGCAATTGGCGCTGTTTGTCCGCAAGCGTGTTGACCTGCTTTTCAAGCCCTTCCAACTGGGCTTGTCGCAGGCTGAGCGCTGCCTGTTGCTCGAGCGCTGACTCGGGAATGGCGATCTCAGCGCCTTGCGGTATGGCCCAAGGATCGGGGAACTGCTGTCGAAAGGCGCTATTGACCGCAGCGAAATAAAGCCCCTGCCAGCCCGAGAGCTGATACGTCGCCGCAAGCGTGCTCAAAGACTCAGTCGCTTGGATGAGGTGTCGGGTCAAAGGCTCGTTCTCCGCTCAGTTCGCCAAGCCTAATTCAAAAGGCATAGCAGAACTCGCCGTCCTCGACCGACAGCTGAACCTTTCCGAGGGGCTCATCACGGGACAGGCGCATGAGGAATTCTTGACTGATCCGTGGCAACAGCGTGTTGGTCAGTATCGCATCCACAATGCGTGCGCCGCTATCGACCTCACGACAACGGCTCGCGATCAAATTGACGACTGCCTCATCATAAAGCAGGTCAACGCCATGATTCGCCTCCACCCGATATTTGATACGATCGAGCTGCAATCGGATGATCGCTGTCAGCGTGTCGTCGCTCAACGGATAGTATGGGATTACAACGAGCCGGCCGAGCAGCGCAGGCGGAAAGACCTTGAGTAATGGCTCCCGGAGTGCTTCGGCGATGCCATCAGGCTCCGGCATCAGCTCTGGGTCTCGACACATGCCCATGATCAGATCGGTGCCGACATTCGTTGTCAGCAGAATCAGCGTATTGCGGAAGTCGATGTAGCGCCCTTCAGCATCCTCCATCCACCCCTTATCGAAGACCTGGAAGAAGATCTCGTGTACGTCGGCATGGGCCTTCTCGACCTCGTCGAGCAACACAACGCTATAAGGGCGTCGCCGCACGGCCTCGGTGAGAATACCGCCTTCGCCATAGCCGACATAGCCGGGGGGGGCGCCCTTGAGTGTCGAAACGGTATGGGCTTCCTGGAACTCGCTCATGTTGATCGAGATGATGTTCTGTTCACCTCCATACAGGGCCTCGGCCAGGGCCAATCCGGTTTCGGTCTTGCCAACTCCGGAGCTGCCGGCCAGCAAGAAGACACCGACGGGCTTGTTCGGATTGTCCAGATTCGCCCGCGACGTCTGCACCCGGCGGGTGATCATCTCTAGCGCATGGCGCTGGCCAATGACTCGCTTCTCGAGGGTCACGGCGAGATTCATGACCGCATCGACCTCGTTCTTGACCATGCGTCCGACCGGAATGCCGGTCCAATCCGCAACCACTGACGCCACAGCCTGGGCGTCGACGCTTGGCAGGATCAGCGGCCGCTCCCCTTGTAGCGCGCGCAGTTGCTCTTGCAGGGATCGCAGCTCCTTCAGCATCGCGGCGTTATCCTCACCGGCCTCACCGGCATCCGTTCCACCGGCATCCGTTCCACCAGCATCCACCCCGGCCGCTTGCGGGCTGGACCCGGTTGTAATCTCCGGCACCGCCTCATCGACCTTGCCCTGAGCATCCCGCAGCCGGGCCCGAAGCGAAAGAATCCGCTCCACGAGCGCCAGCTCCTCTGTCCAACGCGCCTCGAGCCCCCGGAGTATCTCGCTCTCCTCGTTGATCCGGGCGTTGATCCGGGCGGGGCGGTCAGCGACCTCGAGCCCAATGGCGCCTTCGCGCTCGATGATCTCGAGCTCCGTTCGCAGTGCCTCGATGCTCCGGCGTTTGTCTTCGACGGCGGCGGGAACCGCATGTTGACTGACGGCGACCCGGGCGCAGGCAGTGTCGAGCAGACTGACAGACTTGTCCGGTAGCTGGCGCGCTGGGATATAGCGATGCGAGAGCTTGACCGCAGCAGCCACCGCCTCATCGAGGACTTGGACGCGGTGATGTTGCTCCATCGCCGTCACCACCCCGCGCATCATCAGCACCGCCTGGTCTTCACCCGGCTCGTTGACATGAACAACCTGGAAACGACGCGTCAAAGCCGGGTCCTTTTCGATATATTTCTTGTACTCCGCCCAGGTCGTCGCGGCGATGGTGCGCAGCGTGCCGCGCGCCAACGCCGGCTTGAGCAGATTCGCCGCATCACCAGTGCCCGCTGCGCCGCCGGCCCCGATCAGCGTGTGCGCCTCATCGATGAAAAGGATGATCGGCGTCGGCGACGCCTGCACCTCGTCGATCACCTGACGCAAGCGTTGCTCGAACTCCCCCTTCATGCTCGCGCCCGCCTGAAGCAGCCCGACGTCGAGCACGCGCAGCGCAACATCTTTGAGCGCCGGCGGCACATCGCCGTTGGCAATACGGGCCGCGAAGCCCTCGACCACAGCGGTCTTCCCGACGCCAGCCTCGCCGGTGAGGATAGGATTGTTCTGACGCCGCCGCATCAGGATATCCACCAATTGACGAATCTCGTTGTCGCGGCCCACTACGGCATCCAGCTCCCCTTGCCGGGCCCGCTCAGTCAGATCAATGGAGAACTGCTCGAGCGCTTGTTGCTTGTCCCGGCGCTCGTCCGCGATCGCCCCGGTGGCTTCGCCAGGGGCGGCGGCATTAGAACCGTCGCGCGCGCCGAGCTGATCCTCAGGTGAGCCCTTTACCCGGGCCGCGAATTGATCGCAAAGATCGTCGAGCTTGATCTTGTCGAACTCTGGCGACATCGCCGGCAATGCGTTCCTCAGTCCGGGCGTCTTTAGGATGCCGACGATCAGATAGCCGCTCCGGACCTGCGTGTCCCGAAACATCAGGGTCGCGTAGACCCAGCCGCGTTCGACCGCCTCTTCAACATGCGAGGAGAGGTCCGAGATCGAGGTAGCGCCACGCGGTAAACGGTCCAAGGCCGCGGTCAGATCCCGGGCTAGGTGCGCAAGATTCAAATCGTAGGCCGCAACGATCCGGTGCACATCCGAATCCTGTAGCTGCAGCAGCTGATGGAACCAATGAGCAAGCTCCACATAAGGATTGCCCCTGAGCTTGCAGAATGCGGTTGCACTCTCGATGCTCTGGAACGCCACCGTATTCAATTTGGAAAACAGCGCGGAGCGACTGATCTCTGGCACGACCGATCTCCTGATGTGAATTGGCGAATAAAGGATGTTCCCAGAACACTGACCACGCGCGAGCGAGCTATCCCGGCCGCCGATGCGGGTCGATGATGACATCCTCGGCATCCTGCGCTGTGGTCCAATGTCCCAGCCAAGTTGTCCACCCTAGTCTGGCTGTTGCGGCCCCCAATTGGGTCTGCGGGATCGCGTCCCGTTTCAGAATCAATTGGAGATCCCAATGATACTGATCGCCAATATAGTTTCTTACCGTTGCGCGAAGCGCGGCCGTTGCCGGCTGTCCGGGTAAAAACCCTTCGAGCTCGCTGATCTCCAATGGCCCCAGCCGAATACGAAACCGGTGCTGACATTCAAAGACCGCAGCGCCAACGATGGTGTTTTCGCCGAGCAGTCCGGTTGTGACCGACGAGCCCAGTTGGCACTGCTCATCCTTGGCGATGTCCAGCCATTCTCCGACCAGCTCCACCACGGCGGCCGGCACACCGAAGTATCCTTGAAGTATCGCAACCAAGCCCTCCGGATGTTTTGCGCCGTCCAACAACAGACCGGCGAAATGCAGCTTCACGTGATCCTGCATCTCGTCGCGGTCGCGCAGTGACCTGAGGCCCAATCCCGATAATGAGGCGATATAGTCCCCGAACCGATCCTGTTCCGGGCGATCATAGCTAACCGCCGGTTGTGAGCGGGCCCAGGCTTGATAAAAGAATGAGAGGAAACGGTGCTCGAAGAGATTCAGAAAACGCAGAAAGGTCTCATCCTTGAAGCGCTGTTTTCGCTCGAGCGCATGGTCGGTCAGATGCAGCGGCAGCGGTCCGTTTGGCCCGAGCAGGCCAAGGAAGGCGACCCCGAGGCGTGGGCGGTGCTCCTGATCGCGCTGGGTGAGGGAGCTGAGCGCCGATGGTGCAAAGGCCATTGAGCAATCCTGACCGAGTCGGATCGGCTCGTCGCGCGCCCATCGCGAGGTCCCAATGCGCGGTAGCTCCGGATGCTGGCAGTCGAGCACTCGCAGCGCCTGGAAGAAATCCCAGCCGTGGATCTGCTCAGGATTAGGCAAATCGCTCATAGCATCTGCCGCCGACCAGTGCGCCGAGGCCAGCGCATGATCTCGCCGCGCTCGACCGTTCTGATCACGGTTTCGGTAAAGGAATTGATCGAGACGTGACGGCTCAGGAACTGTTCCAGTACAGCGCCGAGTAGGAAACAGCCAGAACCTTCGAAGAAGGCCTCGTCGACGAGGATCGTGATCTCGAGACCGCGGACGAAGGAGCTCCCTTGAGGGTGCAAGACCCGGCGATGGATCGGTTTGGTATCGATCTGTCTGATGCCTTCGAGCTCTTTGCGTATCTGGCTCTCGTTCAAAAAGCCATAGAGGCCCAGGATCTCTTGGAACGCTGCAGCGGCATCGCCCCCATCGGTATCGACGAGCGACAGGTAATTGAGTGACAGATGGCTGATCAGCCGCCAATGCGCCTCGCCTTCGAGCGGAGCGGGCCGCGGACGGCTCGGACCCGAGATGCAGCGAATCGACTCGACTGGCCCACTGAAATCCCAGGTGAAATCGGTCGAGCCTGAGCCCAGCGAAAGCGACAGTGGCAGGTCCCGGTTCGTGCAGAGGGACTCGACGCCGAGCTGCTTCAGTTCCGATGAGAAGGGTGCATTGTTGGGATCGACCAGCGAAATGAATGCCTCAGACCCGATATAACTCGATCGGGGTCCGATGTTACGCTCCTTGCGCCAAGAAGCGAGCAGACGCTGCTCCCGCCTCACTGTGAAATAGGCGTTGGGAGCCGAATGGAAGGTCGAATGGCGCGCGCTGTAGAAGGGGAGGAACTCGCGCTCCGCCTCCTTCGCGCGCCCATACCCCCGCACCCGCTCGACCGCGAACAGCTCGAAATCCATTGGTCGTGTGCGTTCGGCAACGAGATGAAACTCCCGCTCGGTTGCGTTCAGGTGAATCCGGTCCATGCGTTTCGGGAACAGGTTGATGACCGGGGTAGCATTGAGATGGAACATCTCGGCCGAAACCGCCTGCTCAAGTGCGGGATCAGCGCGATCGAACAGGAACACGAGATCGATTGAGGGTCCGAGTGTGCGTCGGACGAGGCGCCTTAGGCTGCCGACGCGCAGGAACATGAAGCGTTGTGGAAACGCGAAATACTCGTGCAACAGCCGGTAGCCATCGAAGCAGCGCCCGTCCACGGGCAGTAAGGCCTCATCAGGCGAGAGCCCAAGCGGCTGCAACCGCCGCGGCTCGGCGACGACCCAGTCCGACTTCTTCGACGACGTCGCCGCGCGCCCTGCCACGCCGATGGTCCGCGCCACCAGATACTCGTACAGCCGCATCGGCAAGCCATCGCTGCCGGTCAGATGCAGATCCAGCGTATCCAGGGCGAGATCGGAGATCTTCGCATGGCCGGTCACTGACAGACGCAATCGTACACCGGCGCGGGGTGGCGACTGACCAGGAACGCTGATTTCTGGAAGGAGGCTTGCAGAGCCAATGTACTCGGCGCGCTCGATACGGATCGGCCACAGGGTGATGTCATGACCGGTCACATAGGTGCAGGGGGTCGTTTCTCCCTTGCGCAGCGCACTGCGTAGCGGCGTACCCCGGGGCACCGGGAAACCTTCTACAAGCGAGCCCTCGGTGGCGTCCGGCATGAGCTCGACAACGGCCATCGACGGGGTGGGCGCTAGGAAATGGGGATAGACCGACTCGATTAGATGGCTTGTGAACTGGGGGAATTCGGCTTCGAGCTTCAGCCCGACCCGCGCAGCGAGGAAGGCGAATCCCTCGAGCAGCCGTTCGACGTAGGGATCGGCGCAGTCGAAGCCATCCAATCCAAGACGGGACGCAACCTTCGGAAACTGCGCAGCGAACTCACCGCTCATCTCCCGGATATAACGCAGCTCCCGGTTATAGAGGTCGAGGAACCGAGCGTCCACGGAGTCAGCTCCGGGCCGATACGTCCGACACTGCGACGTTTCCGCTCTCGAAGTCCAGCGCGGTGCGCAGCACCAGTTCGAGCGGGGCAGGCTGGGCCCACAGATCGCAAGCAATATGCAGGATCAGTGTATTGTGATTCATCGATTCCGGATCGAGCTCGGCGTGTAGCCGGATACTGTGGCGGATCAGGCGTGGCTCATAGCGCTCGAGCGCCGTGCGAATCGCGGCCTCGAGCACCCCAATGTCGAGCGAGGAGACGGTGAAGCCGGCGAGGTCGGGGATACCGAAGTTGAGAACCGAGCGCTCAACCTCGTCATAGCCACTGACGGCCTTCTCCATATTACAGGCATTGAACAGCCAGCCGATATCCCGCTGCACGAATCGCCGAAGCTGCTGCACGCTCAGGAAGTGGTTAGCTGGCGGCTCTGTCCGCTCCTCGGGATGGTCGTCGGTGAGTCGATCAAGCAGCGAGGGCTGCAGCCGCTCCTGTAAAGATAGCTCCGGCATGGCGAGAACAGACCTGCAGGGAGAATAACCGAGGCGATATCCTGATCCTTAATTGTCCGCCTCCAACGTAAAGCTGAGAGAGCGCAGATCGAGTATCGACACCTCGGCGGAATCGGTCACAAAGACCCGCTGACCAACGCCAATGTAGTCGCCGCCATCAGGTATCCACTCAGTGCGCGCCGAGCGCTTGATACGATCATCGGCCTGTGAATCAGACCCAGGATAGCGGGTTGGTATGAGGCCGAACGATTCGCCTCCATTTAGCCACCGGAAGTGAGTCGGCGTCCAGACCAGATCCCTCAGGTCGCTGGGCGCCTCGATCGTCAGCTCGGCGATGCGCGAAAAGGGCACCCAATAATATTTGCCGTCGATCACAGCGTCGGTGATCGGGCCGAGCCGCGGATCAGCATCGGCGAGCCAATCGAACGCGAGTGCCTGCTCCGCTTCGAGCTGCCCCGGGCTTGTCGGTGCCAGCTCGAACGCCTCCTCGCGCAGGGCTCGCACCTGCTCGGGCTGACCCTTGGCACCCGCCCGCAGCGACTCCAGCATGAGGGCGATCCAGCGCTCGGGCTGCCCGAGGATCAGCGGTTGGATCCGCCCCGCGAACACCGCGCGCCGCGTCTCTTCGGCGGCAATCGCCGCCCGATAGGTATGCACCATCGCCAACGACGCGGCATCGAGCTCACCAATCACTTGGAGCTGGGTCAGAGCGCGGTCCCAGCTTCCGAGCACGCACAGCAGCTGGAAAAGAAAGATTCGCGGCTTTGGATCGGCTGGAGCGCGGCGGACATCGCCTTGCGCGAGCTGCAATGTCTCGTCGAGCGACTTGCCTGCAAGCCATTCCATAGAAGCTCCTGGACGTTTGAGGAAATCAGCGCGCCAGATTGAACAGGAGGCGGCCCCGCCGACCAGCAGACGGCAAGGCCAAGCGGATCATCAACCGGTGGCTGAGACTATTCGGTGTTCGCCCGAATATCGAAGGTCTGCGTGATTGCTGGCTCCTTAGCGCCGGTCGCGCTCTGCGGTGTGTACTCGTACTTGAAGTGTGCGAAGTTGAGGGTGACGCTCTCCGTGACCCGGTCCTCGCCCGTGCCGCCACCGGTGCCAGCTGAGGTAACGATGACTTCCTTCATCGTGAGCTTCACGTAATCAACCGGCTTATCGCCGGCCTTTCGCGCGATGAAGGTTGCCTCTGGGTAGTGCTTGCCCGTGCAGCACTTTTGTATGATGTTGGGGGTCGACTTGTCGACGAATTTGGTCACGCTAAAGTCCTGCACGTTGACTTTTCCGGTACCACCGCCGGTGCCGGAATGCATGGTGCCGAGCTGAGACATCCCCCAGCTCCAGGAGAGAACCTCGATCCAATCGGCATACTGATGATCCTTGGATTCGCCCTTGATATCGCCTAGCTTTAAGAAGCAATCAACCGCCATGAGAATGTCCTCAACAAATTAGTCAAACGCCGTCTATCTGCGAACCCCAAAGGGGCCGCAACCCACACCGAGCCCGACGGCCGGAACAACTCACGCCACGCCCGGAAACCAGGCCTCTATGCCGCCTTGACAGAAGGCAGCTTCGACACCAGCCGGAGCGAAACCGTCAGGCCCTCGAGCTGATAATGAGGCCGCAAGAAAAACTTTGAGGTGTAGTAGCCAGGATTCCCTTCCACCTCTTCCACCTCGACCTGTGCATCCGCGAGCGGTTTTCTCGACTTCGTCTCCTCGGTCGAGTGCTCGGGATCGCCATCGACATATTGGACGATCCAATCGCTGAGCCATCGCTGCATGTCGTCGCGCTCTTTGAACGAGCCGATCTTATCCCGGACGATGCACTTGAGATAATGCGCGAAGCGGCAGGTCGCGAACAGATAGGGTAGCCGTGCGGCAAGGTTCGCATTCGCCGTGGCATCCGGATCTTCGTACTCGATCGGCTTTTGTAGCGATTGGGCGCCGATAAAGGCCGCGAAATCAGCGTTCTTCTTATGGACCAGCGGCATGAACCCGTTCTTCGCGAGCTCGCCCTCACGCCGATCGCTGATCGCGATCTCGGTCGGGCATTTCATATCCACTCCGCCGTCGTCGGTCGGGAAGGTATGCGTGGGCAGCTCTTCGACGGCACCGCCGGACTCAATCCCGCGAATCCGGCTGCACCAGCCGTAGTTCTTGAACGAACGATTGATGTTCACCGCCATCGCATAGGCGGAGTTGGCCCAGACATACTTGCTGCTATCCGCGCTCGCGGTATCCTCTTCGAAATCGAATTCCTCGACCGGATCAGTGCTGTTTCCATAGGGCAGCCGGGCGAGGAAGCGGGGCATCGCTAGGCCGATATAGCGGGCGTCTTCTGATTCGCGCAGTGAGCGCCAGGACGCATACTCCGCAGTGGTGAAGATCTTGGTGAGATCGCGGGGATTGCTGAGCTCTTGCCAGCTCTCCATCTGCATCACGTTCGGCGATGCACCGGCGATGAAGGGAGAATGCGCGGCGGCGCTGATCTGCGAGATACCGCGCAGCAGATCAATGTCCTGAGGCGAATGGTCAAAATAGTAATCGCCGACCAAGCAGCCGTAGGGCTCACCGCCGAACTGGCCGTACTCTTGCTCATAAATCTGCTTGAAGACAGGGCTCTGATCCCAGGCCGTGCCCTTGTACTTCTTGAGCGTCTTGTGCAGGTCCTTCTTCGAGATGTTCATGACGCGGATCTTGAGCATCTCATCCGTTTCGGTGTTCGACACCAGATATTGCAGCCCGCGCCAGGCGCTCTCGAGCTGCTGAAAATCCTCATGGTGCATGATCAGATTCAGCTGCTCGCTAAGCTTCGCGTCGATTGCCGCGATCAGGCGCTCGATCGAATCAAGCACATCATCCGAGATCAGATTGGTGTTTTCGAGTGCCTGTTCGGCCAGAGTCTTGACCGCCTCGCCGACCGCTTCGCGCGCTTCGTCCGTTCTCGGTTTGAAGTCGCGTGCCAATAGGGATTCGAATTCGGAGAGGTCAGCAGTCTCCGTGGCGGCTTCAGGTTGCGCTTGGCTTTCGGCTTCTGCCATTGTCGGGGCTCCGGTTCAGCTAGCGGGTATCAGTGCTCAAGGAACAGGGGATGCTATTCGCTCGCTGCTTGTTCCTCGGCCTCCGAGTCCTTCGGCTTCGGTGCCGAAGCGAGCGCACGCAGCAGCGCCGGGTCGGACAGGAGCTCGCCGATGCGCGCCTCCGCCCCGGTCTTACCGTCCATGTACGTCAGCAGGTTACTGAGCTGCGTGCGGGCATCGAGCAGGGTGCGCAGGGCGTCGACCTTGTTGGCGACGGCGGCCGGAGAGAAATCGTCCATATCCTCAAACGTAATATCGACCGAGAGGTTGCCTTCACCGGAGAGCACGTTTGGGACTGTGAAAGCCGCTCTTGGCTTCATCGCCTTGAGTCGGTCATCAAAATTGTCAACGTCGATCTCGAGGAACTTGCGGTCAGCCACCGGGGGGAGAGGCTCGGCCGGATTGCCGGACAAATCCGACATCACGCCCATCACGAACGGGAGCTGAACCTTTTTCTCCGAACCGTAGATCTCGACGTCATATTCGATCTGTACACGGGGGGCACGGTTTCTCGCGATAAACTTTTGGCTGCTTGCTTTCGCCATAGTCAGCTACCTACTCGATGTTTAAGCAACGGGCAGTCTGTCAATACCGCCCATCGTTCGGATCGGGGGGTTTGGCTCCCGTCACCGTTTCCGCCTGAGCCAGCGCATCAGGTGCAATATCGCTCAGAATCTCCATAAAGTCTTGTGAAACGAGACGCTTGGCGCGTTGCAGCAGAAGCGGTACCGGGCTCGACGGCTCGCTGCGCTGGTAATACCGGATGATCTTGTCAAGCGCAGCGGTCACGTCGGCCGGAGAAGTAATGTCGCCGCTGAGTCTTTTCGCTGGAGCACCCCGCTGAGCGGATGTGCCCTCGGACGCCGCATCGGCGAGGGCATTGTCGCCCGTATCGCGGCCGGTATCACCGTCGCTATCGCCCTCGTTTAGCTGGGCACCAAGAAACTGTGCGATCTCAGTCAGTGTCTCGGTCAAGGCCGAGAGGCCAACGGCGTGGGCAACCCCGACCTTCTCCGTTAGGGCCTGCTCGATCGCCTTGGTATCCTGCAGCGCGGTATCGACCAACGTCGACATTGAGCGCAATCGGTCGGGGTCGGTATCGCCTGCGGCCGCCTCGATCGAGTCCAGCTTGAGAGCGTCCTCATCGTCCTCCGTCGGCGCAAGATCGCCGCGCGCGATACGCAGATCGCGCAGCGCGATGCCGCCGATGCCGGGAACCTGCAGCATCGGCGCGGTCTCGACGGCCCGAATCATCCGGGATTCATCACAGAGCGAGGCAATGATGTTGACCCGCGCAGTCGGGTCGTAATCGTCGTCCGGGTCGAGCTGCGGATGGAGGCTGTCCCAGAAGTCATCCAATGCGCCGCGCAGGAGCGCGAGTCCCTGCTGTAGCCCTTCGAGCCCCTGCTCGTGGGTCAGGGCCTGCGTCAAATAGACCAGTACGCGCAGATCCTTCGACCGCTGCAGCAGCTCGAGGGCGAGCTTCATCGCCGCCTGCCAGTCGGCCTCGGTCCCGGCCACGATGGTCTCGCCGAATTGCTGTTCCGGCTCGCTACGCATCGCGTCCTCGAGCGCAACGAACTGAGGATCGTACTCGAGATCCTCGCCAGCCGGCGCAGCGGCTGAAATCGGGGCTAGAAGCTCTGAGTAGTTAAGGTCGGCCATGAGCTTCCCGGGTAATGTTGACCGTAGCGCGCCGCGAACGGGTCCCCGTCCGTGGGCGACTAGATGGATCACCTAAATCTTATCGAAGTCTCCTAAAAGCGCAAGCAATCATACAAACACAGTTGTCGCGACGCGAGTGCGGATGCAGAGCGGCCCCTTTTCCTTCTATACTCGACCGCCGGTTAAGAGGAGCGGTGGCGTGCGAGTTTCGGGCGTCGCCAAACACCGTTTGTAGCAGACTCAAGTATCCTGCGAGCCAGCGCGCATTGCGATGCAATTGAAGTTGAGTGTTTCCAGTGTCCAGGGCCCAAGCCTCGGGCCAGATGCGCAGGCACGATTTCGTCTCCGGGGCGGGACCATCGGGCGTGCGCGCGACAATGATTGGGTGCTGCCTGATCCGGAGCGGATCGTCTCCGGGCACCATGCCCGCATCCTTTACGAGCAAGGGGGTTATTATCTGGAGGACACCAGCTCGAATGGGACCTTTCTCAATGGCCAGGCGACGCCGCTTCCCCAGGGGCAGCTGACCGAGCTCCAGCATGGCGATCTGATCGCGATTGGCGACTACGAGATCCGCGTCGAGCTCGAGGACGATGCGGGTGCGAGCGCGGCCGAGGCATGGTCGAGCAGCGACTCCTCGTCCCAGCCGACCTCCGCTCTGGCGCCGCAATCCCCGCCGGCCTTCATCGGGAAGCCGTATGCGCCACCGTCGCAGGGGCCAGCGGCGACCCCAAGCGATGGCGACCGGGCGCCTGGCCAGCGATCAGCGAGCGCGCCTGACGACCCCGATCCCTGGGCCGCCCAACGCTATCCCTGCTCGACAACGCAAGCGCCGTCAGGCGACGGCTGGGCAGGGGTGCAACCGGACCACCTCGCGCCGGACGCGGCCCACTTTCGGCCCCCCAGCGCAACACCCGAGCGGATACCCGAAGAGGGTGAAAGCGCTGCACCGGACGAGATCCTCCCCGATGACTGGTGGAAGATCGACGATGAGCCGACCGATGCGCCTTCGGCGACGCCGCCGCCCGGCGTTCCCGGCACGCCGCCCGCTCAGCCGGATATCCCCGAGCCGCTTGAGCCGTTCTCTGATCCCGCCCGGGTCCAGCCGCCGTCGCAGCCAGCGGTCCAGGCAGCGCTCCAGCCAGCGGCCGAGCCGGCTGCGCCGGAGCCACCTCCGGCACCTCCAGCACGGCCGGAGCCACCGCCGGCGCAAGCCGCGCCAACCCAAGCGCCACCCTGGCCCGCGGCACCGTCGTCTTCCGGACCCGCGCCCGCGCCCGTTTCCGAGCCGGCGCCTGATTCGGCCCCTAATTCGGCTTCTGAATCGGACCCTGAACTGGCGTCCCAGCCAGCCTCGCCGCCTGCCCAACCGGCACCGCCACCGCAGCAGTCGGCACCCCCTTCGGAGCAGCCAGCGAGCCTGTCCGCGACAGCGCTGGCCGAGGCCTATTTCAGCGGCATGGGGCTCTCGGCGCCAGACCTGAGCGCCGCCGAGACCGAAGCCCTGTTCCGCCAGACAGGACGTCTGTTGCGCATGCTGACCGATGGGCTCATGGAGGTCCTCAAGACCCGTTCCACGCTCAAGAGCGAGTTCCGTCTATCGCAAACAATCGTGCAGAGTGCCGAGAACAATCCACTGAAATTTTGCGTGAATGCCGATCAGGCCCTCGCGCAGCTCTTTCTTGACAAACGGCCTGGCTTCATGGCGCCCGAGGCCTCCTTCGGTGAGGCGCTCACTGACGTCAAGCAGCACCAGCTCGCTGTCGTCGCCGGCATGCGGGCGGCCTTCGATTGCCTGCTCAGCAAATTCGATCCAGAAACGGTCGAGGCGGCGCAGGCCGCCGCCGGAAAGAAGCGAGGTGGATTGTTTGCTGACAAGTACTGGGACTTCTACCGTGACTACCATGCAGACTTCAAGGCCAATGCCGGGGACGATTTTCGAGGCATCTTCGGTGAAGATTTCGTCCGTGCCTATGAGGCCCAGATTCAGCGCCTGTTATCGGGTGATCATGACGACTGACAACTGGCGCGCCGCGTCTGGCTCATCGCGCCAGCCCGCCGCGCACGGCTAAGAGGAGGAGGGGCATGTCCTGGTACAGCCGCGTCGTCTGGTCGGAAGGGATGTTTCTGCGTCCGCAGCATTTCCAGCAGCAGCAGCGCTACACCGAGCGCTTCGTCGAAGGCCGTTCGAGCGCCCTTGTCCCCTTCGGATGGGGCCTGGAGCGGTTTCGGATCGATATCGACCAGCTCAGCGACGGCAAAGTCGCCATCGCCTCGGCAAAGGGCATCTTGCCCGATGGAACCCCCTTCGACATCCCCGCCCACGACCCACCGCCACCGGCGCTCGAGATTCCAGAGAGCGCGACCAATCAGCTCCTCTACCTCAGCCTGCCGGTGCGCAAGGAAAACGTCACCGAGCTCGCCCATGAAGGCACCCTGACGCCAACGCGCCAGCTGGCCCAAGAGCTGGAGCTGCGCGACATCACGGCCGCGGACAGCCAGCCCGCCGTCGTGCGCATCTCAGGGCTCAATCTGCGCCTGCTCACGAGCGACGACGAGCGCGGCGATTACGCATGCATCGCCTTCGCCCGCATCATCGAGCGCCGCAATAACCGGCAGGTCATCCTCGATGAAGACTTCATCCCGACCGTAACCGGCTGCGCGGCGGCAGCCCGTCTGCAAGGTTTCATCGATGAGCTCGAGCGTCTGCTCCGCCATCGCTGCGAGGCCCTGGCGGGACGGGTCGCCGAGGCCTCGCGCGGCGGCAACGCCGAGATCACGGACTTCATGCTGCTAACGGTCGTCAACCGTTACCTGCCCGTGCTGAGCCATTACCGCTCGCTCGACCCGCTGCATCCGGTCACCCTGTATCGGGAGTTGATCGGGATCGCCGGTGAGCTCGCCACCTTCACGCGCCAGGAAAAGCGTCCGATCGCGTTTCCGGAGTACCAGCACGACAACCTGCAGGCGGCCTTCGAGCCGGTCATGCGCGAGCTGCGCCAGGCACTCAGCATGGTGCTCGACCGCAACGCGATCCCGATCCCGCTGCAACTGCGCAAATTCGGTGTGCGGGTCGCGGCGGTCTTCGATCGCCGCCTCCTCACCGAGGCCACCTTCTGCCTGATCGTGAAGGCCGACATGTCGGTCGAAGAGATCCGCCGTATCTTCCCGGCGCAGGTTAAGATTGGGCCGGTCGAGAAGATTCGAGACCTCGTCAATCTCGCCCTGCCCGGCATCTTGCTCAATCCGCTGCCCGTTGCACCGCGTCAGCTTCCCTTCCGCAGCGGCGCGGTCTACTTCGAGCTCGACCGCAGCAGTGAGTTCTGGAAGCAGCTCCACAACTCCGGAGGCTTTGCCATCCATGTCAGCGGCGAGTTTCCGTCGATCGACATGGAGTTCTGGGCCATCAGAGAGTAGGTAGCGCCTCATGTCCAATCATGATCCCTGGCACGGCGGCAGCCCCGACGACCCCTCGAAGACCGTCGTGCGCCCGCGTCCGGGCTTCCGGCCCGATGCCGGTTCCGCGCCGGCGCCCGGCTTCGAGCATCGCCGCACCATCGCCGCGCCGCACCACGCCCCCGCCGCTGTCGGGCCGGGCGCCGGCGCCTCGGCGCAGATCAACCCCCTGATCGCCGCCGCCTCGCCGCTGCTGTTCCGCGCTGCGGCGATTCGCAACACCGCGACGCAGGACGACATCTACGGACTGCGCAGCGAGTTCGTCTCGGAGCTGACCGCATTCGACCACCGTGCGCGCGCGCTCGGCGAGGACGGCGAGCGGCTCTCCGACGCCCGCTACGCCCTCTGCACCTTTATCGACGAGACCGTCCTCAACACGCCCTGGGGCAGCCAGAGCAGGTGGCAGGAAGACAGCCTGCTGAGTACCTTCTTCAACGAGACCTGGGGCGGCGACCGTTTCTTCGTCATCCTCGACCGGGCCAAGCAGCAGCCGGGACGGAACCTGGCATTGCTCGAGCTGCAGTTCGTCTGCCTGATGCTCGGCTTCGAGGGCAAGTACCACGTCCTGGAGCGCGGCCGTGCGCGGCTCGACGAGGTGATCGACGATCTCTATCAGGTCATCCGCGCACAGCGCGGCGAGATCGACCGCGACCTCTCACCCCACTGGCGCGGGGTCGAGACCAGCGGGCGCGACGTCTCCAGCTATCTGCCGCTCTGGGTCCTTGCGGCGATCGCCGGTGCCCTGCTGGTCAGTCTCTATCTGTCGTTCCGATTCGCGATCAGCGGCGCCGCCTATCCCGTCTTCGAGCGACTCGCCGGGATCGGCCAGGAGCGCATCAGCATCGTTCAGAGCCTGATCCCGGACCAGAGCCCAGACCCGGAGCCGGTGGTGGTAGAGCCCCCGCAGCCCAAGCTGCGCCTCGCCGAGCAGCTCAAACCCGAGATCGACTCGGACCTGCTCAGTGTCGAGCAGGATGGCATGCAGTCGATGATCCGCATCAACTCGGACACCCTGTTCCCCTCTGCGAGCGCAACCGTCGAGCCCCGCTACGTCCCGATCCTGGAGCGCATCGCGAAAGCGATCGATGCCGTCTCCGGCCGCATCCTGATCGTCGGCCACAGCGACAACCTGCCCATCAACACCGCCCAGTTCCCCTCCAACTGGGAGCTGTCGCGCCAACGCGCGGTGAACGTGATGGAACAGCTTGCCCGCCACCTCAGCGACCCCAGCCGGATGACCCCCGAAGGCCGGGCCGACACCGAGCCGGTCGCCCCGAACGACACCAAAGCGAACCGCGCACGCAATCGACGGGTCGAGATCTACGTGTATGAGCAAGAGCAGCTATAGACCCCGCATGAGCACCACCCGGGCGCGTCACAGCAGTCGCCCGCTGCGGTATCCGCCGCTGCCAACAGCAGTTGGAGAAAGGCCGTGAGCCGCTTCTTTCGCATGCTGTCCAATCCCTGGGTGCTGGCGGCGATCGGCTTTATCGCCCTCGCGCTGGTCATCTGGCTGCTGGGCCCATTCCTCGCTTTCGGCGAATTCCGTTTCCTTGCATCGGTCAGCGCGCGCCTCGTCGCCATCCTCGTGCTGCTGGTCCTGGTGCTCGGCCTGCTGCTGCTGCGCCAGCTGCGCACGCGCCGCGCAGAACGCAAATTGCTCAACGAGATGGGCGGCGAGCCTGCGGACAATCAGCGAGCCGCGTCATCGCACGCCGAGCAGGCCCGGGCCGAGGAGGAGCAGATTCTCAAGGAGCGCTTCGAGGAGGCGATCAAGCTCCTGCGCCAGCCTAAGCAGAAGGGTTCGGGCAAAGTCGCGAATCTCTACGAGCTCCCTTGGTACATCATCATCGGGCCGCCCGGCTGCGGCAAGACCACCGCGCTGGCCAACGCCGGCATCGACTTTCCGCTCGCGGCCGAGCTGGGCCAGCAGACCATCGGCGGGATCGGTGGCACCCGCAACTGCGACTGGTGGATCTCCAATGAAGCGGTCTTGATCGACACCGCCGGCCGCTACACCACTCAGGACAGTGAGCCCGAGACCGACCGCGCCGCCTGGCTGCGCTTCCTCGAGCTGCTCAAGCGCTACCGCCGTCGCCGGCCGATCAATGGCGCCATCATCTCCTTCAGCGTCCCGGACCTGATCACCCTCGATGACGCCGCCATGGCCGCGCATTGCCGCGCCATCCGCAAACGGCTGCAGGAGGTCTCCGAGCGCACCGGCGTCTCCATCCCGATCTACCTGCTGCTGACCAAGGCGGACCTGATCGCCGGGTTCACCCAGTTCTTCGACGACCTCGGCCGCGAAGAGCGCCGTCAGGTCTGGGGGACGACCTTCCCCGTGGAGCTGCAGCCGGCAGAGTATGCGGAGCGTTTCGGCGCCGAGCTCGATCTGCTCATCCAGCGACTGAATGACCGCCTGAACCTCCGCCTGATCTCCGAGCGCGACCACCAGCGTCGCGCGCTGATCCTCGCCTTTCCCCAGCAGGTGGCCGCGCTCAAGCAGCCGCTGCAGCGTTTCATCACCGATGTGTTCCACGGATCGCGCTTCGAGCGTCCGGTCATGCTGCGCGGCGTCTACCTCTCGAGCGGCACCCAGGAGGGCACGCCCATCGACCGCATCATGGGCTCGATGGCGGCGGCGATCGGGCTCGAGCGCAGCGCCGGCGGCGCCGGTCAAGGCAGAAGCTACTTCATCACCGACCTCCTGCGCAAAGTGATCTTCCGCGAGAGCCAGCTCGCCGGCTCCGATCGCCGAGCCGAGCGTCTCCGCGCCTGGCTGCAGCGCGGTGCCTATGCCGCGGTCGTGCTGATCACGGTGGCGGCCGGCTCACTCTGGGCCATGAGCTTCGCGGCCAACAAGGCCTTTACCGCCGACCTCGAGGCACGCCTGGAGCAATTCCAGGCGCTCAACGCCGAGCCCCCGGAATCGGCGATGGCTTATGACCAAATCGTCCCGCGCCTGAATGCGATCCGGGCGCTGTTGGAGCACGTCGAGGAGACCACCGACAGGCCGCCGTTCACGATGCGCCTCGGTCTCTACCAGGGCGCGGGCGTGGCCGCGGCAACACGCGATGCCTATGCTCGGGCGTTGAACGCGCTGCTCGTGCCGGGCCTCGCCTCGCAGCTCGAAGCAGCGCTCGCAAGCTCCCTCGATGATCCCTCATTGAGCTTCGAGCTGCTCAAGCTCTACCTGATGCTGGTGACGCCTCAGCGCCTGGATGAATCCTTGCTCAAGGCTTGGGCGGCGGCTGACTGGGAAACGCGCTACCCGAACGAGTCACGACTCAGGGCGAGGCTGAATGCCCATCTCGATGTCCTGCTCGAGCAGGGCGTCAACCCGATCGACCCGAACCGCAAGCTCGTCAAGCAGGTCAGGGAGAGGCTCGCGCAGCAGCCGCTTGCAGAACTCGTCTACGGGCGCCTGAAGTTTGCGCCTTCGATACGAGACGCGAGTCCGCTCGGCCTTCAGGAGATTGCCGGGCGCAACGCCGATGCGGTCTTCAGCGTGGGGAGTGCCGATCCTGCCGTCTTGCAGATCCCGGCATTGTTCACCTATCGAGGTTTCTATCAGCTCTTCCAGCCGCAAAGTTTGCTCATCATCCGGCGGCTCAAGGACGAATCCTGGGTCTACGGGGCCGATGAGTCCCCGATCATCGCCGGCCAGCTCGAGGAGCTCGAGGAGTCGGTCCTCGACCTCTATATCGATGAATACATTCGCCGCTGGGACAACCTCCTCGGTCAGCTCAATATCCGCGCATTTCCGGACTTGAAGCAGGCGGTTGCGGTGACCGGACGCCTGATTCGGCCCGATTCACCGCTGAAAAAGGTGCTGGATACGCTCCATGCCAATACCGAGCTGACACGGCTCCCAAAGGGCTCGGAGCCGGCGGCCGAGCTCGCGCTCGAGACCCTGCGCCGACAAAACTACTACCTCTCGCGCCTCGTCGGCGAGGCCACGCGAGGCGGCTTGAGCGATACCGCTGACTTCCCGCCCAAGCGGGTCGAGCATCATTTCGCTCAGCTGACCGAGCTGGTCTCTGGTAAAGGCTCCGCGGTGATCACGTTAGCGGATCTCCAACGCCGCCTGACCGATCTCTACAGCCAGCTTTCCTCAATCGAGCCGGAAAGTGGCATCTCCGAAAACCCGTTCAGCGCGCTCGGCCTCGGCGGGCAGCGGGACATCTTCCATGAGCTCCGAACCGATGCGGCACGCCTGCCCGATCCGGCTCGCCGCTGGATCAGGCAAGTGGTCTCGGGCGCGCAAGCAGTTGCGTTGGGCGATGCCGGACAGCGCATCAACCAGATCTACCGCTCTTCAGTGGCCCCCGTCTGCAACGAGCTTGTCACTAATCGCTATCCATTCAACCGCCGCGCATCGCGTGAGATCAGCGTCTATGATTTCGGCAAGCTGTTCGCCGAAGACGGCATTCTGGACCGCTTCTTCTCCGAGAACCTCGCCGCCTTCGTCGACACCAACGCCGAGACCTGGCGCTGGCGCCAAACCGCAAAAAAAAACTTTGGCGTATCGGATGCCTCACTTGCCGAGTTCCAGCGAGCCAGTGTGATCCGGCAGGCCTTCTTTCCCGAAGGCGGGAAGCTGCCGACCGTCCGGTTTTCGCTGATACCGCGTCATCTCGATCCCCTGATCGAGTCGTTCAGTCTCCGCTTCGGGGGGCAGACATTTACCTTTGACCCGCTCAAGCCGGCACCGATTGATGGTGTGTGGCCCGGTGCGACCATCTCCAATCAGGTTACTCTGACAGTGGTGGACTTCGAAGGCCAGCAGTTCGAGCAGCGCCGCAGCGGCCAATGGGCGTTCTTCCGCCTGGTCAGTCCGGGCCGGCTTGGCGCCAACGTCCGAAGGTTTCGCACAGCCTTCAATGTCAACGGATTCCGACAAACATTCGATATCCAGGCATTCAGCTCGCTGAACCCGTTTGGACTGGCGGCAACCACCCGGTTTCAATGTCCGGAGCAGCTGTAATGGACCCCGCGTCCCCAGGTTACGGCTTTTATGGCAAGCTCATCACCGCCGGCGATTTTATCCGCCGCGGATTCCCGAGGGATCTGTACGAGCACTGGGACCCATGGCTGCAGCGGGGCTTGGTGGTCAGTCGTGAGCAGCTGGGTGAGACCTGGCTCAGCGCGTACCTAAGCGCCCCCATCTGGCGCTTCGCACTCGCGGCGGGGGTGGCTGGCGACCGCGCCTGGGTTGGCGCCATGATGCCGAGCGTGGACCGCGTAGGCCGGTACTTTCCGTTGACGGTGGTCGCCGAGGCCCCGCCTGGCGCCAGTGTCTTCAGCGCCGCGCGAGCGGCTGAACCCTGGCTGCAGGAAGTCGAGCAGACGCTGCTCGAGACCCTGGAAGGCGAGGGCATCGACGCCGACAGCCTACTCGAGCGTCTCGCCGTTCCGGCCAGTCTATCGGCAAGCCCGGCACCGGAGACGAGCGCTGCCGAAGAGCCGCCCCCGCACCTCGCCATCCAGACCTCGGCGCGGCCGGATAGCGACCTGATCGCGCGCACGATGGCGGCCCTGCTCGCCCGGCGCCAGCTCGGCGCGCAGGTGTCGCTCTGGTGGAGCGCCGGCTCAGATCGGGTCGCCGCAGGGGCCCGCCTCTATCAAGGGCTCCCGGCCGAGAGCGACTTCTGGCGCCTGCTCGCCGATGACGGCCCAGCGATCCAGCCATAGCGCAGCTGCTTGCGTGACCAATCGGGGCCAGCGATGACAGAATCCAGCGCTTTCGTCTTCCACTCAGCAGGTACAACACACCCCGGCCGAGTCCGCGCGGTCAATCAAGACGCCTTCGTTGATCGGCCGCGCCAGGGCGTTTGGGCTGTGGCCGATGGGGTCGGCGGTCATCAGCAGGGCGGGGCCGCGAGCCAAACCCTGGTATCCGCGATCGCCGAGATCGCCATTGCGCCAACCCATGAGCCGCTGGTGGAAGCCGTGCGTCAGCGCATCATCGCCGTCAATCAGGAGCTGGTGGATCGTGCCCAAGCCCTCGGCGGCGATACGCTCATCGCGAGCACCATCGCGCTGATGGTCGCCGAAGGCAGCCGCTGCATCTGCCTGTGGGCCGGTGACAGCCGCATCTATGGCTTCCGGGGCGGGCGTCTAACCCGTCTAACGCGTGATCATAGCCAGGTTGAGCAATTGGTCGAACAAGGCGTCATCAGTGCCCAAGAGGCAATGCACCATCCCGAGGCAAACGTAATCCTGCGCGCAGTCGGGCAGACGCGTACCCTGGAGCTTGATGCCGTCGTCTACGATCTTTACGATTGCGACAAGTTTCTGCTCTGCACTGATGGCATCACCAAAGAGCTCGAAGAGCATGAAATCGCCGCTATCTTGGCGACCGGCGATTGCCGTGAAAACTGCGAGCAACTGCTCCAGCTCGCCTTGAGCCGAGCCTGCGGCGACAACATCGCCCTCGTCGTCGTCGACGCGCGGCGCGTCGTCGACGAGACGACGGCGCCACGCTGGATGCGCGTCGACTAGCGACCGCGATCCCATTCAAGCCAATCATACCGATGAAGGACGCCGCCATCGCCTGGGCAATCCCACCAGGTGCTGAAACCGTCGTGGCTCGATAATGGAAATCCCCGGCTACACGATCATTCGCGAGCTCGGCCGTGGCGGCATGGCCACGGTCTATCTCGCGAAGCAGGACCGTCTGGGGCGCAAGGTCGCCCTCAAGGTCATGCAGCCGCTGCCGAACAGCAGCGATGATTTCACCGCCCGATTCATCAAAGAAGGGCGGATCATCGCGCAGCTGCAGCACCCGAAGATCGTCACCATCTACGATTTCGACATCGTCGAGGGGTATCACTACTTCTCGATGGAGTACCTGCCGAACGGCACGCTTTCTGACGCCATCCTCAAGGGCATGTCCGTCGAACGTGCCCTCGAGATCACGCGCGGCATCGCTGAAGCCCTAGCCATTGCGCATGATCACGGCGTCATCCACCGCGACATCAAGCCTCAGAACGTCCTGTTCCGTGCCGACGGCACACCGGTGCTGACCGACTTCGGGATTGCCCGCGCCGCGGGAGCCGGTGGCGACGCCACCCAGGTGACCAACTTCGGGATGATCATCGGCAGCCCGCGCTATATGAGCCCGGAGCAAAGCCAGAGTAAGCCGGTCGACGCCCGCTCCGATCTCTACAGCCTTGGTGTCGCCTTCTACGAAATGCTCACCAAAGAGCTGCCCTACCAGGCCGACGATGTCATCAGCCTGGCGATGAAGCATTGCACGGCCCCCCTTCCGGTGCTTCACGGATCGCTCCATCGTTATCAGCCAATCCTCGAAAGGCTCCTCGCCAAGCGCCCAGAAGAGCGTTTCGGCAGCGCGCAAGAGCTCATCACTGCCCTGGATCACATCGGCTCGGGCGGCGCCATCGACACCGGCTCGCGTGATGATGCAACCCGCCTGGTCAACAACCGCAAACAGCCCGCGCAGCCGGCCGGCTCTCGCGCGGATGAGCCCTCCGCCAAGCGCCCCGAACGGCGCCGCTCGCCACTGCCGATCCTGGCGATCGCCGCGGTTGCGCTCGGGCTGGCTGCCGCGGCCGGTTGGTATCTCCTCGGCACGCAAGACGCCGACAGGCCCCTTGCGCTGGACCTCCCGCCAGTGAGCGGCACGCGCGCCGAGGCCGCAGAGAACTACGAGCGGCTCGCCTCCGAGCACTTGCTTGAAGGCCAGTTTCGCGAAAGCCTCCAGGTGCTCCAGTTGGCCCTCACCCAATTCCCAGACGATGCCAGGCTCCAGGCGCTGAAAACGCGCAGCCAAGCCGAGCTCGAGGCCCGGCGTCACCAGCGCGAAGCCCAGCGCGCGCTCGAGGCCGGGGCGCTCGATGAAGCCGAGCAGCAGATTGCCGCTGGCCTCGAGCAGGTGCCCGATCAGCCGCGCCTGATCGCGCTGCGCGACCAGCTCGAGCAGCGTCGCCAAGCGCAGAGGACCGAACGCGCCAAGACGCTAACGCAACAGGCCGAGCAGGCATTGACCCAGGGCAACCTGAGCGAGGCGATGCGCCTCATCCAAGACGCGCTCGAGTTGCGTCCAGACGACCCCGACGTCCAGGCGCTGGCAGGGCGCATCGAGGCCGCGCTGGCCAAGGAGAAGACGCTTGTTGAGCTCGTCGACCAGGCCAAGGGACTGCTCGCGGATGATCTGCCGCTGCGCGCGCTCGCGCTCATCGACGAGGGGCTCGCCAAGGCCCCAGGGCATGCCGAACTCAGCGATCTCAAAGACACCGTCACGGAGCAGTTGTTGCGCGAGGCCCGCGCGTTAGCCGAAGCCGCCGAGGCCGCTGCGCGCGACGGGCGTTATCAAGACGCCCTGGCCAAGATCGAAGAGGCGTTGGAGCTCGCCCCGGAGAATCCCGAGATCCGCGCCGCCGAGCAGCGGATGCTTGAGGCGCAGCGCCAGGCGACCGTCAACGAGCTCTTCGAGCAAGCGCGGCAGGCGCTGGCCGAGCGCCGCCTGCAGGAAGCCCTGGAGCTGGCCGACCGCGGGCTCGGGCTACAACCGGACAACCTCGGGCTGTTCACCTTCCGCGAGATCATTCAAGCCGAGGTGGCCTCTCAGGCGCGCATCCAGCAAGCCGTCGAGCAGATTCGCGCGTTGCTTGCCGCCGGCGAGGTCGAGCAGGGGCTCGAGAGGGTCGAGCAGGCCCTCGAGCGCGATCCTGAGAGCTCGCGCCTCTCGGCCCTCAGGGGCGAGCTCATTGCCGCCCAAAAACAGGTCAAGTCCGAGCAGGTCCAAGAGCTGCTACGCCAGGCCTCAGCCCTTTACCGGGACGACAATCTCGACGCGGCCCTTGCACTCACCGAGCAAGGGCTCGCCCTTGCGCCCGAGCATGGCAGCCTGCAAACCCTGCGCGGCTTGATCAGCGAGGAACGGCAGGCTCGGGCCGCGCGCGAGCAGCAGCTGCGTGACTGCGCGGCAATGGTTGCCGAGCCCGTCGAGGCCAGCACCGACGTTGAGGCACTGAGCCGCGCAGGGCGCTGCTATCAACAACTCCTCGCCGCCGACGCCTCGAATGCGCGCGCACAGAACCGGCTGGACAGCATCCGCACCCGGTTGACGGAGCGTTTCGAGCAGCGCCTGCAGCAGGGCGACAGCGAAACCGCGGCCCGCGCCCTCACGGCACTCGAAGCCCTCAAGCTCCCGGCCTCCGAGCTTGTCGCCATGCGGGCCGCGCTGACGCAGCAGCTTCTGCTGATCCCGAGAACCGCCGCCATCGCCGCCGGATGTTTCCAGATCGGCAGCATCGACGGCGAGGCGGACGAGGGGCCAGCCCGCATCTGCGTCGAGCCCTTTGAGCTTGCGGTCAGAGAAACCTCAACCGCGGCCTTCGAGCGTTTCGTTGCAGCAACCGGCTACCGCACCGATGCCGAGCGCGGCACCGGCGGGGTCAAGGGTTGCTACACGCTCGACCTCGAGAGCTCGGGAGAGACCTGGGCTTATCACCCTTGGGCAACTTGGCGCAAGCCCAACAAATACCAAGCGCCTCGCGGCGACAAGCCCGTCAGCTGCGTCAGTCGCAACGACGCCCTGGCCTATATCCAGTGGCTCAGCGAACGCACCGGCCAACGTTATCGTTTACCCACCGAAGCGGAATGGGAATATGCCGCGCGCGCCGGCACGAGCAGCGCCCGTTTCTGGGGCGATGCCGCCGATGCCACCGCCTGCGACTATGCCAATGTCGCCGATACCGGGCACGATTGGAGCGGTGGCTTCCCGTGCGATGATGGCTACGAATGGGCCGCGCCGATCGGCGCCTATCGCCCGAATCCCTGGGGGCTGCACGACATCCTCGGCAACCTGTCGGAATGGACCTGTTCCGCCTATGCCCCCGAATACACCGGTGCCGAAGCCGTCTGCGCACCGGCGTCATCGACTGATCCCATCAGTCTGCGCGGCGGTGCCTGGAACAGTGGCCCGAAGGTCCTGCGCTCGACCCATCGCAACCGTAACTATCCGGAGTCCCGCTACAGCTTTGTGGGCTTCCGCGTTCTCAAAGAGCCGCCGGGCGACTGAAGGGGTCGCAGGCATTCAAGAGGGGTCGAGGGCATTCAACAGCGCGGGCCAGTGCTCGAGCCAGCCCTCCGCATGGCCGGCCTCCACGAGCTGGCGTCGAAAGGCCGGGCCAAAGCGCGCCTGCATTGCCGCGGTCAATGCGGCCGGGGTATTGCGATCCTGGCGCCCGAACAGATGCAGCTGCTGCACACCAGAGCGCATCGGCGCTCCCGTGGCCGGGTCCAATGAGCCTATCAGCGGGGAGTAGCGATGCCGCAGCGACCAGGCCTGCAGGTCCAGGTTCGCGGCAAGCGTGACCAGCTGATCCACCTCGGGGACCCGTTGTGCCAGATGCCAGCCAATGACCCCACCGCCGCTATAGCCGATGACCGTGACCTGCGCGATCGATTCCGTTGCGATCAGCCTCTCAAGCGCAGCCGCCATCGCGGCAATCACCGGCTCCGAATAGCGCCCGGCCGTCCAAAGCCAAGGGCTGCAACCCGCAGCGTCCTGCTCGCCGTGATAACAGGGGCGTCCCAGGTACAGCGCCGGCGCCGGCCCTTGTGCGAGCAGCTCCAGCACCAGCGGATTGTGCGGGGTAGGGTCGGCAGCCACCTTGGTCCGTGTCAGCCAGGGCAGGCCATCACCGTCCAGATAGAGATAAAGCCGCACGCCAGGGCTGATCGTCCGGTTGCGGAAAAGCCTCAGGCGGTAGCCCCCGGCATCGATCCAGCCTGGCGCCAGCCCAAGCGCCTGCGCACGCGCCTCGAAGCGACCCTCCGAGCGACCTTCGAAGCGATCCGGCACCGCGGCGCAGCCGGCCAATACCAGGCCAATGACCAGCGCAGGCGCGCGCTTCAGCAGCCGTCCCCAGGCACAATCAACATTTCCCCCGTGACAACGCCTCATTATCCTAGTGCCCGGCACCAGTTCACTCAAACGGTTGCGTCGACGGGGAAGCGGTCCACTGCCGTTTCTCGGATTATACTCTGGGCCATATTGAACCCTTTTCGGAGATGAACAGTCATGCGATCCAAACAGCACCCAATCGGCTTGCCGGTTGCCCTCAGCTCACTCTTATTGACGGGTCTCGTCGGCTGCGTCTCCAATCCGGCGCCCTCCAGCGCATTGCCGGCTATGGCGAGCAACAGCGCCAACGCCAGCCTCGACGACCTCATGCTTGTCGACTGCCTGCTTCCCAGCCAGGTCCGCCAGCTCGGCACCAAGATGACCTACCTGGCCCCGCGCCGCTACATCAAGACCACCAAGTCGGATTGCGGCATCCGCGGCGGTGAATTCATCCTCTACGACCGCTCTGACTACCGCAGCGCACTGCAAGCGTTGCTCCCCGAAGCGCGTGCCGGCGATCCGGTTGCGCAGACCTATGTCGGAGAGATCTACGAGAAAGGGCTGGGTCTGCCGGAACCGGACTATGCGGCCGCGGCCAGCTGGTACCGTAAGGCTGCCCAAAGCGGTCATCGGCCTGCTCAGGCCAGCCTCGGGTCGCTCTATGAGCGTGGCCTCGGCTTGGATCAGGACCAAGCGACCGCGCTGAACTGGTATCGGAAGGCCACCGGCATTGCTGATGACAACCTGATGTTCGAATCCCAGCTCAACGCCGAGCGCGCGGCGTTCCGCCGCGAGCTGGCACTCCGCAACCAGGTCGCCGCCTCGCTGCGCGCCCAGCTCGAAGATGCGCAGGCCAGTGCGGCGCCTGCCGCTGCGTCCGCACCCTCGACAGCGGCAGCTGCCGCCGACCGCGAGGAGCTCGAGCGCTTGGCCACCAGTCTCCGCCGCGAAGCCGCGAGCGAGGCCGAGCAAATCGAAAAGCAGATCCGCGCCGTAGAGCGGGTTCGCGAGGCTGAAGCGCGCGGGGAGGGGAGTGACGGACCGAGGACCAACAAGAAATCGGCCCAAATGGGCAAACTCGAGCTCACGCTCCGAGAGCAAAAACGGTCCCTGGAAAGCACCGAAAGCCGTCTCTCGATGCTCGCCCCCTAACGGTCTCATGGTGGCCCGCCACCCCGGCGAATGAGACGACCACAGCGGTTGTTTTACGGTCTATCGCCAGGCGCCTGAGCCTGGCGACGACGCATGCGGCGACGAGCCCTTGGACTCGCCGCCGGCGCACCCTCAGAAGGCGAGCCGGACACCGGCCCCGACCGAGTCCACGTCCAGATCCCGGTAGCCGAAGATCTTGCTGTAGTAGACATAGGCGCTCGTTCCGCCGGGCAGTTGCGCGCTGAGGGCGAGCTGGCCATTGAAATAGTCAGTATCGGGCCGATCGCCCTCGATGCCAAAGCGATTGCGATTCGGGTCCGCGACAAAGCTGCCATTGATCGACAGCGCATCATCCCGGAACTCATGCACCCAGTTCAGATTGAGCTGCGGCGAGAGGACCCCCCACTCCATGCTCATCGCCCGGCCCACCTGAAAGCCCAGCGACGAGGTGAACGACTCCTGATCGAGATCGTCCAGCCGTGTCGCCCAGCCGCCGCCGGGCGCTGACGGATTCGACATCTTCTCGGTGTAGCCATCGACCGACGCACTGATGTACTCCAGGCGCGCCGTCGGACCATAGCTCCAAGGCCCGTTGGAAAGCTGATAACCGCCGCCGACCGCCGCCGACCACTGCGAGCCGTCGTAGTCTGCAGACGCGGTCTGCCGGACTGGCGTGCCACCAAGGGTGTAGTGGATGTTGCGCTTCTGATCGTAATCGTTGCTGCTGTAGGTCAGCATCCCATCCAGATAGAGATGCTCGTCGGGGAAATAGGTCGCATAGAGGCTGGTACTGAAGGTATCGGTGTCCAGGCGGCCGCCATTGTTATCGATGTCGGTATCATTCTCGCTGTAGCCGAGTGCCAGCCCGACCGCAGCGCCGTCCATCACGCGGTAGTCAACGCCCGCCGTAAAGCCCCAGCTGTCAAAATCGAAGCCATCCTCGTTTGCGGAGGGATCGCGGTCGCCCCGATTGTAGGTGCCGTTGAAGAACACACCGAGGCGCTCATCGCCGAGAATCACCGGTCCGCCATCGTCCGCGCTCGCGGCGCCGCCGCTGTAGCCAAGGGGCTGCTCAGACAAGCTCGCGCTCGTCAGCCCGCCAACGGACAGGCCCACGGCACCGCTGCGCAGCGCCGATAGGCGCGACCCAAGGTTCTGCATCTGCGTGCTGAGGCTGGAGCGGGAGGAGGACAGCGGCACGGTCGCCTGATTGGCTGTCACGGCATCCAGCGCCGTGGCGGTCTCCCGCTGCAAAGTCGCATCGCCCGAACCGGCTGCCTGTAATAAGTTGGTGCAGTCTTCGCTGAACTGAGTGCCCGAGCCCACCACTTGCGGACAGGCCGTGCCGACGACATCAGCGGTCGATTGAGTGTTCGGTGTCGGGGCGATGCGCCTGAGCTCCTCGGTCGGCGAGGGGGTTTCCGGCGCTGGGGGGTC
>NZ_NRSJ01000023.1 GCF_016584085.1 Halochromatium glycolicum | reverse complement strand
CTCCAGACATCCCCTCGCGGGTTTGCCCTTGCCGTCGGCTAGTAGTTCTATTGGTCCAAGAGGACACTACAGGTACTCCTACAGGGGACTTTCACCCCATCAGTTCATGCCCATGCCGGGCGTACACAAACTCGCAAGCCCGACGCCAAACTGCGGCCGGCGCTTCGCGCGTGGCCGCAGTTTGGCGCGGGCTGCGGTGAGGAGTCTGGCGAAATTCACGCACCGCTCGCCGTACAGCCTGAGCCACGACGATCTGCGCAGGTAGTTCGAATACCTCGTCACTGAGCGACAATTCGCTCCGGCGAGCGTGCGTCTATCCTACAACGGCATCCGCTTTCTCTATCTGCCGGTGCTCGACTGGCACACGTTGGACCTGGAAGTGGTCTTACCCAAGCGGGCGCAGCGCATCCCGGAGTTGCTCAGGCGCGGCACCGAGCTTGCCGCCTATGCCGGTCATCCCTGCCCGATGTGCCGCAACGGACACCTGCGCGTGAGTGCACACCTCGCACCCGTGCGCCCTGATCCAGGGTAATCCGCAGCGCTGACGCTCGCTGGGCAACCTCGACGTTGCCGACGTCATCAGGCCAGTACTGGCCTGCGGCTGCGCGTGCCGAGCGCTTGGAAAACCACCTATCCTGCGACGGAAGGACCCGAAACATCATCGTCATCATCATTACGAATGCTCGACTCTCGTCGCGTAGACCTCCAGCATAGCCACCGGTTTCCAGCGCCCGTTTGCCATCTGCCTGAGCTTCGCGGATACAATCCCCTATCCTCGCCGAGGGCTGTGCTGAATTCAGGCGCCGTGCAGGGAGCGGATTAGTCCAACATAGAGGAGATCGCCGCGGGCGGTGAGCCTGCATCCGCGGCAAGATTCCGAGCCGTCGCGGAAATCCCGGACCTGGGAATCAAGCCAGAAGCAGGAGACTTAGTGGAGCTATTACTTTCGTCAAGGGCTGTTCCGGAGAATAGCAGCCGCGCCCCACTTCATATTGCTTGCATGAAGGGCGAACTCTAGCCCCAAGCCATAAAGGACCTGCAATCGCTCCAAGAGAAGGATGGCGCGAGAGTCGCCAGAAGGCTCAGCGCACTGGAGGGCGGGCTTAGGGGAGCCATCAAGCGGCTTACGAATTTCACCCCTAAGTATCGGCTGCGCGTCGGCAACGACCTTCACGCGCCTCCATGCCTGTCGCCAGTTCTTGCTCGCCAGCACACGACGAGCCCACGCCCTCTGGTCAGCCGTTGACCGATCTGCCGCGAAGATTGCAAAACCGTAATGAGATCAGGCAGCCAACACCCGCACCAAGCCAATTTCCCACAGGGTTATCCACAGCCGCAGTGGATAAGCCCGGCTTGACAACGGCGGTCAAAGCTGTCCGAACAAACTCGCACAACCCTCTGTAACCGCTTGATTTTCTAAATTGATCAGTCTCTGACCAATCTGATGCGGAGCGCCAGAAATGGCAGGCAAATCAGCCGGCGGCGCCTAGTCTCCCGACTTTGTCCACAACCTTGTGCACAACGTTCGTGGACAAAGGGGCGGGGCGCCGGCTCGGGTCGCGTGCTTGAGACATCGAGCGGTCCTCTGCGAAAGATAAGGCGCGCTGATCGGGTCTCCAGCCGTGTATCCGCCTGAGTAGTTCCGCCTGAGCAACCTGACCGGAGCATTCCTAATGATCACCCTGATGAGTAAGGCGCGCAGCCTACTTGATGCGACCCGCCGCTTCGATTTCATCGCGCCGTTGCTGCTGCGGCTGTATCTGGCGCCCATCTTCTGGATGGCCGGGACCAAGAAGTTCGCCAGCTTCGACAGCACCGTGGCCTGGTTCGGCAACCCGGATTGGGGCCTGGGCCTGCCGTTTCCGACGGTGATGGCGTTCCTGGCGGCCTCAACCGAGACCGTCGGCGCCGTCTTGCTGGTGTTGGGCCTCGGGGTCCGGCTGATCTCGGTTCCGCTCGGGATCACCATGGTGGTCGCGATGGTGACGGTGCACTGGGAGCACGGTTGGCTGGCGATCGCCGAGGGCAGCGGCTCCCTGTTCGCCAATGAGCGCACCCTCGGCGCGATCGAGCGGCTGGACCAGGCCAAGGCGATCCTGCGCGAGCACGGCAATTATGAGTGGCTCACCGAGAACGGCAGCCTGGTGATCCTCAACAACGGCATCGAATTCGCCGCCACCTATCTGGTGATGCTCATCACCCTGTTCTTCATCGGCGCTGGCCGCTATCTATCGATGGATGACTGGATTGGCCGCTGGGTTGATCGGCGCGGCGCTGGTACGGCCGGTACGGCCGGTACGGCCGGTGCGGCTGGTGCGGCCAGTGCGGCCAGTGCGGCCAGTGCGGCCAGTGCGGCCGGTGCGGCTGGTGCGGGATGAACCGCGCCTCATTGGCTGACACCGGCTATCCCCTTCGCTGGTGGCCCGGTCGCCGCCACCAAGCCGGCCAAGTAGCGCGCCGCTGGCATCATGCAACCCCCGTGGTCGAAGCCAACGACCGCGGCCAAGCCCGCTCCGATGATCGCCCGATCGCCGAAATAGCTCGTCACGTTCAGCGAAATACCCAGCCGGTGACAGCCACCGCTCCTGGCCCTGCTTCGACTCAGCATCAGCCATGGCGCAACCGCCGATGGGCGCTGGCCGCGCTGCCGCTGGGCTTGGTGCTCATAGCGGGTCTCTGGTGGTGGCAGGCACCACCCGGGGAGCTGTCCGAGGCGAGTCGGCTAGCGCAGATCGCCGACGAGGTCGCGGGCCAGCATCTATACCTGAAGCCGCTCGAGGTCGAGGCAGCCGATCTGGATCAGGTGCGCCGCTATCTCAGCCAGCTCGACTTTCGCCCGCTCGCGAGCGACGCGCCGGCGCTGGCCGATCTCAACCTGCAGGGCGGGCGATACTGTTCGATCCAGGGCGTCCCCGCCGCCCAACTGCGTCTTCGCCCCGACGCGAGCCAAGGCGAGGCGAGCGGTGAAGACGTCGGCGTGCAGACGCTGTATCAGGCCCGCTACGATCCCGAGCACCACGGCCCCCTGCCCGACCGCGACCGCGGCGAGGCACCGGTGCGGCTTCGCGCACGCGGGCTCACCGTGCTGCTGTGGGTCGAAGCCGGTGTGGTATTCGCGCTGGTGCGCGACGATTGAATCGACTTCATTCCACCGGCGCGTGCAACGACGGCGCGGGCTTCGGCGCCGAGACCGGAGGCTCGAGGGATGACTCCTGCGGTGGCTCTAGCGGACCGCGCCGCGGTCTGGGCCTGAGATCGTGCACCACCGCCATCGGATCATGCGGCGCACTCAAGGCCGCGAGATGAACATGACGATTGCCTATCGCCTCGTCGCATCCGGCCGCGTGCCTCGCTCATGAGAGCGAAAGAGCGCCGTGCACCGCTACATCAGCAAGCGCGCGACAGTGCCCGTCGCCGCATCGGACTGCAGTGAGAACGTCCAATGATGCGCCGCCGCGACCCGGCGCACGAAGGCCACACCGAGGCCGTTGCCGGAGGCCTTGGTCGAGAAGAACGGCTGGCCGATACGCGCGAGCACATCGGGCGGGATCGGCTCGCCGCCGTTACCGACCTCGATCAGCGGCGTCCCGGTGCCCGGCTGCCGGCCGGTGCGCAGCCAGACCGGCTCGCCCGGGGCCACCGCCTCGCAGGCGTTGACGATCAGATTGACCAGGACCTCTCTCAGCTGCGCCGGGTCGGCGTGGATCGCGCAGTCACCCAGCCCGAGCTCGACCCGCAGCGCGCACTCGGTGACGATGGGCAGAGCCTGCAGCGAGGGCAGCAGCTCGCCAATCAGCGCATCGACCGCAAGGCGGGTGGGCGATGCGGTGCGCCGCCCGGCATAGGCCAGCACGTCCTCGAGCAGCCGGCTGAGGCGATCGGCCTCACGCTGGGCCAGGTCGAGCCGCTTGGTCGCGCTCGCCGGCAGCGACTGGCCGGCGACATGATCGAGCGCCATGCGGATGGTCGAGAGCGGGTTGCGGATCTGGTGCACCATCATCGCCGCGAACTCGCCCATCTCGGCGAGGCGCGCGAGGGCGTCCTCGGCCGCCTTGCGCTGGCTGATGTCGCGCAGCAAGGCGATGTAGCTCGGCGCCTGGGCCTCGCCGTAGGCGCAGATGCTGACCTCGCTCGGGAACACCGAGCCGTCGCGGCGCTGATGGCGGCTCTCGATCAGGCGCGGCTGGTCGACCTCGAGTTCGTTGAGCAGCTGGCTGAAGGTCTCGGGGCTGAGACCGACGTCGATCGCCAGCACCGAGCAGCCGATCAGCTCGTCCGCTCGCGCGTAGCCGAGCATCTCGGCGGCGCGGGCGTTGGTGTCGAGGATGACGCCATCGCTGGCGACCAGGAAGAAGCCGTCGCCGGCGTTCTCGACGAAGGCCCGGAAGCGCGCCTCGCTGCGGCGCAAGGCGTCTTCGGCGGCCTTGCGCGCGGAGACGTCGCGCACCATCGCGACGATGCAATCGCGCCCGTCGACCTGGACCACCGAGGCCGAGATCTCCGAGGGCAGCCGCTGGCCGTCCTTGCGCGTGCAGCTGAGCTCGTCGGTCCAGCCCTCGCCGGTGATCTGCACCGCGTGGGCGAACTGGCGCAGGCGCTCCATCTCGTGCGGATGCACGCTGGAGATGCGTACATCGCGGATCAGCTCGGCCGGGTCGTAGCCGAGCATGCGCGCGGCCTGCCGGTTGGCCTCGAGGATACGGTCCTGCTCGGGGTCGATCAGCAGGATCGCATCGTTGGCGTGCTCGAAGATGGTGTGCAGATGCTGCGCGTCCCCCTGGTCATGGGCGAAGGTCAGCGGCCCGCTTGGGTCGCGTGCTCGAGACATCCTGCGCTCCTCCGCGAAAGATCACTCCAGCTGATCGGGTCTTAACCGATCGATGAGGCCCGCAGCCTACTGGAGGCGACTCGCCGCGTCGATTCGCCTTTCAGGTCTGCGGGCGCCTGCAACAATGCGAGATGAAACGATCGGAGAACCATGATGACTCGCCCCCTCGGAGCAACCCTGACCGGCATCTTGGTTGCCAGCCTGAGCGTCGGTCTCATGCTCGCAGCCGGCGCGAGCGCGCAGCAGCTCAATGGCTTTGCTGTGGACAATAGCCTGATCCCGGTTGCCGAGATCCATCCCGGCGGCCCCGGCCGCGACGGCATCCCGGCGATCGATCAGCCGCGTTTCATCAAGGCCGATGATGCCGATTTTCTCGATCGGGAGGATCAGGTCCTCGGGCTGGTGTATCAAGGCGAGGCCCGCGCCTATCCGATCACGATCCTGAACTGGCATGAGATCGTCAACGACCGCATCGACGACGAGCCGGTCGCGATCACCTACTGTCCGCTGTGCGGCTCGGGAATCGCCTTCAGTGCCGAGCACGCAGGCCGGGATCTCGACTTCGGCGTCTCCGGCCTGCTCTACAACAGCGACCTGCTGCTCTATGACCGCCAGACCGAGAGCCTCTGGAGCCAGATCGCCAAGCAGGCCATCGCCGGACCATTAGCCGGAACGGAGCTGACCGCCCTACCCCTGACCCACACGACCTGGGGGGCCTGGCGCCGTGCCCATCCGCAGACCCAGGTGCTGTCGACCGAGACCGGTTACCGGCGCAACTATGGCCGCGCCCCGTACGGCGGTTACGCGAACGAGCGCGGACTCTACTTTCCGGTCAGCGCGCGCTCCAAGCGTTATCACCCGAAGGAGCGCGTCCTCGGGGTTGAGATCGACGGTCACTTCAAGGCCTACCCCTTCTCGGAGCTCTCGCAGACCGATGGCCGCCTCTCCGATCAGTTCGGCGGTGAGTCCATCGAGGTGCGTTTCGACTGGGCACAGCCGAGCGCCAGCGCCTTCGATGCCGAAGGCAATCCACTGCCGGCGACGACCCTGTTCTGGTTCGCCTGGTATGCCTTTCACCCCGAGACCGAGGTCTATCAGGCGAACTGAGTGCTGCTGATCGGTGAGCACGGGTGGCGCGCTCGAGCCGGGCGGCGGCGTCAGCCATCCTTAGCCTCGGCACAGGCGATACAGAGCGATGCCGCCGGATCAAGCGCCCGAATATGGATTACGCGGGAACTCGGGAACAGGACTCAACGAGCAAGCGTCGGCGGGAGCGTTCGGCCCCGCCGCCGAGGTGATTGGTCGTACTGCTGTGCTCAGGCCGTCCGCCGCCGCCGGCGCCGCGCCAACAGGCCCAGCGCGCCGAGGCCAAGTAGGGCCGCAGTGGCGGGTTCGGGGACGGGGTTGGTGGGCTGGTCGTCGGTGACGAGCGTGAAGTTGGGCGCGAAATATCCGGTGGTGTTAAAAAGGACGTCGCCCGTCGGGTTGCCGGCGCTGAGGGCGTAGCGTGGCGCGCCGTAGGTCAGGCCCGACTGGGGCGTCACGCTGATGACGTCGACCGGAGCGGCCTCGGAAAACGCGATTTCGCCCTCCGCAATGGCGGTGTAATCGCCGGCGGCCAGCATCGTGTCGGTGATATCGATCTCCAGCCACTGTCCGCCCGGCGGCGTATCCCCCGTGAACACGTCGGTGATCGCGCTGCTGAATAACGCCTGGATTCCGCTGACCGGCGTCGTGGTTCCGTCGTCGGGGTAGATCGACACCAGCACCGACCCCGGGTCCTGCCAGCCATCGGCGCCCTTGTCGTAAAGCAAGAGCGAATCAACTTCGACCGGGCTGGTGGCCGTAAAGCTGAACCCGAACGTAGACGTGAACCCCGCGACCGACACGACGGTGCTTCCGCCCTCAAAGTCGAAGGCGAGCGCGGCGTGGGCGGGAGCGACGGGTCCGAGGTTTACGGCGACAACGGACGTGAGGATGATCAGGGCCGAGAAGATACGAGTCATGGGAGTCTCCCTTTGTTTGCAGGCGATACTGCGTGACGGGCGCGCTGTGTCGGCACCTGTTCAGGCCGTGACCCGGTCTCGTCGCCGCCGCGCCAGCAGGCCGAGCGCGCCGAAGCCGAGGCCAAGCAGGGCCGAAGTCGCCGGTTCGGGGACGGCGTTGCTGGGCGGCGTCGGCTCTTCGGGGGCCGCGAAATACTGAAGCGGGTTGGTACGGCCGAAGCGGTAGCCGGTGATGCCGAACTCAAAGGACGTGTCGAGCGTGCCCACCGTGTAGGTGGTGGAGTTGATCATCGTGGGGGTGATCAACTTCGGGCCGTTGGCGTTGAAGGGGACGCCCTCGATCGTGGCGGCGCTGGTGGAGCGGTTCCAGACGACCAGGAAGAGCGGGTCGGCCATTGCTGCATCGAGCGTGATGGTCAGCGGGTTGCTGTAGCCGAGCAGGGCGCTGGTGGTGAGGTAAGTCACCTCGGCGGCGGGGAGAATACTCGAGGTGTCGCTAATGAGTTGCCCGCCTGTGAAGGTGAAGCCGTTGCTGGCGAACGGTGCGACGTTGCCGTCGGGCTCCAGGGGAATGGCCCATGCCGGAGCCGCCACGGAGGCGAGCAGCACGGCGGCGATCAGTGCTTTGAGGTTGATGGTCATGGTGCTGGACTCTTTTAGGTTAGTGGTTGGATGTCGCTGGCCTGCCTGGCGCCGTTCACACGTCAGGCCATCGCCGCCGCGCCAGCAGGCCCAGCGCGCCGAAGCCGAGGCCAAGCAGGGCCGCAGTCGCCGGTTCGGGGACGGCGTTGGCGGGGGTGTCGGGGGTGTCGGGGGCCGCACTGATCGTCAAATTGGTGGGGGAGACGAACTCGGCGCCGCCCGCGACCGGCCAGGAAAACAGGCCGAACTCGTTGGTGACGGCGTACGTGCCGACCGGAAACAGATCGGATAGCGAACTCACCGTCGTGGGGTCCACCCACGCAAGCGGAAGGATGCCGTCGAACTGCATGTAGGCGAGTGTGTTGCCATCGAACGTCAGGCCGATGTCGCTGTCGTCCGCTCCCACGCCCATGCTCAGATACGTCTGGCCGCCGTCGTCAAACGCGAGGACGTAACCGAAGGGGTCCAGGGGTGTGCTGCTCGGGTAGGCGAAGGCGCCGCCGAGTGTGGTGCTGGTGACGTTGGAGATGATCTGGGTTTGTCCGAGTTCTTCAGTGACGACTTCGACATACCCGGGGTTGCCGAACTCGATGAAGTCGTAGCCGGTGTCGCCGTTCTGGGCGTCGGTCACGGTGAGGGTGACCGCGAAGGGATCGTCATTGCTGTCGACGCCGGACCACTCGAACAGCAGCGGCACGGCGAACGCGGGAGTCGCGGCCAGGGCCGCGACGATGGCCAGGGGAACAAGGATCGCGAAGCGAAACATGGCGATTGCCTTTTGTTCAGTAGGGGTCAGTCTCGGGGTGACGCGAGGAGCCCGAGGCTCGCTGGTTGGCCAGCCCTGGGACAGCTGATGCTGAACCGCGTTCAGCGGTGGCTCCAGCGCCGCCGCGCCCGCAGGGCCAGGCCGGCAAGGCCAAGGCCGAGCAGCGCCAGCGAGGTCGGTTCGGGGACGGCGTTGGTGGTACCGGCGTCGTCAAGCTCGAAGTAAAACTCACTAAAAGAGGACTGCACCCATGAACCGCTCAAATCCGACTTAAACGCATAGTTACCTGGGCGTGTGGCAGTGACCCACCAGAAGTCGTCGTCGCCATCGTTGGTCGTGTCGGCCAGCGGCGAGAACCAATAGGTTGTATTCGCGGTCAGTGCCGTCGGTATCGTGGCGGCGGTGAATTCAAAAACATCAAAGGCAATGCCTGAGGTGAGGTCGATGCCCGTATCCACGCCCGTGACGCTGACGGCGGTGTTCGCGAGGACCCTGCCCGGCTCGCCGCCATTGTCGTCGTAGAAGGTCAAATCGAAATCCAGCGGGAAGATGGGCGTATTCGTGCCCGTAAAGAGCCCGCGCCAGGTCACGCTGCCAATCGTCGCGTCCGAGGCGAGTTCAAATTCATCGGCACTGCGGCCGCCATTGAGGTTGGCGTCCCGATCCGCAAGAAACCACCCACTGACGTTCGGCGTCTGCGAGAAGATCGGCGCGGCCTGGGCTGAGGAAATCCCGAACGCCAGGGTTGTTGACAGCGTCGCCGTCAGCGCGAGGCCGAGTGGCTGTGCCAGGGAACGCGTGACGAATCGCTGAGATCGCGCGGGAATGGTTGATTGCATGGCGTTGTCTCCGATTGGCAAGTGACCGGCCAAGCGGCCGGTAGAGGTGAAGCAGGTGGTCGACTGGCTCTCAACGCGTCCGACTAGATTCCGCGCCAGAGGGGCGACTGACCCGGGCCTAACCCGGGGGCGATCAGACCGTCAGGCGGTAGGGCCACCGCACCGGCCGACGCCGCGGCACCCGCAGACGAAGGACTGCCAGAACGCGCAGCGGCACGGTGGCGGGCTGGGGGACAGCGTCGGCCGCGGTATTGGCGGCCTAGCGGATTGGTGCCAAGGTCGTTAGATGCCCACACGAAGCCGAGTGATCTCGTCGGATCAACTGGAACTGCGCAGCCCCAGGCAACCCGTATGCCATTAACGCTAGAAGCCTGTTTTCTAAACACAAACAAGCCGGTGGTGCATTACACGGATTGATGATTGTCAAATATGCTGACGGGTCGCTCGCAAACGCTGCTGCGCCGGAAGGCGCCGAGGGCGATGTCATCGAGCCGAACGATCCCAATGCGCTACTTGCAGGGCGCGGCGTTTCAGGCCTGGGCGGTTCGCCCCGGACCAGTCGACGTCGCCGCCGTGGATGCGCAGCTGGCTGACCGATAGCGCGGGCGCAAACGCGCGGCTGTCAGAATACTTGACAGTAAAACTCGGTGAAATCCTGCCATGACTCCCGGCCTTTGGCTTGGGTGAAAACGATAATGCATTGAAAGTGGAATGAATCTGTTTTCATTCCACAGCGCGCGAACACCCAATCGGTGCCATCCTCGTTGTCAGGAAACTAAACAACCCATTGCCCGTTCCGCGCGGATGCGCGCCGTTCGAACCCCTCAGTCGAGGAGAGAGGGCGTATTGCCAGCGAGAAAACAGGGGGGCTTGATTCTTGCCTAGGTGCCCTCGTGCCGTCGGCGCCAGCGGGATCTGCTCCAAGTCGCTCGGGGGCGCGTTTCGTGATGTGACACATTGGGTTTAAGTGAAATCCGCAAAGGAGCTTTCTCCGTGATGATGTTTCAACGTACGCGATCGGTCTTGAGCGCCTGCGGCGTGGCGCTTTTGACGCTGGCCAGTAGCAGCCAGGCCGGCTGGATTCAAGACACCACCTACAGCGATCTCTGGGTCGGCGACGGCGCCCACAGCGGGCTGGTCTACGATGCCGCCCAGGAGCTGACCTGGCTGCAGGATGCCAACTATGCCAAGACCAGTGGTCATGACGCCGACGGGTTCATGAGCTGGGACGACTCGGTCACCTGGGCGGACCAGTTGATCTTTGGCGGCTGGGACGATTGGCGGCTGTGGAGCGTGACCGACCTTGGTAATGATGGCTGTAATTACGATGTCGACGGCACCGACTGCGGCTACAACATCGACACCGCGACCAGCGAGCTGGGGCATTTGTGGTATGAGACGCTGGGTAACATTGCTTGGAGAGACACAAGTGGAAACCCAGGCCAGCCCGGCTGGGGCCTCACCAACACCGGGCCGTTCCAGAACTTTGAACGTGACCTGTATTGGTCCGGCACGGAGTACGCGCCGGGTCCGGGCTCCGCGTGGTCGTTCAACACCGACTCGGGCGACCAGTACTTCGACAGTAAGATCTTCCGGCTCTACGCCTGGGCGGTTCGCCCTGGACAAGTCGACGTCGCCGCCGTGGATGCGCAGCCGGTGCCCACGCCGGCGACGTTGTGGCTCGTGGGCGCGGGACTCTTGGGCCTGAGCCTGAGGCGCCGCCGGAGGCTTCGGCGCTTCGTTTGATTCGGTCCTTTTTCGGGGTGCAGGGGGAGTCCCCTGCTCGCTCGCGGTCGGTGCGGAGGGTGGCGCTGGGTAATCGCTTGCTGAGATACACGCTCTCGGCCATGGCGGGAGCCAGGATGACGTTAGCGCTTTCTGCGAGGTTGCGCATCGGGCGTTCGCGCTGAGAGTCGGCTAAATTTCTCCTTAACGGCCGCGAGCAGGGATTTTTGGAGGCGGATATTGATCCAGGCCGCCTTCATCTCGAACGCGAAGCGCATGGGCGAGAACCCGGAAAGAGCGTTCTATGTTGAGTGCCTCCTTCAGGCGCTATCCTGCGCTCACAAGTCAACCTGTGTTAAGGCCTTTGGCTGGGGGTTGGTGCCCATGCAGTGTGATGTCAAAGCGCAGACCTTCCCGCTCTTTCAGGTGCGCCACCACGGCGAACAGGTTGTTGGCGCGCGGATTGCCCTCGGTGCTGAGCATGCGCATCAGGCTTTTCGGGCTCTTGTGCAGACGCTCACCAAGCTCCTCGAAGCCCAGGGTGGCGTTGATATAGTCGCGCAGCAAGACCTTTCCGGTCTCGAGATCCGCATTCACGAATGCTTCAAGGGCCTCTTCGAGCAAGGCAACGCGAAATGCCGGGTCCTGCGCGGCACGCGCCTTGACCGTTTCTTTGAAACTGCGTGTCAGTGCCATGGCCTTATCCTCCTTTCTTACGCCGCTTGTAAGCGCTCCAGTACGCCTTCGCTTCGGCGATATCCTGTTGCTGACGCTTCTTGGTTCCGCCGATGAGCAGGATGACGAGCCGTCGACCATCCTGACCGAAGTAGAGCCGATAGCCGGGACCAAAGTCGATCCGCCGCTCCGCGACCCCTTCGCCGACCGGTTTGACATTGCCTGGATTGCCCGCCTCGATCCGCGCGATGGCTGTCGTCACCTTCGCGGCGGCGCGTGCATCCAGGTCCGCGAACCACTCGGCAAACGGACAACGACCATCCTCTGTCTCGTACTGGACAACCTCGATCATATCTAAAGGTAACGCATGTGTTACCAAAAGGCAAACTTAAGCTCCGTGCGGTCGGCGGCGCTGGCGATGCGCTTGGAGGTCTCGATCGTCTCGCCCTCGTTGTGCAGGAAGTAGACCTGCCCGCCGCGGTTGATCTCGCGCTGGCAGGCCTCGCGGATCAGGGCGTCGTTCCAGGTCGAGACGAAGGTCTTGATCAGATGGCGCTCGACCGGCGGGGTCGCGATGATGGACAGATCGCGCATCCCGGCCATCGCCATGTTGAGCGTGCGCGGGATCGGCGTCGCGGTGAGCGTGAGCACGTCGACCTCGGCGCGCAGGCGGCCTTCATCCAGGACATCAGGCCAGATCATCGGCTAAGCTTCAGCCATGGCAGCCGCCTTACTCGCCCATGCGAAAGAGATTCGTGATGATGGCTTCATCGTAGAGATGGTCGTTTGGGAGCTGCCGGAACCGCTCCCGCCCTGCAGGCATCGCTACAAATACCGTCTGTTTTTTGGAACGGGCGACAGATGTTGGGTACGGATTCATGCGGTATCGACCATCAGCGGCTCAACACGCTCGTGCTCGATCAGTCGATGGGCGTAGGCGAGACAGGCCAGCACGTCCTCGCGCTCTAGCCATGGATACCCTTCTAGCAGGGTGTCGATGTCGTCGCCCGCCGCCAGCATGCCGAGCACATGCTCAACGGCCAACCGATGACCGCGAATAATGGGTTTGCCGCCGAAAATGGCGGGGTTGATGGTGATGCGTTTCAGGATCTGTTCTTCTTGCATGGTCGTTTCCTCACAGGATGGCGCTGATCGATGCGGATGAGATCGCGGATGTCATTGTTCTTCGTACTGTACATCTCTTGGCTGCCACGCACTTCTGCGACGCTACAAGCGCTTGCAGCGTCGCAGAAGGAGACTGATCTGCAAATCAAAGAGACGAGCCGCGAGATTGCCGAGCTCAAGAAGCTGTTCACCAGCGAATGGGGCAAGCTGATGGAGTCGCACGTCGAAGGTGACCTGGTCAATCTGCTGAACACACGCGGCATCGCCATCACCGACACCACCACGCGGCTGAAAGGCAAGCGCGCTGACGGCGGCAATTTCGAGTTCGACATCCTCGCTCACAATGGCCTGGAGCTCGTCGTCGTTGAGGTGAAGACCACCCTGCACCCGGATGATGTCAAGACCTTCCTCAGCAAGCTCGATCACTTCAAACAATGGCTGCCGCGGTATGCCAACAATCGCATTTACGGCGCCATGGCCTGGCGGAGCGCTGACGCCGGGGCGGAGGCGATGCTGGCCAACCGCGGCCTGTTCAGCATCCGCGCAACCGGTGATTCAGCCGCGATTCAGAACGACTCGGCCTTCGCACCGCGCGCCTGGTAGCGGCCGCCGAGGCGCTTGGCTCCGGTCGCGATCGCCTACTGTCCGCTGTGCGGCTCGGGAATCGCCTTCCGGGCCGAGCACGCAGGCCCGGAGCTCGAGATTGACTAAGGGCCGGTGCCGAAGGTCTCCAACGGCTCGAGCAGCTCATCAGCCTGCGCGAGATCGGAACGGCCAACCGGCTCGGCCAGATACCCCGACCAGCGCAGCCGCGTCTGGCCCTCGTGATCAACCATCTGCACCGAATCCCCGCGCGTACGCCCCAGTCCGAGCAGGATCGCCCGCTCGTCATTCACCGCCCGCAGTGGCACCTGAATCCGATCCGGCGAGAGCACCGGCATCCGATAGCTGAGGCAGAGCTTCCCGTCGGTGAGCTTGAGCTTCAGGTCGGTCACCGGGAAGCCGGGGTCTGGATTGAGGATGCGCCAGGGGCCGAGACGCGCGCGCCAGGCGCGTGGAACCGGCTCCTGCGGCACCTTCTCGCCGATGATGCGCTCACCCTGCGGGGTGTCGGCGATCATCACCTCGCGGCCTTCGATGCGGCGTGTTTGCAGGCGCATCTCGCGGAGTCGGCGCAGGCTTGCGCTGCCGAGGCTGTCGGACTCAGAGGCATCGCCGCGTTGCTCGGAGGGCGCGGCGCCGACCCAGCCCTGCGGATAGGGCATCAGGTCGAGCTGCTCGCCGGTCATGCAGGCGCAAAGACTGTCTTGCTCCGGCCGGATCGCGATCAAGCCAAGATCGGTCGCAAAATGCCCTTCTGCCGGGAGCCTCTCTGTTGGCTCCGCGGCAGCGGTCGGCGTTGGCGGTGTCTTCGCCGCCGCGACGAACAGATCGGAAGGCATCGGCTCGGGCTTCAGTTTCATCGCGTTGGCGAGGATCGCCTCGGCCAGCGGCCTGACCACGCGCTCGGCGTGACCGGCATTGGCCAGGACCACGACGCCCAGACCCTGCTCCGGCAACAGGACCCATTCGGCGGTGTAGCCAAGGCTGTTGCCGCTGTGGCGCACCACGCGCGTGGCGCCCGGGATGCTCTGCTCCTCGAGGAAGACCCCGAGCCCGACGCTCAGGCCCAGATCCAGCGCGATGTCCGCATTCTGGGGCTCGATCATCGCCTCGATCAGACTCGGCTCAATCACCTGCCTGCCCTCAAGCGCGCCGGCACAGAGCAGCGCGATGCTCAGGCGCGCCATGTCCGAGGCGCTGGTCTCCAAGCCCTGCGCCGGCAGGTCGCGCAGCGGCAGCGGCGCAAAGCGCTGGCCATGACGGTGGCCGATGGCAAAGGTGTCATCGCGCGTCGGCTGCGCGGCAAATCGCGTCTGCGACAACCCCAGCGGCTCGAACAGAGCCTGTTGGGCGTGCTCGGCGAAGGGCGTCTGCGTGACCACCTGCAGCAGATGACCGAGCAGGCTGTAGCCGAGGTTGGAGTAGTTGAAGATCAGGTTCGGCGGAAAGGCGGCGTATTCATCGCGCAAGCGCTCACGCACCTCGGTGAAGGGCTCATCCGACCAGAGGCCCTTGTTCAGATCGGACGGCAGCCCGGAGTGATGACTCAGGAGCTGGCGGACGGTGATCGGCTGCGCGGTCTGGTCGAAACGGGCCTGGAGGCGAAAGCCCGGCAGCACCGAGCCGATCGGCTGGTCGATGTCGATGGTCCCTCGGGCCTGCTGGGCCAGGACCAGAAGCGCGGTGATCGGTTTTGCCAACGACCCGGCGCGGTAGCGGGTCTGGGCCCGGGCCGGGCGTTGCTGCTCGGGGTCGGCGAGGCCGAAGCCCTCGAGCCAGAGGGTGCGGTCGTGGCGCACCAGCGCCAGACTCAGACCGGGGATCTGGTAGTCGGATTGCGCGGCCCGGATCAGTGGGGTCAGGGCCTCACGCAATGGTGCCATCTCATCGACGATGATGGCCCCAGGCTCGGCCTGCACTGGCGCAGGTGCAGGCTCTGGCGCAGATTCAGGCTGGGGCTCGGCCGCAGCCATCGTACTCAGGGCCAGGAGCAGTAACAAGGCGCGTCGTCCCAGTTGCGTCATGTCGCGGTTGTCTCAATCGCAGCAGCAATGCCGGCAGTGTAGACAACGAAAACCACCCAATACAAAAAAAGACGCCGAGTCCAATCCTGGGCTCGGCGTTGCTTGCACCGACCTCAGCCGCCGGTCGGCTCATTCGGGAGACTGGTCTTAGAGGCCCTATCAAAACAGCCGCTTGACTCGCGCAACCTACTGATCTATCTGGCTAGAGTGGGCATTCTGATAGGGCTTCTTAGAAAGTGAAGCGCTCGATTCTTTCAACCCGCCTCACTCGCCCGCCAGGCGCGATGCTGAAACGAGGCGTCCAGCTCGGTGCCGGCAATGTGGTTGGTGTAGTTCGACAGGGTCTTCATGCCGACCCCGAGCACGACCTCCAACACCTGCTGCGCGTCGTAGCCGGCCTCCTGAAACGCGGCGACCTCTGACTCATCGACCCAGCCGCGCGCCTCGACCACCGCGGTGGTGAAGCGGCGCAGCGCCTCGAGTCGCGGGTCAGGCAAGGGTTGACCGGCCCGCAGCGCGTCGGTCACCTCCTGCGGGACCTTGGCCATGTCTGCGAGCACGCTGTGCGCACCCATACAGTAGCCACAGCGGTTCTCACGACTGACACTCAGTAGAACGATCTGCTGCTCCGCCGGCGAGAACGAGGTCTGCTCGAACAGCTCACCCAAGGCCAGGTAGCCCTTCAGGAGCGCTGGCGCGGTGGCCATCTTGCGCATCAGGTTGGGCAGCATGCCGAACTGGCGTTCGGCCTCGGTCAGCGCCGCCACGGCCTCCTGCGGTGCAGAGGTTGTATCGTGATAGGGAAAGCGCGATTGCATACTGTTCTCCAGGGCTCGGTTGGGATGCTCACTGACGGTCACCTACAGAGAACGGACCGGATCAGGCGCCCTATCGTTGCAGCCAGTCAACGGACTTCATCAAAGCGCCACCCTCAGCGATCGCGCGCCTCGGCGCAGGCCGAGCGCGGGATCAGCCCATCGTCATCAACAGCGGTTGAAAGATTCCACCGACCACCGCGGTCTTTAGCGAGTGAGAGCCACTGAACCAGTGCAAGCCGACCGCGGCTGCCGCCAGGGCTGTCAGCCTATCAACCTTATCGTCGTTCGGAGTCATTCCATGTCCAAGCAGATCATCACCCCCGCCGCCATGATGGCCGGCGCCACCCTCGCCGGCACCCTGAGCGTCGCCAATCTGGCCCAGGCCAGTGACAACCCCTTCGTCACCGAACAACTTGAGAGCGGCTATCTGCAGCTAGCCGAAGGCAGCTGTGGCGAGGGCAAATGCGGCGCCAAGGACGATGGCGAAGGCAAGTGCGGCGAGGGTAAGTGTGGCGCCAAGGATGACGGCGAAGGCAAGTGCGGCGAGGGCAAGTGCGGCAGCAGCTAAGGCGATTTCTGTCAAAGCTCATACCGCCTTGCTGGTCTTTTCGCTCGCCTTCTTCGTCGCGCCGCCGCTCACATAGCCCGGCTATGCTCCCGGCGACGCTCCTCGAAGGCAAACGAACATCCTGCGCAATTCGGTACGAGCTTTTCCGGCAATCGCCTTAGCGGGTCGCTAGCCGATGTAATTGGATGACGCGCGAAGATATCCATCGTGCTTGGGACGTCTTCAGGCAATTCTCGGACAAGGGCTGGAGCTTCACTGACTGCACCAGTCGCGTCGTCATGGAGCACGTTGGCCTCACGACAGCCTTTGCGTTCGATGACCATTTCCGGCAATTCGGCCTCGGTCCAGTCGTGCCGATGGACACCTGAGCAACGAACGCAACCGCCGGCAAGGGGCTAACGCTGTCAGGGTTAATCGACGGCTGCATGGTCGTATGGGTGATGCTGCCCTGATGGGAACAGACCCCGGCTGTTCCGTTCCCATCCATTATCCGCTCTCGTCTCGTTTGCTAAACGTCTTCTTGGACCAGTCGCGAATCGCGCCGACGATCGCCTCCGGGGCATCTTCCTGAATGAAGTGGCCCGCACCTTCCAGCAACACCGTTTCGTGATCAGGAAACAGGGACTCAAAGCGATCGCGCTCCGGTTTCTGGAAGGCGAAGTCCTTCTCTCCCCAGAGCAACAGCACGGGTCGGTCGGATAGACGCGGGAGGTTGCGGTAGACATCGCCTAGAAAATCGCTGGCGTTGCGCAGCTGGGCCGGAAAGATGTGGGTCGGCGAACGGCTGTCGGCACGCGAGAAGGGGCCGAGATACATGGCTAGCTCAGGGGCGCTGAGCTGACCGGCGACGCCGCGCGACATGAAGGCCCGCACCACGCCATTGCAGCACCAGGCGCTGAGCTGGCCGGGCCATCCCCCCATCACCATGCTGAAGACCTTGTGCCGCAACCGCTCCAGTGGCCAGGCCCAGGTATTGCCGATCACAAAGCCTTTGAAGCGCTCGGGCTGCTGCAGCGCGAGCTTGAAGCCGATCGGGCCACCCCAGTCCTGCATTAGGATCAAGGCATCCTGGAGATCGAGCCTCTCGACCAGCTGACCAACCGCCTGTGCATGTTCTGCAGGGGTAAAGCCATAGCCGCTGCTCGCCGTCGAGAGGCCGAATCCAGGGTAGTCAGGCACGACCAGTCGGAACTCGTCCTTCAGTCCATGGATGAGCTGACGGTAGAGGAAGGACCAGGTCGGGTTGCCATGCAAGAGCAGCAACGTCGGACCTTGACCCTCGTCGAGGTAGTGGAGACGACTGCCGTCCGGCAAGTCCATGAACTGCGATTGGAACGGATAGCGCGCTCGGTCAAGCACGAACCCATCCGGGGTCGGGTCGGTCAGGGACAGCCAGACGACAGCGCTTGCGATTCCGAGGGCGAGCAGACTCAGCACGAAGACGATGGCATTCATGGCGAGCACTTGAACCACATCGAATGGGACGACACCGAATGGGACGATTTCGAATGGTTTGAAATCGAATCGACCTAAGCCGAGGGATCAACGGTTGGCGTGCCTCTGGTCGCTGCCTGTTCCCGGCGCCCAGGCGCATCGCTTGCGGCTCCAAGGGTGGTCAACCGTTGCAGCGAGACGAGATGCAGCAGCAGGAAGATCGGCACCACGTAGAGCGGAATCAGATCGAATGCGATGTCCGGCGAGTGATCACGCAACACGATCAAGACACCCAGCGTAAGCACCACGACAAAGTCCAAGATCCCAACCAGATTGCCTCCAATGATGGCCCGACGCTCGCGATCCGCATCGAGCCGGTCCGATCCGGTTCTCAGATGCCTGAGGGCGAGGAAGGCGCCGATGCCTGCGGCGATATCGCCCAACCCGCCAAGGTATTGAAACCACAGAGGCAAGGCCGCGGTAAAGAAGAACATGACACCGAACACCGCCCGCATCTGCTGAAGGCGCAGGACATCCCTCGTCGAAATGGCGTCGACGACCTCTCGCAGGGGCCTCCAAGCGCACGCCATCAGAAAACCGATCGCCGTCAGGAGCACGACCGTCAGAAAGAAGGCCAACTGGGGCAGCCCAGTGGCACTGAAGAAACCATTCGCCAGCAGCAGATAGACGCCGGCGAGCCAGAGCATGCAAGTCGAGCCAATGACGGTCAAGAGCGGCGCCCTCGCCCCCGATGAGCGCAAGACGGCCAGGAGCATCAGGGTGAATAGGATCTCGAGGACGACGAGGGTCGCGGCGTAAACGGGTTCGTTCATGCGTTCCTCCGGTCAATGAGCGGGTTGCTTGCGGTCTTGGTGCGAGTCGGGCTCTCTGGGTGAGTACGGACCATGGCTTCAGCAGACTAAATGGTCTTCTGAATCGGAGGATAGAACAGACCAACTGGTTTGTCTATAGTGTGCGAGCCGCTTGATGAGACCACACACAAGGTCACCAGGAGTCCTTCGATGACGAGCAGAAACCCGCAACAGACCAGAGATAACCTGGTGCAGACGGCCTTTCAGGAGATTCATCGTCACGGGTTCCAGGGCATGCGGGTCGATGAGGTGTTGCGGCTATCCGGCCTGAGAAAGGGCGCGTTCTACCATCACTTCAGCAGCAAGACGGCGTTGGGCTACGCGGTGGTAGAGGAGCAGATCAGACCGCTGGTGCGCTCGATCTGGCTCGAGCCCCTTGCAGCGATGGACGACCCCGTTCGTGAGCTGCCCCGGATGCTGGACGCGCTGCCGGAGCGGATACCTCCGATGATGCGCGAGCACGGCTGCCCGCTAAATAACCTGGCCCAGGAGATGGTCGATCAAGACGACGGGTTTCGTCAGCGTCTCCTCGAGGTGCTCAACGAGTGGATCGATGCGCTGGAGGCGACGGTCGAGCGCGGCAAGATACAAGGATACCTGCGCGACGACATCGACAGCCGGGCCGTTGCTCGCTTCATCGTCGCCGCGCTGGAGGGCTGTATCGGCCTCGCCAAGGTTGACCGATCACCAGAGCAATGGAACGCCTGTCGGTCTCAGATTGCAGGCTATCTGGAGACACTGAGGCCGGTCGCAGGGTAGCGCTGTCGTTCTCTCACCAAGGATCGCGATCGGCCGAAATACGCACTGGGAGCATGCCGCGCCAAGGCGATGCTCACTCCGCAGCAGATGAGGTTCAGGGGCCGCTAACACCTGTGTCAATCATGCCGTGATAGCGCGTTGGAAAGGCTGATCCAGCGTGCTCGAACACAGCCTCAATCCGCCCGCCAAACCACCAACTTCTCGATGCGCATGTCCTCGAAGGTATAGGGCATGCCGCCGGTGCCCAGTCCCGATTGGCGTAGTCCGGCAAACGGCATCCAATCGGTGCGGAAGGCGGTGTGGTCGTTGATCATCACCGCCGAGGCTGCGAGCCGATCAGCAGCATTCCGTGCAAAAGCCAGCTCACGCGTGAACACCGCCGCCTGGAATGCAAACGGCAAGGCATTGGCCGCCGCGATCGCCGCATCGATCTCGGCGTAGGGATAGACGCAGATCACCGGCCCGAACAGCTCCTGTGTACTGACCTTGGCCGTGGCCGGCGGATCGAACAGCACCGTCGGCATATAGCAGGTTTGCGAGAGCGGCTCGCCCCCACAGAGCAAGGTCGCACCCTGACCGAGCGCCTCGCGCACCCATTGGTCCACGCGCTCGACCTCGGCCGGGCGGATCAACGGGCCGATGGCGGTCTCGGCCAGGATCGGATCATCGACCTGCATCCCGGCCGCTGCTTCGGCCAGCGCCTGCGCCAGACTCAGCGCCTGATCCTGATGCACGTAGACGCGCTGCACCGAGACGCAGACCTGGCCGGCATGATAGAGACCGCCCTTGGCCAGCAAGGGCGCGACCTGCTGCAGATCGACGCCCCGATCGACCAGCACCGGCGCCGCGCCGCCATGCTCGAGCGCGCAGCGGGCGCCGGGCGCAAGCCTGGAGCGCAGGTGCCAGCCGACCCGCGCACTGCCGATGAAGCTCAGGAAGGCCACCCGCGGATCGGTTGCCAGCGCCTCGGCGGTCGCCGGCGAATCCGTCACCAGCGCCTGCGCCCAGGCCGGCGGCAGGCCGGCCTCGCGCAGCAGATCGATGAACTGCAGGCACGACAGCGGTGTGTCCTCGGCCGGTTTGACGATCACCGGACAGCCGGCCGCGACCGCGGGCGCCACCTGATGCACGATCAGGTTCAGCGGATGGTTGAAGGCGCTGACCGCCACCACCGGACCGATCGGCTCATGGGTGCTGAAGGCCCAGCGCCCAGCACCGGCGGCGGTCGCCTGCATCGGCACCTCGCGCCCGCCGCTGTGGCGTGGCAGCTCCGCGCAGCAGCGCAGGCCGTCGACTGCCCGCTCGGCCTCGACCCGTGCATCGGTCAGCGGTTTGCCGCCCTCGCGGGCGATCAGCAGGGCCAGCTCGTCGATGCGCGTGGTCATCAGCTCGGCGGCCCGGCGCAGGATCGCCATGCGTTCAAAGTCGGGCAGCCAGCCGTCGCGCTGCCGGTAGCAGGCGTCGGCCACGGCGAGCGCTCGCTCGACGCCTTCAAGATCGACAGTGTCGACGGTCGCGATCGGGTGCAGATTGAACGGATTCAGCACCTCGAGCGACCCCGCGGCGCGCACCTCGGCGGCGATGCGATGGCGATGATGTGGATTCCGATCGTCGTTCATGTAGCAGTCTCCGTTGTTCGGCGAATGGCTCGGCAATGCCGAACAAGACCGGATGTTGGCAGATGGTTCATTCAACCATGGTCCTGACTGATTCGTCTGCGGGCTGGACTGATGCCGGCTGGACGAGCACCCGGGGATCGCCCCGGCAATCCCATCCTAGAATTGTGGTAATGCAATAGTCCAGGATCGAGAACCGTCTTGAAGGAGGACAGCGCGCGCCGCTGCCACTTGTTTCTTCAACATCAGAGGATCGCCTCCATGAACGACACCAAAACCTGTGTTGCCAATCATATTGCCGGCATCTTAGCCGCCGGCGCGCTGCTCGCCGCCGGCCAGGCGCAGGCGGTACCGGATGCCCCAACCGCCTGGGAGAAGTGTGCCGGCATCGCCAAGCAGGGCATGAACGATTGCGGCGCACTGGATGGCAAGCACGCCTGCGCCGGCCAGGCCAAGGCCGACGGTGAGCCCACCGAGTGGGTCTATGTGCCCGAGGGGACCTGCACCAAGATCGTCGGTGGCACCGTCGCTGCGACCAAGCCGGCGAAGTAAGCACCCCGTTCGCATCATGCAATACTCCGTGGTCGACGCCACCGACCGCGGCCATGCCCGCTCCGATGATCGGTCGATCGCCGGAGCGGGTATCGGCCTGCGTCATTGCCATCTCGAGCAGGTGCTGCGTGAGCGCCCGCCGGTGCCCTGGCTCGAGCTGCTCGCCGACAATCACCTGGCCGCGGGCGGTCTGGAGCATGCCGGGCTCGAGGCGATCAGCGTTCGCTATCCGCTGACCCTGCACTGCGTCGGCATGAACCTCGCCGGATGCGACCCCTTGGACCACAAGTACCTGCGGCAGATCATCCAGCTGCGCGAGCGCACCGGGGCAGCCTGGGTCTCCGATCACCTGTGCTTCACCGCGCACAACCGCCGCCACTACCACGAGCTGCTGCCCTTCCCGTACACCGAAGAAGCGCTGCGCCACGTCAGCGAGCGGGTGCTGGCGGTACAGGATCTGCTGCAAGCACCGCTGGTGGTAGAGAACGTCTCGGCCTACCTGCGCTTTGCCGATTCCAGCCTGAGTGAGGCGGAGTTCCTCGCCGCCCTGACCCATGCCACCGACTGCGAGCTGCTGCTCGATCTGAACAACCTCTACGTCAATCACGTCAACCACGGCGACGACGTCGACGCCTATCTGGCGGCGTTGCCGCTCGCGCGGGTGCGCGAGGTCCACCTCGCCGGCCATGCGGTGAAGCCGGGCTACCTACTCGACGCCCACAACGATCGGGTGAGCCCGCCGGTGTGGGCGCTGTTCCGACGCCTGGTGCAGGCGCTGCCCGAGGTCCCGGTGCTGATCGAATGGGACAACGACATCCCGGCCCTGCCAGTGTTGCTGGCCGAGGCCGAGCGCGCACGTACCGAGCGCGCCACGGCCTTGGCCGCTAGGACCTCGGCTGCAGGCGTGGCTGCTGACGGACGCACTCAAACCGCCGAGTCGGTCAGCCCATGCTGAGCCAGCGCCAGCGCCAGCGCCAGCGCCAGAGCCAGAGCCAGAGCCAGAGCCAGCGCCCAAGCCTCGCCGAGATCCAGCGGCGGCTGGCCGCTGCGATCGACGATCCCGCCGCGGCCGAGCACCTGGCGCCTTGGCTCGCTGCCAGCGCCCCGGGCCCGCAGCAGGCATCGCCCTCAGCGCTTGAGCGTGTGGCCATCTATCGCGACAGCAGCCGGCGCGCGCGAGAGCGAACGCTGGAGGCGATCTACCCCGTCTGCCGACAGATCCTCGGGCCGCGCTGCTTCGCCCGGCTGGCGGCGGACTACATCGACGCCTTTGCATCACGCCAAGGCAACCTGAACCGCTATGGCGCCGCCTTCGCGTATCATCTGGCCGCGGTGCAGAGCCACCAGCCCGCCTTGGCCACCCTGGCCTACCTGCCGGACTTGGCGCGCTTGGAATGGCACTGGCACGCGATCTACTACGCCGCCGACGCGCCGCCGCTGGACGCCGCGGCGCTGGCACAGCTGGCGCGGCCGGAACAGGCCGCGCGCGTGCGGTTGCGCCTGAGCAGCGCGCTGCGTCGATTGGCCTCTGCCTATCCGATCGCCGCGATCTGGCTGCGCCACCGCGAGGGCGCTGGCATCGTCCATATCGCCGCCGGCGACGGCGATCGCTTGGTGATCCATCGCCGTGACGGGCGCCCGCAGGTCACGCCCGTCACGCCGGCCGTCTTCAAGCTGCTGGCCGCACTGGGGCGTCCGTCGACACAGGCCGCAACGCTGCGCTCAACCTGGAGTCCAACGCTGGGCGAGCTCGCGGCCGCTGGCTATGATCTGACGCCGCTACCTGACTGCATCGCCGCTGGCTGGATCAGCGGTTGCACACTGGGCGAACCGGGCTGAGCGCGATGGCAGACGGCCCCTTCGATCGCGCGATGTTGAACCGCCTGTATCGCTATTGCCTAGCCTTGACCAAGCACGAGGCCGCCGCCTACGACCTGCTCCAGGACGGACTGGAGCGCTATCTGCGCTCGGCCCCGGCCGATCCGGACGACCCGATGGCGCTGCTGCGCCGTATCCTGCGCAATCGCTTCGTCGACGGGCTGCGCAATCGGGGTGAGCAGCTGCTCAGCGAGGCTGTGCCGCTCGAGCCCGAGTGTCTCGCGATCGGCTTCGGTTCCCTGGAGGACATCGCGATCACCACCCAGACCCTGGAGCAGATCTGGGACCGGCTCGGCCCCTTCGACCGCGAGCTGCTGCTGCTCTGGGCGCTCGAGGGGCGGACCGCGCGTGAGGTCGCCGAGCTGCAAGGCGTGCCGCACGGCACCGTGCTGGCCCGTATCCATCGGCTGCGGCGGCGGCTGTCGGCCCAGGCCGAGCAGGATGCCGATGCAATACCGGCGAGGGGCAACGGATGAGCAACCTACGCGAGGCGCTGCGTCAGCGTATCGAGCGCGACCGCCTGAGTGAGGAGCGCCTGGCGGCCTTGGAGGCCCTGCAAGCACGGGCCGAGCGAGCGGTGCCAGCCACCGCTCCTGGCCCTGCTTCGACTCAGCATCAGCCATGGCGCACCCGCCGATGGGCGCTGGCCGCGCTGCCGCTAGTCGTCGTGCTGCTGGTCGTTCTCTGGTGGTGGCAGTTCCCGCCTCCGGAGCAGTCCGAGGCCACGCGGCTGGCGCAGATCGCCGACGAGGTCGCAGGCCAGCATCTACACCTGAAGCCGCTCGAGGTGGAGGCTGGCGACCTGGATCAGGTGCGCCGCTATCTCAACCAGCTCGACTTTCGCCCGCTCGCGAGCGACGCGCCGGCGCTGGCCGATCTCAACCTGCAGGGCGGGCGATACTGTTCGATCCAGGGCGTCCCCGCCGCCCAACTGCGTCTTCGCCCCGACGCGAGCCAAGGCGAGGCGAGCGGTGAAGACGTCGGCGTGCAGACGCTGTATCAGGCCCGCTACGATCCCGAGCACCACGGCCCCCTGCCCGACCGCGACCGCGGCGAGGCACCGGTGCGGCTTCGCGCACGCGGGCTCACCGTGCTGCTGTGGGTCGAAGGCGGCGTGGTATTCGCGTTGGTGCGCGACGATTGAATCGACTATTCATTTCGTCGGCGCGTGCAGCGGCGGCGTAGACTTCCTCGCCGCAACCACAGGCTCAAGGGATGACTCGCGCGGTGGTTCAAGCGGACTGGGCCGCGACCTGTGCTCGGACGCGTGCACAACTTCGATCTGATCACGCGACCAGGTCTGCGGCCAGCTCAAGGCCGCGACGATCTGCCGCTCGGACTCCGGATAGAACTGATCGAGACCAATGGTCCGTCCATCGGCCTGCACCAGATGGGCATGGAAGCGCCGCAGCTCACGCGGGCTGCGCACGCCACAAGAGTGCGCGATGATGCCGACCTCTTGGGAGAGGTTCTGCACGTAGGCGGCGACGCGCACGGCCTTGGTCGGTGAATGCAGGCCACGCTGGAACTTGCGCTGATGGGTGGTGATGCCGGTCGGACAGGTATTCTTGTTGCACTGCAGCGCCTGGATGCAGCCGAGCGCGAACATGAACCCACGCGCCGAGGTGATGAAATCGGCACCGATACAGAGCGCCCAGGCGACATCGGCCGGGGTGATGAGCTTGCCGGAGGCGATCACCCGAATGCGCTCACGCAAGCCGTATTCGTTGAGCTTATCGACCAGCATCGGCAAGCTGACACGCAGCGGCAGGCCCATGTCGTCCATCAACGGCATCGGCGCCGCACCGGTGCCGCCATCGGCGGCATCCACGGTGATGAAGTCTGGCGCTGAGGCCACACCGCGCGCATGCACCATGCCCAGCAGCTCATCGAGCCAGCCATAGGCGCCGAGCACCACCTTGAAGCCGACCGGCTTGCCAGTGACCCGCCGCACCCGCTCGATCAGATCGAGCAGCTCGGCGGTCGTGCCGACATCGGGATGGCGATTCGGGCTGATGCTGTCGACCCCGACCGGGATGCCCCGGATCTCGGCGATCTCGGGGGTGATCTTGGCCGCCGGCAGGATGCCGCCCTTGCCGGGTTTGGCGCCCTGACTGAGCTTGATCTCGAACATCCGCACCTGCGGATGGGCGGCGACGGCCTGCAGGCGCTCATCGCTGAGGTTGCCGGCGGCGTCGCGCACCCCGTACTTCGCGGTGCCGATCTGAAACACCAGGTCGGCGCCACTCTCCAGATGGTAGGGTGAGAGCCCGCCCTCGCCGGTGTTGAGCCAGCAGCCAGCCTGGGCCGCGCCCTTGCCCAGCGCCTCGAGCGCCGGTTTGGAGATGGCCCCATAGCTCATGCCGGAGATGTGAAACAGCCCCGCAGTGGTATAGGGCTGCCGCGCAAAGGGGCCGATGGTGATCGGCTCCGATGGCACCGCATCCTCGCCCAGGGTCGGGAACGGGCAGTTGACGAAGATCACCTGCCCCGGCACCGTCAGGTTACGGGTCGAGCCGAAGGCCACTGTGTTGTCGATGCCCTTGGCCGCACGGTAGACCCAGTTGCGCTGCGCCCGGTTGAACGGCAGCTCCTCGCGGTCCATGGCAAAGAAGTACTGACGGAAGAACTCGCCGAGACGCTCGAACAGATAGCGAAAGCGGCCGATGACCGGATAGTTGCGGCGGATCGCCTGTGACTTCTGGGTGCTGTCGACCAGATAGGCGTAGACGGCCCAGAGGGCGACCAAGCCGATGACGAAGATGAACAGCGCCGACATCAGCTGCAAGGACGTCAGCAGGAAGTCTTGGGTGGAATCGAACATCGAGAGCATCGTCAGCACTCCTCTTCAGACCGGGCACTGCAGCGCGGCGAGGCGCTCGGTCAGTTGCATGTTTTGGGCGTAGTCGACCTGGCAGTCGACCACGGCGACGGTGCCGCAGTGCAGCGCCTCATCGAGCACCGGGATCAGCTGCTCAGCCGATTCGACCCGGTAGCCACGGGCACCGAAGCTCTCGGCGTACTGAACGAAGTCCGGGTTGTTGAAGCCGATCTGGGTCTCGCGGCCGAAGCGTTTGTCCTGGTGCCACTTGATCAAACCGTAAGCGCTGTCGTTCCAGATCAGCACCACGAACGCGAGCCCGAGGCGCAACGCGGTCTCGAGCTCCTGGGAGTTCATTAGGAAACCGGCATCGCCGGTGATGGTCAGCACACGCCGCTCGGGGTGGACCAGCGTTGCCGCCAGCGCCCCGGGCACACCGATGCCCATGGCGGCAAAGCCATTGGAGATGAGGCAGGTATTCGGCGCCTGTGCCTGCCACATGCGCGCGATCCACATCTTGTGCGCCCCCACATCGGAGATCAGGATGTCCTCGGGCGCCAAGACCTGCCGCAGGTCCCAGAGGATCTTCTGCGGCTTGAGCGGAAAGCCGTCGTCCTCGGCGTATTCACGGTTCTCTTGCTGGATCGCCTGATTGAGGCCCAACGCCCAGTTCTCCGGACGGCCCCTGAGGCGTCGGATCAGGCCGTGCAAGGCCGCATTGAGATCGCCGACGACGCCGACCGCGACCGGATAATGGGCATCGACCTCGGCCGGCTGCTGGCCGATGTGGATCACCGGCTGCTCCGGATTGCGGTGCCAGCGCTCGGGATGGTACTCGACCATGTCGTAGCCGACGCAGATCACCAGGTCGGCCCGCTCGAAGCCACAGGCGATCAGGTCGTTGCCCGAGAGCCCGGCGGTGCCGAGCGAGAGCGGATGCTCGCGCGCGATCACGCCCTTGGCCATGAAGGTCTTGGCCACTGGGATGTTCAAGGTCGCGGCGAAGGTATCCAAGGCCGCGGCGGCTTGCGCGCGGATGACGCCATTGCCGGCCAGCACCATCGGCCGCTCGGCCTGCGCGATCAGCGCCGCGGCCTCGGCGAGGCGATCCTCGGGCGGCCAGGGTGTGCGCGGATTCTGCACTCGCAGGGGCGCCAGCTCCGCGACCTCCGCGGCGGCGATGTTCTCGGGCAGCTCGATGAAGCTCGCCCCCGGCTTCTCCAGGGTCGCCTCCTTGAACGCCTTGCGCACCACCTCCGGGATCACCTCCGGCTCGCGCACCGAGGTCGCGTACTTGGAGATGGGCGCGAACAGATTGACCAGATCGACGATCTGATGGCTCTCCTTATGCAGCCGGTGCGTCGAGCCCTGCCCGGCAATCGCCACCACCGGCGCGCGGTCGAGATTGGCATCGGCGACACCGGTGATCAGGTTGGTCGCGCCAGGACCGAGCGTCCCGAGGCAGACCCCAGGTCGGCCGGTGAGGCGGCCATAGACATCGGCCATGAAGGCCGCGCCTTGCTCATGGCGGACGGTGATGAACTGGATCGGGCTGTCGATCAGCGCATCCATCAGGTCGAGGTTCTCCTCACCGGGGATGCCGAAGAGGTACTCGACATCTTCGTTCTCGAGACAGCGGACAAAGAGCTCGGCGGCATGCATAGGGTACTCCAATGATTGAATCGGTCGCCGTCCGAACAGCAGCTTGCATGCCAAGCTCTAAAGAGCTGTTTCAGCGAGCCTTTTTTGCCGGGCGCCGCAACGTCTTCACGGTACGTTACAACGCTTCGTTACACCGATGTATCGGATCGCTTGCAGGCCAGACACGCGGCGGGAAAGGACTGCCCATCGGTGCCGGGGATCTGGTCGCTATAGTGCGCGAGCGTCTTCATGCCGACCCCGAGAATCACCTCCAAGACCTGCTGCCGCTCATAGCCGGCCTCCTCCAGCGCGGCGATCTCGGCCTCATCGATGCGCCCCTGTGCCTTGGCCACCGCGGCAACGAACTGTCTGAGGGATTCCAGGCGTTGATCGGGCACGCAGCTTCCCGCGCGCAACGCCTCGGTCACCTCCGTTGGCAAGTCCATCATGTCTGCAAGCAGACCGTGGGCCCCCATGCAGACGGCGCAGCGGTTCTCGCGACTGACGCTCAGCAGCACCACCTGTTGCTCTTCGCACGAGAGTGAGGTCTTCTCCAACAAGGCACCGAGCGCCAGGTAGCCTTTCAAGGACGCGGGCGCCGCCTCGAGCGTGCGCATTGACTTGGGTAGCCTACCGAAGCGGCGCTCGGCTTCACTCAGCGCCAGCACGCTGTCCTGCGGCGCCGATTGATCATCCGGGTCCAGGCGCGATGGCATAGCGATCTCCTGGCATCGGTGGAGAGGGGGCATTGCGCCGGTGCGGCGACTGGCAGAGCATCGGCGCAACCTTGACCACGATTCGGGAACGGATCAGCGGCTGCTAGCGCACTGGCGCGGATGCTCGTCGGTGGCGGCAAACAGCTGATGAATGCTGTTCAAGTTCACCGGCTTTCGCAGAAAGGCGCGGACATGGGGCGCAAGCCCGGGGTCAGGCTCTAGACCATGGGCGCCGCTCATCAGCACGATCGCGAGCCCCGGAGCGCGTGCGGCCAGCTCCGCCCCGAGCGCCCGGCCATCGCCATCCGGCAGGCGGATATCGATCAGCGCGAAGCGCAGCAGCGGCTGGCGGTCGATGAGCGCTCGGGCCTGGACGCAACCGCTGGCGGCGCAGACCTGGTAGCCGAGCTCGCTCAGCTCCCAGCTCAGCATCTGGCGCAGCGCTGCGTTGTCCTCGACCAGCAGCAGCGGCGCCTCCAGGCGCGGCCCGAGGCCTGCACCCGGGACCGAGCCCCACTCGCCTGGGCTCGCGACGGTCATCAGCTCAGCCACGCTCGCCCAGCGCCTCGCGCAACTTTTGGCGGGCTCGGAACAGCCGTGTGCCCGCGCCCGCGGCGGTCAGCCCCAGCTGCACGGCGATCTCCTGCTGCGAATAGCCGTGCAGCACCTGCAAGATCAGCGGCTCACGATACTCAGCGGGCAGCGCCCGCAGGGCCCCGCGCAACACGAAGGCCTCGGTGGAGGTGTCATACTCCTGGGCGCGCTGAGCGGGGAGCTCGTCGGTTGGCATGGCGCTCTCGCGCGGCTGCGCACGCTCGAAGCGCCGGGCGTTCTCGCGCCGCACGATGGTCTTCATCCAGCCCAAGGCAGCCGCTGGGTTCTTTAAGCGTGCGAACGAGCGCCAGGCCCGCAGCAGACTGTCTTGGACCAGGTCCTCGGCGACCTGCTTGTCACCACAGAGCCGATAGGCGTACTTGAGGAGACTGTGCCGATGGGTCTCGGCGAGGACCTCGAAGCTGGGTGCCTCGATGGCGGTAGTCGATGGGCCGGAGGCCAGTGCAGCAGAAACAGACATGGGCAGGACTCCCGAAGTCGATGAACGAACCTACCCACCCTAAGGCAGCCGGCGTGCCAGTTTTTAACTCACTGTTTTTATTGCACTCCTGAGAGAAGCGATCGTTTGGATAGAACGTTTCGTTAAAACGATCCGTTGCAACGAGGTATCGATTCGCTGTATTGCGCGTGAGCGCGATCCGCAGTGTCCAGAGCACCGCGACCACCCCGTGGCCACCAGCTCCAACGATACCGACGAACTCTCGTTGGTTCCCGGCATGTTCGATGTGACCTTCGGTGATGCGCTCTGGCGCAATGTGGCACTGCGTGCCGATGAGACCGTCGTCCTGCAACCCGCGGTCATACAGATGCAGGGCATCCCCGACGTAGCGTCGAGTTCGCCATCCTTGGCCTGGGTCCCGGCATCCTGGCGGCTGGTTAGAGACCCTTGACGACCCGAAACCCGAAGTGGTCGTTGCCCTTGAAGCGCTCGTCGCTGGCGCGGGTCGCCGACTTCAAGGTCGACTCGTGGTAGTTCCAGGAGCCATGGTGATCCTTGCGGTTCGGCGTCAGCCGCAGGGCTCAATGGGCGCCGCCTGGCAGGAAGGGGTTGGTGATGGTCAGGCCGTCGATGACTTGGCCGTGCTGGAGGTCTTCGCTGAACAGCGTGGAAGAGCTCATCTCTTGCGCCGCCGCGATGATCAGGCTGTCGTAGAGGCCGTAGCCATAGCGCGCCTGGAGCTCAATGCCGCGGTGATAGAGCCGATCGCTCGGCATGACGCGCCAGAGCGGAATCAGAACGGTGTCGAGATAGCGCCGGGCGGTGTCGGCGTCGAGCGGCACTCGAGCCTTGCGTAGGCCGACGTTCAGGCATTCCTGCACTACCTGGAAGCTGATGCAGGCGTTACCGGTCTCGAGGGCGGAACGGACGAGGCGCTCGGCGACCCGGTGCTTGGTCGGATCGGCGTCGTCCAAGTGGTAGACGAGGATGTTGGTGTCCAGGAAGGCCTCAACGCTCATTCATCTCGTCCCGGCTGAGCTTGCGCCCGACACGCACCTTGCCGCGCAGGTCCTGCATGAGCCGGTCGTAGTCCGCCAGGCGCTCATGCTTGCGCGCGTACTCGCTGAGCCAGATGCGGAACTGGTCATTGAGGGTGGTGTGCTCGGCCGTGGCCCGTGCACGGGCGGCCTCGATGCACTGCTCGTCGGCGCTGAAGGTGATGTTCTTCATGGTCGGGCCTCGCATTTCAGTGGCTGCGACACGAGTATAGTGCACACGATGCTCGTGTTCCCAGACGTCGGTCATTACCAACCGATTCCGACCAACGGCGGCGTCTTACAGTCCGAGGTGGTGGATGAGATGGGTCGGCTGGCCCTCGGCACGATATTTGTCGGCGTAGCCGCGGGCCTTGATCTGAGCCAGCTCACTACCCTCTCGCTGGTCTCGTGTCGCCGCGCTGAGCGGGGAGCTCGTCGGTTGGCATTGCACTCTCGCGCGGCTGTGCACGCTCGAAGCGGCGGGCGTTCTCGCGCCGCACGATGGTCTTCATCCAGCCCAAGGCGGCGGCCGGATTCTCCAGCCGCGCGAACGAGCGCCAGGTGCGCATGAGCGCGATCGGTCATCGGTTTGAAAGATCGCCGGCGCTCGGTGGGTCTTCCTCCGATATCAAGTCGCTGTCCGCTTCGCGCAGAGGGCTCAACCCGTGAACTGCCTCGCCTTTCGTCGCCAACTGTTGGTCGATCCGCAAGCACGACAAGCCGATCTGCAGGCCCATGCGGCCCAGTGCGCCCCCTGTGCGCGCGCGCTGCAGCGCGCCCTGGTCTTCGAGGCGAGCCTGAAGGCGGCGTTGTTGATGTACGAAGCCGATGGCGATAGCACGCAGCACGAGGACGAAGCCGATGACAGCAGTGATGCCGACCCGTCGAGGTCGCGCGACTGCGCAACCGGGCTTTGAGCTCGCTGCGAGGGGAGCCACGCGCCATATTCCGATCACGACAGCACCTGAGAGAGCTCGCCGGCCTGGTTTCCGCTGCGCTAAAATGCCGTCGTCTCTCGCCGTCAACACAAGGACTGGCAACCCCGAGCGCCCAAGGCCGCATGACCGACGCCGAGCAGATCACCCGTCAGTTCAAGCGCGCGCCGACCAAACAGGTCGCCGAGTTGTTGGAGACCCTCGCCGCCCCCCAAGCAGGCTCAACAGCTCGAGCCCGACCGTTTCGCGGCCTAATACCGGGACGAGCACTCGATGCACGGACGTGCAATCATCCGCCTGTTCGGCATCCTGTTGCTAATCTACGGCGGCAGCTTTCTGCCATCACTCGGACTCTCCCTGCTCTACGACGACGAGCAGTGGCGGATCTTCACCTCTTCGCTGCTGCTGACACTCGCAATCGGCCTGCTGTTGTGGCTCCCCAATCTTCGGGCGCGCACAGAGCTGTCCGTGCGCGACAGCTTCTTGGTCGTCACGCTGTTTTGGTCCGTGCTCGGCGTCTTCGGCGCACTGCCATTTATGTTCGGCCTGCATCTCTCGTTCACTGATGCCGTGTTCGAGTCCATCTCCGGCTTCACCACCACCGGCGCCACGGTCATCACTGGCCTGGATCAACTGCCACCATCGATCCTCTACCACCGCCAGCAGATCCAATGGCTCGGCGGCATGGGCGTGATCGTACTGGCCGTTGCCATCCTGCCGCTGATGGGGGTCGGCGGCATGCAGCTCTACCGTGCCGAGACCTCCGGCGTGGCCAAGTATGAGAAGCCGACCCCGCGCATCGCCGAGACGGCGCGCGCCTTGTGGCTGCTCTACTTTGGCTTGACCGCGGCCTGCGCCCTCGCCTACTGGGCCGCTGGGATGAGCCTGTTCGATGCCGTCGGACATGCCTTCACCACTGTTGCCACCGGCGGTTTCTCGCCCCACGATGCCAGCATGGGCTATTTCGACAGCTGGGTGATCGAGCTGATTGCGATCGTGTTCATGCTCGCCGGCGGTGTGAACTTCGCCGTGCACTTCCTCGCCTGGCGGCAACTCGATCCGCGCGCCTACGTGACCGATTCCGAAGTGCGCACCTACTGGGTCATCTTCGCTGTCGCATCGGTGTTGGTCGCGGTCAGTCTGGCCTGGACCGGGGTCTACGCAACGGGACTGGAATCGCTGCGCTTCGCCGCCTTTCAGGTGGCCTCGATCATGACCAGCACCGGTTTCGCTACCGCCACCTTCGCACACTGGCCGCTGTATCTCCCCCTGATACTCGTCATCGTGTCCTTCATCGGCGGCTGCGTCGGCTCCACGGCCGGCGGGATCAAGGTCGTGCGGGTGATGCTGCTCGCCAAACTCGGGCTGCGGGAGCTCTTTCAGCTCGTGCACCCGCGAGCCCAGACGCCGGTGAAGATCGGCAAGCGCCCGGTGGGCGATCAGGTGCTGTTCTCGGTTTGGGGCTTCTATGTGCTTTATGTGCTGGTCGCCGTGCTGCTCACGGGTGCAATGATGGGAGCCGGTCTCGACCTCGAGTCGGCGTTCGGTGCCGTGGTCGCGACGCTCAATCTGCTCGGCCCCGGCTTGGGCGAGGTCGCCGCAAACTTCACGAGCGTGAACGAGGTGGTCAAGTGGCTGGCCGTGTTCAGCATGCTGGCTGGGCGCTTGGAGATCTTCACGCTGTTGATCCTGTTCTTCCCAGCCTATTGGCGTCATTAGCACGAGCAGTCCACCCTGCTCCACTAAGCGAAGATCGAACCGCAAGGACAACGAGTGGAGCCTGACCGATGCTCCCTTTGACTCAACACCAGCTCAAGGACGCAGCCAGCGCAGCACCAGCGGCATGCTCATGGCCTGCACCAACAGGGTCCAGAGCACCACGCCATAGGCGATGGACTGGATCGTCCACCAATACGGCAGCTCGACCGGTAGTGATAACGCCAGCGCCAGGGTCACAACGCCGCGCGTGCCGCCCCACCACAGCAGCGGATACCAGGTTCCGGGCAGGCGCTCTGTGCCCGGCAGCCGCACAGCGAGCGGCAACAGCAGCAGCACACCAGCCGCACGCCCCGCCAGGGTGGCGCCGATCCCGATCAGGATCGCCAGCCATTGATCGGTGAACATGACCAGTTGCACGGTGATGCCGGCGACCAGGAACAACAGGCGTTCGGCGAGCCAGGCCTTGTAGGCCCAGAGCACCGACAAGGCCTCGTCGTCGGGCTCCCGGCGCCGGTGTTGACCGAACAGGAGCCCAACGCAAAGCATCGCGACCACCCCGGAGACGCCGAGCTGGATGGCCAGGGCGAAGCCGCCGTAGGCCGTGATCAGGGTGAGGACGCCACGCTCGACGGGCCTGTCCAATGCTCGCCCCAAGCGCACCGCCAGCGCGCCAACGGCCAGTCCGACCACGGCCCCGCCGAGCAGCACGCCGACCATGGCCAGCGCGCTCTCGTCCCAACGCGCCCAGGCCCGATCACCGGTAGCCAGCGCCACCAGGAAGGTAAAGAGCACGATCGCATTGGCGTCGTTGAACAGGCCCTCGCCGTCGAGGAGCAGCTGCAGTCGCGGCGGGGCGCCGGTGCGCCGGAGCACCTCCAACACAGCGGTCGGATCGGTGGCCGACAGCAGTGCGCCGGCGATCAAGGCCGCCAACCACGGAAAGCCGGCCGGATGTCCAATGCCCACGTACAGCAGCGCGGCGGTCACCGCCGTGCACAGCAGCATCACTGGCAGCGCCAGGGTCAGGATCGGCAGCAGGTTGCGCAGCAGATGGCGCGGCGCCAGATTGTAGGCGCCCTCGAAGATCAGGATCGGCAGCAGCAGATGGAAGATCAGGTCGTGAAACCACTGCCAGTGAAGGCCGGTGTCGCCCCCGGTCGCGACCCAAATCTCCGAGCCGACGAAGCCCAGCAGCACCAGGACCGCGCCCAAGGGCGCACCGAGGCGCCGGACCCAGGGCTCCAGCGCCAAGGTCAGCGCCAACAGGATGGCGTAGAAGGACAGGATCGGGAGCATGAGCAGGACCTCTCGTGCGCGCCCCCGAGAGGGCTCACCAAGTCGGGTCGAGTGGCTCAGGGCTGCGTCGCGCCACTCGTGCCGTTCGAGGAGCGGCCGGTACTGACCGCCAACGGCTCAGACCGGAGCGGCGCAGCTGGCCCCCTCCACCGAGCGGCCCAGGTGCAGCAGCTCGATGCGCTCGGGACGCTCCAGCAGTTGGCAGGCGACCAGATAGCCGGCGGCGCTTCAGGTCTGATGCCGGCGTGCCTGCTGACCGACCATGCGGCCTCGACGGCCGTCGTAATACTCCGGCCAGTCGTCTTGGAGCAAGCGCTGCTCGGCATCGCTCAGCGTCCGCTCGACCAGCTCATCGGCACCGGTGCGCAGACCGACCAGGGCCAGCAACCAGAGCAGCACTGGCCAGTTGCCGCCATTGTGGTAGGACCAGGGGCGGTTCTTCGGATCGCAGCCGGTAAGCAGGCGCCAGTCCTGGCCCTCCAACGCCGGGAAGTCACCGGTGAGCTGCACGTCGGCGTCTTCACCAGTGTCCTTGAAGCTGACCGGGATCAGCCCCTCGCCGGGCTTGAAGCAATCAAGCTGGCGCTCGTTGCTCTGCAGGCGCACGGCCGTCGCGAGAAAGTGGCGCACGATCTCGGGGCGGCCGTCGAGCAGGAAGGCGAAGGCGGAGATGGCGAAGTCGCGGGTGAAGACCTGGTCGTAGTTGAGCGCCTCGGTCTCGGGATCATGGGCGGCGACGGTGCCCACCGGCTGGCCGCGATAGGTGACCACGGATTCCTCGAGCAGCCGCCATGCGCGCTGTCTGGCCTCTTGGGTAGTGAGATCGATGTCGGCCGGCATCGGGTGGTCCTCGAGGCTCGGGTTGGGGATGTGATCCGTTTGCCACTTTAGACCCGAACGGCGCGAAATTTCTTTCACTGTTATGCCCACTCGCTCTCCAGGCAACGCGTAAAAACAGTCTGTCAAAGGCTCTCGTCGCTGTTCAGTCGCCTCCAGCCATAGACACCGACCGGTGTCGGCGAGTCGATAGGCTGTCATCAATTTGCAAACATTTGGTCATCCATATATGCGATTCAATCGATAGACTACGGTGAGTTATCGACCCCGCCCCTCGGAGACCACGATGCGCCTTTACGTTCCGTTTGCGACCATTGCGTCAGTATCCATCTTCTGCCTCTCCGTACTCGGTGGATGCCAACAGGAACCCGCTGATCCAGCCAATGCCGTCGGACAAACCACCGCCGATGACGGCATCACCGCTGCCGGCTCGTCATTCGCAGCGCCGATGTTCAACAAATGGCTGGAGGTCTATGGCACAGAGCATGCCGAGCTGAGCCTGAGCTACGCGTCGATCGGCAGTGGCGCTGGCATCGAGCGCTTCCTAGCGCAGAGCGTCGACATCGGCACCACCGATGCCCCACTGCGCGACACTGAGGCCGCACAGATCGACGGCGACTTCGCGCAACTGCCGATCACCGGCGGCATGATCGCCATCGCCTACAACCTACCCGACTTTCCCGGCCCGCTGAATCTGCCGCGCGATGTCTACACCGAGATCTTCCTCGGCAATGCCTTCCGCAGGGATGATCCGCGCATCGCCGCTGCCAACCCCGGCCTCGCGCTGCCGCATCAGCTGATCCAGGTCGTTGGGCGGCGTGACTCCAGCGGCACTACCTTGGTGGATAGGCTGTAGCACTGGGCATTCAGCAGTGGGCAGTCAATGAACACGAACACGCGCAATTACCTAACAGTCACCGCCGGTTACTGGGCCTTCACCATCACCGACGGCGCCATCCGCATGCTGGTGGTGCTCTACTTCCACCAGCTCGGCTATTCGCCCTTCGAAGTCGCGATGCTGTTCCTCTTCTATGAGGTCTTCGGCATCGTCACCAACCTGGTCGGCGGCTGGCTTGGGTCGCGCATCGGGCTCAATCTCACCATGCACATCGGCATGGGGCTACAGGTCATCGCACTGACGATGCTGACGGTGCCGGATGCCTGGCTCGGTGTGGTCTATGTGATGGCCGCTCAGGCCCTGTCCGGCATTGCCAAGGATCTGAACAAGATGTCCGCCAAGGCCACGGTCAAGACGCTGACCGGCGAAGGCGCGGCCGGCGAGTCCAAGCTGTTCAAGTATGTCGCCGTGCTGACCGGTTCCAAGAACGCGCTCAAGGGCGCCGGCTTCTTTGTTGGCGCCGCGCTGCTGCAGGGATTTGGCTTCCGCAACGCACTCTTCATCCTCGCGGGCGGGCTGTTCTTGGTGATGATCATCACCATCGCGCTGCTGTCCTCTGGCGTCGGCAAGCTGAAGGAAAAGGCCAAGTTCACACAGGTGTTCTCCAATACGCCAGCGATCAACTGGCTTTCAGGAGCCCGCTTCTTCCTCTTCGGCGCCCGCGATATCTGGTTCGTCGTCGCGCTGCCGGTGTTCCTCTACGATGTGCTTGGCTGGGAGTACACAGCCGTTGGCGCCTTCCTCGCCCTCTGGGTCATCGGCTACGGCTTCGTCCAGGCCGGCGCGCCGGCCCTGATCCGTCCGAACAAGCTGGGGCAGGGCCCTAGCGGGCGCACGGCGCTGCTCGGCGCGTTGGTACTGGCATTGATCCCGGCGGGCATTGCGCTGGGCATGACCCAGGGGCCTCAGGTCACACCGGTATTGGTCAGTTGGCTGACCGAGGTGACCGGCGCCGACCTCGTCTGGATGGCAACGGCCACAGCGGCCGAGATCCAGAGCGCGGTGCTGATCGGTGGCTTGATGCTGTTTGGCATCGCCTTCGCCATCAACTCTGCCGTGCATTCCTACCTGATCCTGGCTTATGCCGATGCCGACAAGGTCGCACTCAACGTCGGCTTCTACTACATGGCCAATGCCGGCGGCCGCCTCGCCGGAACCGTGCTCTCGGGTCTGATCTACCAGACGCAGGGACTTGAGGGCTGTCTCTGGTGGTCGACCGGCTTCGTGCTCGCCGCCGCCCTGCTCTCGCTTTGGCTGCCCCGCACTCCCCAAACAGCTAGCGCCAACGCGCTGACCCGAACCATTGCCCAGACTGCCGCGTTTCCCCAACCCGCTTTTGTCGATGTCAACGCCCACGTCGAGGCGACACGACTGGCCGAGCTCTATGCGCCGATCGCGGGGCGGGCGCAAGGCTGCTCGGTGCGCGAGGGCGACACCGTCAGCGCCGGACAGGTCCTACTGCGCATCTTGCCAATCGACGCTGATACCGCTGAACACCAGGTCCGGGCGCCTTGGGACGGCTCAGTCGCGCGGGCGTATGCGCGCGTTGAAGGCCGTGAGGTGAAGGCGCAAACGCTGCTGTTTGAGCTCTTCGACCCAGATAGCCTGGTGCTCCGCTTCTCGATCGAGGGCTCGCGGACACTCGGCCTGACGCCGGGGCAAAGGGTGCAGGCTCGCTTCGATGGCGCGCCGGCCAATCCGATAGAGCTGACACGGACGCGCGCCTGGCCAGCTCTCGAGCCGGAGACCGGCCAGCGGATCTTCGAGGCACAGCTTCCAGAGCGAGCCGACGTTGCTATCGGCATGGCGGCGCAGGTGCGGGTTGAGTCCGCCGTGGCCGGTCAAGGTCCTGCATTAACGACGCTCACCGACACCATGCCGACCTAGATTCTCAATAAGTCACGGCACGACCGCAGCCGCAGCCCGCTCACGGACGATGTCCGACAAGGGCGGGATCGTGCCGGTCCTGGTCAACGCCCATCGAGCCTTGAACATTCCCAAACCGCGTCGTCTGCTCGTCTGTTTGCTTCTCCTGGTTGCTATGATTGGAGTCACGCTGCAATCGATGCACTTGCGTGACCGCCTCACGCGACTGTCGCGTTGTCACATAAAACGGTGAATCATGCCAACCGTCCTGAAAGATCGCTTCGTCCCCCTCGAGGACTACTTCGCCCTGGATTCCGAGACCGCGCCCGAGCGCTGGGAATGGCGTAATGGCGATGTCCACTGCATGACCGGGGCCCAGCCGGAGCACAACATCATCTGCCTCAATGTCGGTGCTGAGCTACGCGCGCGGATGCGTGGCTCAAGCTGCCGGACCTTCACGAGCGATCAACGCATCAAGGTCCACGCGGGCAGTCCCTACCTGTATCCCGACGTCTCGGTCGCCTGCGATCCGCGCTACACCCCCATTAACGGACTGCGCACACTGCTGAACCCGATGCTCATCGTCGAGGTCCTCTCGGCCAGTACAGCCCAGGACGACAAGGGCACCAAGTTCATGCAGTACCAAACGATCGAGTCGCTCAACGAATACCTGCTGGTCGATTCAAACGAGGTCGCCGTGCTGCACTACCGAAAGGACGCGGAACTCTGGACCCCGCGACTCTTCCAGCAGGCCAGCGACGAGGTCGAGCTATCGGCGCTCGGCATCGCCATACCGCTCGCTGAAATCTATCTCGACAGCGGCCTCCTTCCCAGCTGAATCGTTCCTGGCTTGCGCGCAACGGGCACTCCCGAGGTCATCTCCGCTTGTATACCCAAACCACGTCAGTCGACGGCAGGGCGTAGCGGAGGGTCGGGGAGCGGTAATCGGGGGTGTCGACGGCATGGAGGCCGTCGTCAAGCCTCCAAGGACGGATTCACGGCGTCCCCCGATTGCCGCTGCCCGACCCGGAGCGGGCTCGAAAAGCCGAAAACTGATCTGCGATGAGTATACCGAGAACCTGAAGACATGCGAAAGATCAACTATATGAAATTCCATATCTTCTAGGCTTGTCAGAGTTAGCCGTCGCCAAGGTCCTACTCAGAACCTATCCAGCAACTGCTTCCCTATTTCAGAGCCAGTGTCTGGCAATCACCGGGAAGTAGACAATGCATCGCTGCCAAGCAAAGACGGCCCCGACACCCATATCCGGAGCCTCCCCATGCCCGACCCCTTCGCCTGGCTCGGCGATCTCATCGCCTATTCGCTAGTCGGGCTGAGCCCGGACTCGGCCACGGGCGCCGCGCTGCAGTTCTTCGTCATGGATGTCGCCAAGATCTTCGCGCTCTTGGTCATCATCATCTACCTCATGGGCCTGCTCCGCGCGCTGATCTCGCCCGAGCGGGTGCGCGAGCTTGTGCGCGGCCGGCCCGATTGGCAGTCGCGTGGTCTAGCTGTGGGCCTGGGCGCGGTAACGCCATTCTGCTCCTGCTCGTCAGTGCCACTGTTCATCGGCTTCGTCGAGGCCGGCATCCCGCTCGGCGTGACCTTCTCGTTCCTGATCGCCTCGCCGATGATCAACGAGGTCGCCGCCGTGCTCTTGATCGGCATCCTCGGCTGGAAGCTGGCCGCGCTCTATATCGGCGCCGGCCTGATCGTGGCCTGGTTCGGCGGCATCATCATGCAGCACTTCAAGCCCGAGCGCTGGGTCGAGGACTATGTCTGGAAGATCCACATGGGCGAGATGGCCGCTCAACGTCCGGACACGAGCCTGCGTAGGCGCCACCAGTTCGCGGTGGCCGAGGTCCGTGAGATCCTGGGCCTGATCTGGAAGTGGGTCTTCATCGGCATCGGCGTTGGCGCCCTCTTCCACGGCTCTGTGCCGGATGACTGGGTGGTCGAGCATCTCGGCGACGGCCAGTGGCTCGCCGTCCCCGCGGCCGTGCTGGTCGGCATTCCGCTCTACTCCAACGCCACCGGTGTGATTCCGGTCGCCGAGGCCATGCTCGGCAAAGGTGTCGCGGTTGGCACCGTGCTGGCGTTGATGATGAGCATCGCCGCACTCTCAGTGCCGGAGATGCTGATCCTGCGCAAGGTCATCCGCTGGCAGGCGCTGGCGCTCTTTGCCGGTGTGCTCGGCGTCTCCTTTATCTTGGTCGGCTGGGGCTTCAACCTCATTACCTGAAGGGTTCAAAGGGCATGAATGCTCGACTCAACCATCCGCTGCCCAGTGTGCGGCTTCAGCCGCCGATATCCCCTGCCGCCGATGCAGCCGGGCGACGGGACCTGCTGCCAACCCCTACCTGAGGTGCATTCATGAAACGGATCAAAGTGCTTGGCTCCGGCTGCCGCAATTGCGAGATCACCGCGAAGGTCATTCAACAGGCGGCCCAGGAGGCCGGCGTCGAGATCGAGCTGGAGAAGGTCACCGACATCGCCCAGATTATGGGGTATGGCGTGATGTCGACGCCGGGGGTGGTCGTCGATGGCGTTGTCGTCCATTCCGGTGGCGTGCCGGGTCCAGATCAGGCGCGCGCCTGGGTGACGGCGGGCACCGAGAGCGCCGACGCGTGATAGCGCAAGACGGCGGCCTCCTCAGACCTGTTCAAGAGCCTTTGGTCTAGTCAGAGCAGAGCGCGAACCCACCCACCGAGCGGTTCATCGCCCCCTGCAGGGTCAACAGCCACCAGAAGCCGGAATCCACCGGCGCCACCCGGGCGATCGCCGCCTCGCCGAAGTCGCCGGTGAGCCGCTCGTCGACGCCGTCCCCGGTCACCTTGAAGCTGGCCGGGATCAGCCCCTCGCCGGGCTTGAAGCAGTCGAGCTGTCGCTCGTGGCTCTGCAGGCGCACGGCGGTGGTCAGAAAGTGGCGCACGATCTCGGGGCGGCCGTCGAGTAGGAAGGCGAAGGCGGAGATGGCGAAGTCGCGGGTAAAGACCTGGTCGTAGTTGAGCGCCTCAGTCTCGGGATCATGGGCGGCGACGGTGCCCACCGGCTGGCCGCGATAGGTGACCACGGATTCCTCGAAGAGTCGCCAAGCGCGCTGTCTGGCCTCTTGATTCATCGGTGCTCCTGTGATCCGCTTGAGCGGTGTCTAAGGGCTTCTCGAGGATCACCCGCGCGAAGCCGTCTTGCTCGCGGTTCAGGCCGGCTGCGGCCAGCTCCCGCAAGATCGTCGGCGCCACCGACGGCGGTGTAGCGAGATAGAACAGCCGGTTGGCCGTGGGTTGGTGGCTCAGGGTCTCGCTCAGCCGCCGGTAGGTCTCGGCCTCGGTGAAGTCGCCGGGCAGATAGTGCAGGCGCTCGGCAAAGGCGTTCCAGGCGGCCTCGTCGAGATGGGGGATCTCGGCGGAGGCGGCGGTCGCGTCTTTGAGCATGGCGCGGAAGTCACGGTCGTCGATCGGATCGCGGCTGATGCCGATGATCTGCAGCTCCGGCGCCAGGCAGCCCTCGCCGGCGAGATGAAACAGCGCCGGGATCAGCTTGCGTCGGGTCAGGTCGCCACTGGCACCGAAGATCACCAGGACGCTGGGCTCGGCCTGCGGCAGCTCGGCGCGTGGGAGCTCGACACGGGTGGTGAGATCGATATCGGCCGGCATCGGGTGGTCCTCGGGGCTCGGGTTGGGTCGATGTGATCAGTGGATCTGATCCGTTTGCCCCGTTGAGACCCGAGCGGTACGCGTTTTCTTGCAGTGCTCAGTGATAGGTGCTGGCTCGGCACCCAATCCTTGGCCCGCACAGCTCCGAGCATCGACCTGCGTCCCCTCGGCTAGCCTTCGCGCTCACCAGAGGGGCTGGCCGCTGCGTTGCCAAGCCGCGACCTGCTCACGGAAGGCCGGCGGACCATGGACGAAGACCTGCTGCTGCGCGGCGTAGCCACCGTCCTCGCTCAAGGTTTGCGCGGTATAGAGCAGCGGGCGCTGTTGGCGCTCGGCGAAGGCCTTGAGCCAAGCCAGGGCGCGCGGGGGGATGCTGCGCCCGACCGGGACCGCGACATCGACCGGCCGGCCCTGCCAGCGACGTTTGGCGAACAGCACGATGACCCCGGACTGGTCAGGCCGCATCCACTCTGGCAACGCGCGCCCAGACCATCCGACCAAGAGGCGCGATAGCTCATCGGCGTGGGATCGATTGGGCAGGCTGGCATGACCGCCCGCGGGGCCGTTCCATCGGAACTAGCAGCTTGCGTCTGCTCAGCGTCGAGGCGACTCACCGGGTTGTCAGGTTGAGCAACCCGGGTGAAAGACATCGACCATCCGCAATGTAACAATGGCCGAGAAGATAACGACCGTTTCCGCGCATTTGGCCACGGGCTTCGCTGATCAGGACGAAATATTTCAGTTCCCCAGCAGGTCCATGTGGTATCCAAGCGCGCTCGAATTCGCGCCCCGTTTCCTGCTCGTGAACGACCCATCCTCTAAGCGGAACTTCTCGGGAGCAAAACGCCATGCAGCGAAGCCAACTCCATTCGGGTCAACGCACCACCGTCGTTGCAATCCTCGGCATGCTAGCGATGCTGAACACGGGGTTCGTGAGCGGCGAGACGTTCACAGGCCGCCTCAACGGCTTGCGCTGCGCCGAAGACGGCCAATTCTGTCCCGTCGAGAATCTCGATGCGCATCTTTCCTTCGAGCAGGACTTCGTCCTGCAGCAAGCCGATGGCGAGTACTACTTTCTGTCCAATGTCCCGCGTGACACCAAGGTTCGCCACGTCCGGAAGAAGGTCAAGGTCGTTGGCACCGTTATCGAGCTTTACCGCTCGATTTCAGTGGAGTCGCTGCTCGTCGATGGGGCTGATGGGTATCGAGAGGTCTGGAGCCCTGCTGCACAGCTAAAGGCGTTCGACCAGATCTTCAGCAGTGGTTGGAAAGACGGTTCGACAACAAGCGAACAGCTCGGCGAGCTGCGTTAACGTCGGCGCCTAAGAGGCCCCATCAAAATGGCCGCCTAGCCTGCACGACCTGGATGCCGAGGTCTGTATCGCCGGCGCAGGTGCAGCGGGCATCACCTTGGCCAGGCGGCTCGCGGCGTTGAGCCACTAGGTGTGTCTGCTCAAGGCTGGCGGCCTCGATTATGAGGTATGAGGCGGATACCCAGGACCTCTATGCGGGCATCAACCGGGGCTTGGCTTATTACGACCTGGACCTGGACCAGGCCCGATTCCCACCCCGCTCCCTAGCGCTTGATCCATGAGCGTCTGAACCGCATAGCCGCACGCGCGCACTCAGTCGGCCGCTTTCGCCCTTCGAACCACCACCACCGGCTGCATAGCTGGCGCAAGAGGGATGGGCCTGAAAGACGCGGTCAGGTCAACCGGTCTAAGCCAGTGACGGGAGGCGAGCGCCATGGTCGCCCTGCCACCCCGCCCTGATCAAGCCATTTCACTCGGTAAGACCGTCCAATCAGGAGATCGCTCATGAAGACCGCAATCACCCATCCGCTTCGCACCGTCCTGCCGCTGCTCGGGCTCGTCGGCGCTCTCGCTAGCGGCACCGCCCTGGCGGAAACGGTCACCGGCAAGATCAACGGCCACGGCTGCGCCCACGGCGGCCATACCTGCCCGGCCGACAAGCTCGACCCGCATCTCGCCTTCGAGCCGGCCTTTGTGCTGCAGCAGCCCGATGGCGAGTACTTCTTCCTCGCCAACGTACCGCGTGACGTCAAGGTTCGGCATGTGCTCGAAGAGGCGCGCGCGACCGGCACCGTCGACAGCACGCACAACACGATGGTCGTCGACGAGTTCATGGTGAAGACGGCTGATGGCTTCGAGACGGTCTGGAGCCAGCAGGCGCATGAGGACATGCATGACTATGTCTACGGCGAGGGCTGGTTCCAGTTCAGCGGCGAGGTGCAATAACCGGTGGCACGCCAAGACCCGGCCAGCGTGACTGGCCGGGCTGTCGGATTCCAGGCACACGCTGCAGGCGTGCGTGAAGCGCCCGATTGGTCAGCCGCTACTCGCTGCGAGGATTCCCCGATGTTATCTCCAACCGACGCGTTCGAGTCCGTCCCATCTCGGGCGCTGAACCGCCGCCGGCTGCTTGCGTGCCTCGCGGCGTTGCCATTCTTGGCCGCGACAGCACCTGCAGCCGCCGCCAGCAGCGGATTGCAGCGGCTGCAGCCAAGGCCGAGCGCCCCGGCACTCCGGCTCACCGCGCTCGACGGGAAAACCTATGATCTCGGTGCCCAGCAGGGCCGCGTCGTGGTGGTCAACTTTTGGTCCGTCTATTGCCGCGCCTGCAAGGCCGAAATGCCGGCCCTGGATGCCCTGGCGCGCCAGCATCCCGAGGTCGCCGTCTGGGGCGTGGCCGCAGGCGACAGCCCGGAGACGGTGGCCGCCTTCGCCGAAACGGTCGCGGTCGGCTTTCCGTTGCTGCCGGACCCGCAGATGCACGCCGCATCGGCCTGGTCGGTGCCGGTGCTGCCGGTAACCGATGTGATCGATCCGCAGGGCCGGATCGCGCTGCGGATGATCGGCGAGGCGCACTGGGATCAGCCACCACTGCGTGACCAGGTGCTGGCATTGGTCGCGGATTAGCGAGGTGACGCGACCACGCGTTTGGTTGCTGCCACCCGATAACCAGAGGCCAAGATGCGAAAGCGATCGCTCCCTTTGATCACAGTGCTGTCCTACTCGCTGCTCTTGTCGTCGACAGCACACACAGCGCAAGCAGAGACTGCGACCAATACACCGCTGCGGAGCCATCAGCAGGCATTGCAGGCATCTCGGGCGCAGCGTGCCAAGACGGGCGGGCCAACACTGGATGCCGAGGCTCGCACTGTCATGCAACGGGCCGCTGAGGACCTCGCGGTCGGCGAGCAGGCGCCCGACTTCAGCCTGCCGAGCGCATTCGGTGAGCCGATGCGACTCGCCGATGCCCTCGGGGCGCGCACGGCCGAGGTCCTGATGCTGCAGATCAGCGAGTCGGATCAGCAATACCGTATCCGAGCCAGCTTTCTGGTCGACGCGCCATTGGCGGTCGTCCATGCGCTGCTCACCGATTATGAGCAACTCCCGAGGCTCAGCCCATCGATCCTTGAGAGCGAGGTCGTGGCTGCGCCGACGCCGACGCAGGCGCGGGTCAGAACGCGCATTCGCGCCTGTGTCCTGATCTATTGTCAGACACTGCGGCGGGTCGAAGAGGTGCGCGCGAGCCCGAGACGCCTCGTCGCGGTCATCATTCCCGAACAGAGTGATTTCGCCGCAGGACGCACCGAGTGGCTCCTGACACCGCAAGAGGATTCGGTTCGGGTCGACTATCGCGCTCAGCTGGAGCCCGGATTTCAGCTGTTTCCCCTGCTCGGCCCGGCGTTGATGAAGGCCGGCCTTGAACGAGAGCTGCGCACCTTCCTCGGCCAGCTCCAGGCCCGCGCAGCCTCGATGTGATCTTCTATGGCAAGACCGGGGCCTAGCCTTCACCGGTCTCAGCGGCGTCGTCACTCCGTCACTAGCCGTCCTGGCGCACCCCTTCGATCGACAGAATGATCTCGACCACCTGCGAGGCGGGCCCCAGGTCATAGTCGATGCCGAAATCCTTTAGCGCAAAGCGGGTCGAACCCTGAAAGCCGCGGCGGAAGCCACCCCAAGGGTCGGGTCCAGCACCGATCTGCTCCACCTCGAGAGTCACCGGCTTGGTGACACCATGGAGGCTGAAGTCGCCCGTGACGGTGCCAGTGCCGTCCTCGTCGAGCTCGACGGCGGTGCTCTTGAAGGTCGCCTGCGGATAGCGCTCGACATCCAGGAAGTCGTCTCCACGCAGGTGCTTGTTACGCTCGGCGTGATTGGAGTCGATGCTTGCGGTCTCGATCTCGACCTCGATACTGGCGTTGTCGGGGTCCTCCGGGTCATAGCTGAAGGCGCCGCCGAAGTCGTTGAAGCGCCCGTAGAGCCAGCCATAGGTGTCGTGGCGATTGCGTAGCATGGCTTCGGCCAATGGGCTCTCAATGGGCTCTCAATGGGCTCTCACGGACAGCCGGCGAGGTGGATGGCGAAAGAAGGCTGCCACGGAGGCGGTCCTGACGAGTGATCTGCAGCGAACCCTCGCGGCCATCTCGGCCGTCATGCCTCCACCCCAACACGACGCCATCACCATGCAAGAGACCCCCGATCGTGCCGTTTCGTTTCGCAGCCGCTTCCGCGGCACCTTCGCGCTGCGCTGCCACCGGCTCGCTTCGTTATGGACCAGCCTGCGCGGCGATGCCGCGGCCCAACCATCAAGACGATGGCGGCTCGCGACACTGTTGTTGATCCTGGCCGGTCTTGGCGCTGGTAACGGCACCGCGGCCAGCACCTGCAAGGCGCCGGTTGCGGTGCAGGTGCTCGGCTCCGGCGGCCCGGAGGCCCAGCAGGAGCGCGCCAGCGCGGGCTATCTGCTGTGGCTGGAGGGCAAGGCGCGGGTGCTGGTCGACCTCGGTGGCGGCTCTTTCGCGCGCTATGGTGCCAGCGGGGCGCGCTTCGCCGATCTCGATCTGATCGCGCTCACGCATCTGCACGCCGACCATGCGACCGACCTGCCGGCGTTGCTGAAGAGCGGCTATTTCAGCGGTCGCAGCCGGGCGCTGCCGATTGCCGGCCCAACCGGCGGCGGGGATTACCCGGATCTCGAGGGCTATCTGCAGGGGTTATTCGCTGCGCAGACCGGGGCGTTCGGCTACCTCGCCGGTTATCTCGATGGCAGCGATGGGCTGGTCAGGCTGGAGCTGCGCATGCTGGAAGCCGACAGCCGCGAGCCGATCCCCGTGCTCGAGACCGATGAGTATCGGATCAGCGCCATCGGCGTCAGCCATGGCCCGGTCCCGGCGCTGGCCTATCGCATCGATCTGGGCGATCAGCGCATCGTCTTCAGCGGGGATCTGAATGGCGATGATCCCTGGTTCGTCGACTTTGCGCGCGATGCCGATCTGTTGATCATGGGCCATGCCGTGCCGGAGCAGGCGGGAGCGGTCGCCGCACGGCTGCATGCCCTGCCCTCGGAGATCGCCGAGATTGCCAAGGCCGCCGCGGTCAAGCATCTGGTGCTCAGCCATCTGATGCGCCGCTCGGAGCAGGCACTGGACGACAGTCTGGCGCGGATTCGCGGTGTCTATGAGGGCGAGCTGAGCGTCGCCTCGGATCTGGACTGCTTCGGGCTCGAGCCGCCGGGCCGGTAGCACGGTGAGGCGATGACGCGGTGACGTGTATGAGGCGGCTCAGAACTCCAAGCGCTGTCCCTGCTCGGCGGCAAAGGCACAGCGGCCCTGCCCGACAGGGATCTCGCCGGCTATCAGTAGACAAGAGCATCCAAGACGCCTTTCGCAAACGCCAGAAAACGATCTCCTTCGTGCAGGTTTGCCATGAGGAGGCCGCTGCCCTTGCCGCCTGGGCTAAGCCAAGTACCCGGGCAAGCACAGTGGGCGCTGATGGAGAAGCGCGGCACCCATCAGGGCAAGCTGATGAAGCCGCAGGTCGTCGCCTGGGAGCTCAGCAAACGACTGCGCGACGATGCCATCGCCTCCTGCGACTCCGTCACCATTGCCGTCTGGTGGGCGCGCCAAATCCCGGTCAAGGCCGGGCAGATGTATTCGCTCTCGGGCAATCTGGCGACCATGGCCCCGGGCCTGCCCTATTCCATTGGCGGCCAAGTCGCCTATCCCGAGCGCCAATTGGTGGCTTTTGTCGGCGACGGCGGCTTCTCGATGGGCATGGCCGACTTCGCCACGGCAGTGAAGTACCGCCTGCCGATCAAGGTCGCGATCATCAACAACACCGGTTTATGTTTGCAAGTCTTTACAGGTCGGAGGTCTTCCTGTCGATATCATCTATGGAAGCCCTTGGTAAACCTGTTTATCCTCCTTGGTTATTAGAGTGAAAGACGTCAATCGACTCGTTCGGGGCGGGTACCAATCATGCGCGACAGCTCCAGCGAGATTGCAATTACCGGAATTGGATTGAGGTTTCCGGGAGCAGCCAATCCTGATGAACTTTGGGATTTGCTCATCCAGGGACGCTGTACCACAGGGAGCACACCCTTCGGTCATGGCGGGTTTCTTCCGGATATCGATCGTTTCGATCCTCAATTCTTTGGCATCTCACCTCGCGAGGCGCGCGGAATTGATCCTCAGCATAGGCTCCTGCTTGAGGTTGTCTGGGAAGCACTTGAGGACGGGGCGATGGGACCGGAGAGCCTGCAAGGCTCCGCAACCGGCGTCTACGTCGGGATCTCGACGACGGACTACGGATTAGGACTCTTAGGAAGCGATCCCGCGGCCTTCAGTCCAACTGGCACCGCGCCCTCGATTGCGGCCAACCGAATCTCCTACTGTCTTGACCTGCGTGGACCAAGTCTCGCCGTTGACACGGCCTGTTCATCGTCGCTCGTTGCCCTGCAACTTGCCTGCCAAGGAATTCGCTGCGGCGACATCACGGCTGCACTCGTAGCCGGGGTCAATCTGGTCCTCAACAAGGCACTCACTGAGTCGTTTGCCGCTGCGGGCTTTATTGCCTCTGACGGTCTTTGCAAGGCATTCGATGCGCGAGCGGACGGTTATGTTCGCAGCGAGGGCGCGGCAGCAGTTCTGCTGCGACCGTTGAGCATCGCGCTCACCGAGCGTGAGCCCATCCATGCCGTCATCCTGGGGTCGGCGATCGGCCAGGATGGACGCTCTGCGGGTCTGACGGCGCCCAATCCCCATGCGCAGACCGCAGTGGTTCAAGCCGCCTTGGCAAATGCTGGGCTCACGCCGACCGATATCGATTATGTCGAGTGTCACGGCACCGGGACGCGAATCGGTGATCCGATCGAGATCAAGGCGCTTGGTAAGGCCTTGGAAACAAGCACTCGATCTGAGCCGCTGCCGATCGGTAGCGCTAAGTCGAATCTTGGTCACCTTGAAGCTGCCGCAGGACTAGCAGGTCTGGTCAAGGCCGCTCTGGTTGTTGCACGTCGCCATGTGCCGCCGACCCTGCACATCGAAGCACCGAATCCGCTCATCCCGTTCGAAGCCCTGCGCATCACTCCTGCGCGTGCCGCAATCAAATTTCCTGAAACGGACCCGATGATTGCAGGTGTCAGTTCGTTCGGCTTCGGGGGTACCAATGCCCATGTCATCCTACGTGGCCCAACCGTCGACGAATGCGCCCGTCCACTGTCAGACGATTCGCATCCAGACGCCAACGATGTGCCTTGTCTCCTCTGTCTTCATGCCAGCAGCGATGCATCGCTGCGAGAGATAGCCGGAATCTGGGGTGCATTCATCAGCGAGACCGATGCTCGCTTAGTCGATATTGCCCGGACTTTGAACTTAGGACGCGCGAAGCTCGAGTACAGGAGCGCCATTGTTGCGCGTTCAAGAGAAGAGGCGAGTCTTGCCTTAGAGCAAGTCGCCAAACCAGAACGCAGGTCCTCGATTCGAGGCATCATTGGGCCGGAGAAGGTACGGCTTGGTGAAGATCCAACGGTCATTTTCCGCTTCTTTGGCGAAATGACCGGCATCGCCGCGCAGGATCTCGCATGCCTTACCGGCGGACTCGATGTTCACAGCGAATGGGGGCGATTGCGGGCGTGCCTACCTGGCAACTTGGAGGCCGCTCTCAAGGATGCGCTCACAACTGAGCTGACGCTTTCCAGCATCTGGCTAAGTCTCGGTGTCCGCCCGGCACACCTCATTGTCTCCGAAAAGCTCCACCGATGGGCGCCGCACTTGACCGAGATACTAGGCCTTCCCGCGGATGCAGCAGCACCGACGGACTCCGTAAGCGGCCTTGTTATTGATCTGAGGCTTGGTCCCCATCAGGATGCGAGTGCATTGCGCGCTCAGTTTCTGATGCAGGTCGGCGAACTGCATGTGAAAGGCGTTGGGGTTGACCTCGCCGGCTTGGAGATCGGCCAAGACAGCCGCTTTATTCGAGGGCCCATTCTCGGCTTCAGCCGAATGGGCGCTTCTTTTTGGGCAGGCAGTGCGGGAAGTGATCGCGTTGCAAACGCATCAAGACACCAAGCAACGCAAGGATGTGCCCTTGAAACAAGCGCGGACTGCGACCCGCCCAGGGCAGCCCCTAACGCGTTTGAACGGCTGGAGGCGCTCCTTCGGCAACGGGTTGCCGAATGCCTCGATCTTACTGTCGACGAGATTGATCCGGATCGGAGTTTCTTCGATATGGGCATGGATTCAATGATTGCAGTCGAGCTCCAAGCGCAGCTTGAGCAGGATCTCGCGTGTTCCATCCCCGAAACGGCAGCGATAGAGGGTCCCACCGTTCGTCGTTTGATGACGTTTCTTGCCGAACGTGTTCTGAGGTGGTCCGCACCGATGTCATCCAGCCAAGCACCATCGCAATGTACATCCTCCTCTTCTGAAGTACCAACTGCATCGAAGGATGATCTCGAGAGCATCGAGCAACTCTTGCGTGAACTGCAATGACGACCGCTGGCACAACCTCGAGCATGCCAGATGAGGCTCGCGTCTCCGCAGTACTCGCTGCTGCCCGGAGCAAACTCGAGGAGGTTCACCGCCTGCGTTTTGAGCCAATCGCAATCACTGGTATAGCCTGCCGTTTTCCGGGGCCTCCGGGACTTCGGGGGTTTGATTCGATGCTCCAAGCAGGTGCCCATGCAATCCGTGAGATCCCCGCCGAGCGTATCGATCCATCGGTCCTTCCGAGCCCGCGGTTCGCAGGCCTCCTTGACCTCGAATACGATCGTTTTGATCCGAGGTTTTTCGGCCTTTCCCTCAGAGAGGCGCGAAGAATGGACCCGCAGCAACGCATGCTGCTCGAGCTCGCCTGGGAAGCGCTAGAATCCGCCGCAATCGCTCCAGAGTCTCTCCGCGGCTCGCGCACGGGCGTGTTCCTCGGGATCGGCCAGAACGATCATGCATTGCGTGTCTTCCGAGAGCCGCCAGAGAAGATCGACGTCTATGACGGCACCGGCAATGGATTCGCCTTTGCGGCTGGCCGTATCTCCCATGTCTTCGACCTCCAAGGTCCGAATCTCGCCATTGATACCGCTTGTTCGGCGTCACTGGTCGCGCTCCATCAGGCCATACTCAGTTTACGGAACGGCGAGTCAACCCTCGCGCTGGTTGGGGGGATACAGCGAATCCTGTCCCCCGAGGTGACGGTGTTTCTCCGTAAATCAGGGGCGTTAGCTCCGGATGGCCGGTCCAAGGCATTTGCAGCGACAGCCGATGGCTTCGGCCGCGGTGAGGGTGGTGCGATGATCGTCCTCAAGCGCTTATCGGATGCACAGAAGGATAACGATCGCATCGTCGCCATCGTTCGCGGGACCGCCATCGGTCACGGCGGTGCGTCGGGTGGATTGACCATTCCTAACGGGGACGCGCAAACCGACCTGTTGCGCAGTGCTCTTGCTAACGCCCGTCTCGCCCCTGATGAAATCGACTTCGTCGAGGCGCACGGGACGGGCACACCGCTTGGTGATCCAATCGAGTTGCGCGCGCTTGGCGAGGTGTTTGGAAAAGCACGTGGTCATGCCGGACCTTTAGGCGTTGGCTCGGTTAAAGCCAATATCGGGCACCTCGAGGCAGCAGCGGGGGTGGCAGGGATCATTAAGGTTGTATTGGCTCTCGAAAAGGAGATTTTTCCGCCTCAGCCAGCATTCGGAGCGCCAACACAGCGGGTCGATTGGGAGGCGCTCGGGCTAGAGTTGGTCACTACGCACCGACCATGGCCTCGAGAGAACGCCCGTGACGATGCCCCGCGTTCAACTCGACGCGCCCTTGTCTCGGCCTTTGGGATGGCCGGCTCGAACGCCTGCGCGGTTATCGAAGAGGCGCCCCGGGGAGCCGGGATTAAAGACGCGGACAGGCCAACGGAGGGGAACCATCATGTGATTTGCCTTTCCGCCGGCTCCCGTGAAGCGCTGGAACAGTTGGTCACGGAGACAGTGCGCTACCTCGGCAGTCACCCCGATCTTGATATTCCCGGTCTGGCTCGGACGACCCAGACCGGTCGCTCTCATCTACCCTATCGCGTATCGATCAGCGGGAATACGCTCCCCGACATCATACAGGGCTTGACGACAGCTCCACGGCGACGTGCTGGTGGTCAGCGGCCACGCATCGCTTTTCTCTTCACCGGCCAGGGTAGTCAATATGCCGGAATGGGGTCCGATTTGTTTGCCACTGAGCCGCGCTTTCGGCAAACGCTGGAGCATTGCCAGGATGTCCTTCGCACGACTCATGCGCTGGAAACGCAGGCCTGGGACAGTACCGAGCTCACCGCAGTCATGGATGGTCGATCAGCGGGATTGATCGATCGAACGCTGTGGACACAACCTGCCCTCTATGCCTTGGAGTGCGCGCTGGTTGACCTTCTCGCGGCTTGGGGAGTACGCCCCGACATTGTTGCCGGACACTCCGTTGGTGAGTTCGCGGCAGCCTATGCAGCGGGGCTATTCGAGCTTGAGGCCGGTCTCAGACTCGTCGCTGCTCGCGCGCTTGCGATGGAGCAAACGCATGCGGTCGGTCGTATGATCGATGTCAACACTGATCAGGCGACCGCCATCGCAGCGATCCAAGACTTCGCAAACGAAGTCAGTATCGCGGCCATCAATGGACCACGCCGTTTGGTGCTCTCCGGGGCAAGCGCTGCCATTGACACGCTTGAGCGTCAACTGACCGCTGCCGGGTGCTCGGTGCGATCACTTGTCGTCAGTCATCCTTTCCATTCGCCGTTGATGCAGTCTGCTTGTGGTCCGATCGTCTCGGCCGCCAAGAGAGTCGAACATCGCTCGGCACGCATTGACTTCATCAGCGGAGTCGATGCTGCGCGTACCCGGTCGCTTGAGCCTGACTACTGGGGACGCCAGGCAGTTGCTCCCGTGCGTTTTGCCGGGGTGGTGGATACGCTCCTCGGCGCCGACGTCGATGCAATCATTGAGATCGGGCCCCGCCCTGTTTTGTTGTCATTCGTCCGTGCCTGCGCTCAGGGCCGTCCCCTCCCGCCTCTCCTGGCGGCGATGGATACTCCAGGCGTTGATGACAAAGGGCGCACCTTGTGCCATATGCTCAGTGAGCTGCATGGAGTCGGTGTCGCGATCGATTGGCATCATTACCGATCCACCCGCCCAGCCCGGCCAGTGGAGTTGGTCCACACACCTTATGATCGTCAGTCCTTCAACCTCAGCGAAGAAGAGCGCACACAGGATGTGAATCGACTCCTAGTGCGGGAGTACGTGCTGGATGAGACGCAATTGCGCGGAACCGATGAACATCGGCTCGACGGGAATCCATTTGCGCCAGGCGTCACTTACACCGAGATGGTTCGATCACTGATCCATGACGCTTTCGGATCGGTCGAGCACTGGCTTGAGGATGTCGTCTATCAGGCGATCTTTTTCTTTCCGCCTGAGCGGCGGCGTGCTGTTCGAGTATCGCTTGATCTCGAGGCGAGCGAACCCGTTACCGATGCACGGAGCGGCTTCAAAGCTGCAGGCTTTCGGGTTCACAGCCGCGACGCCGAGGGAGGTGACTGGACATGTCATGCTCAAGGGCGTGTTCGCTTTGAATCGCCGGTCGAACCAAACCCACAAGCCCTGAGCAGGCACGACTGATGGACATTGGCCTGTTTTTCTTTTCGAGTGACGAAGAGGCATCCTCGTTAGGAAAATATGATCTCGTGCTGCACGCGGCTCGTTTTGCCGACAGTCACGGTTTGTCGGCAATTTGGGTGCCAGAACGGCACTTCGCATCGCTCGGTTGTCTCTACCCAAATCCTCTCGTTCTGCTCGCCGCCTGTGCCCGGGAAACGTCACGAATCGCACTCGGTACCGGTAGCCTCGTTCTACCACTGCACGATCCGTTGCGCGTCGCTGAAGAGCTTTCGATGGTCGACAATCTATCCCAAGGACGAGTCCGGCCTGCCTTTGCCTCGGGTTGGACACCAGCGGACTTCTGCTTCTTTCCTGAGCGTTACGCGAAACGCCATGCCTACCTCGAATCGGCGATTCAGTCGGTCCGCCAACTCTGGCGGGGTGAGACGATAGAGCGGACAGCGGGTGACGGTCAACGCGTTGCTGTTCGGATCTTCCCAACGCCCGTCCAACCGCAGCTGCCGGTAGCCGTTACTGCCGCTGGAAATCCGGCGACCTTCGAAATGGCTGGTCGCATTGGCGCGAATCTTCTGACTCACATGCTCGATCAGGACGAGTCTGGTCTGAAGGAGCGAATCGCACTCTACCGCCGAGCTCGGGGTGACGCGGGCCATGACCCGATGGCGGGGCGGGTCACTCTGATGCTGCATACGTTTCTCGGTGCTGATCATGATCAGACTCGTGATGCTGCACGGGCGCCCCTCTGCAATTATCTGCGTGCCAACGCCGGACTGCTGAAAGGGCTTGCCGCGAGTCGCGGTCGAACAGCGAATATCGATGCCTTGCCCGCTTCCGAAGTCGATGCGTTCATCGGCTTCCTCGTCGATCGGTTTGCAGCCGCGCGCGCATTAATCGGTCAGCCTGATCGTCTTATTGGCTTTGTTGAGCGACTCGCGCAGGCCGGTGTCAACGAAATCGCATCCCTGCTGGATTTCGGCCCTTCCACGAGCGAGATCTGCGATCGCTTGAAGTACATCGCCACACTGGCGGAGGCCGTGCGTGAAATCAGGCCGATGCCAGCAGATGTCGCCTACGAACAACCTCGATCGCCGATCGACGCGATTCGAGGGCGCTGCCCAGAAAGACTGGATGGCCAGGGCTTTTACGCATTAGCCGAACGGTTCGGCGCGACGCTTGGTCCTTCCTTCAAGGGCATCCGTGAGGTTTGGCTAGGCACCAATGAGGCGCTGGCGCGCATCGAGGTCCCGCGTGGCTGGAATGAGCGACCGGCGGGCATCCTGCGCGGGCGTTCCATCGCGATCCATAACGCCCTCATGTTGCCGGCTTTACTCTTCGGGCGCGCGCTGCTTGAAGGTCAAGAGGATCAGGCGAGCTTCATGATCTTACCGACGGGGTTTACGTCGCACCGTGAGCTTGCCGAGCTTGGACCCGTGATTTGGGCGCATATGCGCAGAGCGGAAGGCGCAACTCGGCCTACTCAAAACCAGAGACGAACGGTTGCCGGTGATGTCGACATGCTTGCGCCGGATGGGACAATCTTGATCGAGGTCCGCGGTTTCGGTTACGCCGTGCTCGGGGATGTTGATCAGTCACCGAGTGAAACGGCCTCAGCCATCGACGTGTCCGACAGCGTTCCGCCTGCCGCCGTGACGTTCAAGGATGCAAGTGACCTCGAACGCCTTCTGCGGGAACGCGTGGCCAGTGTTATCGGCTTTAGGGCTTCCGAGATCGCTCCAAGCGAGCCACTGCGAAACCTCGGACTCGATTCGATCATGGCGATCGAACTGCGGGGGGTGATCGAACGCGACCTGGGATACAGAGTTTCCATTGTGCGCTTTTTGGAGGGGGTCACGATTCGCGACCTAGCGGCCGAGATTGCGATCAAACCGCCTCAAGCGATCCCGAACTCCCCTGTTGAGGAAGGGCCGCAAGTGGTCTGGTTGCGACAGGCTCACCAAGGCCCTTGTCTCGTCCTGGTTCATGCACTGGATGGGGAGCTTTTCGTCTATGCGCCGCTGCTGGCTCGCCTTCAGGCCGATGTCCCTATCGTCGGCCTGCGCTTAGGAACCACCGTCCCGGAGGCGGTGGTTACGATCTCCGAACTCGCGGCTCACTACATCGAGGCCCTTGATGCTCAAGACCTATCGGGGCCGTATGTGATGGCTGGGTGGTCGCTGGGCGGTGCGCTCGCACAGGAGATGGCTCGTCAGCTTGAGGGTCAGGGCCGTGGCGCGGATGTCGCTTTGGTGATGCTGATCGATGTCTTGGCCAAGGCAGAAGATCACAGTGCTCTCTTCAGTCCAGAGAAGGATCTTAATTCAGCTCAGCAGGTGCTTGATCGTTTGGTTGAACGCGGCGCGTCCCCCGATACGCTCGATCCGCAAAAGGTGCATATCCTTTTCGAGGCCCGTCGCCGTCATCAACCAAACCCCTATCGAGGCAGCATGGTCTTGTTGCGGGCGACCGAGGCGCCGCAGCCCCTGATGCGTGATCCAGGTCTAGGTTGGTCCGCATTATCAGACAGGCTTGAGGTCGTACCCATTCCCGGCGACCACTTTACGATCCTGTCCGAACCCAACATCAGTGTGCTCGCCCAGAGAATCCGGCATTTATTGCATAAACTCGCAACTCCTGGAGCAAAGCATGAACCCTGAACAATTGGACTTGCGCGACGCTATGGAGGGCGTCGATGAGGTCGATGTGGTGATTGTCGGTGGGGGCCCCGCTGGCTCGAGCGTGGCCACTTTTCTCGCCGACCGCGGCTATGACGTCTTGCTGCTCGAGCGCACGAGTTTTCCGCGGTTTCACGTTGGTGAGTCACTGCTCCCGATGAGCCAACCGATCTGGGAGCAATTGGGTGTTGCCGAGAAATTGCAGCACTTCGGGCAGACATTCAAGTATGGTGCCGAATGGCGGGTGGCGCGCCCGGCGCAGGACTCCGAGGCTCCCGGATACGATAAGACCTGTATCCGCTTCCACGTTGTTCCACGCCAGTCGATCGGTCGCCGTATGTACGCCTACCAGGTGGTCCGGAGCGAGTTCGATGAGTTACTCCTCCGACACGCCGAGGAACGCGGCGTAAAGGTTATCGAAAAGGCTTCGGTCACGGAGGTGCTTTTCGAAGACGGGACTGCGAGAGGTGTGCGCTGGTCTTTGCGCGCGAATGAAGCGGACGCGGGCTCGACGTTCCTGACCCGAGCGCGCTTTATCGTTGATGCATCAGGACGCTCCAGTCTCCTGGCAAGGCAGCTCAAACTCCGGTTGCCCGACCCACATGTCCGGACAGCGGCCGTCTTCGGTCACTTCCAAGGAATTGACCGCGAGCGCGGCATCGACAGCGGGAATATCATCCTCCATTTTCTAGAGGGAAGCTGGGTCTGGTTCATCCCCCTTCGCTCGGGTTTGACGAGTGTGGGCCTAGTTGCAAACGACCCTATTCATAGGGAATGGCGTCAGCGCCGGCCGGAGGAAATCCTGCGCACGACGATCATGTCCGATCCCATCATGGCGCCCCTGTTCGAATCTGCCAAAACGGAGGGTCAGGTCCGTGCAATTTTTGATCTTCCATACCACTCGCGTAAGGTAGCAGGTGATGGTTGGATGCTCGTTGGCGACGCAGGGTTCTTCGTCGATCCGCTATTCAGCTCTGGCGTCCACGTTGCGTTCTCAACGTCACAGCGCGCAGCAAACGCAATCGACGAGTGCTTGCGCAAGCGTTCGTTCCAGCCGCTCAAGCATTATGCCCAGTGGAACCGGCGCTATTGGCAACGTGTCTCAGGAACCGTGCGTCGTGTTTACCGGCTTACCCGTTACCGACAGGCGATTTCGTTCTTTGTAGCAGTGACGGGTCGGTATGGAAACCATTGGGATAATTTTTATTTGCGCCGCATCAACGCTTGGGGTCTTGGAGCCTTCGATCGTTTCCGTCTTTGGCTCATCGGTGCCTGGGTTTTCCTTGATGTTCTCTACTTGTTTGGTCGATTAAGGCATCTCCTTCAGGGAGAGACAGGCTGGGAATCTATTCGGACTAAAGCAGCTCCCACCGACCAATCACAAGGCGCTGCGGCGGGAGGTGCGGTACCGGAGGATGCGTTGATAACAAGCATCACGGCCCGATCCGAGATCGATCTGCAGCGATGAACACGTTGGGAGCAGATGCGACGATAATCGATGCGCTCGATCATTGGGCGAGGGTCCAGCCTACTGCTCCAGCGCTTTCATTCCTTGATGAGGCTGATGGTGCAGCGCACGTTTTCAGCCACGCTGATCTGGCTAAGGCTAGTGCGCGCTTTGCGGCTGGATTAAGCCAAATCATTAAGCTCGGCGAAGTTGTTCCTCTTCTTTACCGTCCGGGACCGGACTTTGCCATCGCTTTCCTCGGGACCTTGCGTGCTGGTGCGATTGCCGTTCCGCTTCCGCCACTGAGCCGGGGCATTGGGGCGACTCCAATCTCGCGCTTCCTGATGGACTGCGACGCCCGCATACTGGTCGCCGGGCCAGGATACCTTGACCTGCTGAAATCAGAAAATACGCTGAACGACAGGGTCCAAGTGCTTGACGCTGCAGAACTCAATTGTGACCTCGGATCGAATGAAGTCTCTCCAGGACCAGAGAATATCGCCTTCCTTCAGTATACATCCGGATCGACAGGAACCCCGCGTGGAGTTCGCGTTAAACATCATCATCTTCTTGCCAACCAGCGAATGATCGGGGAGTGGTTGGGTTCTGATGCCCAGTTGACCTGCCTCAGTTGGCTCCCTCACTACCACGATATGGGACTTGTCGGAGGGCTTCTTCATCCTCTCTTTGTGGGAGGACAGGCGCTGCTGATGTCTCCGGCGGCATTTCTCCGTCGCCCTGTCGCTTGGCTGGAAGCGATCGAGCGATACCGGGTCAATATCTCCTTGTCACCCAACTTCGGTCTCGATTACGTGTTGCGTCGCGTCACGCCTGACCAGCGTTCCAGGCTCGACCTATCGGTTCTGAGGGTGCTGCTTTGCGGGTCCGAACCGGTGCGAGCCGGAACGCTCGAGAACTTTGCAGCAGCCTTTTCCGCTGCCGGCTTTCAATCACATTGCTTGACCCCCTGTTATGGCCTGGCAGAAGCGACCCTGTTCGTAGCCGGACACGCAATAGGAGAGCCAATACGCACGATTGTGCTCGATGGACGCTCATTGGTTGGGTGTGGACGCGCAGCAACAGGAACAAGGGTCGCGATCGTTGATCCGGTATCCGGATGTGCTCTTCCAGAAGGAGAGATCGGTGAGATCGAGATCACCGGCGACGCGATCGCTGATGGCTATCACGGCATGCCCCAACACTGCTTTAACAGCCGCTTTCGTACAGGGGATCTGGGCGTTGTCGAACGAGGCGATCTATTCGTCTTAGGGCGAATATCGGACTTGATTATCGTACGCGGTCGAAACATTCACCCTCATGATATCGAAGATACGGTACTGGCTGCAGATTCGGATGTTCGGACTTCTGGCACGGTGGCCTTTGTGTTAGAGGTTGAAGGCGCTGAGGAAATCGTTATCCTCGCCGAGGTTGAACGCCGGATTCGCTCACCGATGCGCGATATCGCGACGCGTATCGCGCGGGCGGTAGCAAGAGATCAGGGTGTTCGCATCGACGAAGTGGCTCTAGTCCGTGCTTCGTCGATCCCTAAGACAACGAGTGGTAAATTACGCCGAAAAGAGGCACGCCGCCGGTACTGCACTGGCGAGATGACGGTACTGCACCGCTACCGTCCCCCGAACTTTGAGGCGGCCGCATTCCCGGAAACGGGGCCGCTGACCCATGACCATATTGGAATCGAAAACTGGCTCATTCACTGCCTGAGCAGGGCGCTACAGATTGATCCTGAGCGGATTGACCGGAGGGTCCCGCTTGCTGACCATGGATTAGACTCGGCTTCAGCGGTTGAGTTGGCTGCTAGATTTCGATCAGAGTTTAAGATTGATGTCGATGAAACGGTCTTTTGGGAACACCCGACTCTGCGTGACCTTGTTGACTATCTTGCAGTGCAGCTGGAGCGATGATGTTTCTCGCCCGGTATCCCGCCCAGTATCCCGCCCGGTATCCCGTCAGTGAACGGATAGCCGAGTGCCTGCGCGCTGCCACCCGGTTGCCAGGTGTCGGCGCCCACGGGCTCGCGCAGATCCAGCAGCCGGTCCGCCACCTCTGTTAGGGGATTGCCGGAAAAGCTCGTACCGAATTGCGCAGGATTTTCGTTTGCCTTCGAGGAGCGTCGCCGGGAGCATAGCCGGGCTATGTGACCGGCGGCGCGACGAAGAAGGCGAGCGAAAAGACCAGCAAGGCTGGTATGAGCTTTTTGACAGAAATCGCCTTAGCTCTTACGCACATTCACCGCCCTATGCTCAAGCTATTTCGCAAGCATGAGCCGAGGCTTTCCCGGGTTGATCACACCGGTGGACGAGTCGGAGCAGGTGGACGAGCGCCGGCCGTAGCTTGTGGAGAGACGAGCCTGCGTGTGCGGCGCGCACGGGGCAGTATAGACGGGATGACGGACGAGGCCGATCGAGCGCGGGTCAGACGACCCGCCGGTGAGGAAGGCGCAGGCGAGCTAGAACGGCAGCACATCGTCAGGATCGAGCAGCTCGAGTTGCGCGTTGCGGCCTGTCTCTTCTGCGAGTTGCGCCGGCATCTGCGCGCCGTATTAGGTTTCGCCCCGCTTCCTGGACACCGGGACCAGCGGCTGCCTCCCGCTGCTCGCCTGGCTGGCGATACTGCATGGGCTGCTAAGGTACGCGTAGCCGATGCCCATCATCTGCTCGATCATGGCCGCATCACCGCCCTGAGCGCCCTGAGCACCTTGAGATGACCGACGAACAGACGCTTGCGACAGTTGAGTCCGGCCGCCCGAGCGAGGTCTTCGTTGCCTTTCTCAAGCTCGGCCTGACCTCGTTTGGCGGTCCGATCGCGCATCTTGGCTATTTCCGCGAAGAGCTGGTCGTGCGTCGGCGCTGGCTGAGCGAGGCGGCCTATGCCGATCTGGTTGCGCTCTGTCAGTTCCTGCCCGGACCAGCGAGTAGCCAGGTTGGCTTCGCGCTGGGCTATCTGCGCGGCGGACTGCGCGGCGCGCTGCTCGCTTGGGCCGCCTTCACCTTGCCCTCGGCGCTGCTGCTGCTGGCCTTCGCGCTCGGCGCCGATGCCGTTGGCGGTGCGCTCGGCCAAGACCTGCTCCAGGGGCTCAAGCTGGTCGCGGTGGCGATCGTCGCGCAGGCGGTCTGGGGCATGGCGCGCAACTTGGCGCCCGACCGCGAGCGGGCCACCATGGCCTTGGCCGCGGTCCTGCTGATCACCTTCGCGCCGAGCGCGCTGGGCCAGATCGCCGCGATCCTAGTCGGAGCATCGGCTGGCCTGCGCTGGTGTCGGCCGTCCTCCGCGTCTGTCAGCCCCGCGCAAGCGCTTACCGTGCCGCTGCCACGCGGCATCGCGGCACTGCTGCTGGGGCTGTTCGCGCTGCTGTTGTTCGGACTGCCGCTGCTGGTCGCGGCCGGCGCCGCGCCTGGCCTTGCGCTGTTCGAGGTCTTCTACCGCGCGGGCGCCCTGGTGTTCGGCGGCGGTCACGTGGTCCTGCCGCTGCTGGAGGCCAGCCTGGTCGAGCCCGGCTGGATCAGTGCCGATGCCTTCCTCAGCGGCTACGGCGCTGCGCAGGCGGTGCCGGGTCCAGTGTTCACGGTCGCCGCCTACCTCGGGGCCATCGCCATGCCCGATGCCGCCACCATGCCGGCTGCCATCGCCATGGCGGATGGTACTATCGCCATACCAGGCGCCAGCACCAGTCCGACGGGTGCCATCGCCGTGCCTGGCGCGAGCGCTGTGCTCGGTGCGGCCATCGCGTTGCTCGGCATCTTTCTGCCCGGGATGCTGTTGCTGATGGGCGTGCTGCCGTTCTGGGGCCGCCTGCGCCAGCATCAGGGGGCGCGTGCGGCCATGGCGGGTGCCAATGCCGCCGTGGTCGGTATCCTGGGTGCGGCGCTCTATCAGCCGCTGTGGACCAGCGCCGTCGGCTCAGGGGCGGACTTCGCCATCGCGCTCAGCGGGTTCGTGCTGCTCACGGCCTGGAAGGCGCCACCCTGGTTGGTGGTGATACTCAGCATGCTGGCAGCGAGCCTGCTTGGCGTCTTCGGCGAAGCCTGGTCAGAGGCCTGAAACGGCGCGTCAATCTTTGGCGGCCGCGAAGATTGACAGAGCGCAACCGCATGATCAGCGGTTGGGTTGAAGGTTGCAAATCGCCATCTGCGGGCGTGGCACGGCTCGATGCCGGTGGCGGCAGATCGTCGGCTAAGGCGATTTCTGTCAAAGCTCATACCGCCTTGCTGGTCTTTTCGCTCGCCTTCTTCGTCGCGCCGCCGGTCACATAGCCCGGCTATGCTCCCGGCGACGCTCCTCGAAGGCAAACGACAATCCTGCGCAATTCGGTACGAGCTTTTCCGGCAATCGCCTAAACGCAAACCCTCGGGACAGCCATGCGACCCACCCTCATCCGAGCGCTCATCCTCATCCTCGTCGCGCTGCTGATCAGCAGCTATTTCTGGCTCGACCTGGGCCAATACCTCAGTTTCGATGAGCTGCGGCAGCGCCGCGACCAGCTGATGGCGTTTACCGAGCAGCATTTCTGGGGCATGCTCGCCGCCTACATGGCCATCTACATCCTGATGGCCGCGCTCTCGCTGCCCGGCGCGGCGATCCTGACGCTGGCCGGCGGCGCGCTGTTCGGGCTGGTGGCTGGAACCATCGCCGTCTCGTTCGCCTCCAGCATCGGCGCGACCCTGGTCTTTCTGGCCGCCCGCTTCCTGTTTCGCGACAGCATCCAGCAGCGCTTCAAGCAGCGCCTGCGCGCGATCAACGCCGGGGTGGAGAAGGACGGTGCCTTCTACCTGCTGGCGCTGAGGCTGGTGCCGGTGTTCCCATTCTGGGTCATCAACCTGGTCATGGCGCTGACCCCGATTCGCGCCTGGACCTATTACTGGGTCAGCCAGGTCGGCATGCTACCGGCCACCCTCGTCTACATTAACGCCGGCACCCAGCTCGGTCAGATCGAATCGACCGGCGACATCCTCTCGCCCGGGCTGATCGGCGCCTTCGCGCTGCTGGGACTGCTGCCGCTGCTCCTGCGCCTGCTGCTGCGCATCCTGCGCAACCGAAAGGTCTACGCCGGGCACCAGAAGCCCAAGTCTTTCGACTACAACCTCATCGTGCTCGGCGCCGGCTCAGCCGGACTCGTGGCGGCCGCTATCGTCGCCACGGTCAAGGCCAAGGTCGCGCTGATCGAGAAGCACAAGATGGGCGGCGATTGTCTGAATACCGGCTGTGTGCCGTCCAAGGCGTTGCTGCGCACCGCGCGGCTCGTGCAGCAGGCGCGCGAGTCAGAGCGCTTCGGCATCAAGTCGATGAGCGCCGAGTTCTCGCTGGCCGATATCATGCAGCGGGTGCGAGACATCATTCGCAAGGTCGAGCCGCATGATTCGCCCGAGCGTTATCGCGCTATGGGCGTGGACGTGATCGAAGGCGAAGGCCGGCTGCTTTCACCCTGGGCGGTGGCGGTCAACGGCGAGACCAAGACCGCGCACAGCATCATCCTGGCCACCGGGGCCGAGCCGCTGGTGCCGCCGATCGACGGCCTGACCGAGATCGACTACCTGACGAGCGACACCGTCTGGGCGCTCGACGCGCTTCCCCGGCGGTTGGCAGTGCTTGGCGGCGGACCGATCGGCGCCGAACTGGCCCAGGCGTTCGCCCGGCTGGGCGCCAAGGTCACGGTCATCGAGATGGCCGAGCGGCTGCTGCCGCGCGAGGACCCGGATGCCAGCGCGCAGCTGATGCAGCGCTTGGAGCACGAGGGCCTGCGTCTGGCCACCGGCCACCAGGCCAAGCGCTTCGAGGCCGTCGGTGACGGCGGCCGGGTCATCTGCGAGCACGGGGGCGAAGAGGTCAGCATCGAGTTCGACCGCGTGCTGATCGCGCTCGGACGCAAGGCGCGTACGCGTGGATTCGGCCTTGAAGAGCTGGGCGTGCGGGTCAGCGACCGCGGCACCCTCGAGACCGATCCCTTCCTGCGCACCAACTTTCCGAACATCCTGGTCTGCGGCGATGTCGCCGGCCCCTACCAATTCACCCATGTCGCCGCGCATCAGGCCTGGTTCGCCTCGATCAATGCCCTGCTCGCGCCGTTCTGGTCGATCCGCGCCGACGACCGCGTGATCCCCTGGGCCACCTTCACCGAGCCCGAGGTCGCCCGGGTGGGCCTGAACGAAACCGAGGCCCAAGCACAGGGCATCGACTATGAGGTCACCCGCTACGGCATCGATGACTTGGATCGCGCGATCACCGACAGCGCCGACGCGGGCTTCGTCAAGGTCCTGACCGCGCCCGGCAAGGATCGCATCCTGGGTGCGACCATCGTCGGCGCGCAGGCCGGCGAGCTGATCGCCGAGCTGATCTTGGCGATGAAGCACGGCTTGGGCCTGAACAAGATCCTGGGCACCATCCATATCTACCCGACCATGAGCGAAGCCAATCGCTTCGCAGCCGGCGAATGGAAGAAGGCGCGCAAGCCCGAGCGACTGTTGCGGCTTGCGGAACGCTTCTTCGCCTGGCGCAGAGGCTAGCCTCGGGCCGCTCAGCGCACCTGTATCCAAGCCGTGCGCCCGAGCTTGGCGCACAGCAGCAGCCAAGGAACCCACCCACCCGCCTGCATCGGCGCCCTCTCGGGCCATTGCCGCAGCCCAGTCTGTGGGAGCAGGGCCTCCTCGCGTCAACCGATCTTGTCTCTGTTCTGGTGGCTCAGAGGCCGGTTTCAGTAAAGTACTCAGCAAAGAAACCCGCCGAGGTCCCCATGCTCTTCCCGACATTACGCAGTATCGCGACCGCGGACGTGGTCACCCTCCCCGCCACGGCCACCCTCGCCGAGACGGTCGCGACGATGAACCGCCATAACATCCGCGACGTTGTGGTCTGCACCGACGCAGGCTACCGCTTGGTGCTCTCGAGCATGCTGCTGTCGGTCCAGATCCAGGGGCTGCCGATGTCGACACCGCTCGCGGCGCTGGAGCTGCCGGAGGCGGCCCTGCTGGACCCGGATGCCTCGACCTTGGACGGGCTCAAGGCGATCCGCAACCACTCCGAGCACATCTGCCTGGTCGACCAGGGCGGCCAACTGCAGGGCATCGTCAGCTACACCGACCTCGCCGGCAGCCTCGACCCGCAGGTGCTGGCCGAGATGCAAAGCCTCGGCGAGCTGCTGCATGGCATCCAACCGCAGGTCGTGCTCGAGAGCATGCCGCTGCAAGAGGTCGTGCAGCGCATGGACCAGAGCCATGTCGATGCCAGCATCATCGTGCGCGAAGGGCGCCCGGTCGGCATCCTGACCCAGCGCGATCTGCTCAAGCTGCTCGTCGCCGAGCCCGATTGGCAAGCGCCGGTGCGCACCGTCATGAGCGCGCCACTGCTGACCCTTGGCGAGGAGACCACCATCGCCGAGGCGCTCGGCTTCTGCCGCTATCATCGCATCAAGCGCGTAGTGGTCGTGGATGCCGAAGGTCACCTCCTCGGCGCGGTCAGCCAACGCGACCTGGTCAGCCTCTACTACAACCGCTGGTTCGTCATCCTGAAGGACCATCAACAGCAGCGTGAAGCGCTCAACCGCGAGCTGCAAGAACAGGAAAAGAAATTCCGCGTCCTGTTCGAGCATTCGCCTGATGCGATGGTCGTGATCGATCCGGCCGACGGCACCACGCTCGAATTCAACCGCCGAGCGCATGAGCAGCTCGGCTACAGTGCCGAGGAATTCGCGCGACTGCGCCTGAGCGACTACGAAGCCAAGGAAACCCCCGAGGAGACCGCCGCTCACATCCAGACGATCATCACCCAGGGCCATGACAGGTTCGAGACCCTGCATCGCCACAAGTATGGCCATCTATTGCCGATCCAGGTCTCGGCTGTCTACATCGAGCTGAATCAACAGCCACGGTTGATGGGGATCCTGCGCGACATCAGCGAGCACAAACAGGCCGAACAGCAGCTCATCGAGAGCCGCGAGCGCCTGCAGCTCGCCGTCGATGCCGCCGAATTCGGCATCTGGGAATATCACCTCGCGCAGGACCGATTGATCTGGGACGCGCGCATGTTCGACCTCTACGGCATCGATCCGGCGCGTTTTCGAGGCCGTTTCCAGGATTGGGCCGAGACCCTTCCAGCGGACTCGCGCCAACAAACCGAGGCCGCCCTCCAAGCGCTGATCGATGACGATCAACATTTCGATATCGAGTTCCAGATCGGGCGCGCCGACGATCGCGTCCCGCGCATGCTCCGCGGCCTCGCCCGCGTCATCCGCGATGAGCAGGGACGCGCCCTGCGGGTCGTCGGCATCAACGAGGACGTCACCGACCGGCTCTTGGCGGCGCAACGGCTCGCCGCCGAGGAAGCCAAGTTTCGCGGCCTGTTCGAGCGCTCACCGGTCGGCATCGCGATGAACGATTTCGCCACCGGCGCCTTCCTCGAGTTCAACGCCGCCCTCATCAAGCCCACCGGCTATAGCGCGGCGGAGTTCCGCCAACTCAATTACTGGGATCTGACGCCCGAGGAATACCTGCCACTCGAGCAGCAGGCCCTCGAGGTGATGCGCGCGACCGGCGTCTATGGCCCCTTCGAGAAGGAATACATCCGCAAGGACGGCAGCCGCTACCCAGTGCTGCTCAAAGGCTTCAAGACCCAGACCCCGGAAGGGCGCGAGGTCATCTGGTCGATCATCCAGGATATCTCTGTGCTCAAGGCCGCACAGCGCGAACTGCAAGATCGTGAGCAGCGCCTGCAACAGCTCGCGGCCCAGAGCCGCACGGTGATCTGGGAGGTCGACGCCGAAGGCTGTTTCACCTATCTCAGCGCTGTCGCCGAGGCCGTTTGGGGCTACACCCCCGCCGAGCTCGTCGGCCGCGCCCACTTCTACGACCTGCACCCGGCGAAGGGGCGCGACGGCTTCAAGGCCAAGACGCTCGATGCCATCGCGCAACGGCAGATGCTCCAGGGCCTTGTCAATCCGATTGTGCGCAAGGATGGCCGGGTCATCTGGGTCAGCACCCATGCCTCGCCCGTCCTCGCCGATGACGGCGCCTTGCTGGGCTACTGGGGCAGCGATCTCGACATCACCGAAGCCAAGCAAGCCAAGGATGCGCTGGAGGCAGAGAAAGAGCGTTTCCAAGGCATCTTCGAGAATACCGGCAGCGGCGTTGCCGTCTTTCGCCCCGTCGACGACGGCGACGATTTCGTCTTCACCGAGTACAATGCCGCCGCCGAGCGCATGGACCATCGTCAACGCCAAGACCTGATCGGCCGCCGCGTGACCGCGTGTTTCCCGGCGGTCGAAGAGATGGGGCTGCTTGCGGTGTTGCGGCAGGTGGCCGGTACCGGCGAGCCGGCCGAGCAGCCGCTCGCCCATTACGACGATGCCAGTCTCAAGGTCTGGCGCGAGAGCACCGTCTTCAGGCTCTCCTCGGGCGAGGTGGTGTCGGTGTACAACGACCTCACCGAGATCAAGCAGGCACAAGAAGCGGCCGAGCGCGCCAACCGGGCCAAGAGCCAATTCCTGGCCAACATGAGCCACGAGATCCGCACGCCGATGAACGCCGTCATCGGCCTCTCGGAGCTGCTGCTGGAAACCCCGCTGAGCGACAAACAGCGCGATTACCTCGGCAAGATCCGCGACTCCTCGCGCATGCTGCTCGGCATCATCAACGACATCCTCGATTACTCCAAGATCGAGGCCGGCAAGCTGGAGCTGGAGTCGCGGCCGTTTCACATCGATGACCTGCTCGATCAGATGCAGACCCTGTTCGCCGCCGCTGCCGAGGCCAAGGGGATCGAGCTGATCTTCCACAGCAATACCCAGGGGCTGCCGGCGCTCGAGGGCGATGCGCTGCGCCTGGCGCAGGTGCTGACCAACCTGCTGAGCAATGCCATCAAGTTCACCGAGCAGGGCCAAGTGGTCTTGGAGCTCCGGGTCCTTCCCGGCCAGGATCACCAGGCCTATCTGCGCGCCGAGGTGCGCGATACCGGCATCGGCATGACCGAGGCGCAACAGCAACGGCTGTTCCAGCCTTTCACCCAGGCCGACTCCTCCACCACCCGCACCCACGGTGGCACCGGCCTCGGCCTGGTGATCAGCCGCCGCCTATTGGAGCAGATGGGCGGTGTGCTGCGGCTGGCATCGCACCCGGGCCAGGGCAGCACCTTCGGCTTCGAGCTGAGCCTGCCGCTGTCCTCGCAGCGCGCGCAGACGTCCCGACACACCGCGGCCACCCCCACCGGCGCCCGCGTGCTCGTGGTCGATGACCACGACACCGCGCGCCAGGTGTTGCGCGAGATGCTCGAGCAGGAAGCATTGCGGGTCGTCGAGGCCGACAGCGGCAAGGCCGCGATCGCCGCCGTCGAGGCCGCCGAACAGCAGGGCCTGCCATTCGATTTCATCCTCGTCGACTGGAAGATGCCCGGCGCGCTCGATGGGATCGCGACCCTGGAGCGGCTGCACGCGCTGCGCGCGCAGGGCGCGTTGACCGACACCCCGATCCCGGCGCTGATCATCAGCGCTTACAGCCAGTCCGGGCTCTGCGAGTATGCCTCGCTCTATAGTGCCTTCCTGAGCAAGCCGGTTACCCGACGCGCGCTGCTCGACGCCATGGCCCAGGCACGGGTCGAGCACGCGCGCAGCCAGTGGGCGCCGGATACGCAGGACGTGGTGGTGCCGGACCTTGCCGAGCGCAGCATCCTATTGGCCGAGGACAACAGCCTGAATCGCGAGGTCGCCACCGCGATGCTGCAAAAGACCGGCGCGCGCATCATCGAGGCGCACAATGGGCGCGAAGCAGTCGACACGCTCGCCGAGCAAGCGGTCGATCTGGTGCTCATGGATCTGCAGATGCCAGTGATGGACGGCTTCGAGGCCAGCCGCCGTATCCGCGCCCAATACCCTGAGCTGCCGATCCTAGCGCTCTCGGCTGCCGTCATGGAAGACGATCGCAAGCGCGCCGAAGCCGCCGGCATGAACGACCACCTCGCCAAGCCGATCGAGAAACAGACCCTATTCCGCCTGCTCGCGGCCTGGCTGCCGGCTCGGCACGCGTCGACGCCGACACCCGCGCCCAACGTCCGAACGGACCTTGCCTTCGCGACCGAGCCCGCAGCCAATGCGCTTCGTCCCACACCTCGCGGAGCCAGCTCCGGAGGCGCGCCTGGACCTGCTGACCCGATCCCTATCCAGCCCAGTTCGGCGGCCTCCGCCGCGACGTTGCCTGCTCGGCTTGAAGGGTTCGACCTACAGCGCGGACTCGCTCGTTTCGATCAGGATGCGGCGCTCTATCTGAGCCTGTTGAACCGCTTCCGGATGCAGCTCGAGGACGACTTCGCCGGGCTCGGCGAACAGCTCGATCAGCCGACATCGGATCAGCCTGCATTGGATCAGCAAGCACCGACCACGGAGACGAAACACCTGATTCATACCCTGAAAGGTCTAGCCAGTCTTCTTGGCGCCGAACGCCTCGCGGCCGCAGCCACCGAGATCGACCGCCTCTGCCATCGCGATGCGCCGATACCGGCGGCCGCGCGGGCGGATCTGGCTCAAGCCCTGAGTCAAGCCCGCACCGGTCTGACCGCGCTGTCGAGCCGAGCCACGAGCAGCGATTCGACCCGGTTGGTCCAGCCTACTGGTCCAAGCGATAGGGGCATTCCCGACCCCGAGCCCGATCCCGAGCAGGTCCGAGACGACGACCCGCAAGCGGCCATCGGGCGTATCGAGCAGATGCGCCAAGCCCTCGAAGCGGGTGAATTGGTAGACGAGGCACGGATCGCCGAGGTCCTCGCCCTGGTCCGGCAGTCATTCGACGATGCGCTGGCGCTGGAGCTGCAAACCCACATCGAGACCTTCGACCATGACCGCGCGCGCGAGCTGCTGAACCAAATCGCCACGCGCGTCGCTGACCGGCAGCACGAGGCATCAGATTGAGAGAACAGCGCCCCACCCTGCTGATCGTCGATGATCAGCCCGCCAACATCCACGCCCTGGCCAAACTGCTCAAGGACGATTATCGGATCATCACCGCCACCAACGCCGCCAAGGCACTGGAGCTGGCCCGGCGCGAGCCGGGGCCGGATCTGATCCTGCTCGACATCCTGATGCCGGACCAGGATGGCTATGCCATCTGCCGCGAGCTCAAGGCCGATGAAGCCATCCACGCCATCCCGGTCATCTTCGTCACCGCGTTGGATCAGGCCCAGGACGAGGCCAAGGGGCTACAGCTCGGCGCCGCCGATTACATCTCCAAGCCGTTCAATCCGACCATCGTGCGCGCGCGGGTCCACAATCAGGTCAGCCTCAAGCTCAAGACCGACCTGCTCGAGCAGATCGCGCTCCAGGACGGCCTGACCGAGATCCCGAACCGGCGCTATTTCGACCGCAAGCTCGCACAGGAATGGAATCGCCAGTCCCGTCATCAGCAACCGCTCTCGCTGCTGATGATCGACATCGATCACTTCAAGCCTTACAACGATCATTATGGGCATGGCGCCGGCGATGACTGTCTGCGCCGGGTTGCGCAGGCCTTGCAGCAGGTGCCGAAGCGTGCCGCGGATCTGGTCGCCCGCTATGGCGGCGAGGAGTTCGTCGCCTTACTACCCGAGACCGACAGCATCGGTGCTCGCCAAGTGGCCGGTCGGATGCAGGAGGCAATCCACGCACTCGCCCTGCCGCATGCGTACTCGCCGGTCGCGGACCGCATTACCATCAGCATCGGTGCAAGTGTTTCTCTGGCGGGACAACCGGCAACGAGCTCCGAAGCTTTGAAGCAGGCCGCTGACCAAGCCCTCTATCAAGCCAAGGAACAGGGACGTAATCGACTCGTATGGGATTCGCCAAACCCCAGCTGAAACGCGTCTGCGAGCTGGGTCATCAAGTCTTCCATTTGTGCTATATTGATCAAGGCGTAGTTGCTCAGGAAGGCGCTGCACCGGCTTTTGTTGCACAAAGAGATTCGACGAGGTGAGAGCCGCATCCTCATTGGTCGGTGCTTGGTATGTTGAATACCTAAGGCGATTTCTGTCAAAGCTCATACCGCCTTGCTGGTCTTTTCGCTCGCCTTCTTCGTCGCGCCGCCGGTCACATAGCCCGGCTATGCTCCCGGCGACGCTCCTCGAAGGCAAACGAAAATC
>NZ_NRSJ01000022.1 GCF_016584085.1 Halochromatium glycolicum | reverse complement strand
TGAGGGGAGAACAAGCCAGCTTCATCAAAGCGTTGCTCTGCAGCGAGGCGTCCATGCGTCCAGAGATCTTCAATGCCGGTCTCCGTGTCTTGTCAGCTGCCATCTCCGAGGATGGCGGGAATTGCTGCGGCAATCCGGCAGCATTCGCGTTCGAGGGCGGTAACGCGCTATACTCGATCGTTTTGAGTTTTCCGAGGGTGTTCCAATGTTCGACGCCAGCATGCAGATCACCGGCTACGATGACGAGCTCGCCCAGGCCATCCGCGACGAGGAGCGCCGCCAGGAAGAGCACGTCGAGCTGATCGCGTCCGAGAATTATGCCAGCCCGCGCGTGATGGAGGCGCAGGGCTCGGTGATGACCAACAAGTACGCCGAAGGCTATCCGGCCAAGCGCTATTACGGCGGCTGCGAGTACGTCGACGTCGCCGAGCGGCTCGCGATCGAGCGCGCCAAGACCCTGTTCGGCGCCGACTATGCCAACGTGCAGCCGCACTCGGGCTCGCAGGCCAACGCGGCCGTGTTCATGGCCCTGTGCCAGCCCGGCGATACCGTGCTCGGCATGAGCCTCGCGCACGGCGGCCACCTGACCCACGGCGCCAAGCCGAACTTCTCGGGGAAGATCTACAACGCCGTCCAGTACGGACTCGACCCCGAGACCGGCGAGATCGACTACGCGCAGGTCGAATCCCTGGCGCGCGAGCACAAGCCGAAGATGATCATCGCCGGCTTCTCGGCCTATTCGAGGGTCATCGACTGGCAGCGCTTCCGCGCCATCGCCGACGAGGTCGGTGCCTATCTGCTCGTCGACATGGCCCACATCGCCGGCCTGGTTGCCGCTGGGGTCTATCCGAGCCCGGTGCAGATCGCCGATGTCACCACGACGACGACGCACAAGACCCTGCGCGGGCCGCGCGGCGGGCTGATCCTGGCCAAGTCGAATCCGGACCTCGAGAAGAAGTTCAACTCGCTGGTCTTCCCAGGCACCCAGGGCGGGCCGCTGATGCACGTGATCGCCGCCAAGGCAGTTGCCTTCAAGGAGGCCCTGGAGCCGGCGTTCAAGGACTACCAAAAGCAGGTCGTGCTCAACGCCCAGGCGATGGCCGAGACCTTCCTGGGGCGCGGCTATGACGTCGTTTCCAAGGGTACCGATGACCATCTATTCCTGGTCAGCTTCATCGAGCAGGGCCTGACCGGCAAGGATGTCGATGCCTGGCTCGGCAGTGCGAATATCACCGTCAACAAGAACGCCGTCCCGAATGATCCGCAGTCGCCGTTCGTGACCAGCGGCATCCGCATCGGCACCCCGGCGATGACCACCCGCGGATTCGGCCTCGACGAGGCGCGCGCGCTCGCCGGCTGGATGTGCGATGTGATCGACGGGCGCGGCGACGAGGCGGTGATCGCCGAGACCAAGGCCAAGGTGCTCGATCTGTGCAAGCGCTTCCCCGTTTACCCCCGCTGATGGAAGCGGCTGCCCTCCGCGGCCTTTGATGCGCGGGCTGGCTGGATGCGCTGCCCGTACTGCGGAGCCCAGGACACCAAGGTGATGGATTCACGACTCTCCGGCGACGGCGATCAGGTGCGCCGGCGGCGCAAGTGCGCGGTCTGCGGCGAGCGCTTCACCACCTACGAGGCGGCCGAACTCAATCTGCCGCGGGTGATCAAGCGCGACGGGACCCGGGTGCCGTTCGACGGCCGCAAACTGCGCAGCGGGCTGATGCGTGCCGCCGAGAAGCGCCCGATCAGTACCGAGGACGTCGAGGCCGCGATCGCGCGCATCAACCGCAAGCTGCTCGGTGCCGCCGACAGCGAGATCAGCTCACGCGAGATCGGTGAGCTGGTGATGGAGGAGCTGCGCGGCCTCGATCAGGTCGCCTATGTGCGCTTTGCGTCGGTCTATCGGAAGTTCGAGGACGTCGCCGCCTTTCGCGAGGAGATCGAGCGCTTGGAACGTCATCCGGCGCCGGAGGTGCGGCGCGCCCAGCTCGATCTGCTCGACCAGCTCGATCAAGACTCGTGACCGCAGGGGTGTTAGGGGAGGTCGCGCTCGGGATGATGGCGCGAGCGGTTCAGCTTGCCGAGCGCGGCCGCTACACCACCGACCCGAACCCGCGCGTCGGCTGCGTGCTCGCCCAGGGCGATCGGATCATCGGCGAGGGCTGGCATCGGCGCGCCGGTGAGCCGCATGCCGAGCGGCTCGCGATCGATGCCGCGGGCAAGGCGGCGCGCGGTGCAACAGCCTATGTGACCCTCGAACCCTGTTGCCACCATGGGCGCACGCCGCCCTGCACCGATGCATTGCTCGAGGCCGGGGTCGGTCGGGTCGTGGTCGGTATGGAGGACCCGAACCCGATCGTCCATGGGCGCGGGCTCGAGCGCATGCGGGCGGCCGGCGTCGACGTCATCACGGGCGTCCTGGAAGCCCCGTGCCGGGCATTGAACCCGGGCTTCGACAAACGGATGCGGCTCGGATTGCCGTTCGTTCGTGTCAAGTCGGCCGCCAGTCTCGACGGGCGCACCGCGATGGCGAGCGGCGAGAGCCGTTGGATCACCTCCGAGGCGGCGCGCACCGATGTCCAATGGCTGCGCGCCGGCGCCTCGGCCATCGTCACCGGCGTTGGCACGGTGCTCGCCGATGATCCCTCATTGAACGTGCGCCTCTCGCCGACGCTGATCCCGGCGCTCGCACCGGACGAGCCGGTGCGTCAGCCCCTGCGGGTGATCCTCGACAGCCAGCTGCGCACGCCGCTCGATGCGACCCTGCTCCAGCTCCCGGGCGCGACGCTGATTGCGACCTCGGAGACCGATCCGCGACGGATCGCCGCGGCGACTTCAGCCGGGGCCGAGGTCTGGGTCGGCCCCGCCGATGCCTCGGGGCGCGTCGAGCTCGAGGCGCTGCTGCGTTACCTCGCCGAGCGCGAGATCAACGAGGTCCTGATCGAGGCCGGCCCCACCCTTGCCGGCGCCGCAGTGCAGCAGGGCCTGGTCGATGAGCTGGTGCTCTATCTAGCACCGCATCTGATGGGCAGCGCCGCGCGCGGGCTGTTCGAGCTCGACGGTATCGAGTTGATGAAGGATCGGTTTCCGCTCGAAATCATCGATGTGCGCGCCGTCGGGCCGGACCTGCGTCTGCGCGCAAGGCCCGGATTGCCTTAGCCGCCCTATCGAAACAGCCGCTTGACTCGCGCAACCTCACAGCAACTGCGGTCCAACGGTGACGCCCGAGTGCATCGCGTCAGAAATGCCGAGACCCTTTTCCTTCCATCTGGCTCTCAGCGCTGTAGGAGCCCGCTTGCGGGCGAGCAGGCCGCGCTCGCGGCGGCGAAGATCGCCCGCAAGCGGGCTCCTACCCCACGACCATTGGCGGCAGCGACAGTCGGTCTCGGGATTTCCGCTACCCTGCATTAGTCTTGCCGGATGCTACTTGCGATCCGTGACTGGGCCTTGTGCATTCCGGCCGCGAGTGAGCACCAATTAGGTCCTGGGCCGATGACGATTGGGCCAAGTGTTCTGTAGCCTCATCTATTGTCTCGACTGATGTGATCCGGACACCAAGAAGCCGCCAGATACTGGAAATAGGCGGCTCCTCCGTCTGGATTGGTCCCGGCGGAACGATAAGGTTTGTCCCCGGAAACGAATTTGTCTGACAAACGCGGAGTGATGATGGACGAGCAAACCCGAATCGAGATCGAAGCGGCGGCCTTCCGCCAGCTTGTCGCCCACTTACAGCAGCGCACCGATGTGCAGAACATCGATCTGATGAACCTCGCCGGGTTCTGCCGGAACTGCCTCTCGAAGTGGTATCGGGCGGCGGCCGAGGAGCGCGGTGTCGAGCTGAGCTATGACGAGGCCAGGGAGCGCATCTACGGGATGCCGTATCCTGACTGGAAGGCGGCCTATCAGACCGAAGCGACGCCAGAGCAGAAGGCGCGCTTCAGAGAGACAGCGCCGCTGCATGCCTTTGGTTCGGATTGAGTCATTGGGTTACCCTGCAGCAACGGTCGCAAGCCTTTTCCGGGTAGCGCGCCGCTATGCTGGTTAGACGCCCTAACAGAACGCCTCCTGTAGCCAAAGAGATCAGGGGGTTGCACGGGTCAAGCGGCCGCTTTGATAGGGCCCCTTAGAGCAAGTGGTGCAGCAAGGCTCGGTCTGTGATCGATTGCTCGGCAAAGTGCACCGTCGGGTGCCGCGCCTGCGGGATCAGCCTGCCCGAGATTCAAATCACTTGATCAATTGACCGCGTCCTGCTGCTCTGAGATCGCCGGCTGTTCGCCGACCTCGGAGCGCACCATGGCGTAGTCGCCGCCGCGTGCCTGCTGCACCATCTGCTCGGCGGTCTCGTCGGCGAGGCCGAGGCCATCGAGCGTCTCGGCAGCCAGCCGCAGACTGGCCTCGACCGCCTCCGGGAAGGCGCGGCTGGCCCCGGCCCGGAACAGCGCATCGCAGGCGGTCAGATCGCGGGCGCGGGCGACGATGGTGACCTTGGGCGCATGATGGCGCACCAACGAGGTGGCCTCGATGCTGGCGCGGGTCTCGGCGATGGTCAGTACGACCACCTTGGCCTGCTCGACCTTGGCCGCGGCCAACAAGGCAGGATTGCGGATGTCGCCGTAGTAGACCGGCTGTCCCTCGGCCTGCCAGCGGGCGACCAGCGTCGGGTCCTGCTCGAAGGCGATGAACGGGATGCCATGGCTGGTGAGCACCGCGCCGATGGTGTGGCCGACACGGCCATAACCTGCGACCACCACCTGCGGCGGCTGCTCGCCCTCGGACTGATAGCGGAAACGCTCGTGGATGTCGGCATCCTCGTCCGGTATCCGGGCCGCGAGCCAGGCGCCTATCCGGACCATCAATGGGGTCAGCAACATGCTGCCAGAGATCAGCGCGACCGCGAGGGTGAAGATGGCCCCATCGATGATGCCGAGCATCTTCGCGGCCCCGAACAGGATGAAGCCGAACTCGCCGGCCTGGCCGAGCAGGAAGGCGACCTGGACCGCGCCGCTATGGGTGGTGCCGAATTGTCGGCACAGCAGATAGATCAAGACGACCTTGATCGTCATCAGCGCCAGCAGGTGCAGCGCGAAGATGAGCGGCTGCTCGATCAGTACGCTGAGGTCGAGCGACATCCCAACGGCGACGAAGAACAGGCTCATCAGCAGCCCCTTGTGGGGCTCGATGCTGGCGTGGATCTGGACGCTGTAGCGTGAGCTCGAGAGCATCATGCCCATCAGGAAGGCGCCCAGCGCCATCGACATCCCGGCCTTGTTCATCCCCCAGGCGGCGACGAAGACCGCCGCGAGCGTGACCAGGAAGAAGGCCTCGCGGTTGGCCTGACGCGCCAGCAGATCCAGCGCCAGCGGCACCAGATAGCGGCCGGCGATGATGACGCCGGCGAGCATCAGCGCGATCAGTCCGAGCTGCTCCCAGAGCACTGAGCCGGCGATCGCCGATCCGGTCCCGGCCGCCAGCGGCAGCAAGGCCAGCATCGGCACCACCGCGATGTCTTGCATCAGCAGCACCGCGAAGGCGTTCTGGCCATGCGGGGTGGCGATCTCGCCTTGCTCGTAGAGCATCTGCATCACCAGCGCCGTCGACGACAACGCCAGACTGAAGCCGATCAGCAGCGCCACTGGCCAGCCGGCGACGAAGAGTCGGAAATAGAGCGCCAGCACGAGACCAGACAGCAGGATCTGCAGCATCCCAAGCCCGAACAAGGCCCGGCGCATCTCCCAGAGGCGGCTCGGATGTAACTCGAGCCCGATCACGAACAGCAGCAGCACCACGCCGAGCTCGGTGAAGTGGCGCAGGTCCTCGACATGGCCGGTGACCGAGGGCCCCGGGGTGTAGGGGCCGATCAGCACCCCGGCGACGAGCAGGCCGAGGATCGAGCCGAGGCCGATCTGACGAAACAGCGCGACCGCCGCCGCGGCGGCGACCAGCAGCAGCACCGAGGATTGGACGAAGGATTCGGGGTCCACGAAAGAGCGTTGGCTCCAATGACAGCCAGCTGAGCGATCCCGCGATCATATACCGATCATGAGCAACCGCGCGCCCGGAGCGGGAACAGCCAGCGGCAAGCGTTTGCCCTGCACGGCAGGATGGCACAGAATCGGCAGGTTGGAGCGCAGGGTGGATTCTTAATCGAAGGACGGGCCGGCTGCCCAAGTCTGGGGTTCGGATTACGATGTGCGAGCTGTTTGCGATGTCGAGTCGGGTGCCGGCGACGCTCGGGTTTTCGCTCGAACGGCTCGCGCGGCATGGGGGCGCCGAAGGACCGCATCGCGACGGCTGGGGCCTTGCGTTCTATGAGGGAGGCGACTGTCTGCTGTTGCGCGAGCCGCGCCCGGCCAGCGAGAGCCCGCTGATGCAGTTCATGGAGCGGCAGGGATTACGCACCAAGCTTGGCCTTTGTCACATCCGGCTCGCCACCTTCGGTGCGCTGGCGCTGCGCAACACCCAGCCGTTCGCGCGCGAGCTCGGCGGTACCATGCATGTGTTCGCCCATAACGGCGATATCCCGACGCTCGCCGATCAGCGCCGGAGCGGTCCGGCGCGCTTCATGCCCGTCGGCGATTCGGACTCGGAGCTCGGCTTCTGCGGTCTGATGACCGCATTGGCGCCGATCTGGGATGAGGCCGCGGGTGCGATCCCTGATCTGGCTACGCGGCTCGCCGTGATCGCCGATTACGCGCAGGAGCTGAGGGCGTTGGGCCCCGCAAACTTCATCTACTCCGACAGCGACGCGCTCTTCGTCCATGCCGATCGGCGGACCCAACCGGATGGCCATCTGCGGGCGCCGGGTCTCTACCTGCTGCAGCGCTACTGTTGGCGAACGGCGCCGGAGCTGCATGATGCGGGCGTCAACCTGACCTCGATTCGGCAGGATGTGGCCTTGGTGGCCAGTGTCCCGCTCACCGATGAGCTTTGGGAGCCGTTGGGGGAGGGCGATCTGATCGCACTCAAGGACGGGCTCTGCTTCGGCGCAGATGGGAGACAGGTCGAGCCCGAGGAGGCGGCTGGCCGTGAGCCATTGCCTTTGACGCACTAGTGTGCCAGAGCGCCGAACCCCGAGACCGATCGCCGCTTCCCGCAATAGCCCTGAGGTAGGAGCCCGCTTGCGGGCGACTAGGCCGCGCTCGCGGCTGCCAAGATCGCCCGCAAGCGGGCTCGTGCTCGACCACCTTGAACGCTAGATCGCCCGCAAGCGGGCTCCTACCCGGCCACCTCACACTCGTTGAAGACTCCGCGGCTTGCGCGAAACGACCGTCCCTGGCCGCAGTTGGGGTGGCGCTTGGACCACCCGGAAGTCCTCACTGCTCAGTGATGATCAGCTCGGGATAGTAGGTCTTCGAGCGATCCTGAGCCGCGAGCTCCTCGGCCTTCTTCTCGGCCTCGCCATAGGTCATCTCACCGTCGAGATGCCCCTTCTCAAACTTGGCCTTGCTGCGCCAGCCGATCCGGTAGCCCGGATCATTGGCTCGCTTCCAGAGTGGATCTCCCGTGAATGAGAGTTTGCCTGCCATCGTCTACTTCTCACCTCGTTGATTTGCCCATCAGACGCAGCCTGTGGGCTTCGGCAAACCACCCCATTTGCAGATGAGCTTCATGGGGCCCTTCTTGAAGATGTTATAGAGTTCCTTGGTCGAGACGCCCTGCTTCTTGGCGAAGATACGAATCGGCGGCACGACGCCGTCGTTGTCGTACATGCTGCGGGCCTCTCGAATGAGCTGCATCACCTGCTCATTCATCTCGAACTCGTCCTGCTGGGCGAGCTCGACCGCGAGCTCCTCGCTCCAGTCATCACGATTGACCAAGAAGCCTTCATTATCGAGTGCGACTGCGACAGCCATCTGTTGTCCTCACGATCTTTGATTACTGCATGGGAAGTAGGTTTGTCTTCCCTAGATGGCCTCGCAGTCCCCGGATTCTACCTTATCGGCGATAGGGCTTTGAGCGGAATCGATACCCTGGGTCAGGATACCCTCGTCGGGCTCGCTCACGCGGCCGTTCCCAATCTGCCCGCCCGATAGAGTCAACCGCACTGAATCCGTACAGACCCTTTTGGTTTTCCTGCATCGCTGCTGCCAGAATCAAAGGGGTCAGTGCTCGCATCAGGTTGGATGGCTATATCAGCCGCTTTCACCGCGCCTGGTGCGCACGGCCTCGAGCACACCATCCCAAAACCGAATCCGGGCGCAGATTGCCTCCTCGGCGGCGATAGTGGCCTCCTCGAGCCGCTCAGGGTCGTCGCCGCAGAGCTGATCGAGCATCGACATCGACAGCGGTCCATGGAAATCCTCGTCGAGATGGATATGACGGTTGAGATAGTGATGGAAGGCCGGTGCGTCCTGCGCAGTGATGCCCATCTTGTCGAGCAGGGAACGGAACATCTGCGGGATCACCCGTTCGCGGCCGACCGCCAGTGCCGCCGCGACCGCATGCGGCTTGTCCTCGCGGATGAAGCAAAAGGTCGTCTCGGTGAAGTAGCGGGACGGCAGCGGCACCAGGTCCGAGTAGAGGGCGGCGTCGAGCCCCTGCTCTTCGACCAGGGCGATGAAGCGTTTCGGGTTGTCACCATCCGCGCCGATCTCGTGCATGGCGCGGCAGTAGAACTCGAAATGGCTGCTGTAGCGCACGCCTGCGGCGTCATTGTCGATGCTGTCCGATTCCTCTTCGAGGGTCAGCTGGTTGATGAAGTAACGGACAGCGGCATCGCCGCGCGGCACCCAAGGGACCTCTGTCGGCGCGAGGGTCGCCTGCAGATACTTGATCAATGACATGAAGTCCCAGACCGAAAAGGCGTGGTGGCTCATGAAGACCCGTAGGTCATCGATGTCCTTGAGCTCCGAGTAGATCGGATGCTGGTTGAGCTCCTCGATCAGCGGTTGGATCGGCGTCAGGTCCGGTGCTGCCATGTTGTGACCTCTACAAGTCGTAAGTCGTGAGCTATCCGCCCGAATATACGCCCGAACGGGCGTGGTCCAAGCCGAGTCTCGTCGAAGCCTGCCTCGCGAGCATACCCGCCGCGCCGCCGTCGCCCGCGTCGAAAGGCTTGACCTCCTCGGACAATGATGCGCTTGAACCCGATCGGGACGCACGCCGGCGACGCAGGCCAGCGACGCACGCCGGCGGAGGGCGAGAGGTCGTCTCAGCGCAACGCCTGGCGGTTTGTCGCGGGCGGTTTGTCGGCCGGGCTGAAGCCGACAGCACCCGAGCACCCGGTGTGAGGGGTGAGCGGCCTGCTGTGGCCCGTGTATAGTACGGCGCTTTGCCGTTTCTTAGGCTCAACCAGAAGAACGGGGGCACCGATGGAACAGGTTTCGCAGGTCATTGGCTCGATCAACGGGTGGGTCTGGGGGCCGCCCATGCTGATCTTGATCTTGGGTACCGGTCTCTATTTATCGATCGGCCTGAAGGCGATGCCACTGCATCGGCTCGGCTTTGGCTTCCAGATGCTCTGGCGCGGGCGCAAGGAGCAGGGCAGCGGCGACATCACCCCGTTCAACGCGCTGATGACCTCGCTCTCGGCGACCATCGGCACCGGCAACATCGCCGGTGTCGGCACCGCGCTGGCGATCGGCGGACCCGGGGCGCTGTTCTGGATGTGGATCACCGCGCTGGTCGGCATGGCGACCAAGTACTCTGAGGCCGTGCTCGCGGTGCGCTACCGCGAGGTCGACGAGAACAACAACCACGTCGGCGGCCCGATGTACTACATCCGCAACGGGCTCGGCCGCAAATGGCTATGGCTGGCAACCCTGTTCGCAATCTTCGGCGCCGTCGCCGGCTTCGGGATCGGCAACACCGTTCAGGCCAATTCGGTCGCCCATGCCCTGGAGACCAAGTTCGGCGTGCCCGAGCTCTGGACCGGGCTGGCATTGGCATTGCTAGTCGGGCTGGTGCTGATCGGCGGCATCCGCTGGATCGCGCAGGTCGCCGGCAAGCTCGTGCCCTTGATGGCGCTCGCCTATCTGGTCTCGGGGCTGATCGTGCTGCTGCTCAACGCCGGCGAGGTCCCGGGCGCGATCGTCACCATCGTCGATTACGCCTTCACCCCGTCCGCTGGGGTCGGCGGATTCGCCGGCGCCTCAGTGATGCTCGCATTGCAGATGGGGGTCGCGCGCGGCATCTTCTCGAACGAGGCCGGCCTCGGCAGCGCCCCGATCGCCCATGCCGCCGCCGAGACCGATAGCCCGGTGCGGCAGGGCACGGTGGCGATGCTCGGCACCTTCCTCGATACCCTCATCATCTGCACCATCACCGGCCTGGTGATCGTCGTCTCCGGGCAGTGGAAGGCGGACAACCCGGACTTCACCGCCTGCGTCGAGCAGGGCGGCGTGGTCGAGGAGCGGGTCGACAGCTCCTGGATGATCCGCAAGCCGAGCACTGTCTGCACCCTCGAGGCCGAGGACGGCAGCACGGTCGAGCACAATCGCGGCATCACCGGGGCGGCCCTCTCGGCGATCTCGTTCGGCGAGGAGCTGCCCGGCACCGGCGCCTATGTGGTCTCGATCGGGCTCGCGCTGTTCGCGTTCACGACCATCCTCGGCTGGAGCGTCTATGGCGAGCGCTGCGTCGAGTACCTGTTCGGCGTGCACGCGATCATCCCGTTCCGAGTCGTCTGGGTGCTGGCGGTACCGATCGGCGCGATCACCCAGCTCGACTTCGTCTGGCTGCTGGCCGACACCATGAACGCGATGATGGCGATCCCGAACCTGATCGCGCTGTTGCTGCTGAGTCCGGTGGTGTTCCAGGTGACCAAGACCTTCTTCGCCGAGCGCCGGCAGGCCGCGAGCGCTGGCCGCTGAGGCAGGCCGCCTTGGCTGAAAGACCTGGCTAAAACAGCCGCTTGAGCGGCTGCAGCCTCTGCGGCTTCGCCAGCGGCGGAGGTGCACAGCATCGCGCTCGACTCGTTGACGCTCAGCCGCCCGCGCCAGGACCGGCCGTTGCGCTCGGGCGGGGGTTGCGGCCCGGCCGGTCAGCTCGGCGCTGTTCGTGCGTCGATAACGCTCCCGTTATTCGTCCCGGCACTCGATCCAGTGGCTGAGCCCATGTCTTGGCTCGCAAAGCCTGGTCTCGGACACACAACCGAGCTGACCTAACAGCAACGACCCGTCCAGCACTGCCAATCGAGAGAGCCGGAATACACTCGCTACCTTAAGCCCAGTCGCGGCGAACCCGTCATCGTCGGGGGTTAGCACCCAATCCAGGCCCGGCTGAGCATGATTCAGCCGTGAGGACACCATGCACACAAGCCAGTCATCATGGGTATGATCAAGTCGGCGTAATAGGAGCACCGGCCGCTTCTTGCTATGCGTCAGATCGGTAAAGGGGAATGGCATCAGCGCAATCTGACCGGCGCGCTTCACTGCCAGCGTTCCTTGAGATCATCCTCGCAGTAGACGTCGGGCTCGTCTTCCAGCCCACGCATCGCTTGCTCGAGGCTCATGGCACGGAAGTGCTGCTCTGACCAGTCAGCCTGCTCATGCTTGCCATAGCGTTGCTCCAGGAACATCACGAAGTCCATGACCTCCTGCTGACGTGAAGCCGGCAGACGGCTGACCTTCACAATGAGTTCTTCAAGCTGCATCGATCTGCCCTCACCGGAACTAAGGCGATTTCTGTCAAAGCTCATACCGCCTTGCTGGTCTTTTCGCTCGCCTTCTTCGTCGCGCCGCCGGTCACATAGCCCGGCTATGCTCCCGGCGACGCTCCTCGAAGGCAAACGACAATCCTGCGCAATTCGGTACGAGCTTTTCCGGCAATCGCCTAAGACCTTGCCTCCCCCGCCAACGCACAACCGAAGCGCCCCCAGACTCACCCAGGCGTCACCGCCCGCAACGCCGCCCGAATGAGCTCCTCTGAGGTCTTGGCCCCATCATCGACCGCCCGCGCCATCCGATTCGCCTCGGCCGGCTTGTAGCCCAGCGCGACCAGCGCCCCAATCGCATCGGTCAGCGGATCATCCGCCGGCGCAGCAGTCACCGTCGCCCCTCCGGCACCGACCCCAGACGCCCCGATATCCCCAACCCCAGAACCGAGCTCGGCGATGCGATCCTTCATCTCCATCACCAACCGCTGCGCCGTCTTCTTGCCGATGCCCGGCAGCCGGCTCAGCATCGCGATGTCCTCCTGCTCGACGCACTGCGCGAAGCGCTGCGCATCCATCCCCGACAGGATCGCCAGCGCCATCTTCGCCCCAACGCCGGTCACCCGCAGCAGGGCCCGAAACAGCGCCCGATCATGCGCGCTGCGGAAGCCGTAGAGCACATGCGCATCCTCGCGGATCACCAGATGCGTGAGCAGCGTCACCGACTCACCGACTGCTGGCAGATCATAGAAGGTCGACATCGGCGCCTCGACCTCATAGCCGACACCGCCGACATCGATCAACACCTGCGGTGGATGCTTGGCGGCGACCTCACCGCGCAGCCGGCCGATCATGGGCGAAAATCCCGCCAGCTCGCCGCCGCGCGCTTGCGCTGCGGGATGCCCATCGAATGGGCATGGCAGAGCGCGATCGCCAACGCATCGGCCTCGTCCTCGCCGGGCGCATCATCCAACGCGAGCAGCACCCGCACCATATGCTGCACCTGCGCTTTATCGGCATTGCCCGAGCCGACCACGGCCAGTTTCACCGACTTCGGGCTGTACTCATGCACGATCACCCCGCCCTTCAGTCCCGCACAGAGCACCGCCCCGCGCGCCTGGCCGATCTTGAGCGCAGCGGTCGCATCGCGGGCGAAGATCAGCTGCTCGACCGCCATCTCGTGCGGGCGATGCTCGCTCACTAGCGCCGAAACCCGATCGAAGATCAGGCCCAACCGCTCCGGCCAAGCATGCTGTCCGACGCGCACACAGCCGCGTGCAACGCAGACGCTGCGCTGACCATCGGTGTCGATAACGCCGTAACCGGTGTTGCGCGAGCCCGGATCGATCCCGAGCACCCGATGACGGAGCGACGCCCCGGCGGCCATCGAACCGAGGCTCAACTCTCGAGGCTCGCCATGATCTCGTCCGAGATGTCGGCGTTGTTGTAGACCTCTTGGACATCGTCGAGGTCTTCGAGCGCATCGACCATCTTCATCAGCTTGGCTGCTCCCTCAGCGTCAAGCTCGATCTGGGTCGCCGCGTTGAAGGAGACCTCCGAGACGCTGGTGTCGAATCCAGCCGCGGCGAGCCCCTCACAGACAGCGCCGAATTCCTCCGGAGTGGTGATCACATCGAGCGAGCCATCGTCATTGACGACGACATCCTCGGCACCGGCCTCGAGCGCTGCCTCCATCACGGCATCCTCGTCCGTTCCAGGCTGAAAGCTGATCACCCCTTGCTTCGTGAACAGGTAGGCCACCGAGCCATCGGTGCCGAGATTGCCACCGTGCTTGGTGAAGGCGTGGCGGACCTCGGACGCGGTGCGGTTGCGATTGTCCGTCATGCAGTCGACCATCACCGCCACACCGCCGGGCGCATAGCCTTCGTACCGGATCTCTTCGTAGTGATCGCCGTCGTCGGCCCCCGCTCCGCGCTTGACGGCGCGATCGACGGTGTCCTTCGGCATATTGGCGGCGAGCGCCTTGTCCATTGCCAGCCGCAGGCGCGGATTCGCCGTCGGATCGGGCCCGCCCTCGCGGGACGCGACCGTCACCTCGCGGATCAGCTTGGTCCAGACCTTGCCGCGCTTCTTATCCTGCGCGGCCTTTCGATGCTTGATATTGGCCCATTTGCTGTGACCGGCCATGTGACTCCCTCGGTATTAGCTCGAACGCACCGGCCCTTGGCTGAAGCGCCAACAGGCGGCGGGAAGAGAAGCAGCGAACGGGCAGAATGCATTGCGGCGCTGATCCGCCCAAATCGCTCAGTCTACCATCGCCGCCTGCATCCAAGCAGCAGCGAGGGCTGAGCAGTTCCTTTACCAAGCATCAGCGATGCCGCAGAATCGACGCCTCAGAGGCACAGAGCTCGACGGTGTTTGGACCGACCGTCAAGGCTGCCACGCGACCTGACGTACGCGAGGAAGACGTATCGTGACCCAAGAGATGATCTTCGAGCATCCGCTGAACGAGCGCATCCGCACCTTTCTCAGACTCGAGCATTTGCTCGAGAAGGTGGAGTACTTCGTCGCGCAGTCCGAGCAGTGGAGTACGCGAGCGGCTATCGAGGCGTTGCTGGACGTCGTCGCGATCACCGCCCGCGCCGACATCAAGACCGAGTTGCTCAAAGAGATCGACCGCAACCTCTCGACGCTGGCGCGGGTGCGCCATCAACCGGGTGTCGATCCAGCGGCGCTCGAGGAAGTGGTCGGCGGTCTGGACAAGGCCGCCGCCGGTATCCACGACATCGCCGGGCAGATCGGCTCGAACGCCCGCGACGACGAATTCCTGAAGGCGGTCGCGCAGCGCAGCAGCATCCCCGGTGGTGCCTGCAGCTTCGATGTGCCTCTCTATCATCATTTCCTGACCCAGCCCATCGCGCAACGGCGCGCAAGGATTGACCAATGGTTCGCCGATATGAATCCGGTTCATGATGCGATTCGGCTGGTGCTCTCGCTTGCCCGCACCAGTGCGACCCCGCGCTCGCTGACCGCCGAGGGCGGCTTCTTCCAGGAAGCACTCGACAACCAGGCCCCGGCGCAACTGTTGCGCGTCGGCGTGCCGGAAGAGTGGCCGGTCTATCCCGAGATCAGCGGACACAAGAACCGCTTCAGCATCCGCTTCATGCGGGCGGAACCGGGCAGTCGCCCGGTCCCATCCCAAGACGATATCCCATTCCGGCTCACCTGCTGCGTCTTCTGAGGCCCCCGAACGATCATGGCGGCCAGCCATCCCGGAGAATGAGACGATCACACAGGTTTTTGCACGGTAACGCTCATCGCACTTTGCCATCCGGACGATGCATCCCGCATCCCCCACGGTAGCCGCCTCCGACCCTCATGCCGACCACCGTATCTTGCCCCACCTGCGGTAAGCAGGTCATCTGGAACAGCAAATCGCGCTGGCGTCCTTTTTGCAGCGAGCGCTGTCGCCTGATCGACCTCGGCGATTGGCTGGACGAGTCGCACCGCATCAGCGACAGCGGTATCGAAACAGACGGGCCCTCTGACGGGGCTCCTTGGCCGAGCGCCGACGCTAGCGACGACACGCCACGTCACTGAGGCCAAGTGCACTCGAATTCTGAGCGCTCCAAGCGTTTGCGGCTCAGCCAACCAGTCGATCGATCAACCGAAAACCGGCGAGATAGGTGCCGAGCGCGGAGCCGAGCGTGCTGAAGATGAACACCAGCAGCACGCGGGAGACGCGATTGTGCCACCAGCCGCGGAGCCGGGTGACGTCGTCGCGCAGGCTGCTGAAATCGCCGACGCTCGGGCGCCGCAGCAAGAGCTCCAGGCCGCCGGCGACCATGCCAGCGCCGATGGTCGGATTCAGCGAGGTCAGCGGCGCCGCGCAGAACGCGCCGAGCACGGTCAAGGGATGCGCCGCGGCCAGCAGTGTACCCAACGCGGAGAGGCCGCCGTTGATCAGAACCCAATCACCGACCATGTTCCAGCCGAGCTCAGGGCTGCGGGTGAAGCCGTAGACGAAGACCGACAGGATCAGGATGACGACTAACCATGGGAAGGCACGCCAGAAGCGCGACGGTGGCGGCACCTCATCCAGTGTAGCGATGGTCTCGTCGGCGGACTCGTCATCGGCCAGGTGCTGAGCGACGCCTTTGAGGTGGCCGGCCCCGATCACGGCAAGGATATGCTTATACCCATGCGTCGTGGCCTCCTGACGCAGGCGTGCGGCCATGTAGCGGTCGCGCTCGGCAATCAATGGCGCGAACAGGTCCGCTCGATCCTGAGCGAATTCGGCGAAGGCCGTCTCGAGGATATCGCCCTGCTTCAGCTGCTCGACCTCTTCCTCGGTCACCTGCTCACGGGTGAGCAGCCCGGCGAGCAGGCCGCTAAACAGGTTCAGTCGCTTGAAGAAGCCGAGCCGGTGTGCCACCCGCCGCAGCGTCGTCCCGATCTCGCGGTCGATCAGGAGCATCGGCCGATGGGTCGCCTCGGCCAAACGGATTGCCGCCCGCTGCTCGGCGCCCGGCTCGATCCCGAACTGATCCGCGATCCGCTGCTGATAAGCGCCCAACGCGAGACTGGCCGCAACCATATAGACCCGCTTCTCGCGGATCACGGCGAACAGGTCGAGGCGCGCAAGCGCATCGGGATCGGTCATCGAAGCGGCGCGGCTCGCACAGAGCTCGACGGCGATGGCGTCGACATCGAGCCCGTCGTCGCCGAGCAGCTCGGTCACCTTATCGGCACTCGCACGCGAGACATGCGCGGTGCCGAGCAGGGTCACACGGGTCCTACCGATCGCTGTTTCGATGAGGGGCTCTTCAGGCGGCTGGTCACTCACGAGGTCTTGCGGATCAATCAGCAGAGGAGAGGTGCATGATAACCCAGCGAAGGGGTTCGGCCAGGGACTGGCATCGGGGACCTGAAGTCGCCTATGATCGCGAGGTGGATGAGCGAAGGCGCCCCCTCGGCTGTAGCCGAAGACCTGACTGCGGAGCTGGCAGCGCCGTCGCGCTGTGGCCCTGGCTGGCGTTGCTCATCGTGCTCGCTGGGCCCGGCTGCGGCCCGGTCAAGGATGATGCGAAGCGCAACGCCCTCGACAACACGCTACGCAGTTACCGGCAGGCGATCCGTTGGGGTCAGTTTCCCGCTGCAGCCGGCTTCATCGGCCCGGATGGGGGCGCTGAGATCGACCTGAGCAACATCCGCGTCACCGGCTATGAGGTCATCCAGCAGGGCGTCATCGGCCCCGACGACAGCGCCGTCCAGCTGGTCCAGATCGACTACGTGCTCGAGGACCGTCAACGGCTGGAGCAATTGATCGACCGCCAGCTCTGGCGCTATGACGAGCAGAGCGGCGCCTGGTGGCTGGAATCCGGCCTCCCGCGCTTCGTTGCGCCCGATGCGAGTGATACGCGATGACCGACCACCTGCTCGCACTGCTGCTCGTGCTCGGCGTCGGCTGGTTCTGGCTCGATTCAGCACGAGCACGCGAGATGGCGGTCGGACTCGCCCAGCGTGCATGCCGCGAGCGGGACGTGCAGATGCTCGACCAAGCGGTTGCGTTGCGCCGCATCGGGCTGCGCTGGCTGCAGCGGGGTCTGCGGGTCCGCCGTGTCTATCGATTCGAGTACAGCGAGGAGGGGATCGGGCGCCGCACTGGCTATCTGGTGCTGCTTGGTCTGCAACTCGAGGAACTGAGCCTGGGCCTGCCGCAGGTCAGCACCGACGCATAGGCAAAGACCGGACGCTGATCCAGACGAAGGCGCCCGCGAGCGGGTGCGACCCACCCTCCGCTACTTCACCACGCGCAGCGCTGGCCGCTTCCCCTTCTCCGCAGCCTCTCCCGACGAATCCGACGACGATCCATCGCTGCCATCGGCTGTCTCCGAGCCCTCTTGCTCAGGTGTCTCTCCGGTTATATCAGCCTCATCAGCAAACAGCATCCCTTGACCGTTTTCTCGCGCATAGATCCCGAGCACCGCTGCAACGGGTAGCTCCACTGGAAACGGCTTGCCGCCAAAACGCGCCGAAAAGCGGATTGCATCGTTGCCGAGGACGAGGCCGTGTACCGCAACGGCAGCGACGTTCAGCACGATACGCCCGTCCGCGACGTAGTCGCCCGGGACGACCGCCTCGGGATGATTCGCGTCCACCAGAAGGTGCGGTGTCATCTGGTTGTCAGCGATCCATTCGTACAAGGCTCGAATCAGGTAAGGGCGGTTCGAGGTCATCGCTCACTCCGACTTCGCGTTTAGCGGAAAGACTTCAACCGTCGTCGGCAGCGCTCTAGGCCAGATCCGTGACCATCTCGCGCTCTGCCTCGGTGAGGCTGTTCCGGAACGACGGCCATTCGAACATCCGTGCGGCGTATTCGGTCACCGGGCTCGCCGCCGCTGGCAGCTCAAGCTCGAGGACCGGTAGGCGCCATAGCAGTGGGGCGACGCAGCAATCGACCAGCGAGAACTCGTCGCTCATGAAGAACCGACTGGCACCAAAAATGGGGGCAACGCCCGTGAGACTCTCGATCAACGCCTTGCGCGCCCGGCCTGCCGCGGCCGCGTCACCGGTTCGGATATCGCGCATCCAGGCATACCAATCACGATCGATGCGATACATGAAGAGTCGAGCGTTCGCACGACCGACCGGATCGACTGGAAGCAGGGGTGGATGCGGAAACCGCTCATCGAGGTACTCCATCACGATCAGGGATTCGTAGAGCCAGAGCTCACGATCGACCAGGGTCGGCACCGTTCCATAAGGGTTCGCCTCAAGGACCTCGCTCGGCAGGGCCTGCGCATCGACATCGATGACATCGATGTTGATGCGCTTCTCCGCAATGACCATCCGGACGCGGTGGCAGTAGGGACAGGTCGGATCGGAGAACAACATCAAGGGCGCTCGTCTGATAGCAGCCACTGGCTCACTTTCCTGATAAGGAGCTTGCCGCTGCGTGGCGGGGAACGCAGGGTGCCGTAGGAGGTAGGTTGCAGGTCCCAATGACCAGGCGCCGCTCTCCCCCGAGTCGGACACCCTGCGGGAAGGATACACTGAAATCAGGCAATTGGGTTGCTGGAGCCGCCGCTGTAAAGACGCCGCGAGTGACCAACGAAAAACGGCCGGCGATCCGAAGATCGCCGGCCGCATCAGGCAAGCGCCCAGGCTAGGGCGAAGGTGCCAGGTCTCTCATCTTCCCTCTACTAGTGCACGTCCTTCCAGAACTCGCGCTTGAGATAGAAGGCCAGGATGAACAGTAGTCCCAGGAACAACAGCACGTAGAGGCCGAGCTGGCGCCGCTCCAGCTTGTAGGGCTCCCCGACATAGGTCAGGAAGTTGGTGATATCCCGGACCATCGCATCGTACTCACCCGGGGTCAGCTGGCCGGGCTCGACCAGCTTGACATCCACGACATGCCCATCGCCTTCATGGCCTTCGCCGTGGGAACCCGCATAGACCGGCGCTTGAATCCCTTGCAGGTGAGCGAACGGATGCGGCATGCCGACGTCCGGAAACACCAGATTATTGACGCCGTAGGGCCGCGAGTCATCGACATAGTAGGCCTTCAGGTAGCTATAGACCCAGTCTGGCGAGCGCCAGCGTGTGACCAACGTGAGATCCGGGATCTCGGTGCCGAACCACTTCTCACCATCTGCAGGCTTGAGTGCATTCGTCATCATGTCGGTTGCCTCGGCGTCGCCGAACAACAGGTTCTCTCGCAGCTCGTCTTCCGGGATCTCCAGGTCATCTGCCATGCGCTGATAGCGCATGTACTGCAGCGAATGGCAACCCATGCAGTAGTTGACGAAGTACTTGGCCCCACGCTGAAGCGAGGCCTTGTCCTTCAGATCGATGTTGGCATCTTCCAGCTCCGGACCATGCCCGCCGGCGGCGAGCGCAGCCAGCGGCGTCACGAGGAGGGCAAAGGCAAGGATTAGATGTCTCATGAGGTCACGCGCTCCGGGACTGGCTTGGTCTTTTCCAGCTTCGTGTAGATCGGCATCAGTAAGAAGAATGCGAAGTACACGACCGTGAAGATCTGCGCCAACAGCGTGTAGAGATCGGTCGACGGCATCAGACCGAGATAGGCCAGCACCACGAACGACACCGCGAAGGCACCGAGGAAGAAGCGCGACAGCAGCCCTTTGTAACGCATCGAGCGAACCGGACTCCGGTCCAGCCACGGCAGCAGGAACAGGATCAGGATGGCGCCGAACATCACCACGACACCCGGGAACTGAGACCCGCCAATCGGCGGAACCGCTCGCAGCATCGCGTAGTAGGGCGTGAAGTACCAGACCGGCGCGATATGCTCAGGGGTCTTCAACGGATCGGCCGGCTGGAAGTTTGGTGGCTCGAGGAAGAGCCCGCCCAGATCCGGCGCATAGAAGACGACGAGCGAGAAGATCGCGAGAAAAACCACCAAGCCGGTGATGTCCTTGACGGTGTAGTAAGGATGGAATGGGATGCCGTCGGCCGGCTGGTTCGGGTCCCACTTGTTCCCCTTCGGTCCCTTCTTGATCTCGATCCCGTCCGGATTGGTCGAGCCGACCCGATGCAGCGCGACGATGTGCACGAACACCAATGCCGCCAGCAGGAACGGGATCACGAAGTGGAAGGCATAGAAGCGGTTGAGCGTGACATCGGAGATCACATAGTCACCGCGCACCCAGGTCGAGAGGTCGGCGCCGACCTCCGGCACCGCCGCGAACAGATTGACGATGACCTGCGCGCCCCAGTAGGACATCTGTCCCCAGGGAAGCAGATAGCCGAAGAAGGCCGTCGCCATCATCGCCAGGTAGATTACGACACCGATGATCCACAGCAGCTCACGCGGATTCTTGTAGGAGCCCCACATCAGCCCGCGGAACATGTGTAGATAGACGAGGATGAAGAAGAAGGAGGCGCCCGTCGAATGGATGTATCGCAGCAGCCAGCCCCAGTTCACATCACGCATGATGTACTCAATAGACGCGAAGGCTTCTGCTGCCGATGGCTTATAGGCCATCGCGAGCCAGAGGCCGCTCACGATCTGGATGATCAGCACCACCAGGGCCAGCGATCCGAAGATCGACCAGAGGCCCATGTTCTTCGGCGCGTAGTACTGGGCCATGTGGTCATTCCACACGGCCATGACCGGAAAGCGCTTGTCTAGCCAGCCGAGAAATCCTCTCGGCGCCGTCTCTACCGTCTCAACGCTCATCAGGCGGCTCCTGCTTCATCCTCACCAATGAGGAGGGTCGAATCGTTTAGATAGGTATGCTTCGGGATGACGAGATTCGTCGGTGCCGGAACTCCCTTGTAGACCCGCCCGGCCAGATCAAACTTCGATCCATGGCAGGGGCAGAACCAACCGCCCTTCCACTCAGGCCCGAGATCGTCCGGCGCGAACTCGGGACGGTAGGTTGGTGAGCAGCCAAGATGGGTGCAGATCCCGATCGCGACGAAGTAGCGTGGCTTGATCGCGCGAACCGGGTTCTGGCAATACTCGGGTTGTTGCGTGGCGACCTGCGAGGCGGGATCGACCAGCTTCGGCTCCACCGTTGGCAGGGCCTCAAGCATTTCGTCGGTGCGATGCACCACCCAGATCGGCTGCCCGCGGAATTTGACGCGCAACAGGGCGCCCGGTTCCAGCTTACTGACATCCGCCTCGACCGGTGCACCCGCCGCGCGCGCGCGCGCGCTCGGGTTCATGGAGGCGATGAAAGGGACGGCCGCAAAGCCGACGCCGACGGCACCGACTGCGCTCGTTGCAGCAACGAGGACGCGCCTGCGGCCCTTATCCGTGCCTTGTTCGTTCATGCGTGTGTCGACCCCTCGCTAGGCTCGATGAACGACCTCTCGCGCGACGAGATGGCCGAACAGTCAAAAGATAAAGATAAGAATATCGCTAAGCTTTGCATAACCGACCGCGCATTCTCTATGAAGCGGCCAGCCCAGGTCAAGAAAGACCCCGAATGATCAGGGTTTTACAACAACCGCGATCTGGCCCCGATTACAACCAGCAAACGCTTCCCAAGCGACGACAAAGGTCAAATAGCCCTCAATAATCGCGGGCTTGCGAGCAGGGATGCCCTGCAAAGGGCGTCAGCCCGCACCGGTGAACCGCCGATACGGCCCAGCAGTGGCGGCGTCGCGACTGCGACAGCGTGTGAGCGGATCAGTTCACACCGGGTTATCGATCTCGATGTAGCGGTGCTCGATCCCAAATGCTTCCGCCAGATGCTCGCCCAGTGCCTGAACGCCATAGCGCTCGGTCGCATGATGGCCAGCCGCCAGGTAGTCGAGCCCGAGCTCGCGGGCCAGATGCACCGTTTGTTCCGAGACCTCCCCACTCAGATAACAGTCTACCCCGAGCGCAGCGGCGCGCTCGATCGCCCCCTGAGCAGCCCCGGTGCACCAAGCCAGGCGCTGTAGCGGACGATCGATCACGGCAATATGCAGCGGCTCACGTCCCAGGCTGTGCCCAACCTGGGCGGCGAATGCCGAGGCCGGCATCGGGCTCGCGAGCGAGCCACACCAGAGCAGGTCATCATCGCCTGCGCAGGGTTGAACGCCTTGCAGCTCCAGGATGGCCCCCAAGCGGCGGTTGTTACCGAGCTGCGGATGCGCGTCCAGTGGCAGGTGGTAGGCGAGCAGACTGATGCCGGCCCGGTTCAATGCCCGAACCCGCTGCCCTTTGACACCGGTCAGCGCCGCGGCCTCGCCTTTCCAGAAGAACCCATGGTGAACCAGCAGCGCATCGGCCTCGGCCGCGACGGCCGCCTCGATCAGCCGTTGACAGGCCGTGGCCCCGGTGACGAGGCGCCGAACCGGTCGGTCACCTTCGACCTGCAGCCCGTTCGGACAATAATCGCTGAAGCGCTCGCAGCGTAGCAGTGCGTCGCAGTGGCTGGCGATCTCGGCAGCTGTGATCATCGAACCTCGCTCGATTCGGTTGGTTTCGGAAGCCCTTCAGGAGATGCTGATTGATTGCCCGTGCAGGCCAAACATTGCACGGGGCCGGAACCTGTTCGCAAGTGGGCAGTTTCCCGACCCCTTCATTTTCAAGCGCTTGGGCGCCTACCAATGGCGGTACATCCTGATCCCACGCGGGAAGCGCCGACAAACCAGCGCCTCCTTCAGCAGTCTCGCGACGAACAGCCGGCACATCCGGTCGTCATGCGATCGACTCGGACCCGTGATAGCTTATCGGCATGCACCCGACGACCCACAGTATCGCACTCACGCTGATCGGCTTCACGGCCGGCGCCGTCGTCGTCTTCGGCCTGGACCGCCTGCCATCGATCAAGGCTGCACCGGAGCCTTCCAAGCCCGCATCCAAGGAGGCCCCGCTCAGTCATCGGGTGCCCGTTCCCGCATCCGCCGCGGCCTCGCCCGGGTTCGCCGAAGCCGTTGCCGCAGCGGCGCCGGCCGTGGTCAAGGTCTATGGTCGCGGCCAGCCCCACACGCATCCATCACCGTCGTCCACCCTCAGCGCCGGCTATCTCGCTCAGCCCAGAGCCCGGAGCCGTTTGGGCTCCGGGGTCGTGATCGCGCGCAACGGCCTGATCGTCACCAACAGCCATGTTGTCCGAGGACTTGCACGGATCGAGGTCGAGCTGATCGACGGGCGCCGGGCTGTCGCCGATCTGCTCGGGATCGATGAGGCCACCGATCTTGCCCTGCTAAGGGTACCATTCACCGATCTGCCCAGTATCGAGATCGGCGATCCGACGCAGCTGCGTATCGGCGACCTGGTGTTGACCATCGGCAATCCGTTCGGGATCGGCCAGACCGCGAGCCTCGGGGTCGTTTCGGGCACCGGGCGCTCTCAGCTCGGCCTGACCGAGATCGAGGACTTCATCCAGACCGATGCGGCGATCAACCCCGGGAGCTCCGGTGGCGCACTGATCGACATCGAGGGCCGCCTCGTCGGTATCGCAACCGCCGGCATCAGTGAAAGCGGACACTCGGAGGGGGTCGGCCTAGCCATCCCGGCCTCACTCGTGATGCAGGTGGTCGAGGCACTCTCCGCGCACGATCACCCTGCGCCCGGCTGGATTGGGCTTGGCGGCCGCAGCGTCACCAGCGAGCTCGAGCAACGCTTCGGCTTGCGCACATCCCGGGGCGTTCTGGTCTCGACCCTCGACGAGCAGGGACCAGCCGCCGCAGCGGGCTTGCGGGCCGGCGATGTCATCACCGGCTTCAACGGCGTCGAGATCGACGATGCCTTGCAGCTGCAGGCGTTGATCTCGGAGACCCGGCCGGGCAGCGCGATCGAGCTGACCGTGTCACGCGGCAGTGAGCGTATCCAGATGCAGCTGCATATCGATGGGTCGGGGCCGGCGCAACGAGACCCAACCGCCGCCCACCGCCAGCGACAAGCCCAGGTCGGCCAGGCGGTGACCGACTGGGAACGCGCAGCGACGCCCTCCGCACGGCCTGGCTGTCAGCACAGCAGCCGCGGCTGCTGACGACCTGTTGCGCGTCGCAACGCGCCCAACCTGACTGACCCAGCTGACCGCGCGACCCGACGGGCACAGCCGGCTGGGTCGGCCTCTTTGCCCTGTGCCGCACGAGCAGCGATCCGATGAGCACAGCACGGTTCAGGTCCGATGGGGGTAGAGCGGCGCGAGATCGTCGGCGCGAGCACGATCCGCGCGGTCCCGACCCGGGTCGGGACCGAGCCCATGCTCAACCGCCTGCCACAGGACATCGCCGCGCCAAGCAGACTCGTCACTGCCCGCTCCATACAACGCCTGCTCAAGCGCCTCGAGTGCCGGGCGCTGCGCGACCGCAGCGCGCTCCGCCAATGCCCTCAGACTCATCGGCGGCGCGTCCGGCCAGCGTGCCCTGCCCCACTGAAGCAACGCACTCGCCGCAGCCCGGGCATCGTTGTGCTCGCAGGCGCGCTGCAGTGCCGCCTTCGCCCGATGCTCCGCTTCGGGACCTCCATTGCCATGTGCAGGCACAGCGCCGCCGTCCCGGCGCAGGCCACGACTGATCGCAGGGCGGGTCGCAGCGGGACGCGCCGCACTGGCCACCGCATCGCTGCGGACGGACTCGGCGCCGCCGCTGCGCTCCACCGACGACAAACGACCAAACCGCACAGGCCGCCAAAGCCAGAGCGCTAAGGCCGCGAACAAGGCGCCGCCGAGCCCAACCGCCAGCGCAGGCCGCAGCCAACCGCCGCTCGCGCCCGGCCCCGGCGCATCGGGCGCATCGGGCGCATCGGGCGCATCGGGCGCATCGGGCGGCTTCGGCTGTCGATCCGTCTCCGCTCCAGTACGATCTTCGGCCGCCCCAGCAGGCGTCTCGGCGATGGCATCAGCCACTGTCACGGCAACCGGTGGAACCACAGCGGTCCGTTCCTCGGCACGCTCCGTATCCCACCAGGGCACGGCGATTCGCGGCAGAACCCGGTCGCCCCCGCGGGTCGGAATCAAGGTGACCTGCTGTCGGCTAACGCCGATCAAGGTCTCTCCATCACTGCGTGTCTCGGCCTCGGGCTGCTCCCGATAGACCCGAAACCCATCCGGCACCGGGACCTCGATCTCGGGGATCTGGCTGCCAGCCAACCCTGTCGCGACCAACGTCAAGGTGCGGGTCACCGGCTCGCCGACCACCAGCCGCGGCACCTCGCCGCCGTCGGTCGGATTCCAGGAGTCCTGAACCTCGAGCTCAGCCGCGGGCAGCCAATGCGGCCCACCGAAGCTCGCCGGCGCCGGTGCAACCTCGAGCTCCAAAGCCTCGCTCTGCGCGCGCACAGGCTCGCCGCGCTCGAACATCCCCAGGCCTGGCGCGGGTCCGATCCCACCCAGCATGCGGTCGAACATCGGATCATCGAACAGCCCGGAGAGACCTGGCGCCCTGGCCCCGCGACCGTTCGACACAGCCTTCAGCTCCGCGCGAAAGGTGATCGGCGGGACCCGAAGTGGGCCGCTGCGCTCCGGGTTGAGGGTGAATCGACGCTCGATCACCCGGTACTGCCGGCCCGCACGGGTCCTGAGATGGCCGCTGTCACGGCCGATGCGGGTCAGCACCGCCCCGTCCACCGCGGGCATCTCGATCGCGTAATCGATCAGCGGCTGCGCGCTGTAAGCCCGAACGGTTAGCGGCACCTGCTGCTGCACGACCAGTTCGTCGGCATCGGCCCCCAGTTCGACCTCAAGCCATACCTTGTCGCCCGGCGCGCCAAGCCCGCCGGCCGGGACGGGTTCGACCTTCAGGGTCAGTGGCTCCGTGCGCTCGCTGCCGACAGCGATCGCCGGGATCGTCAGCGTGCCGAGCCGCTTCGGTTCCAAGGCGATCTGCCAACTCGTTCGATCCGAGCGCCGGCCGTTGATGATCTGCGTCTGACGCGAGGTCCCGGTACCACCGACCCTGAAGTCCTTCCGCAGCGGCGCCAGGTCCGGCTGACTGTCCGGGGTGCGTCCTTGTGCCTCGATCGTGAGACGCACCTGGTCGCCCTCGTAGACCTGCTCCCGGTCCAGATAAGCCCGAACCGCACCCAGTGCGGTCGAGGCCAGGCTGCAGAGCAGCACCAGGGTCGTGATCAAGAGCCAAGGCCGCAGCAGGGCGCGCTTCCCGCGCCGCTTCCCCAGGGCCTGCCCGCCTCGCTCCCCAGTTGGGTCTCCGGTTGGGTCTCCGGTTGGGTCCCAGGTTGGCTTGCCGATTGGCTGCACGGCTGGCGTCCCGACCAGCCTCTCGCCCGGCCTCTCGCCCGGCCTCTCGCCCGGCCTCTCGCCCGGCCTCTCGCCTAGCCTCCCCGCGGCCCCCACGGCTGTCGTCCCGCCCAGCCTCCCGCTGGAAGCAGGGTCCTCAGGGATCGCGCAACGCAAGCTCACCGCTTCACCGGTGATTCCGCAATGCATGCTCATCGGCTTCGGTCCCCTCATCGTCAGGCCACCCATTCGCCAAACTCACCAAGGCTCGCCGCTGGCCAGCGCATCCGGTTGATCAGGGCGTTCCCGATACTGATATTGAAACTTGCGCCGCAGCAGCTCGGCCGGATCATCGGGGATGCGGCGCAACCACTGCTCGGCCGCCTGCCGCGCCTCGCGCGCCTGGGCTGTGCGCTCTGCCGATGCCCCGACCGCATCCGGGCTGGCATCCGGGCCGCCATCCGGGCTGGCATCCGATGGCGCATCCTCAGCACCCTGAGCGGTGCCGGAACCCGCCTTCGCGGCCTCCTCGCGGTAATCCGCTGCCGCACGCTCAGTCTCTGCCGCATCAACGACATCCTGAACCTCAGAGCGCGCCCTGGCACCTCCATCCTGTGAAGCAGCAGCCGCATTCGGCTGATCCGACAGTGCACCGGACCCGGCCTCGGTGTCCGCCGCGCGTTCCTCGTTCGAGCGCGAAAGCGATGCGTCTGGATCGCCTTGTCTACCTGCCTGACCTTGCGCAGAAAGCGAGCCTCGCCGCTCCGGCACATCGGATGCAGAGTTCCCAGCGGCATCCTGTTCGCCAGCCGCCTGCTCCCGGCCCGCCGGCTGATCGGATGCCCGCGCGTTCGAAACTGAACTGTCCGCTGGGTCCTTGGGCTCGCCGCCCGTCTGACCACCTGCCCCTTCGCCTGACTCGGCGCCCGGCTCGCCGCCCGATTGGGCTTGCTGCCGGCCAGCCTCGGCAGAACCTGGCTGTCCGGGGGCGGCGTCTGAGTCCGCTCCGGACTGGCCAGACTGCGCGCGCTGCTGTCGTTCCAGCGCCTGCGCAACCTGCGCGCGATTGAATTCGGCATCGGCCAACGACGGATCACGCGCGAGCGCCGCATCATAGGCCGCCATCGCCTCCTCCAGTCGGCCGCTGCGAGCCAGCGCATTACCGCGGTTGTAGTGATCGACCGCACGCTCACCCGCGGCAAACTGCTCTGCCGCATCCTGGAAGTCGCCGAGCCGATAGGCAGCGCTGCCGGCACGCGCAGGGGCTCGTGCGAGCTCGCGCGCGCGCTGGGCATCGCCAGCGGACAGGGCCTCGGCCGCCTGCTGATCCGGGCGCTGCCAGAGGTCAGCCCAACCGAACGCGCGGACCGGCATCGGCGCCAGAAACGCGCCTTGGGCGACCAACACGGTCAGCACCATCAGCCAGCCACGCCGAAACGCGAGCGCCGCCAGCGGCACCAAGGGCAGCAGAATCCAAGGCCCGAGCTCGTGCCAACGCTCTGCCAGCTGTGGGTCTCGCTCGGCACCAGCGTGAGACCGCCGACCCGGTTCGCTGAGCACGAGCTCGAGGTCCTCATCACTGGTGGTGAGCGTCGCGTAGAGACCCGCCCCAGTGCGCGCGAGCCGCGCGAGTGCGTCCGGCTCAAGCCGCGAGATCACTGGGCCGTTCGACCGGGTCACACCGGGGACGGGCGCACCTTGCGGGGTGCCAACACCGATGACGCCGAGCCGATGCCCGGCCTCGCGCAAGGACTGCGCCGCGGCCCGCGCGGATGCGCCGCCGGCATCATCGGTCAACAAGATGACCTCACCGTCGCGCGCGCCGGCCTGCGTCAATAACGCCTGGCCGAGCGCGATGCCGCGGTCGGGGCGGCTGCCTTGAACCGGCATCACCTGTGGCGAGAGCGCGTCCAGCATGCTTCGGATGGTCTCGGCATCGTCGGTCAGCGGCGAGACCGCGAAGGCATCGCCGGCGAAGGCGACCAGCCCGACTTGCCCGTCGGCGCTGCGGGTCAGGATATCGGCCACCTTGTAGCGCGCGCGCTCGAGTCGCGATGGGGTCAGATCCGCAGCCAGCATCGACCGCGACAGATCGAGCACGACGACACGCGCAGCATCCGGTCGGAAGGCCGGCACCGGCTTACGCTCGAAGGTCGGGTTGGCGAGCGCCAGCACCGCGAGCGACCAGCCGACCGCGAGCAGAGCCAACGGCCGCCACCGCCCTTGCCCGTTGCCGCCCCCGCGCAGCACCGCAAGCAGGCGCGGGTCGACCACTCGACGCCAAGCCGAGCCTGCGGTGTCGGTACGCCAGGCCACCCAGAGCAATAGGCCCAGCGGGGCTAGCGCCAGAAACCACAGCGGCTCGATGAAATGAAACTGGCTCATCGACTCATTCATCACGCGCCCTCACCTGGCGATCAACCCGTCTTGCCAACCAAGACGCCCGAGCAGGATCAGCGCGCTCAGCAACAGTGATGCCGCGAGTGGCCAGGCAAACAGCTCACCGACCGGGCGGAAGGTCCGTTCATCCGACTCGACTGGCTCGAGCTCGTCCAGCATCGAATAGATCTCTTGCAGCTCGCGCACATCACGCGCGCGGAAGTAGCGACCGCCGGTGACATCGGCGATGGTCGACAGCGTCTCCTCGTCGAGCGGATTGCGTCCCAAGCTCAGCGAGAACGCCCCGAGCCCGGTTCGCGGATCGGAGCCAACCCCGATCGTATAGATGCGTATCCCCTCTTCGGCGGCCAGCTCGGCAGCCTTGAGCGGGGCGATGCTGCCGGCGGTATTGGTCCCATCGGTGAGCAGGATCAGCACCCGCTCCGCGGCGGGCTGATCGCGCAGCCGTTTCACCGCCAGCCCGATCGCGTCCCCGATCGCGGTCTCCCGCCCGGCCAGCCCGACCGCAGACTCGAACAGCAGGGTGCGCGCGGTCGCCCGGTCGAAGGTCAGCGGCGTCTGCAGATAGGCCTGCTGGCCAAACAGGATCAGCCCAATCCGGTCGCCCTCGCGGCGCTCGATGAAGTCGCCGGCAACAGCCTTCACCGCGGTCAACCGATCGACCACCCGACCGCCGATCATCATGTCGTCCTCAGTCATCGAGCCCGAGATATCGACCGCGAGCATCAGATCACGACCAGCCAACGGCAGCGGCACCGGATCACCCAGCCATTGCGGGCGCGCCGCTGCAAGCACCAGCAACAGCCAGGCCAGCGCGCCCAGCACCAACGGCCAGCGCAAACCGCCGGCCCCAGGGCTTTCCGCCGGCTGACCCAACATCCGGTAGAAGGGCACGCGCAGCGCGCCCGAGTCCGCCGTCTCGGCGCGCGGCAGCAGCCGCCGGACCAGCAGCGGCAACGGCAACGCCAGCAGCAGCCAAGGCCAAGCGAGCTCGAGCCGCACATCGGCCAGCCCAAGTCCGGCAAGCAGGCCGTTCATTCAGCAGGCTCCCTCATTCTCGTGACCCTAGAAACGGCCGTTGACCGCTTCCCCGTGTGCATAACCGTTTGCTTGCATTCGCGATTTCTGAACGAACCCCAAACGACCCTGCTCCTGCAGGGCGCCACGACCCCCAGGGCAGGCCCCGCGCGGCGCCCCACCGCGTTATAGCCATTTCGTCGGATCGCCGGACAAGACGCGCCCGACCCGTTTCGATGACAACGGGCTCATCCTGTCCAGCAATCAACGCGCATGGCAATACAACGCGTTGGATCAGCTGTTTCTCAGCAGCCAACTGCGAGCCGCCGCCAGTAAGCCCGGACCATCGACGGCCGCGGCATCTGGTGCGTAGGGCGCATCCGCCAGCGCCCGTCCAGGCCCCTCAGCGAAGCGCCCTTCACCGCCGGTCCGCTCGAGGAAGGCGAGCCAGGCGTCGCCGGTCAGCGGTGCGACCTCGGCACGCGGATAGCGGCTTAGCGCCACCCGTTTGAGCAAGGCCGAGACCGCGGCGGCGAGCGCTGGACCAGCGTCTAAGTCCGCGCGCAGACGCTCGAGCTCGGCGAGCAGTACACGCCGGCGCCGCCATCGGCGCCATGCACGCCAGCCCAAGCGCCCGCCGCTGATCAGCACCGCGAGCAGCACCGCCGCCAGTAGCCACCAGCCCGGTGCCGGCGGCCAGAACCCGGGCTGCTCCGGCAGATGGATATCGCGCAGGTCGAGCTGCTCACCGACAGGTGAGAATGGCCCAGCCGCGTCGGTTGCGGCGCACTCCGCCGGCACCTCGCCGATGCCCGAGCGGTTGGTCTGCGCCGTCACCGCCGCCACCTCCGGAATGGTAGGAGACCCATCCGAGATGAGCGCCCAGCAGGCGGGCCTTCCCCCATTCCGCCGTTCGGGATGCGATCACTCGCAGCAGGCGCCTTCGCGACACCCTGACCCGCTGCCAAGCCGTTGACGGCAGCATCGCCTGCTGCAGCAACTCTTGCTGCGGCACCCGTTCTTGCAGCACCGGTTCCTGCTGCACCATTTGCTGCAGTGCGCTGTCCCGCGCCCGCGCTGGCAATTCCGTCCGTTCCGGCGCGGCGGCCTGCAGCACGTGCCGCGAACAAGCCGCTCAGACAAGCGCTCGGATCATCGGTCGTCGAGCATCGCGTCAGCCCGATCCCATTGGCCGTGATTCGCTGCCGGACCCGTTCATGGTGTTGCGAGAGTCGTTCCGCGTAGCGTTCGCGCTCCGCCCGAACACGGGTATCGATCACCCAGCGGCGACGGCCATCGCTGACGCCGTAGCGCCCGGGCGGCGGCGGCGCCAGCTCGAGCGGATCGACCAGCTGCACCGCATGCAGATCGCAGTGGCGCACGAGCTGACTGAGATGCCGCACGCTCTCGGCGTCCAGGCCGTAGAAATCGGATAGCAGAAACACCAGGCTGCCGGGCCGAGCGACGCGGCCTAATCGCATCAGCGCCGCATTGAGCCCGTTTTCATCGCTGCTCGCCGCTGCGGCCGCACTCGCTGCAGTGCTGGCAAAACCCGCCTCCGGATCACCGCCCGCAACCAACGCCCGGATCAAACGCATCTGTCCGCGGCGCCCTCCTGCCGGCGGGAGCTCCTGATGCCGCCCGGCGGTCTCGCCGCCCTGTGCCGCACCGGTGAAGAGCAGACCACCGATGCGGTCGCCGCGAGCGATCGCCGACCAGCCGATCAACGCCGCCAGCCGCGCCGCCTGGACCGACTTGAACACCCCTTGAGAGGCAAAGAACATGGTCGCGCCCAGATCGACCAGCACAACGATCGGCCGCTCACGCTCCTCGTCGAAGACCTTCACATGCGGGTGGCCGCTGCGAGCGGTGATGCGCCAATCCATGTTGCGGATGTCATCACCGGCCTGGTAATGCCGAGACTCGCGATAATCCATGCCGCGCCCGTGCAAGCCTGAGCGATGCGCGCCGGCCAGCGCCGAGCGCGCCGACCGTGCGCGCGGTGCCTGCAGCCGCTGCCCGGCGGCACGCAGGGCCAGCAGGTCATCGGTCAGCACTCGATAGACTCGGGCGTCGTCAGTCATCGGTATCGCTGCTCCTGGATCGGCATCGCGCCGGCTCAGACCATCGGCACCTGACGAATCAGCGCCGCGACGAACGCATCCGGCGTCAGCCCCTCGGCTTCGGCCGCATAGCTCAGCAGTACCCGATGACGCAGCACATCGTAAGCCACGGCCTGGCAATCATCCGGGGTGACGTACTCGCCGCCGCGCAGCCAGGCGCGGGCGCGTGCGCAGCGGTCCAAGGCAATGGTCGCGCGCGGGCTGGCTCCGTAATCGATCATGCGCGCCAACTGGGCGTCGTACGGGGCCGGATCACGGGTCGCCAGCACCAGCTGGATCAGATACTCCTCAAGGTTATCGGCCATATGCAGCGCCATGACCTCCTCGCGCGCGGCGAGGACCTGATCCCGGCTTAGCAGCGGCGTCGCACTCGCGCGCGTTCGCAGTTGTCCGCGTGCCTCCGCCCGTGCGATATCGAGGATACTGCGCTCGGTGGCCGGGTCTGGATAGGCCACCCGCACATGCATCAGAAAGCGGTCCAACTGCGCCTCCGGCAGCGGATAGGTCCCCTCCTGCTCGATCGGGTTCTGGGTCGCCATCACCAGAAACGGCTCCGGCAGCGGGTAGGTCCGCGTGCCGACGGTGATCTGACGCTCCCCCATTGCCTCGAGCAGGGCCGATTGCACCTTCGCTGGCGCGCGGTTGACCTCATCGGCCAAGACCAGATTGTGGAACAGCGGCCCGGGCTGGAAATGGAAATCGCCGGTCTCGGGCCGATAGACATCGGTCCCGGTCAGGTCGCCTGGTAAGAGATCGGGGGTGAACTGCACACGTTGGAAATCCCCTTCGATCCGCAGCGCCAGTTCCTTGATCGCCGTGGTCTTGGCCAGGCCCGGGGCGCCCTCGACCAACAGATGCCCATCGGCCAAGAGTGCGATCAGCAAACGCTCCACGAGCGCATCCTGACCGACGATGCGTCCAAGGAGATCGGCACGCAGGCGCCCGAACGCCTGCTGCGCCCCACTGCCCGAGGCGGCCGCCTCATCGCTCATCGCCATGACCTCATCCCCCAACATCGCGTCAACCCGACTGGAACAGCTTTCAGCACACAGGATAACGGCTCGTTCGTTACCGGGACTGTAACCGCGCATTACCGAGCGTTAAGGCGATTGCCGGAAAAGCTCGTACCGAATTGCGCAGGATTTTCGTTTGCCTTCGAGGAGCGTCGCCGGGAGCATAGCCGGGCTATGTGACCGGCGGCGCGACGAAGAAGGCGAGCAAAAAGACCAGCAAGGCGGTATGAGCTTTGACAGAAATCGCCTAAGGCGATCACCGCAAGAGCGCTTGCGAATCAGTGCGTCGGATCGCCGTTTGCTTTCGAGGGGCGCCGGCGGGACCATAGGCAGGCCCTGCAGCCGACGGCTGCCCGACAGCTGCCCGACGGCGCGACGAGGAAGGCGAGCAAACGGCCCAGCAACGCTGGTACGGTGGGGACAGAGATCGCCTATGTTGACGGCAAGCCCCAGACCGTCGCCGACGATGCCAAGGCCACTCACGGGCGGAGCCAGGCGTTTACCGTGAATCACCCGGGATTCATCGTTCGGGGTGGCACCCTGCCATGCGCGTTAGCACCAAGCCGCTTCGCTCGCACGCGAGACGGTGCCAGCTATACTCAGGCCAACGCCAAGACCGACTCACCCCGCCTCCGTCCATTGCGCGTCTCGAGGGCCATGACAAACCTCTATCACACCGACCTTCATGAGTGGGCCAACCGGCAAGCGCAGCTCCTGCGCTCCGGTCGGCTCGATCAAGCCGATATCGAGCTCATCGCCGAGGAGATCGAAAGCATGGGCAATAACGAGCTGCGCGAGCTCGAAGACCGTCTCGCCGTCCTGTTCTCACACCTGCTCAAATGGCGCTTCCAGCCCGGCCAACGCAGCCGCCACTGGGAGCTGACCATCAAGGAGGAACGCCGGCGGCTGCGGCGGCATCTTGCCCGCAACCCGAGCCTCCAACAGCATCTCGCGCAAGCTCGAGAAGAGGCCTATGGCGACGCCATCCTGGAGGCCGCCAGTGAAACCGGCCTCGCCGAGCATAGCTTCCCGGAGGGCTGCCCCTTTACGCCGGAACAGACACTTGACGATCAGTGGTGGCCGACCTAGCCCGAGCGAGCGTCTCCTGATGGACCGAGCGAACACCGACTGCAACCGCGTCTACGCCATCGCACGTTGGAGCGAAGGCTACTTCGAGATCGGTCCCGGCGGCCATCTCTGCGCGCGACCGCATCCGCAATCGCAGACCCGCATCGAGCTGGTCGCGCTCGCCGAACGGTTGCGCGCGGTCGGGCTCTCGTTGCCGGTACTGGTGCGCTTCGATGATATCCTGCGTCACCGCGTCCGACGTCTCCAGACCGCCTTCGCCGACGCGATCGACCGCCACCGCTACCGCGGACACTACCGGCCGGTCTACCCGATCAAGGTCAACCAGCAGCGCAGCGTCGTGCAGGCGCTGCTCTCGGCCGGCGGGCTCGGGCTCGAGGCCGGCAGCAAGCCGGAGCTGATGGCCGTTCTCGCGCTCGTGCCGCCCGCAGAGCCGGTGATCTGCAACGGTTACAAGGACCGCGAGTACATCCGTTTGGCGTTGATCGGGCGCCGTCTCGGGCTCGATGTCAAGATCGTCATCGAGAAACCCTCGGAGCTGGACCTCGTGCTTGAGGAGGCCGCACGGCTGGACGTCGAGCCGGCGCTCGGCGTGCGTATCCGGCTTGCTGCCGCGGCGGCCGGCAACTGGCAGAACAGCGGTGGTGACAAGGCCAAGTTCGGACTGTCGGCCGGGCAGCTGCTCGCGCTGGTCGAGCGCCTGCAGGGGCTGGGCAAGGCCCATTGGCTGCGGCTCTTGCACGCCCATCTGGGCTCGCAGATCCCGAGCCTCGACGACATCCGCGCCGGAGTCGGCGAGCTCGGTCAGTTCTACGCCGCCTTGCATGATCTCGGCGCTGCGCCCGACACCCTTGACCTCGGCGGCGGGCTCGGCATCGACTACGAAGGCACCCGCACCCGGGCCTACTGCTCGATGAACTACCGCGCCGAGGACTACGCCGATGCGCTGGTCGGCACGCTCGCCGAGCTCTGCGCCGCCCGTTCCCTGCCCGAGCCGGACCTGATCACCGAGTCCGGCCGCGCGCTGACTGCCCATCATGCGGTGCTGATCACCGATGTCGTCGACCGCGAGCGCGCCGGCGACGGCGATCAAAGCGCTGGCGAAACCCCATCAGGAAACGGCAAGGGTGCACCCGAACTGGAACAGCTCGAGCGTGCACGCATCGAGGCCACCGAAGCCCCAGCGCTTGCCATCTACGAGGCCGCCGAGCGCGCCGTGACCGGGCTGCGCGCCCGCTTTGCCGCCGGCGAGCTGAGCCTCGAGGAGCGCGCCCGCGGCGAAGGGCTGTACATCGCCTGCTGTCGCGCGCTGCGCCCACGTTTATCCCATGCGAGCCGCCGCCAGCGCGAGCTGCTCGAGCGCATCGACGCCCTGCTCGCCGACAAGCTGTTCTGCAACTTCTCGCTGTTCCAATCGCTGCCCGACGTCTGGGCGATCGATCAGATCTTCCCGATCTGCCCATTACAACGGCTCGACGAGACGCCGACCGAGCGCGGCGTCATCCAAGACCTGACCTGCGACTCCGACGGCAGCATCAGCCACTACGTCGATCAGGACGGCATCGAGGCGAGCCTGCCGGTCCATGCCGTCGACCCCGAGCAGGAGACCTATCTGCTCGGCTTCTTCCTGGTCGGCGCCTATCAGGAGATCCTTGGCGACATGCACAACCTGTTCGGCGACACCGATGCTGTCGCCGTCGAGTTGGACACCGATCAGCCCGACGGCTGGCGCCTGCTCGAGCTCGAGCACGGCGACTCGGCCGACGAGCTGCTCACCACCGTGCACTTCGAGCCGCGCGCGCTGCTCGCCCAATACCGTCGGCGTCTCGACGACGCCGGGCTCGACCGCGAGACGCGGGAGCAGCTCTATTCCGAGCTCAAGGCGGGCCTGTACGGCTATACCTATCTGGGGCGGTTGTAGTGTGGGGCGCCGGCGCCTGCGCGCTCAGGACGATGCGATCAGTTGTTCGAGCAGCGCCGACAGGACTTCTGGCGCCTCGAGCAGCGGGTTATGGCCAGCGCCGTCGATACGATGCAGCCGCGTCGATGGGCGCCAACGCTGCACCTCGCTGGCCAGCGCGCTGAATCGGTGATCCTCGGCCCCAGTGATCCAGTGCAGCCGGCCTGGATACTGGACGATGACCTCACGCATCGGCGGCATCTCAGCCAGGCCGTGCACGCGCAACGAGGCAGCCAGCCCCTGCGCACGCTGATCCAACCGCCGGGCGCGCTGATGGTCCAGGCGCTCCGCCGGAACATGCGCCTGGCTCGCGAACAGCGGCAGCTGCTCCCAAGCCGCGACGAAGGCGTCGATCCCATCGCGCTCGAGCCGCTCGATCCAGCGCGCATCGGCCGCGCGACGCTCGGCGCGGGCCGCAGGGTCGGCCAACCCCGGATGGGCCGAGACGATCACGGCAGAGCGAAACCGCTGCGGCGCCAGCCGCAACAGCCCGAGCGCGAGCCGACCGCCGAGCGAGTAGCCGACGACCCGATCGATCGACGCGGGCAATGTCGCCAGCAACTGCTGCAGACTGCTCTCGAAATCCCGCTGTGGATCGGCGCTTGTGCCATGCCCAGGCAGGTCCAGCGCCAGCGCCGGCTCGTTCGCCGGCCAGACATCGACCCAATCCTCGGCCAGCCCGGTGAAGCCGTGCAGCAACAGGCTGCGCGGCTCAGCGTCCGCGGGCCCAACGCCCAGCTGCAGCCCGCGGTAGGCGTCGGGAATCGAGTCGGAGCGCACGCTTGGGTGGATGAGAAGAGCCTTGTCTCGATACAGCCGAGCGTCGGATTGCGGCTCAATCCTGCGCGCGCAATCGGGCCTCGAGCTCAGCGATACGCTGTTCGGCCTGTCGGCGCCGCTCGGCCTCCAGGGCGGCCTTGGATTCGGCATCGCGTCGCGCCTGGTCTAGCTCGCCATAAGTGAACAACAACTGCCCCGACTCCGTGTCCGCAAAATGGAAGCCGTCCTGATCTAGCCGCAGACTGAGCCCGAGCGCATCACTTGTGCCGATCAGGCTTCCTTCCTCATCGGCCTTGACCGGGATCGGCCAGTAGTTGCGATCGACGAGGCGGAAGCCGGCGAGCTGGGGCTTCAGATAATCACCGGTCGGGTCGTACTGCCAGTACTCGGAGACCCCGAGGTAGGCATAGAGGCCGCGCTTGTTGCCTTGGTCCTCACTCACCGTGGCCTTTGAGGTGACCTCGAGCACGAAGTCCGGGGCCTTCGGCTCCTCCCATAGCTTGTACGAGCGCCGATCATGGCTCGCTGCGCCAAGCACAACGAGCACGTCGGGTGCCACGGCCGCACGCGGGTTGCCCTGCTCGTAGTACAGCAGGATGTTGCCCGATACGTAGACATCGGCGCGGGCGTGGAACCACCGCCGCAATGCGCTGATTGCATAGAGGAGCGGCTCACGCTGGAAATCACTTTCCGCCACGGGCCGACCGTCACTGTCGGGGTAAACGCAACCTCCGCTGAGATCGGGGCTCAAGATCATGCATCCGGGCCTCCCAGTGCCTGATCGACGACCCAACACTAGTCGAACCCTCGACCACAATCAATCGTGGCCCAGCCCCGATGCACCGACCCGGCGATGCGCTGAATGGGCAGCACCAAGTCTCGAGAGCGCCGAGATCCGCTTCCAAGCAGCCGGCTGACTGGATGGACGCATACAATCCTGGCCTTAACCTTAGAAACCGCAGCTGACCGCTTCACAAAGCATGCAACCCTTTGAAGGATAGCAACTTATGATGCTTTCTGAGGCGCATCCATGGATGATGGCTGTCCAACTGCGGTTCCTAGTGCATCGCGTCAGAAACGCCGAGACCCTTTTCCGGCCATCTGGCTCTCAGCGCTGTAGGCGAGCAGGCCGCGCTCACCTGTTCCGAACCGCTTCTCGAGCACCCATCGCCCGTAGGAGCCCGCTTGCGGGCGAGCAGGCCGCGCTCACGGCGGCGAAAATCGCCCGCAAGCGGGCTCCTATCCCACGGCCATTGGGGCAGCGACAATCGGTCTCGGGATTTCCACTGGCTTGCGCTAGGTCAACCGCTTACGATCGCTGATCAGGCAAAACGGCTGTGCATCGAGGGGGTTGGGGTAAAGCCGCTGCCTGCGGTCTCGCCGAGCCAAAGCTGTCCATGCTCGATCGTCGGTGCGCCCCCCAAATCGGCCGCCAGCCAGTCGCTGGTGGCCAGCCCATGCGCCAGCGGCGAGCCGATTGCGGCCGCGAGCTGGGCACTGGCCCAGAGGCCCGCGGCGGATTCGATCAAGCTGGTGATCACCACCTCGAGGCCGGCCGACTGGGCGGCCTGAGCCAAGGCCAGGGTCGACCTCAGTCCACCGAGTACTGCAGGCTTCAGCACCAATCGCCGCACCGGCAGATCAGCGAATGTGGGCGGCCAGCCTCGACCCGCCAGTGACTCGTCCAATGCGATGCTGAAGGCCGCCTGCGCTTGCAGCGCCCGAAGTACGGCATCGTGCCGGGTCAGCTCCGGATCAGGACGCAGCGGCTCCTCGAGCGATTCGATGCGCTCGCTCAACGGCTCTAGGAGTTCCAATAATTGCTGTGCCTCGGCCGGTGACCAGGCCTGATTCGCATCCAAGCGCAGCCGCACGGCAGGCGGCAACAGGTCGCAGAGCGCCTGCAGCCCCCTGATCTCGTCATCCCGCGGCGCGACACCGACCTTGAGCTTGAGCACGCTGTAGCCAGCTGAGAGCGCCATATCAAGGGCTGAGGGACGACAGTCGGTCACCGCACCCAAGGCCGCATTGACCGGGAGCACAGCGGGCAGGGGAATCGGTACGAACAAGGGCGCATCCCGAAGCAGCCGCGCGCGCAGCGTTATCCGCTGCCGCCGGGCGTCGAGATCGAGCAGCGCCGTCTCCAATGCGGCATCCGCCGCAGGCGTAGCCGAGGAGAGCGCTGTCGGCCGAACAGGCTGGTCCTCAGCGACCGCAGCCGAGCCCCGTCGCAGCCGCGCCGCACCCGCAAGCAGGTCCAATTGCTCCGCCAGAGGCGACGAGCCGGCCTGCCGGCACCACTCCTCAAGCCGATCTCGCGCGGCCTCGGCCGTCTCTGTGCCAGCCTCGGGCAATGGCGCACAGTCACCATAGCCGGCCAGCCCGTCGAGCTCGGCACGCACGAGCCAGCCGCAGCGCTCGCGGCGCAGAACATGGGCGCTGCGCCAGGGACGGCGCAGCGGCAACCGATAGGCGATGACCGACAGCCTAGGAAACTGCGGAGGTGCGACGACGGTCGCGACGACGGTCGTCACCAGGCAGGCCGAGAGTAGAATGGGATATCGACGACGACTGGCCGCCAGCCAAGAAACGCCCCGGCTCGGTTCGGTAGCTGAGCGGCGGCACCGATAAGTCCGAACGAAATGCCTCCGACGGCCATCGAAATCAGCAGCATCTCTAGGCTGGCCGGCCCATTGCTAGGGCGTCCTAGGCCCCGAGCAGCAGCCCGGCCCCGAGCAATAGCACCAAGGCGAGCTGGTATTGCCCAGTCTGAGCCAGCAGCTGGTTCAGCGCCCGCCCCTCAAGCTGCCACAGGCGCCTGATCAGAACCAGCGCCAGCGGCAGCGCGAGCAGCAGTAGCCAGCCCTGCATTGGCAAGCCGCCGAGCAGCAGCAATGGGATCGGCAGCAGCAGGAGTGCCGCGTAGAGCACCCGCGCCGCTGGCCGGCCGAGCAGATGACAGAGCGTGCGCCGCCCGGCCGCGCGATCGGTCTCGAAATCTCGATAGTTGTTCAGCAGCAGCACCGCCGCCGCCGGGAGGCCGAGCGCGATCCCGAGCGTAATCGCCTGCACCGACAATGTCAGGGTCTGGAGGTAGTAGGTGCCGCCGACCGCGCTGATCCCGAAGAAGACCAGCACATAGAGCTCGCCGTAGGGGCGATAGGCAATCGGACGCGGCCCGCTGGTATAGGCATAGCCGGCGGCGATCGCAGCGACGCCGAGGAGAAAGATCGGCAAGCCGCCGCGCAGCACCAACAGCAGCCCAAGCAGGAAGCTGGTCAGGAACACCAGATGTGCGGCGCGCTTGACCTCTGCCGCCGTGAACCAGCCCTGAGCGGCCGCCCGCGGCGGACCCAGTCGATCGGGCGTATCGGTGCCACGCTCGAAATCGGCCGCATCATTGTAGAGATTGGTACCGACCTGGATACCGGCCGCAGCGATCAGGGTCGCCAGCGCAGTGAAGAACGCGAGCTGTCCGCTCTGGGCTACTGCCAGGAATAGGCCGCCCAACACCGGCGAGACGGCCAACGGCAGGGTCCGCGGGCGTGCGGCCTCGACCCAGCGCCGCAACGGCCCAAGCGTCTCATCGGCATCGGCGGGTTGCTCTGATTGGAGGTTCATCGGACTCTATCTCGGCCTGCGTCGTTCGGCTTTGCTCAGGGGTTGCTCGGCAGGGCGGGGGGATGTCAGCGCATCCGGGTCAAACCAGCCTTATCGCCGTTCCGCCTGATCGCCGGACTGAAAACGCCGGAACAGTCAGCACCAATCGGCTCAGCCTGTCCGGGAACCAGGGCGGGCGACTATAACAGGCCGCAGTAAAGCAATCGAAGTCAGCGGCTTGCTCAGACCTAGAGGCCCTATCAAAACGGCCGCTTGACCCGCGCAAACCCCTGATCTATCTGGCTACAGGAGGCACTTTGTTAGGGCGTCTTAGGCGGACGTCATACCCGGGCATCTAGGAATGGCGCCGAAACGGGCCGAAATCGGGAGCGCGCTTCTCGAGAAAGGCATCGCGGCCTTCCTGGGCCTCGGCGGTCGTGTAGAACAGCCCGGTCGCATTGCCGGCCAGCTCCTGGATTCCGGCGAGCCCGTCGCTATCTGCATTGAAGGCGGCCTTGAGCAGACGCAGGGCCGTTGGCGAGTGCCTCAGCATCTGTCGGCACCAGTCGACCGTCGTCGCCTCCAGCTCCGCGAGCGGCACCACGGTGTTGACGAGCCCCATCGCCAGTGCCTCTTGGGCGTCGTACTGGCGGCACAGGAACCAGATCTCCTTGGCCCGTTTCAGACCGATGGTACGCGCCATCTGCCCGGCCCCGAAGCCCGCATCGAAGCTGCCGACCTTGGGTCCGGTCTGACCGAAGCGGGCATTCTCGGCGGCGATGCTCAGATCGCAGATCAGGTGCAGCACATGACCGCCGCCGATCGCGTACCCGGCGACCATCGCGACCACCGGCTTCGGCAAGGTTCGGATCTGACGCTGCAGCTCGAGCACATTGAGATGCTCAGCACCCGCAGTGTCCCGATAACCGGCATCACCGCGGATGCGCTGATCGCCGCCGGAGCAGAATGCCAGCTCGCCGGCGCCGGTCAAGATGATCACGCCGATCTGGGGGTCCAGATGGGCACGGCGGAACGCGTCACTGAGCTCGAGCACGGTCTCCGGCCGGAACGCATTGCGTACCTCGGGCCGGTTGATCGTGATCTTGGCGATACCCTCGGCTCGGTGCATCAGGATGTCCTGATAGCCGGGCTCGGTCACCGGCTCCCAGGCGATCGGCTTGGGCGGCTGTTGGTCTTCGGTCATGATCAGTCTTGTTCTCTTGTCGATTTCCACTGCTGCGCCAGTGCAGAACGCCAGCGCGCCGGGCACTCGAGCCCACCTTCATCGGTCTCGTTGATCATCCGGCCCCGTATCGCCCTGAACAGCGCAGGCACCTAGTAGACCGTTCCAGCTTATCTTGCCACTCTGTGCCGACCGCGAGCTAAGGCGATTTCTGTCAAAGCTCATACCGCCTTGCTGGTCTTTTCGCTCGCCTTCTTCGTCGCGCCGCCGGTCACATAGCCCGGCTATGCTCCCGGCGACGCTCCTCGAAGGCAACCGAACATCCTGCGCAATTCGGTACGAGCTTTTCCGGCAATCGCCTAACGCCTTTGGCACTGGGTTCCGGCATCCTGCTGGAACGACGGCAAAATAAGGTGGAACGCGGTACTAGCCTGATTCTCGGCTCTCGGCTCTCGGCTCTGACCACAAGGCTGCGCTGGTGTGCCGGGGAGTCAATCGCTCAGGGTCGAGGTCCGGGCCAGACGCTCCCAGAGCCCAAGATGGGTCCGCCGACTGATCTCCGGATCGACCCACACCTCGATCACCGCAGGGCCGAGCCCGATATCGGCCAGCGCCTGCTCGAGGCCTACCACATCGCCAACCTGCCTGTGCTGCAGACCGGCAAGGGCAGCCACCGCCCCGATCGAGACCCGCTGCGGCGTCTGCCACAGACGCTCGAAGTCGGGCAGACCGTTTTGCGGCAGATAGTCGAAGATATGGCCGCCGTCATTATTCAGCACCAGCAGCGGCCGGTCGAGCCGTGCCGCCAGCAGCAGCCCGCTCAGATCGTGGCAAAAGGACAGGTCTCCAGTCAGCCCCCAACAATGCAGCCCGGCAGCACTGAGCCCGGCCAAGGTCGACAGATAGCCATCGATCCCGCTGGCGCCGCGGTTCCCGAGCAGTGCAACCTGAGCGTCGCCGCCGCGCCACCAGGTATCGAGTTGGCGAATCGGCATCGAGTTGCCGCAGAACAGGGCCTCGCCGGTTGGAATCAGTCGGCGCAGTACGTGCACCACCTGGCCTTCGGTCAGCGGCGCCAGCCCAGCCGGACCGTCCTCCGACGCAGCGTCGAGCTCGGCCGCGACCAGCCCCCAAGCGCGCTGCTCGGCCGAGCGCCAGCACTCGAGCCATTCCTGATCCGCTGCAACCAACTGCTGCGCAACCAGTGCCTCGCAGACCGCCGCGGCGGGCAGCTCGAGTCGGCTCAGCGCGTCGTGCCCCGGGTCGGACCAGCGCCCGGCCGGATCGGCGAGGATCGCCGGCACCCCCTCGAGCCATCGACCGAGCACCTTCGACACCGGCGCCCGGCCGATCCGCAGCACCCAGTCCGGCCGCAGCGCCTGCGCCGCGCTCGAGTTGCGCAGGATCGCATCATAGGCGCTCACGCGCGCATCCGAGCCGGGACCTGTGCGCAATCCCGAGAGCGGATCGACCAAGACCGGCAGCGCCAGCACATCGGCGCAGCGCCAGAGCGCAGGCGCCAACGCCTGTTGCAGTGGAAGCCGATCAGCTTGCGCGCTGACGGGAGTCCGCTGCTCGGCGCCGGGCCCGCAGACGATCAGCCCGCGCCCTTTAGGCCAGCCGGAGAGCTTAGCCCGAACGCTGAGCGCTGCGGGCCGAGCCTCACTATCACTTGTGGGTTCGAGCCCAGGCGCTGTCGAGCCTTGGCTGAACGCCGTCCGCGGCGGGCTGGCCAGCGTTCCCGGTGACGTTGACGACACCGTCGGCTCGGGACTTGAGCTCGGCAGCGCGTGCCCCGGTATCACAACCGTGGCATTGCAGTCCTGCCCAGGAACCAATGGCTCATCGAACGGCAGGTTGATGTGCACCGGCCCGGCGTGCCGGCCCTGGCTGACCTCAGCCGCACGCCGGCCAAGCGCGCGCTGCGCCTTGAGGGCGGCGGCTGCCTGCGACTGCGAGGGCCCGGGTGCGTCGGACTGGACGGCTTCGTGCTGGGACGCGGCGGACCGGGAGGGGCAGGGCTGCGGCGGGCCGGGATCATGGAACTCACGTACGAAGGCGCCGAACAGCCGCGTTTGATCGATGGTCTGGTTGGCGCCCCAGCCATGCAGCCGCGGCGGCCGATCGGCCGAGAGCAGCAACAACGGCAGACCGGATTCTGATGCCTCGATCACCGCCGGATACCAGTGCGCCGGCGCGCTGCCGGAGGTCGCAAGCAGCGCCACCGGCTGCAGACTGGCACGAGCGAGACCGAGCGCGAAGAAGCCTGCGCTGCGCTCATCGAGCACCGGCGTCAGCACCAGATGGCCCGCCTGCTCCAAGCGCTGCGCGGCGATCACGACTGGGGTCGAACGCGCCCCCGGCGACAGCACCAGCTGGCTGATTCCGGCCGCGACCATGCCTTCGAGCAGCGCCAACGACCAGCGCAGATTGCAACAGCCGAGGTCCTCGGCGAAGCCGGCGGCGGCGCTCGATGTCTGGGCCGGCGCGCTCACGCGTACTGCAGCGCGGACAGCATCGCGCTGAGCTTGGCCTCGGTCTCCTCCCATTCGGTGCCGGGATCAGAGCCCGCGACGATCCCGGCACCAGCATAGAGCTCGGCGCGCTGACCGCAGAGCCGGGCGCAGCGCAGTAGGACCCAGAGTTCCCCGCTGAGGTCCGGCTCGAGCGTACCAGCAGCACCGGTATACCAGCCGCGCTGGAAGGGCTCGCCCGCCTGCAGCCAACCGCTCGCGCTATGGCGGGGCTGACCGTTGGTCGCCGGGGTCGGATGCAGCCGCGCGGCCAGCTCGAAGAGATCCACCGCCTCGTCGGCCTGGGCCCGAATCGGGCTCCATAGGTGCTGGGCATTACTCAACTGCATCAGCTGCGGCTGTTCCGGTGCCTCAATCCGGGCGCAGCAGGGCTGCAAGGCTTCGCGGATCGCATCGATGACGAACTGATGCTCACGCAGGTTCTTGTCCGAGGTGCAGAGGGCCTCGGCCAGCGCCGTATCGGCATCGACATCCTGGTCACGGCCAGCGGTGCCGGCGATCGCGTCGACCTCGATGGCCCGGCCATGCTGGCTCAGCAGCCGTTCCGGCGTGGCGGCGACGAAGGTCGACCCGTTGCGGCGTAGACTCACGATCTGACAGGACGGGAACAGGCAGCTCAAGGCCCCCAGCAGCCGGTTGACATCGAAGCAGCGGGTGCCGGTGACGTCGATCCGGCGCGAGAGCACGACCTTCTGCAGCGCACCTTGGTGGATCTGAGCGAGCGCAGCCTTCACCAGCTCGGCCCAACCGGCACGGTCCGGCTCGGCGAACTCCCGCCGCAGGTCGGCAGGCATCCGCGGACCATCGACCGGTTGGTAGAAGGACGGGATCAACTCATCGAGCAACCCGCTCCAGCGCTGCAGCAGCGCCGAGGCCTGCGCCGGACGACGCGTCGAGAGCACCAAGACGGCACTGCCGCCACTCGAGCGAATCCCGACCTCGGGCACCCAGAACAGCGCGTTCGGCAGATGGTCCTCGATCATCGGCGCTGCATCAACGGTGGCCGCGAAGCCCAACATCGCAAAGGCATCGAAGCCGGTCTCGTCCGGATCGACACGTTCCCAGACCGCTCGCAGTCCGCGCGCAGACTCGGCCAACTGCTCGAGCCTCGCCGGACCCCCGGCGCTCCACTCGGCGGCAATACCGTAACCGGCTCGCAGATCGTCACGGTGCACATGCCGGAAGTGAAAATGCGGACCCACTCGCTGCGGCAGCGAGGTCGGCACACGCGGCAGCCCCAACAGCAACGAGACCATCCCGTCCTCGCCGTTCAGAGGCAGTCTGCCGATGCCTTCGGCGAGGGATACCTTCAACTGGTCGAGCACTTGCAGCGGAGCGAGCACGTTAGAACCTTGGCTGAATCCAAGCGAAGCCCAGGCGTCGAGCTTGGCCGCCGCCAAGCCGACGCCGGCGCGCTACAGCGGCAAGGGATTCGAATTGGATGACCGCCGTGTCACCGCCGAGCCCGATGGGTCAATCACGTTGCGACCAGAATTCATCGAGCGCAGCGACAACGCCCTCCGGGCGCTCCCATTGGGGGATACCAAGCGTCGGCGCGACGCGAACGGCCTTCCAGTTTGGGTGGGTCGAGAGGAAATCCGGCAGCAGCTCAAAGCCGACATTGGCATCGCGATCGTAAAGCACCAGTACCGGGAGCCCGAGTTTGGCGTAAAGGGTCTCGGTCGCCTGGCGGGTAAACAGCTGCCCGGCCAGGAAATAGTACGGCGCATGCCGCGCACCGGGCTGGTGCGAGGTCGCATAGGCGTAATCGACCATCGCCTCGGGTGGCTCGCCGACATAGCTCCGGCGCAGGAAGTAGCGAATGCTCGGCCGTTTGGTCAACAGCTCGTAGAGACCCTGGCCGAGACCGGGCAAGGTGAAGAAGCCATGCATGGCCCGACCAACGCCGCCGGAGGGCAGCTTGCGATCGCTGAAGCCCGTCGGCGACAGCAGCGCCAAGCTCAGAAAGCGCTCACTCGCCGCGAGCGCTGCCCGTGCAGCAAACTCGCTGCTCAGCGAAAACGCGATCACATCGGCCGGAGCCTGCACCACATTGGTCAAGAAGGCATTGATCGCGTTCGCATAGAGTTCCGGAGAGTAGGGGCGATCGCTGCGGTCCGAAAAGCCGAATCCCGGCAGTTCTGGCACATAGACACGGCGGCTGGCGCAGTAGTGGTCGTAGAGTGGTTTCATCTCGAACGCGCTGGGCGCTGCATTGATGCTGTGCAGCAACACCAGCGGTCGGCCATCCTCCGGCCCGCCGACGTAGTAGCTGATCTCTTTCAGATGCGTGGTCGCAAAGCTGTCGCGCGTGGCATCAAGTGCCTCGGGCAGCTCCACCTGCCGGCGCAACGGCGCAGAAGCGGCCGAGGCAAGCGGATCGAGGCGGAGACCAAAACGCGCTCCCGTGACTACGGACATGGGATTCACCTATCGAGTGGCGGAACTTCGTCGGACGGAGAGTCGTCGGCAACCTCGACCAAGACCTCATTCCGGCGTAAAAACCCGGGTACGAAAGGGGCATTGTACCGCGCGAACACCGGCGCGCCGATAACCCGGAGCCCATCGTCCTCGAGCGCCTGCAGCAGCGCGGCCTCGTGCTCGCGGTAGCGTTCCTCGCTCCAGCCGCCACGATAGCGGAGCGCAGCGACGAGGCGCTCGGGCATCGTCTGCAGCAAGACCCGCTCGTCGGCCGGGGCCGGCAGATAGGATAGCGGATACTCCGTCGGCATCACGAACTGCACCAGCCACGAGCTCGACGCATCGTCCTCGGCTCGGAACTGGTTCACAGGGGCCATCATCGGCAGATTGCGGTTACCGCGATTGCCGCGCTGGATGTAGTCCACGAGGCGCTCGAAGGCGTTCTCGGTTGCGCCGTCGAAGTCGCCGGCGACCCGTGTCTGCGCGACATTGAACGGCTCATAGCGCCGCAGTTCGTAACCGTCACCCTTGGCGACGACCTCAAAATCGGGCTCGGGCAGTGACAACAGGGCAGCCCCGATCAGCACGAGCGGGATCAAGGCGGCGATCGCAATCAATGCTTTGCGTTTCATATCGGGCAAACGGCGGGGGCTGTCAACACGCGACCGCCGATTCAAGCATGGTCGCCCACTCATTGCGTTGTCCGTCGTCAAGGATCGCCGGCGCCATTCACGACGGCTCGGCACCCAGCAGAGAAGCCCATCGGAGTATCGAGTCCGCGTTCGTGAAACCCGGCGGATCGATCCTCGCCCCGGGACTCACGCACGGCGACAGCCTTGGGAACCCTAACAGAATGCCCTGTATCGGCTCAGAAATCAGCAGCTTGTTCAGCCTGGCAGGTGTATTGATGAGGCGACACCATAAGCTAACGCCTCTCGGCCGAATCCAGAGTCGATCGGGCCATCTGCCCTAGTTCAATGGCCCCGGCGACCTTATCATCAGCAGGCGCGATCATCCCGAATCAGACTGTTTCACGCTAGCGATCAGGCCGCACCGATGTCCCATTCAAGCTTCTCCATCCCAACCCTTGCCCGCTGCTGCATTCTGGCATTGCTGCTGACCGGCCCCTTACCAGGCCCTACTGCAGCACAGCAGCAAGAAGGGGTCACCGGGGAAGCGATCTACCGCTACTGCGAGAGCTGCCATGGTGACAGGGGTGCCGGTGGCGAATCCGGCAAATATCCGCGCATCGCAGGTCTTCCGGTTGGCTACATCGATAAGCAGCTGCATGATTTCAAGGCCCAGCGCCGTGTCAACAAGCCGATGATCCCGATCTTCAAGCACCATCGTTTCGACGAGACGGTGATCGACAAGGTCTCTGCGCATATCGCCGCGATGCCCCCGCCGCAACTCGCGCTCTGGCCCTATGAGCCGAGTCGTGACGCGATCGAGACCTACGGTTCAAAGCAGGCACTGGCAGCCGCCGGGGCTGAGCGCTATCAGGCCGACTGCGCCAGCTGTCACGGCGACGAAGGCGGCGGCGGCAGCGCCCCCCCGCTGATCGATCAGTATCCCGCCTATCTGAGCAAGCAGATCCGCGACTTCGGCGCTGGGCGGCGAACACATCCCGCAGCCGATCAATGCGGCTCGCTTGATGCAGCGCAGACCGAGGCGCTCCTCGATCATCTGGTCGAGCTCGGCAAGGATTGAGCCGAGCGGACCGATTGGAGGGATGCGTCATTCCTGTCCGACGCCTGCGGGTCCTGGTCCCGGGGGACCTCGGCGCCCGCACCGGCGGCTACCGCTATGACCGGCGGCTGATCAGGGGCCTATGCGAGCTCGGTTGGACGGTCCGCGTCACCCGCCTCGACGACAGTTTTCCCGTACCGACTGCCGACGCACTGACCGAGGCCGCGACCCGGCTTGCCGAGCTCGACCCCGGAGAGCTGGTGCTGATCGACGGACTCGCGCTTGGCGTGATGCCGGAGCTCGTCGCGGCCCACCGTGAGCGCCTGCGCATCCTCGCGCTGGTGCACCACCCGCTTGCAGACGAGGCCGGTCTCACACCCGAGCGCGCCGCAGCGCTGCGCGCGAGTGAGCAGGCCGCACTCGCCTCTGTGCATCGGATCGTCGTCACCAGCGCGGCCACCGCCCGCCGCCTCACCGCGATGGGTCAGGATGCAGACCGCATCGACGTCATCGAGCCGGGCACCGATCCCGCATCGCTCGCGGCCCGCACTGGCCTCCCGCCGCTGCAGCTGCTTTGCGTCGGGACGCTGATCCCGCGAAAAGGCCACCGCTTCTTGATCGAGGCCCTCGCGCGACTGAGAGATGAGCGCTGGCACCTGACGATCGTTGGCAGCCTCGCCCGTGACCCCGAGACCGCCGCGCGAACTCGGGTACTGATCGACAGCCTGGGGCTACACGAACGGATCACCCTGGCCGGTGAGCTCAACGACACGGCGCTCGAACAGGCGTACCAGGAGGCCGATCTGTTCGTGCTGCCGAGCCTCTATGAAGGCTACGGGATGGCCTTTGCCGAGGCCCTGGCACGCGGTCTGCCCATCCTCGGCAGCGGTGCCGGCGCGGTCCATGAAACGGTTCCACCTCAGGCCGGTCTGCTCGTGGAGCCCGGATCGAGCGAAGCGCTGACCGCTGCGCTGCGCGAACTGCTTCATGACCGCGAACGGCTTACGGGGCTCGCTGCCGGCGCCGAGCAGGCGCGGAAACGACTTCCGGATTGGCCGAGCTGTATCCGGCGCTGGAGCGCGTTACTCGAGCATGTCTGAGTTCAGTCTGAACTGGCTGCAGCTGCGCGAGGAGGCCGACCACCGCGCACGAGCCGACAGTTTGCTCCAAGCGCTGCAAAGACCTGCTCTGGCAACGTCCTGCGCTCAGCGTCCGCTGCAGATACTCGATCTCGGGGCCGGCACGGGCGCCAATCTGCGCTATCTCGCGCCGAAGCTTGGCAGCGGACAGCAATGGCGGTGCCTCGACCACGACCCCATCCTCCTCGACGGGTTGTTGCGTCTCACCCGGGACTGGGCCAGCGCTCGGGGTTACCAAGTGGATGTCAAAGCCGGCAGCCTCCTGCTCGCCGGCCCGGCCTGGGACGCACAAGTACAGGTGGGGCAGGCCGATCTTGCCGCTGGCCTCAGGGCGCAGCAGCTACCAAGCGGCGGCCTGGTCACGGCCTCGGCGTTGTTGGATCTCGTCTCCGAGCCCTGGCTGTGCGCAGTCGTTGAGCGCTGCAAAGGTGCCAGCTGTTCGCTGCTGTTTGCGCTAAGCTACGATGGCCGGGTGCGGCTCGCGCCTGCACAGCCGATGGACCAAGAAGTGATTGCGCTGGTCAACCAGCATCAGCGTCGCGATAAGGGATTCGGACCAGCGTTGGGGCCAAGCGCTTCTGCCGCGGCACAGCGATTGGCACTGGCGGCGGGTTATCAGGTGCAAACAGCGCCGAGCGCCTGGTCTCTGGAGGCTGATGAGGCGCCGCTGCAGCAGGCGCTGCTCGAGGGATGGGTTGACGCCGCCTGCGAGGTCGACCCGACGGCGACTTCGCGACTGCAGGCCTGGTGTGCAGCGCGGCAGGCCGAGGCCGCAGCAGGGGGGCTGAAGATCGCGCTAGCCCATCGCGACCTGATCGCTGTATCGCCGGATCAGTCTCCCGAACCAGGGTGACAGGTCGCCCGAACAGGACGCAGCTCGCCAAAAAAGAGACCGCCGCGACAGGGTGTGCTTCCGTCGGGGCGGCCCAAAGAGGCTTGCTGCCCAGAACCGGTTCGATGAGTGGTTATCAATCCTGCGGCACGGCTGCTACGGGCTGCTCGGCTTGGAGAGAACGCTGCTTGAGAGAAGGCGCCTTGGAAGCAGACCGGTCATTCTGCGAGACCAGGCCGACCAAGAATCCGCCACTCACCACTGCAACGAGCAAACCGCCAATCGTCAACGCATCGAAACACATACAACTACCTCCGTTTCGTGCATCCAGTCGGAAAGGTTCGCTGGGTAGTTCGCTGGGTAGTTCGCTGGGTAACCGGCGGCCGCTCCCCAAGTGGGGTAGCGGTGAGCGGTACCAGCGAGCGGGAGCGGAAAATCGATTTCCCCAGCGCTCAACCTTCAGTATCGCCGCAGCAACCGTGCTGGGTATTTCAGCATATACTTATGCGGTGACAATTTGTAACGATGGGACCTGACGACAGAACGCACAGGCACTGGCCATGGCTACCGACGCTGTGAGCACGAAGACCCAAGTCCTCGTGGTCGACGACGACGCCTCGCTTCGCGAGCTTTTGCAGGATTATCTGCAACGGGAGGGCTTCAATGTCACCGGTGTCGCTGAAGGCAATGCGATGTTCGAGTGGCTGGATCAGAACGAAGCCGACATCATCATCCTCGACCTGATGCTCCCTGGTGATGACGGGCTCACGCTGGCGCGGCGATTGCGGCAGAAGATGTCGATCCCGATCATCATGCTCTCGGCCCGCGGGGACGAGATCGACCGGATCATCGGCCTTGAGGTCGGTGCGGACGATTACCTCGCCAAGCCCTTCAATCCGCGTGAGCTATTGGCCCGCATCCGGGCGGTGCTGCGCCGCCCGGCGCACCGCGAAGACAACAGCTCGGCCGATCAGATCAGCTTCGGCCCCTATCGCCTGGAGCTCGCGAGCCGCCGCCTGCTGCGTGATGGCGACAACGTCGCGCTCACCGGCAGCGAGTTCGATCTGCTGCGCATCTTCGCCGAGCATCCGAACCGCGTGCTGGATCGCGACCGGCTCTTGGACCTGCTCAAGGGCTACGAGCGCAACCCCTTCGACCGCAGCATCGATGTGCAGGTCGCACGACTGCGCGCGAAGATCGAGCCCCACAAAAAAGAGCCCTGCTATGTCCGCACCGTCTGGGGGCGCGGTTACATCTTCACGCCTGCCGGCGAGGTCTAGCGCCTGGAGATCGGCGCCTGGGCTCGCATGCGCTTTCGCCCCGCCTCGCTCTTTGCCCGGGTACTGCTGACGTTGGTGCTCAGCTTCGGCGCTTTCGCACTGATCACCTTCGGCTCGGCGCTCTACTACGTACTCTACCCGGTCGTACAGCGCTCGACCGCGGACCTGGCCGCGTTCATGGAGCTCTCGGCGCGCACGCTGGTGCTGCTACCCAAGCCAGCCCGGCAGGATTACCAAGACAAGCTGCTCGAGGAATATCAGGTGCGGCTGCTGCCCGGTTCAGACCCGCCGCAAGGCCTCGATGACTACTTCTATCCATATGTGTTCCGACTGAGCCAGGCGCTGAGCCAGCGCCTGGACAGGCCAGTGCGCATGCAGAGCAACCTGATCGAGGGTCGACGTTGGTTCTGGGTCAACCTCGAGACGAACCAGGACACCGTCTGGGCCGGTATCCCGCGCGATCGTATCGGCACCCGGCCGCTGATCGGCGTGCTGGTGATCTCGGCGCTGGCCGTATTACTGGTCGTGCTGACCGCTGCCATCCTTGCGCGCCGGGTCACGGCACCGCTGACGCGGCTCGCACGCGCGGCCGAGGAGGTCGCCAAAGGCCGCTCGCCCGAGCCCCTGCCCGAAAACGGACCGCGCGAGCTCGCCGACCTCGCGCGCCAGTTCAACGAGACCAGCCAGCAGGTTCGAGAACTGCTCGCCGACCGCACAGTGCTGCTCGCCGGCATCTCGCACGACCTTCGCACGCCATTGACGCGCCTGCGGCTAGCGCTCGAGATGCTCCCGGACGAGGCCGATCCACACTTGACTGCCCGCATGCGCCGCGACATCGACGAGATGAGCACCCAGATCGGTCAAGCCGTCGAGCTCGGCGGCACCCTCGGTGCCGGCGAGCGCCAACGGGAAGATATCGCCGAACTGGTCAGCGAGGTCGTCGGCAACCGGCCTCGAATCGCCTGGCGGCCGCTCGGGCGCTGCATCCACTCCATTAATGCCTCCGCGCTGCGCCGCATCCTCGGCAACCTGATCGAAAACGCGTTGCGCTACAGCAACGGATCGGTCGAGGTCCGCCTCGACTGCCGGCACGAGACACCCTCGCTATTCGTACTGGACCAGGGACCGGGCATCCCCGAGAGCGAGCGCAATGCCGTGTTTCGTCCCTTCTACCGTCTCGAGCATTCCCGCAACCGCTCAACCGGCGGCTCCGGCCTCGGGCTCGCAGTCGCCCGTCAGCTCGCCGTTGCCAACGAGATGGAGATCGAGCTCGGCGACCGCGAAGGCGGCGGCCTGATTGCCCGAATCCGCCTCCCAAACGCACGGGCCGGAGATGACACCAAGGTCGTCCATTGAGCGGTTGTCAGGGACTCAACGGTTGACGCCTTCCCCCAGGCCACCTAGATTCCGCGGAGATCGACCGCGGAGCTCGACCACCGCCCCCGGCCGCCGCACCCCAACCGCCGCGGATATCGCCAACCGTCGCATCAAACTCGAAACGGCAAGTGGCCGCTGCGCAAACGGGCAATCGAAAACGCCCCCAGAAGGTGTCCGCCAGAGGAGAGACCTGCAATGCTGCAAATGGGCGACCAAGCGCCAGAATTCTCGCTGCCCGATGCAGACATGGAACGCGTCCACAGCGCCGATCTGCTGCGCCAGGGCAAGATCGTGCTCTGTTTCTACCCAAAGGACGACACGCCGGGCTGCACCATGGAGGCTCTCGAATTCAGCGACCTGCAACCCGAGTTCGAGGCCTGCGGCGCGACGCTCGTCGGCATCAGCCGCGACACTTGCGCCAGTCACGGCGCGTTCCGCGACAAGTACGGCCTGGCCATGCGTCTACTCGCCGATACCGACGGGGATGCCTGCCAAGCCTATGGCGTGTTGAGGGAGAAAGAGAAGAACGGCGAGCGCCGTATCGGCATCCAACGCAGCACCTTTATCATCGGCCAGGACGGTATCATCCGTCACGCGCTCTACGATGTGACGCCGAAGGGCCATGCGCAGCATGTGCTCGAGCTCGTGCGCGCTGATTAACAGGCACTGAGAAGCCCTGACAGCATACTCCTTACGGCCATCGAAATCAGAGGCCCGTATAGGCTGGATCAGTATTCTGACAGGGCCTCGTAGCTAGAATCCGGGCACGACCTTGGTCGCGAGCCCGGTCTCGAGCGCCTCGCCGAGCGAGATCCAGTACATCTTATTGTTGGGCACGGCCGCAGCGGCCAGCGCAACGCTCTCATCGATGCCCATCTCGCGCAGGTAGAGTGCGGCGCTGACCACCGAGAGTTGCCCACCCTCATGGCTGCTCAGATGCGCCGGCACCCTGCTCTGGTGGATGCCGAGCCGTGCGTTCGCGGTCACATAACGCTCGATGCCGCCGGCCAGCACGTCGACGCAGGCCGAAGTACAGATCCGGTTGACCCCAACCGGGATACCGTTCTCGCGCAGCCAGCGGCCGAGCTGGCGTGCTTCATAGAGCGAGCCGCCAGGGCTGTTGATCACCAGCCCGACCGCCCGCTCGGCACGCAGCCGCTCGATCACACGCTCAGCGAAGCCGTCGCTGATCTCACCGTCGACCACCAGCCAGGTCTTATCGACGCTGCCATCGGGATCGAACCGCACCAGACCGGGCGTCGTGCCGGTCAGAGCGGCAAGCTGCGTGCAGGCGTTTTGGGCTCGGCGGCGAAGCCGTGCGCCCTCGTCCGGTCGAGCGGCGACGGCGCGCGTGAGGTCGTTTGCGCGCCGGATCATGCGCTCGACGCCGAAGCCGTATTGGTCGAGCGCGGCGATGACCACCGCATCGGTCGCCGCCCGGTCCTCACTTTGCATCACCCGCAGCAGGTGACAGGCGGCGATCTCGGTGAGCAGCTCATCACGCTCGAGGCCAGCCGGCAGCGCCTTGTGGCCGAGCGGCAGCTGTGCACAGCCGATCAACAGCAGCGTGCCGAGCAGCACGGCGCCGAACCGCCGCCCGCATCCCCCGCTGCGGACCCGAGGTGCGATATCGAAGCGGCCGTCTCGACTGGGCATCTCAGTCACGCACGGGAATGCCGTCGTCCCGAAGCCGTGCCTTGACCGAGGCAATCGGCACCTCGCGGCGGTGGAAGATCCCGGCTGCGAGTGCGGCCTCAGCACCGGCGGACTGAAACACCTGCGTGAAATGCTCGGGGCTGCCCGCACCGCTGGAGGCGATCACCGGGATACCGACCGCTGCCCGCACTGCAGCGACGAGCTCCAGATCGAAGCCGCTGCCGGTGCCGTCGCGGTCGATCGAGTTCAGCAGGATCTCGCCGGCTCCAAGCTGCTCGCAGACCCGCGCCAGCTCGATCGCATCGACGTCCCGGCCCTCGCGTCCGCCCTTGACGGTGCACTGGAACCAGCAGAAGCGCTCACCGTTCGGCCCCGGCAGCGCGGTCTCGATCGTCGTGCGCTCGGTGGCGTCCGGCGAGTCGACGTAGACCCGCCGCGGGTCGACCGAGATCACCACCGCCTGATTGCCGTAGACGGTCGCGATCTGCTCGATCGCGCTGCTGCCGTCGCCGCCGCTAGCGCGGAAGGCCTCGACGATCGCGACGGCCTCTGAGCCGATCGAGACCTTGTCAGCACCGGAGCGGAAGTATTCCCCGGCGACATCGAGCGCGCTATACCCGTGGCCGTCGGCATCGGTGAAGGCCCGGATGCCGCCGCCGATCGTCAGCGGGACGAAGACGTTCTCGGAGGTGCGCCGCAGCACCTCGAGCATCGGCTGATCGGCCAACGGGAAGTCCCGAAACGCCGTAATGTTCAGGAAGGTGATCTCATCGGCGCCCTCGTCGTAGTAGCGTCCTGCCAACTCGACCGGCTTGCCGAGATTGCGCACTGCACCACCAGGCTCGCGCACGTCGTATTGATCGCCCTTGGTCACGACCAGATCCCCGGCATCATTGCTGCGCACATCGAGACAGGCGATCACCCGGCGAGCCAACTGTGTCGGCCCCGACGTCCCTTGCTCGGCCGCCGATTCCCGCTCCGGCTGCAGGGCCTCCCCACTGAGGAAACGCCGCAGCACCTCAAGACCGTCTTGACCACTCTTCTCGGGATGGAACTGGACGGCCGCAACCCGGCCGCGCTGCACAGCGCTGACGAACGAAGCGCCATAGTCGGTCTCGGCGAGCACCCAGCCCGCATTCTCGGCGGTCGATTCGGCGTAGAAGGAATGGACGAAATAGAACCGCTGCGCATCCAGACCGGTCAGCAGCGGACCGGGGCGCTGCAATCGCAGGCCGTTCCAGCCCATGTGCGGCACCGCAAGCGCCGACTCGGGAAAGCGCCGCACCTGCCCTGGGATCAGACCGAGGCCGGCAATCCCGGGCGACTCCTCACTGGCCTCAAAGAGCGTCTGCAGCCCCAGACAGATCCCGAGGAAGGGTCGGTCTGCAGCCAGATATTCCTTCAGAGGCTCGGTATAGCCGAGGGCGTCGAGTCGCTGCATCGCGGCGCCGAACGCACCGACGCCGGGGAAGATCAGGTACTCGGCATCGAGGATGTCGCGCGGGCGCCGGATATCGATGAGCTCGAAACCGAGTTTGGCGATGGCATTCCGGACACTGCGCACGTTGCCGGCGCCATAGTCGAGGAGGGAGATCATGAGCGGTGGGACAGCCTGGACGATCGATCGAAACAGAAGTTTAGCAGCACCCTCGCCGAGATCGCCCGCGAGGGCAACCGCGCCCGCTCAGATATCGATCCCCTCGGCCTCGACGACGCGGGCAAGCGCAGCCTCCATCGTGGCGCGGGCGCGCGCAGTGGCCGCATGGAGGAAGGCATGCAGGGCAGCATCCTCGGCGTTGCGGCTCTCGCACTCGCGGCTGTACTGCTCGAAGGCGACGAGGCTCGAGACGAGCTGCACCAGATGATGCGGGCACTCGCAGCGAACGGTCGGGGACGCGGTCGCGATCCGCGCCAGCATCGCGCTGTCATAGAGCCGCCGCGGGATCGGGGATGAGAGATCGATATCCGCGAGCAGGGTCTCGGCGGCCGGCCGCTGCTCGGCCCCATGCAGCGCGGCGCACCAGCGCGCGAGCTCGGCTGCATCGACCGGCGCGCGCTTGGCCGTGATCCGTTGCGCCTCCAGCCGCTCGACCGCGCCCCTGGATGCGAATCCATAGACTACTAGCCCCTGCGATGCACCAGACTCGGTCAGCAGATCGCTGATCTGCGCGATCCGATCAAGCTGAATGGTCGGTCGCTCCAGTACCAGTAGGTCGATCTTGAGCTCGGCGGCCGCGTCGCGGAAGCGGCGCTCATCGTCGAATGCCCCGACCAGCTCGATGCCGTGATTCTCGGCACTGAGCGGTTCACCGCCTCTAGCCAGTAGCGTGGGCAGCGTCGGCCCGAGCACCGCGATTCGGCAGGGTTGTCGCTCGGTCTCGTTGCTCGGCGCCACCTGCAGCCCCTGTGAGCGCTCGCGCAGTTGCGCCAGCGTCAACGGTGCGACGTGGCTTATCGCATCGCCGTTGTCGACCAGCCGCTTGATCAGGGTCAGTCGCCCGACGTCTTCGGCGGAGTAGAGCCGAGTTCCGGCCTCGGACCGGATGGGTTCGACGACGGCATAGCGGCGCTCCCACACACGTAGGGTATCGGGCGGAATTCCGGTGAGGCGCGCGACGGCGCCGATCCGGTAGGTCTGACAGGTGAACGGCTGCTCAGATTCTGACAAGATCACACCCTCGATGAACAGATTTTGTTCATATAAAAATTGGATTTCCCCATTGACAAAGCCGAATTATCGGCCTAGATTCAGTTCAAATCCTAGTCAATATCGATGCTCAGCAATCGCATCGCGGGCGGCAGGGCCCCAAAAGAGGCACACTGCTCCGCTAGATAATGGTGACAGTATCAGGTACGACCAAGTTTTGTTCAGGCAGAACCTGACAACACCCCGTAACCGGCGGGGAGGAGACGCACGATGCTCGTGACTTCGCAGAGGCTGATCGCAGTCCGCCGAGCCCTGCCGGCCCTAATCACCGGCCTGGTCCTCTGGTCCCCATCCGGAACGACCGGCGCGGGCCAGCCAGGGTGCTCAGGCGATGCCCTTTACTCCCATCTCGCATCAGGGGTTCAGGCATCCAGTCTTGACTTACTAGCCGCTGCCCGCCAGGCGGCGGCACCCTGGGCATCAGCCCCGATTCGGTCGGCACCGTCCGCACAGCCCACCCGGGGCGGAATCGAGGATCAGCAAAGCGGACGACTTTCTGAGGCCGCCCTCCGCGATCGTGTTGCCCGGTATCAGATCGTTCCGAGTCCCCCCTCCGACGCGCCAGCGGTCGCACTCAACTCCATGCCTGATCCGTCCTGCCCCGCGGACTGAAGATCGCATGATCAGGCGAGGCCGAGCGCACCCCAAAGCGCACCCTAACCAGCCCGACGATAACCAGCTGCCCGACAAGCCGCCCAGCCAAAGAGGTAGAACGTCATGAATCACTTCGAATACTGGAGTCCAGCGCCTTTCCAGAGTATCGACCTCGACCTCCCGCTGCACGAGGAGACCGATGACGGCGAGGCGGTCGCAAGTTTGGTCCAGAACATCTTGACCGGAGTCGACGACCTGGCCGCGGGCGGTGCCATCAGTGGCCGCGATATCGTGCAAGCGCTCAGCATCGCGACCGCTGTACATGCAGCCAAGGTGGAGGTCTCGGCATTGAGCGGAGAGACGCTCAGGCTCAACCTGCTCGATGTTCGGCTACAGGAGGAACGGCTGAACTGAAGCCCAACACGGCAGTTACCGTGAATCACGCCGCATTCGGCATTCATCGTCCGGGGTGGCACGCCGTGCCATGAACGTCAGCGAGGCCCTCGCCACGGCCATGCGCCCCACGGTCATCGGCCCCACGGCCATCTGCCCCATGGTCATCGGCAAGCGACTCCGAAAGGGACCGCACTGACAGGCACAACGTAACCCCCCAGCAGAATCTAGCGCCGGGCGGGTGCCAAGGGGCCATGCGCTGTCGCCGGACGCTGCAGCCTTGGCCAGCTCAGCGTTTTCGGCTGCGGTACCAGCCACGAATCGCATCAGTGGCCTGCCTAAACCAGAACGAGCCTGGCGCCAGGCTCAGATAGACCATCAAGAGGATCGCAGCCTGGTACCAGAGCATCCCCATCCAGGCCGGCGTCAGACCGGTCTGAAACCAATTCTCAGCCAAGCGCTGTAGATTGAAGAAGGCGAAGTAGGTCAGGAAGGCCAGCAGGAGTCGAGCCGTTCCCCGCTGACGCGGCGACAGGGTCGTGAGCGGGATCGCAAGGAGGGCCAGCGCATAGATCGCAAGCGGCGCCGCGAGACGATGGCTGAGTTCGGCGCGCTCCGCGAGCGACTCGGCACCAACCAGATCCCGCGTCGGCATCGCTGCGCGCCGGCGCCGCTCGATCTCGCTCGTCCGATCACTGTCGAGAAAGTAGGTGTAGCGATCAAAGTGCGCTAGCCGGTAATCCGCTCTCCCGGCCGTGCCGTCGTAGCGGCGCCCCGATTCGAGCACCACGCGCTGCTCACCGGTTTCGCGGTCGCGTTGGTAAGTGCCGCTGTCGGCAACGATCAGTCGCGGCTGCTCGGCGCGCCTGTCCTGCAGGAAGATGCCGCGAAAGCGGTTCGCTTCGTCGATCTCAGCGGCGTAGAAGGTGATGCGGCCGCCATCCTGTTGATAGAAGCGACCGGCGCGGAGGCCGGCGACCTGTGTCGAGCGTTGGTCCTGAGCATCCTCGATGATCTGGACCTGCAGCGAGGCATAGGGCTGACCGACCAACGCGAACCAGCCGGTCACGAGCGAAAGCGGCACTGCGAACAACAGTAACGATCGGTAAAGCCGCACCGGGCCGAAGCCACAGGCACCGAACGCGATCAGCTCGCTGTCGCGAGCGAGGCGCCCGAGGGTGACCAGCACCGCGATGAAGAACGCCGGCGGCAGCAGGCTCGCCGTATCGCGCAGGATCTGCAGCCCGAGGTAGCGCAGCACCGCATCGTTGCTGAGTGCGCCAACGTTGACCTCCTCGAGCGTGCGCAGCAGCAGCATGCTGACCATCACCATCAGCAAGGTCAGCATGATCGCAGCAAAGACCTTGCTGATCTCCGCCAGCAGGTAGCGATCGGCGACGCTCAGCACGGACGCCCCCGACCGCTGACCACTGATAGCTTCACCCAGCCGGGCGGCGCCCGGCCGCCGCCTTCATCGCACAGCCCAAGCGCGCGCTGAGGCTCAAACCCCCGACGCGGGCGGGAAACCAACAGGCTCATTCTGCCGCTCGGATCAGCACCGAGCCAGACGCCGTCCGCCCCCGGAGCTGGGGCTGATACATCGCCTCGACCGCGGCGGCCGGGTGACTGAATTCGCCCGGCGAGACCGCCCGCACCACATAGGCGAGCTGGAAGCTCGGCGGATCACGCCGCTCGCGATTGACGGCCGCAACAAAGCGATCGGCGCCGAAGGCGGTATGCACCGGCTCGGTGATCAGATTCAGCCAGGGCAGCCCCTCGACCGAGCCGGACTGGAGCAGGTGCGGATTGTCGATCTCGAAGCCGGCCGGCAGCGGATCGCTGACGATCAGCCGAGCGGCGCGACGGCGATCGGCGGTGACCGTGACCAGCACCACCAGCCGCGCGCCTTGCTGGACCTGGGTCGGATCGACTCGACGGCCGTCGAAATCGTAGTAGGCGCGTTCGATTTCGTAACCGCGCGCAGATGCCGGCGGCTTTGTCTGCGGCACGCCGCTCGCGGTGACCGATGCCGTCAGCGACCGCTCGCCCGCATTGGCAATCGCGAGCGCCGCGAAGGCGTCGCGCTGGCTCGGATCGTAGCGGCGGAAGAAGGCGTCGCCGACCGGCTCACCGCCGACACGGAGACGGGGCTTGGCGGCACCATCCATCAGCGCATGGGCGGCGAGCAGCATCCAGACCTGCTCCTGGGTGCTCGGGTATTCAAGCGCCGACCATTTCTGCGCCAGCCGCTCGCCAAGGGCGCGCAGGTCGATCGCGCCGAGGTTCGCCTCGGCCGCGAACGCGAGCAGCGCCGCGCCGTCGCGCAGATGTGAGCCGAAGTCGTCGCGCCAACCGTGGGCATCGGGACCGTCATTCCATCGATCCAAAGCGGAGCGCAGCGCGATCGCGGCGCGGTCGCGCTCGCCGTACAACGCCAGCGCCGCACCGAGCTGGGCGCGCGCCATCGGCGTCGCGAAGGCGTTGAGCTTGGTCTCCAGGTAGTAGCGCAGGTCGCCAACCGGGACGCGCTGATGGCGGGCCAGCACATAGAGCCCATAGGCGATCCCTTCGCCGCCCTGATCGAAATCGGACGCGTAGCTGAGCTGGTTGCGCAGGTTGCCCAGCGAGTTGTCGAAGGCCGGCACCGGCACCGTATAACCCTGCTCGCGCGCCCGGCTCAGGAAATCGGTGACATAGGCATCGAGCCAGAGATCGCCGGGGGCGGGCGACCAGAGCCCGAAACCGCCATTCGACGCCTGGTGGGCGAGTACCTGCGCGATCGTCTCGCGCACCCTTTTCGCAGCGGTCTGATCGGCCGGCAGCCCAGCCGCGACGGCGACCTGATCCAGGTACAGCAACGGCAGCGCGCGGCTCGTGCGCTGCTCGACGCAGCCGTAAGGATAACGATCCAGCGCCCAAAGCAGGCCGGGCACGTCGATGCCCGCGGCGCCGCTGACCGAGACCAGCCAGTGACCGGTCCCGGGGACGAAGTCGGTCCCTTCGACATCGTTCAGCATCGAGCTCGGCGCCAGCGCATCGGCCCCCGGCTCAAGCCGGGCCGTCGCGGTCCGTCGAACGGGCGGCTCGAGCGTCCGCACCCCGAGCTGCAGGGTCTTGGTCAGCTCGTCGCCGGCCGGGGTGACCAGCCGGATCAGCAGCTCGTTGTCGCCGAGCCGGGTCGCGGTGACCGGGTACTCGAGCCGAGCGCGGCCCTGCTCGGCGAGCTCGACCAGCAGCGGGGTGCCGTCGTTGTCGATCGCCAGCCCCTCGCCGTTGCTGGTCAGCGAGACCTCGACCGTGCCCGCCGGTCCCTCGACATGGGCGAGTTCGACCAGGATGCGCGAGCGGTCGCCCGGCGCCAGGAAGCGCGGCATCGCCGCACTGACGACGATCGGGTCGCGTACCAGCACCTGCTTGGCAGCCTGGCCAACGCCGTCAGCGGACCAGGCCATCGCCATCAGTTGTACCTGACCATTGAAGTCGGGCAGATCGAAACGCGCCTGAGCCTGGCCGTTCGCATCGACCTCGAGGATCTCGCTCTGGAAGGCGACCAGGGCCTCGCTCGGCGGCGGTCCCTCGAAGCTCATCAGCTGCCGGGCGCCGCTGCCGGTGCGCAGCCGGCCCGGCTCGCCCTGCATCCGGTCGATCAGCCGGCCGTAGAGATCGCGCAAGGCTGCACCGAGCCGACGCTGGCCGAAGTACCAGCCCACCGGCGACCAGGGCTCGAAGCCGGTCAGATTGAGGATACCGACATCGACCGCGGCCAGGGTGGCATAGGCCGTTTCACCCGGAGCAAGATTGGTCAGCCTGAGGTCCACCTCGAGCGGCGCGCGTGGTCTTGTGCGCTCGGGGGCATCGATCACGACCGCCAAGCGTCGCTCTTCCGGGTCGACACCGGCCCAGTGCAGCCCGATCGCGCGCCGCGGCATCCGCCGCGCGGCCAGGTCTATCCCGCGATAGAGCATTGCGGTCACATAGACGCCCGGCCCCCAGTCGGCGGTGACCGGCGACGCGACCGTCGCACCGTCCTCCGGGACCTCGGCCGGGTGCATGCTGACCAGGCCGTCGCCGCTGATCACCACCACCAGCGCCAGGCCTGGGAAGCGCGGCTCGAGACGCACCCGTGCCTGCTCACCGATCCGGTACTCGGGCTTGTCGAGCGAGACCTTGAGCCCATCCGGGGTATCGAACGCCTTCGGCGCGACGTACCAACCGGCCTCGAAGCCGATACTTGCCGGTACAAGGTTGGGACCGGCCCCTGAGCCAGCCCCCGGGCCAGCCCCTGAGCCAGCCTCTGAGCCAGCTTCTGATTCTGCGCCACCCTCGACCCGCAGCTCGTACGCGCCCCAATCGACCGCCGCCTCGAGCGTTCTCGTGAGCGGCCCCGTGCCGTCGACGCCAACGCCGCTGTCCCCAACGCCGCTGTCCCCAACGCCGCTATCCCCAGCGCCGCTATCCCCGGCGCCGTGCCCAGAAACGGGGTCGCCAGCGCCGTCACCGCCCGAACCGTCACCCCCAGCATCATCACCCCCAGCGCCATCACCCTCAGCCTCGATTGCGAGCTCGCCGCTCGCGACCCGGGTGCGGCTGACGATTGGCTCATAGCGCCAGTCGCCGTCGGTCTGATACCACTGATAGGAGGTCTGGACCTTGGACAGGGTCCAGCGCAGGTCCGAGGCCTGAGCCGGTTGGCCGTCCCCGCCCAGCACCATGACCTCGAAACGGGCATTGGCGCCCTGCTCGACGGCGCCGTCAAACAGCGGTCTGATGCCGATCCGCGGGCGCGGGTCGGCAATCGGCAGGCTGAGCTCGCGCTCCACCGGGCGCCCGCCGCCGTCGAGCACCTGTACAGTGATCTGCGCCTTGAGCGGCCGGCTGCTCGGGGCCAGCGTTGGCAGCTCGATGCCAACCTGCGCCTTGCCGTCGGCGCCAGTCTCGGTACCCGGCAGCGGCGCGGTTCGCTCATGGACCTCATCATCGGCGAGGCCGAACTGCCAGCCCGGCCAGTCCTCGAGGCCATCGGCCTGGCTCACGCGGGTGCTGCCCTCGACCTCGAGGCCAGCCGCCGGCGCGCCGTAGAGATAGCGCGCGTCGATCGTCAAACGCGGCGGCGATGCGGGGTCCAGGGTCTTGGCAGCCGACTCGACAGTGAAATCGAGCCGCTCGGGCTCGAAGTCCTCGACCAGGAATGGGGTCTGGGCCAGGGCCTCGGCCTGCGGATCAGCAAACACCTCCGCCTGCCAGGTACCGCGCATTGCGTCGTCGAGCAGCGGCACGCGCAGCAGATGGCCGCCGAATCCCTGATCCGGGACCTGCTCGCGGCGGAACTCGACACCATCGGGCCGTTCGAGCACGAAGGTCAGCGGCACGTCGGTCAGCGCGCCGGCGCGCAGGTCGCGCGTCAGCGCGGTCAAGGTCACTGTTTCGCCGGGCCGATAGATACCGCGCTCGCTGACCAGATAGCTGTCAATCGGCTTCGGTGCTGGCCGACCCTGCACGCCGCGGTCGCTCAGATCGAACGGGCTCGCCTGCAGGTCGAGGAAGCCAAAGTCGCCCTGCGCGCCTTCGGCGCTCAGCAGGGCGGGCCGGTTGCCGCCCTCGCCGCGCAGCAGGCCGGGGTCGAAGCGCGCATGGCCCTGCGCATCGGTGCGCGCCTCGCCGAGCACCTGCTGGTTCAGCGCCAGCAGCTGCAGCCGGACATCGGCGAGCGGCTCGGCGCTGGAGAGCGAGCGCACGAACGCGTGCAGGCCATCGTCGGCGGAGAGCGCCGTCAGCCCGAGATCGGAGACGACGAACCATTGGGTCGCCAGGCCATCGGTCTTGAGCGCATCGGCCGGCCGCGCGGTGAGGATATAGGCACCCGGGGCGAGACGACGCACTGGCGCATCAGGCTGGCGTGCGGTCGTATCGGCCTGAGTCGCTTGCGCGCCGGGCGACGGTGCGGACATGTTGGCCCGGCTCGGCTGCTCGCTCGCCCGGGCTGCAGTGCCATCGTCCTGGCCTGCCGGCGCACTCGCCACATCAGTCCGGGTCGCAGCGGTCTGGCCCGCATCGGCCTGGCCCGTGCGCGTGCTGCTCGCATCGCCGTGGCGAGGATCGATCTCGGCGATCAGCTCCGCGATCGGGATCGCCGTCGTGACCTCACGGTTGAGCTCGGAGCGGGTCTCGATCTGCCCCTTCCAGAGTCGTTCGCCGCGCCGCTCTTGCAGCGCCTCGGTCTCGTACTCGTTGAGCTGCGCGAGCAGCTCGTCATCGGCCGCGAAGCCGCCGAGGGCGCGATCGCCGACCCGATAGAGCGCCGCCTCGAGCAAATCGGTGTTGACCGTGACCACCGGCAGCGCCGCATCGCCGCCGCTCGGCAGCACATAGGCACGACCCGGGAAGCGCACCGAGGGTGAGCGATCACGCACATAGACCTTGAGCTCGACCGTCTTGGCGAGGCGCTCGCCACCGTTGGATGGCAGACCCTCGCGCACCTCGATCCGATAGCGCTCGCCGTGCGCGACACCGTCGATGCAGATCTGCTCGGCCTCCGGCTCGATCGCGAGCCCGGCCGCATCGAGCGCGATGTAGTCCGCGAGCACGACGCCGTCGCGGGCCAATGGATCGGAGAAGCGGATGCAGATGCGCGGGTCACGCGCATCCGAAGACACGCTGTGGTCGACGACGCGGAAGCCGTGCTGTGCGACGAGCTGGTCCAGGTGGGACTGCAGCGCCGGATCATTGACCAGTGCCAGCGACGCACGCGCGGCCCGTATGGCCTCGCGCCAGGCCGAGCGCGCCTCGAGCGCGCGTCCGATCCGCGCCAGCGCCCGCGCCTGCTGGCCCGGATCAGTGGCGCTCAGATAGGCGTTGATCGCCGCCGCGGTCGCCTCCTCGCGGAAGCGCTGGCGCAGCGACCAATCGTTGGTCTCGACCGCCCCAGCGGCCTCGGCCAGCCGCATCCAGAGGCCGTAGTCGTCGGTTGCCAAGCGAACGGCGACGCGATAGGCCCGAGCCGCGTCTTGGGCGTCGTTCGCGTTTAGCGCGCGCTGGGCGTCGGCGATGATCGCATCGAGTCCGCCATCAGCATCGGTGCTATCGTCGGCCTGCGCGATCCGTCGGCGCAGCGCATCGGCCTCGTCCCGATAACGGCTCGGCAGGAACGCCAGCTCCGAACGACGCTCGGCGCGCCGGTCAGCGCGCTCGGGTGCGGCACCCCGGATATAGCCGGAGATAGCGCCATCGAAGGCGCGCAGCTCACCGAAATCGGCCTTGAGGAAGCACCAGCCGGCATTGCGGTTGTAGGTGAATGCCTGGCAACGGTTGTCGGCGAGACAGGCGGCTTGGCAGTCGTCGAGGCCAACGTCCTGCAGGGTGTCGTAGTCCTCGCCAAAATAGTCGGCGCCGTTGATGATGACCAGCTCGCGCGGCTCGGCAGCAAGGCCAGTCACCGCCGATAGGGCCAGCAAGAGCAGCGTCAAACCCGGCCCAAGCGTCAGCCGGCACACGCCATTCAAGGTTTGTCCCATCGCCGTCTCCGGTACTGGTGAACGCAGGTTATACCCATCGCAAACTGATTTTCGGTGTTCCTCGACTGCTCCGGGTCGCGTCACCCGACCCTCCACTTTGCCGTGCCGAGCATTGACGTGCTTTGGGTATAACAGCAAGTGTATACCGCGCACCCGCTGCTGATGAGGCGATCGGCGATGGCGCGGCTCCGCCTTGCTCGGCGCGCTGCGCTTGCAGTGCGGTCTGATCGTCCGGCTTCGCGTTAGCGCTTGCCCGCAAATACCCTGAACACTCTGCGCAAGAGCCAACCCCCGACATTTTATAGCCATTCCGCCGGATCGCCGGACACAAGGGCCGGCCAGAAGGGCCGGTCAGAAGCGCCGGAACAGTCAGCACCGATGGACTCAGCCTGTCCGGAAACCAGGGCGGGTGACTATAGCTGCCAGTCACCCAAATCTGTTTATACCCATCTCAAATCAGTTTTCGGTTTTACTCGACCGCTCCGCGTCGCGTAACGGCGTTCGGGGGACGCCGTGAATCCATCCGTGGAGGCTTGACGACGGCATCCATGCCGTCGACACCCCCGCTCGCCGTCACCCGACCCTCCGCTCTGCCGTGCCGAAAATTGACGTGCTTTGGGTATACACTGCGTCCAGTTTGGGATGTGCAATTTTGACCGCGCCTGCTGCGAAAAAATGACGTTTCTGTCTCTGGACGCGGTTTAGACTGTTTGCGGCCAGCAAGGCGGGGTCAGCTTTGACAGAGATCGCCTTGGAAGCCCTGACAGCATGACTCCTACTGCGAGCGAAGTCAGGAGCTTGCGCAAGTCAACCGGCCGTTTTGATCGGGGCTCTCTTAGTCCGCATGCAAGGCGTCGAAGGCGTCACTGGCGCGGGCCTCGAATGTCTCGCCGGCATGGTCAATGAATAACGCGGCCAAGCCCCGTTCTTCAGCCAGGCCCAACCCCCGATCCGGCCCCAGGACGAGCAGCGCGGTCGCCCAGGCATCCGCGCGCATCGTCGATTCGGCCAGCACCGTGACCGAGGCCAGCCGGTGACCGACCGGACGCCCGGTCGCCGGATCGATCGTATGCGAGTAGCGCCGGCCTTCGACCTCGAAGAAGTTGCGATAGTCGCCGGAGGTGGCCATGCCCAGATCACGCAGCGCCACGACGCGGAAGATCGCTCGCTTGTCGGTCTCGGGGCGCTCGATCGCGATCTGCCAGGGCTGACCGCGGCCATTTCGGCCACGCCCGCGCAATTCGCCGCCGATCTCGACGAGATAGTCGGTGATGTCCGCCGATTCGAGCAGTTCGGCGATCCGATCAACCGCATAACCCTTCGCGATCGCCGACAGATCGACAGAGAGATCGGCGCGCGTCTTGCGCACCGCCGGCGGCTGTTCCCGCAGCCGCAATTGCTGCCAGCCGACCCGCGCCCGGGCCGCGGCGATCTCGCCCGCAGTCGGCAGCGCCTCCGCGCTGACGGTCGGCCCGAAGCCCCAGAGATTCACCAAAGGGCCCACCGTCACATCGAATGCACCGCCGCTAGCCCGACTGACCCCCTGCGCCGTCTTCAGCACCGAGACCAGCTCCTCTGAGACCGGGAACCAGTCGGTCGAGGGGCTTGCGTTGAAGCGCGACAGCTCCGAGTCGGGCTGATAGGTCGACATCTGCGCATTGATCGCCACGAGCCTCGCCTCGATGCGCTCGGCCAAGGCGGCGCGGTCGAGCTCGGCCGCCGGCTCGACGATCTGCACGCTGTAGGTCGTCCCCATGGTCGCGCCGCGCAGCCCGAGCACGGTTGGTCCCCCGCCACGGCTACAGCTGGCCAAGAGCAGCAGGGCCGCAATGAGCAGCACCCAGGGCGCCAGGCGGGAAGCGGCGAGCCGGGGCTCTGCGGCGGAGTCGGTACAGCGCTGCGCGCCTCGAGGGAATAGCTTCAGTATCATTCGTCTACACACGACATTATCCAAGCGCGTGCGCTCGAGACCGGCACGAGGCCGGGCGGCGCCGCACAGCTGAGCACGCAATGATAGACCCTGACCCGGAAGCGCATCGGTCCGGCTTCAGCCCACGGCGCAACGCCCTGATGCGCCTGGATGGGGCGAGTGCCGGCCCCTATGGCGGGCTCGGGCTCGACGGCCCGCGTCTGCGCCTGCGCGACTATCTCTTCTTGCGGCCATATGGCCGCCAGCTGCTCACACCAGCGGCCGCGGCCTGGATCGGCTCGGCCTGGGTGCTGATCCTGCTGATGGCGAGCCTCGAGGGCTTTGTCTGGGGCATGATCGGCCTTTCGCTCGTGCCGGCTGAAACAGCCTGGCTGGGACCGCCGATTGGGCTGTTCCTGTTCGCGTTATTGTTCGCGGTGGTCTGGGTCGTCGATGCCTCGTTGATCACCTCTGAGAAACCTCGCCTGAGCGGGCAGGCACTGCGCGAATCCGGCCCGTTGCTGCGCTGGCTGCTCGGGCTGCTCGTGCGGGTCGGGATCGTCGCGATCTCGCTCTACGTGACCGCGCCGTTCATCGAAAAACTGATCCGAGCCGATGACATCGCCGCTTGGCATCAGTCCCAGGTCGAGCACTATTTCGATCAGCGTGCCGAGATCTTGCGCGAGCAGGTCGATGAGCGCATCGCCCAGCTCGAGACCGGCTTTCAGGCGCGCATTGCGGGTCTCGAGCAGCAGATTGGTCGCATCGATGAGGCCATCGCGACCGAACGGCAGCGGCGAGAGCGTATCCGGGCCGAGTATCAGCCCGAGATCGAGGTGCTGACGCGGGACCTCGCCGAGGCGCGGCAGCGGGTGGGCGACGAGGTGTTCGGACGCGACGGCCGGCCGGCGGGCTACGGCCCCGAAGCGCGCAAATGGAACGCCCGCGCCGAACTGCTGGCCGAGACGCTGGAATCCAAACGCAACGAGCTGGAAGAACGGGTCGCGCCGATCGATGCACGCATCGGGGCGCTGCAGCAGCAGCTCAGTGAGATCAATGCCGCATTGGCCGAGCTCCGCATCGAGGAACAGGCCCTGCGCGAACGGATCAGGGCCGAGATCGAGGCCGAGCAGCCGCCGCCGGCGCCACCTGAGCTGACCTTTGCCGCACGCTCCAAGGCGCTCACCGCGCTGCGCGAAAGCTCGGGCGAGCAGGGCGTGCCCCACTTCGAGACCGTTGAGGGGTTCGCTCAGGCCGCACTCGGTGTGCTCTTCTTCGCCCTGATCGCCCTCAAGCTTTTCGAGCCGCCGGCGGTGCAGGCCTACTACAGCGAGTCGGTCCAGAGCCAGTACCGCAAGTATCTCGCCGGTGGACTCGCCGACATCCCGGGATTCGCTCATCACGATGATCCGGCGCGCCGACTCTCGCCGGCCGAGTTCGCCCGCCGCTGGGAACAGTGGGAGCGCAGCCCGGATGCCTTTCTCGCCGCCTACCGTGACGAGCTCGACGCCAAGGCGAGCCTGGACCGCCTCGACGCCGACCGTGAGCATGAACATGAGCTGCTGAGCCGCCGACGCGAGAGCATCGACCATCAGCTCGCGCTCGAGCATCGACAACGGGAATCAGAGCTGGCCGTGCGCGAGCAGGAGCTGCAGCTGCGATTGGGCCAGTTCAAGGAGCGGCTCGACAGCGAGACGCGTCGACAACGGATGCGCGACGAGTGGGCGCTGGAACAGGAGCATCAGGAACAGCTCGAGGCCAACCGCGAGGCGCAGCGCGCCCGACGCGAGCAGCGCATCGATGCGCTGCAGCAGCGCTTGGAGCAGCATCGCTCGGCGCGTGCTGCATGCCGCGACCAGCAGCTCAGCCTCACGCGAACCCTGGCCGAGTATCGCGAGGCGATCAGTGCGACGGCGCAGACGCTCCGCTCGGTCGAGGCACGGATCGACGCCCAACAACCGGCCTTGCGAACATTGCGCAGCGACCTCGAAGAGGCCGAGCGGCAGCGTGCCGCAAAGGGCGTATCCGGCTGGCTCAGCGCCCCGGCGCGCCGTTCGCGGCGACTGCGGCGCGGCATCCGACGGATCGAAAGGCTGCTCGCACCGGAGTACAGGCTGCTCGACGCAAGCCGGGGCCGGCTCACGGTGCTGGAGACCGAGCATGAGCAGTTGCGGCGCTCGCTCGAGGAACAACGGGCTACCGAGGACGAGCTGCAAAGGCGGTGCGACGATGAGCGCTCGGCCTTGGAGCACCTGCTACTGGAGCCGCCACCGCAATTGCGATCCGATGCTGCGAGCCCGACAACGGCTTCCGCCAATGGAGACTCCAGGGACTCGCCCGCAACCAAGATCACATCAGTTTGAAGACCTGCTGATTTCCCAGCCCGAGCACCTGCTGCGCCAAATCGAGGGCCTGCTCTGCGAACGCATCCAGGTCGCTCCAGCGGTCTGCTGTATCGAGCACATCGGTCAAGCTCGCGCTGATGACGCGCAGGTCGTAGGCTCCCTGGCTGCGCCGCTCGGCTGCCGCCTGCTCGCTCGTCACATAGAGAACCGGCTCCTGCTCGCCCATCGGCACCAACGCCAGGATGAACCGGTAGTCGCGGTCATCATCGCTGTCGATCTCGCCCAGCAAGGTCGCTGAATGATCGCCGATCTGATAACGCCGCTTCGGCAGCGCGGTCTTGATCTTGGGTCGCTCTTGCATCGTCCTGCTCAATGGTTGGAGGCGTCTCACCAGGCCCTGCACGAAGGCGAGCCGCGCGCGACGCGGGCTTTCGCCAACGAGAAGCGATCCCGTCTGCTTCCGATCCAGCGATGCGCTCCGGCACGGCATTCCCGCGGTTGCGGGTCGAAAGCGTCCAGGCGGCCTGATCTAAGGCGATTGCCGGAAAAGCTCGTACCGAATTGCGCAGGATTTTCGTTTGCCTTCGAGGAGCGTCGCCGGGAGCATAGCCGGGCTATGTGACCGGCGGCGCGACGAAGAAGGCGAGCAAAAAGACCAGCAAGGCGGTATGAGCTTTGACAGAAATCGCCTAAGGGTTTGTTCGCGAGCGGGTGCATGGCGTTGCTCCCGCTGCTGCGCCCGAGATGGCGCCATCGTAGCCGCCGCACAACGTCAGCGTCGCAACGCCAACCCACGCTTGGCGCGCAGCAGCTCCCGGACCAAACCGGGCCCCCGATAGATCAACCCCGTATAGACCTGCACCAGATCGGCGCCGGCGTCGCGTTTCGCCGCGACATCCTCGGGCAAGAAGATGCCGCCGGTACCGATCAGCACCGGCCCTGGGCCGACAGCGGCACGCACCTGTGCCAGCAGCGCGGTGCTGCGAGCGAAGAGGGGGCGTCCGGAGAGCCCACCGCTGAGGCCCGCCTGAGGCCGACTCAATTGCTCCAGCCGGACCGTTGTATTGGTCAGGATCAAGCCAGCGCAGCCGGCCTCGAGCGCCGCATGCGCGCAGGCGATCGCGTCTTCGTCCGCTAAATCGGGTGCGAGCTTCAACAGCACTGGACGGGGGCGCGCCAAGCGCTGATTCGGCCCCTGCACCGCATCGACCAGACGCTGCACCTGCTCGACCGTCTGCAGGTCGCGCAGGCCGGGCGTATTCGGGCTCGAGATATTGACGACCAAGTAATCGGACAGCTCGGCCAGCAGCTCGCAGCTGCGCCGATAATCCTCTGGCGCCTGCTCGGCGGCCGTCACCTTCGACTTACCGAGATTCACCCCGACCGGCACCTGCAGGATCGCGCGCTCGCGCAGTCGCGTCAGCCGCACCGCCATGGCCTCGGCCCCGGCATTGTTGAATCCCATCCGGTTCACGAGCGCAGCATCGGCAGGCAGCCGGAACAACCGTGGCTGCGGATTGCCCGGCTGGGCCAGCGCGGTCACCGTGCCGACCTCGACGAATCCAAAGCCGAGCCGCTGCCAGAGCGGCACGGCCTCAGCGTCCTTGTCGAGTCCGGCCGCCAGACCGATCGGATTCGGGAACTGCAGTCCCATCGCCTCGACCCGCAGGCTCGCGGAGCGCGCGGGATCACCCGCGCTCAGCTCACCGCTAAAGACCTTCGACCAGCGTGCCGCGAGTGCGAGGGCGATTCGGTGCGCCTGCTCGGCATCGAGTCGGAACAGCAGCGGCCGCAACCACCACCACAAGGCCCCGACAGCGCCAACGGAAGATGAGGGAGAGCTTGGCATCGCGAGTGAGCAGCCTGGTGATCAATCAGGTCAAGCAACAGGGCGGCAGGCCGCCCCAGACCGCTCACATGATCCCATCGCTTGCGTGCGAACGCACCCGAGCGTGCGGCAGATCCCATTGCAGGCGGATTGCTCAGGGCTTGTGTGAACCGGTTCTCGCTGCCTGCATCGCGCCCGCCTAGATTGCGATCTCTCAATGGCTAGTTAATTTACTATATGCTAATAAAGTAGTAGAGCATTCGCTCTGGGCGGTCCCAGCACCGCCTCGCGGCGGAACACCGCGGTCATGGTGTGCGCACCCAGGTGTTCCTGTTCACCCCACTGCTTACGACGAGGACTGCTGCAATGAAACTTCTACAGACGCTCAAGCAACTCAACGGCGGCGAGATCCTGTCCATCGCAGCCGTGATGCTGATGGTCGTTGGCGTTGCCTACGGCTTCTTGGTCTAGGCTGATGCTGCTCGGTTGGCCACCTCAGCCAACCGCCAGGCGGGGCCGCTTGCCCCGCCTCTTCCTCCGCGCCGGCTCAAATGCCGGCGCAATGAACTGAGCCTACCGATCCCACCCGCACCCCGCCCGCTGGTCTGAGCTCCCAGTCTGAGCTCCCAGTCTGAGTTCCTAGTCTGGGCGCGAACGCGCCCGCGACACCGCTTGCAAACCCTGCGGTTCACCTGCGGCCCATCGCAGCGCTCGACCTCTTGCAGCGGCGCCTAAGGCGATTGCCGCCGGGTGACCACGGGTGATTGCTCACCCGTGGTTCCCACAGATCCGGACGTGCGGAATTCCCGCATCCGGCTCCTCAGTTGAGCAGTCGCTACACAACAATCGTTGCACACCCATCGGACAAAAGC